>OMZQ01000016.1 GCA_900315595.1 uncultured Eubacteriales bacterium | reverse complement strand
TATCACCCTTTTCCTTTGATGCTCCGATTATACCATATCCCGGCCTGTTTTGCTATATCCCGCTGACTTTTTCAGTGGTTTTGAACCGTCCCCTGATTGACCTTTTAGCTTGAAAACGGTGATTGTTGTCGGAAATCAAGGGAAAAACGGCGCTTCACGGGTCAATCGGAGAGTCGCTTTGCTGTTGTCTCCATTTGTTAAAATCGCTCACATAGTAATACCATCCGGTTTCCTTCATGGAGACACAGGAAGTCATATAAATCACGGCTGGCGGACGGACGCCGTCCAGGGATAATGCGATTCCGCAGCCGACTTCTCCGGACCTCCATAAAAGGAAGTCCACACTGTTTGTTTCAGTATCGTATTCTATTTGATGACAACCATTCTCGTGAAGTCGACTGGCCGCTTCAAACACCGGTTCGTCCTTCAGCGGCTTTTTCTGCATCGTGTAGGAACGATTCAAGATCAACTGATCGTCTCCCTCGTAAATACCTTCACCAATATAGATTCCTACTGACTCGTAATCCAGTGCTTGTAAATAATGGATCACGGTTTGAATATCTGTCTCGTTCTGTTGATAGAAATCTTCGGCTTCCTCTATCGTCATAGGCTTATCATCGCAGCCTGTCAAGACTGACGCTGTGAGCGCCACGAGTAGAATGATGCCAACAAGTTTTCCTTTCATGTGTCGCTTCTCCTTCGTGAACACAGTCTGCCCTCTCGCAATCTTCACCGTGTCCCTTCCGCGCGTTTATTCAGATGTCACCGCGAACCAGTTCTCTTCAAGCTGCCTTACATCCGTAACGCCCGGATAATGCCTTTCGTAGTGGAGAAGTGCATGTCTTGAATCGCAGGCGTCCCGGGTCTCTGCGTTGTAAAAAGCCGCGTTGGCGTCATAGACGATACACGCCCGAAAAGAGCTAAGTAAAGCCTTAGGGCCGTAAGGTTGCTGCCACAGTATGAAGTCAACGACTGACCTGTCCGTAGAAACTGCGATACAAACCATCGGCATCTCACGAAACAGCGGTCGAGCCGCTTCAAAAATCGACTGGTACGCCTGTTCTGTCAGCTCACCATCTGAAACAATGCTGCAGTTATCACCGGACCAAACGTGCCCTATGCCGGACGCATCGAAATCTTTTGGAACAATCAGCAAGTCGGGAAAATCATCGTCCTCATGCTTCGGCAGTGCAGTCAGCACTTCGGCCGCATGACGGATATCCGTTTCGTTCTGGCGGAACACCGTCTCGATCTTGACGACCGAGTCATATTTGTGAAGCTTTAAATATCGCAGCGTGAAAAGCAGTGCGAGGATCAACAGAACGATCGCCGCTACGATCCAGCGCTTCTGCTTCCGGCTGAGCCGGCCGTACTTTTCAGAGAGCTTCTCTTTCAGCAGAATCCTTCGCGCCATAAACTGTCCTTTGTTCATTTGCTGCAGGTCCTCCTTCGCGTGTCATCGGGGACTGTGTCAACGGGTGTGTCATCGGGGACGGTTCTCGCCGTCATGTTTTATGTTAACTTGTCGCGAAGAACCGTTCCTCGCTGTCACAGCGCTGCCGCAGATCAGATGATATCCTTTGCAGATTCACCGATCATACCCCCTGTGTTCTCAAGCGGTCAAAAATGCAGCTCGACAAAATAAAAATGCGCTCCGATCTGTTTAAAGAAAACCGTGTTGTCATCATTCCTCTTTTTATAAATCGTCTCTCCGTTTTCCACAACAGGATACCATTGATCATCAGGATGCCATTGATCGGATTTGCAATAAAACGCGTATGGATCATCGGATGGGAGGTAAACGAGCATTCTCTCCGCACTCCCGAGCGTGTCGATCTGGAAGGCAACGCAGTCTGCGTCAAATGTTATGTGCGATATCCAGCTGACGTCAAGAACTTTTGAGAGGTTCTCGCTGGTCAGGTTCGATTTCGGAGAAGCGCCGTCAAAATAGTTCTGCGTCACTTCAAGGGTTCCGGTATCGAGCTTTCTGACCACGTACCTGCAGCCGGGCGATTTGGAATATATGCTCTGGCATTCGCGCACGCAATCTCTCAGCAGAGACCCGTTCGATTCATAGAACGAGTGCGTGCGGTCATAACAACTTGTTGCGTCCGGCAGCAACTGTTCACACCCGGCAAAAAACGAAACAACCAGAATCAGCAGTGCGCTCCGGATCAAATGCTTCATCGCTCTTCCTCCTCGTTCATTCATAGCGATTTGACGATATTGATGCAGACCGTGTGTCAACGGAGACGGTTCTCGCCGTCATGTTTTATGTTAACTTGCGTGTCGCGAAGAACCGTTCCCCTACTGTGTTCCAAGGACAGGTGCTTCACTGGTGTCAGTGGTGATTCAAAGCCGTAGGCTTCTTTCTTTCAGTTGTGAAACACATAATCCGCCGGGTCATAGCGCACCAGATCCTGGAAGAACATGGCTTGCAGCCTGCCTTCGGAGTCCAGCAGCAGGACCAGCTCCTCCATCTGTTGGCTGAGATAGAAAATTGCCTCCCTGCCGCCGCTGCCGTCCTCATGGACGGGCTCTCCCAGCAGGGCCAGGAGCTGCTCCTTGTCCATGCCCCGGGTGATCCCGGCGGGACCGGTGAAGTTCACCAGTCCTTCCTCGCTCTGCTTGTAGAACAAGGCCTCGTTGATGGAGAAATAGCGGATGGGACAGTCCAGATAGTGGACGGTCTCCTTGCCGGTGTTGACGACCCCCAGCCGCAGGAGGTTGAAGGTGCTATCCTCGTCGCCGGTTGGCACCAGATAGATCTGTACCATACCATCAGGGTCCAGCATTCCCTCCTCGGAGAGCTCCGGCGTGGCGTTGGGGTCCTTCCGCTCCGTTTCAGGCAGCGCTTGGGCGTAGGGGTTGTCCGTCCCCATGCTGCGCATGAGGATGGCGTCCGTCTCCACCCAGCCCTGCTCCAAAAGGTCCCGGGGTGTGAGTTCTGACAAACGGAACCGGAAATCCTCCAAGCTGTAGCTATCGTCCAGCGTTTCAGGCAGCGTCAGGAAGGGGTCTTCGGTGCCTGAGGGCTCGGTGGTCGGCGGCGCGGTGGTCGGAGCCTCCGTACCTGGCACATCGGTGCCGTTCACAGTCGAAGAGGACTCCGTGTTTGGCGCCTCGGTGCTGATCGTCGTCGGGGACTCGGCACTGGCCTCCAACGTCTGGGCTGAGCTGCCGCCGCAGCCCGTCAGGGCCAGCAGCAGGGAGAGAAGCAAGAGACAGAGGATGGATTTTTTCACAGGGCATCTTCCTTTCTGTTGCGAAACTCGTGTGTCATCGAAGGCGATTCTCGCCGTCATGTTTTATGTTAACTTGCGTGTCGCGAAGGAGCGTCCCCCTGCCAGAAGGACTCACTTTGACGCATGGTTCCTCCAACGAAGCAGTGTGCGCGGTTAAAAATGTGTTATGACATAATACAAGCAGTCATGGATCTTGTAATAAAAGAACGTATCATCGCTTCCGGGCTTTTCTCCCAGGACTCCCCCTGTCGCCTCATCAGGGTGGAAATCGAATCCTTCGGAATAGCCAAATAAATCTGCGACGTCGTCAGATGGAATGTAAATGATCTTGTTATACGTCATATTTGATCCAATCCCGGAACCACCTACACTGTACTCAACGGCATTGCTGCGGAGCGTAATCACATCGACCATACTACCGGCAAGCAGTGGCTCAACTTCCGGTATCCTTTCTTCCTTAGCGCTTTCCAGATGATAAGAATACAACCGCATCGTACCGTTTTCATTCATAGTAATATTGATCGCATCATCTTCTGTTGCGAAGTTTTTCAGTAAGAATCGTGAACAGTCTATGAAATCCTCTCTATTTTCCTTCGCGAATGAAACCACATCGTTAAAGCTTGGCGTGTTTTCCCGCGGGAAATCACATCCAGAGAGAAGAATAACACAGATCATAACATACAAGCATAGTCTTGTTCTCATATCAGCCTCCATAACCGTACCGGTCCTCGTAGTAGAGGTTTAACCCATTGTCATCGGGCGTCACATGTTGTCTGACGATGATTGCGCCACTCTTCATAATCAGCGACATAATAGTACCAAGCAGTTGTTTGAAGGGGCTGTAATTCTGTTAAATACTGCGTAGTGGGCAGCTTTTTTTCATCATTCTCTATTGCATAGAGTAATCCTGCATCAGCGTCCCCAACTATTCCCGTTCTCCATAACTCAAAGCAGATTGAGTTATCTGCTCGATTCATATAGATGCTGAAGCATCCGGTTTTCCAAAGATGGTGAAGGCTTTCCAAAACCGAAGAATCGTTGATTTTTTGGTCATTGAAGTCAATGATGATTTTCCCGGTATCGGTTTCTATTAATGCCCACTCAGCTTGAATGTTAACGAGGTAAGTTGAGACAGTAGAAAAATCAGATTTGTTCTGTAGATATAGGCTTTCAATCTGATGAAAAGAGGGCGGTTGCGTACCACATCCTGAAAAACAGCAAATCAAAAAGCAAATAATTAAGGCCAGAAATGGTCTTTTTCTTCGTCGATTCATGATTGGCCCCCTGGTATTTGTCAGAAAGGATAGGTGCTTCACCGGTGTCAGTGGTGATTCCAAGGCCGGAGGAATATGTTTTTCAGGCCGCCCTACGAGGCGGACGATTGATGGCGGAGGGAGGGGTCGGATTCTTCAGGGCAGTATTCCAAAATATCGGCGGGCTGGCAGTTCAGGGCGCGGCAGATGGCGTCGAGGGTGGAGAAGCGGATGGCCTTGGCCTTGCCGGTTTTGAGAATGGACAGATTTGCGGGCGTGATGCCGATGCGCTCGGCCAGCTCCTGGGAGGACATCTTCCGGCGGGCAAGCATGACGTCCAGATTGACGATGATGGACATGGCGAACCTCCCCTCTTAAATCGTCAGACGGTTCTCCTCCTTGATTTCCGCCGCAGCGACAAAGCAGGCGCAGACGACGCGGACGATCAGGAAGATGAACAGCATGGCAGCGGAAATCAGGGCCAGCGGCATATACCAGAAGGCCGCTGCAAAGCAGAACGCGGCGACCGCGAGGCAGCACCAGGAGACCAGGTACAGCAGGCGCGTATTCTGCCTGCCGAACAGGCGGTCCCGGCGGATGTTGCGCAAAACCCGAAGCAGGGCCGCAAGGGCCAGGGCGGCGGGCGGGCAGCAGAGATAGAAGGCAACGATGATGGCGCGGGTGACGCCGTCGGATAAGGCGCGATACCGCTGATACCAGGACGCGATGAAGGGCACCGCCACGCAGAGCGCGGCGAGGACGATCAGCCAGAGCGCGCAGCCGATCTGACTGAACAAGACGGATCTTGCTTTCATGGGGATCCCTCCGGACGGTTTTTCTTAACCATAGCATTTTTCATATCGTTTGTCAATAAGATATTTCTGTAATTTAGGAATTGTTTGCCGTTTTTCAGCAACAGTTCAGTCCTGCGGAACGCGGAAGGAGAGCGGCACGGTTCGTCAGGAAACGGGAACAGATCGACGCGCAAAATCCCTCCTCTCGAGTAATCGAGGAAAACGCCGCCTCCGCATGACGGCTCATGCGGGGCGGCGTTTTTGACCGCGCGGCGATGCTTCAAAAGACCGGCGAAAGCATGGCGCGGAGGTGGGCGAGGGCCTTTTTCTCGATGCGGGAGATCTGGACCTGGGAGACGCCGAGAAGCGGGGCGATCTTATCCTGCGTCAGACCGTGGAAATAACGCAGAAGGACGACGCGCCGCTCCCGGTCCGGGAGCTCGGAGAGAGCCTGCGTCAGGGCCAGCCGCTCGACCACGGTCTCCTCCATCGGGCTGTCGGTCAGCACGTCCTCCAGCGTCAGGCCGCGCTCGCCGGTCTCGCGCTGGATGGAATCCACCGCCGCGAGGGCCGTCTCAGCCTCCGCGATCTGCTCCGGCTCCAGGCCGAGGGCCTCCGAAAGCTCGGAGAGGGTCGGCTCCCGGCCCAGCTCCTCGACGAGCTCCGCCCGAGCGCGGGCGATTTTGACGGCCCGCTCCTTGAGCGTCCGGCTGACCTTGACGGCCCCGTCGTCGCGGAGGAAGCGGCGGATCTCGCCCGCGATCTTGGGCACGGCGTAGGTGGAAAACTGCGTGCCGAAGGCCGGGTCATAGCCGGAGACCGCCTTGAGAAAGCCGATGGAGCCGAGCTGAAAGAGGTCGTCCGGCTCCACGCCCCGTCCGAAGAAGCGCCGGGCCACGGCCCAGATCAGGCCGGTATTTTCCTCCACGAGGGCGGCGGTGGCGGCCTTGTCCCCCGCGTGGCTGCGGGCGATCAGCTCCGCGGTTTGCAATCGGGGTCTCCCCTGCCGACGAGCTTTTTCTTCATCCGCACCGTGGTCCCGCGGCCCGGCCGGGAGCGGATGGAGAGGGCGTTCATAAAGCTCTCCATGATGGTCATGCCCATGCCGGAGCGGTCCGCCCCGCCGGTGGTGAACATCGGCTGACGGGCCTTGGCCACGTCCTCGATCCCGCAGCCCAGATCCTTGACCGTGATCTCCAGAACGTTTTCCTCCAGTCTGCGCAGGCGGAGCGTGACCGGGCCGACGCGGTCCGGGTAGGCGTGGACGATGGCGTTGGTGACGGCCTCGCTGACGGCGGTCTTGACGTCGTTGAGCTCGTCGATGGTCGGGTCCATCTGGGCGGCGAAGGCTGCCGTGACCGAGCGGGCGAAGGCCTCGTTGCGGGAGAGAGACGGGAAGCGGACGACGGCTTCGTTTTCGTGCTTCATGCCGGGCTCCTTTCCTGCGAGAGGGCGACGAGATTCTGGATGCCGGAGGCCAGAAGGACCTTGCGCGGCTGGGGCGGAACGCTGGTCAGACGGAGCTTGCCGCCGAGCTCATTCATGGCCCGCAGGGTGTGGATGACCAGTGCGATGCCGCTGGAGTCCATGAAGGTCACGGCGCCGAAGTCCAGCTCGCAATAGCGGGGCAGGTAGACGCGGATCTTCTCGGTGACGGCCTCCATCGTCTCGCGGGCGCTGTGGTGGTCGATCTCCCCGGAGAGCAGGATGGTCAGGCGCTTATCCTGGAGCAGACTGGTGAAAGTCAAGTTGGATTCCTCCTTTGCAGATATCGGTAAGTATGACAAAAGGCACACACGAACGGGCGTGTGTGCCTTTTATTATAGCGGGCCGGGGCCGGGAGACCGGTCGAAACCGGTCGGGCCGTCCGATATATTTATGCGCTCAGCTGCTCCAGGGCGGCGAGCTTGAGGCAGGTGCAGAAGATCTCCATGGCCTGACGCAGCTCGTCGAGCTCGGGGAAGCTGGGGGCGATGCGGATGTTGCTGTCGTTGGGGTCGAAGCCGTTGGGGTAGGTTGCGCCGGCCTTCGTCATGGTCACGCCAGCCTGCTTGCAGAGCTCCCAGGTGCGGGTGGCAAGGCCGGGGATCGTGTTGACGGAGACGAAGTAGCCACCCTTCGGGTGCTTCCACTCGGCCAGACCGAGGGGTGCGATCTCGCGGTCCAGGACCTCGAGGACGCAGTGGAAGCGGGGACGCAGGACCTCGGCATGCTTCTTCATGAAGTCCAGGGTATGGGCCTTATCCTTCAGGAAGAGGACGTGGCGGAGCTGGTTCATCTTGTCGTAGGAGATGATCTGGAAGGTGGCCAGGCTCTTGTAGTAGGCCAGGTTATCCAGGCTGGAGGCCAGGACGGAGATGCCTGCGCCGGGGAAGGTGATCTTGGAGGTGGAGGCAAACTCCCAGGCCATATCGGGTCTGCCCTGCTCGGCGCAGAGGGAGATGATGTCCGGGAAGGGAACAAATTCGCCCTCGAACTCATGGACGCAGTAGGCGTTATCCCACATGATGGTGAAGTCGGGCGCGGCGGGCTTGAGGGCAGCGAAGCGGCGGACCGTTTCCTCGGAGTAGATGACGCCTTCGGGGTTGGAATACTTGGGAACGCACCAGATGCCCTTGACCGTCGGGTCCTTCACGAGCTTCTCGACCATGTCCATATCGGGGCCGTCGTCGAGCATGGGAACCGTGATCAGCTCCATGCCGAAGCTCTTGGTGACGTTGAAGTGGCGGTCATAGCCGGGCGCGGGGCAGAGCCATTTGATATGATCCTCTCTGGCCCAGGGCTTGGGGCTGTGGCGCAGGCCGTGGGTGTAGGCCTTGGCAATCACGTCGTACATGAGCTGGAGGCTGGCGCTGCCGCCGATGAAGCACTGCTCCGGGGTGACGCCCAGGATCTCGGCAAAGAGCTTCTTTGCCGACGGAAGGCCGGCCAGCTCGCCGTAGTTGCGGGCGTCGATGCCGTCGATCTTGCACTGGGCGGGGTCGTTGACGATGGTCAGCATGTCGGTGGACAGGTCAAGCTGGTGGGCGCCGGGCTTGCCGCGGGCCATATTCAGGGAGAGCTTTTTGGCGCAGAGCGCGTCAAACTCGGCACGGACCTTTTTCAGCTCCGCTTCGCGCTCGGCCTTGGTCATTTGTTCGTAGGCGTTCATGAGAAATCATCCTTTCCGGGTTTTTTTCGCGCTTTTATTGTACTGCATCCCATTCAGGAATGCAAGGATTTTTTCCAAAAAACCGCAGCCCGGACCGGGAATCATGTAACAGTTCAGCCCTCCCTCCTGCGTAGGGCGGCCAGACCTCTGGCCGCCGTCCCACCGGGCGGGAGACTGCGCGGCGGCCTGGGGTCTACCGTTCCGGCACAAGCGGCCGCCCTACGAGCTTGGGGCTGAACGGTTGCGGAATCACAGCACCAGGCAGATCAGGCCGTTGGCCCCCTCGTTGACGATGCGCGTCAGCGCGCCGCGGACCTTCTGGCGGGAGTCCTCCGGCAGAGCGGAGAGCTTGCCGGTCAGACCGTCGCTGACCAGATCGTAGAGGGTCTTGCCGAACAGGTTGCTCTGCCAGAAGCCCTCGCGGTCGTTCTCCCAGGCCGAGCTGAGGCTTTGGACCAGATCCTCGGTCTGGGTCTCGCCGCCGACCATCGGGCTGAGCTCGGCGCTGATATCCGCCCGCAGAAGGTGGATGGACGGGGCCGTGGCCCGCAGGCGGACGCCGCAGGCGCTCCCCTTCCGGATCAGCTCGGGCGGCTGAATCTCAACCTCCTCCCGCACCGGGAGGACGACCCCGTAGCCCGTGGTGCGGACCTGGTCCAGGGCGGCCTGGATGCGGTCGTATTCCCCGCGGATGGAGCGGTAGCGGCTCAGAGCGGAGAGCAGGTCGCCGTCGTTTTCCATCCGCACGCCGGAGCGCTCGGACAGGATCTCGTAGAACAGGCGGTCCGGGAGACGGACGCGGTAGCTGACCGTCCCGGTGCCGAGGTCGATGGTCTGGGCCGCGCAGTCCTCCACAGCCTCCAGGCCGCCCAGGGCCTCGGTCATCCGGTCCGCTTCGGAGAGGCGGCGCAGATCCTCGGCGGTCTTTGCGATCACGGAAAAGAGGGTCTGGCGAAGGGGATGGCGGTCCTCCAGCGCGTCGAACCACGCGGGGAAGGTAAAACGCAGCTCCTCAACGGGGAATTCCCGCAGCAGGTCGGTCAGAATCCGGTTGATCTCCGGCTTCCCCATCCGCAGCGCGTCGATGGGACGGCAGGACACCCCGGCGGCCGCCCCGATCTCGGCGGCGAGGACAGCGGCTTCCTCGGAATCCGGCTGGCGGGTATTGAGCAGGATCAGGAAGGGCTTCCCGGTGGCCTGCATATCCGCGATGGCGCGGCGCTCGGCCTCCACGTAATCGGCGCGGGGAATGTCGGTCACGCTGCCGTCGCAGGTGAGAACCAGGCCGACGGTGCAGTGGCTCTCCATCACCTTTTTCGTGCCGAGCTCGGCGGCCTCGGTCAGCGGAATCTCGTGGTCGAACCAGGGCGTGGTGATCATCCTGGGGCTGCCGTCCTCCGTTGCCCCGAGGGCGCCGGGGATCATGTAGCCCACGCTGTCGATCATGCGGACGGAGAGCTTCGTCTGACCGTCCGGGGAGATCTCCACGGCCTCCTCGGGTACGAATTTGGGTTCTGCGGTCAGGATCGTCCGTCCAGAACCGCTCTGGGGCAGCTCATCCCGCGCCCGCTCGCGGCGGTATTCATCCGCGATATTCGGCAGGACCAGCTCCTCCATCAGCCGCTTGACGAAGGTGGATTTGCCGACTCGGACCGGGCCGGTGACACCGAGATAGATATTGCCCCCGGTGCGCTTTGCAACGTCCTCGTAGAGCTTCATGCTTCTTCCTCCTTTGCCGGGATCCGGCCCGCGGGGATTAGCAGCAGCCGTTCCTCCTCCAGGCAGTCGGTATCCAGATGATTTGCCGCCATCAGGGCCTCGACGGTGGAGCCGCCGGCCTTGGCGACCTCCCAGAGCGGGCCGCTGACCCGTCGGACCGTCAGCGAGGGACGGTCTCCCCCCTGGGCGGGCTCCAGCGTTCCGCCGCAGAGATTGCGCCAGGTTTCGGCGCGCACGGTTTCACAGTCCAGACGAAGCGGGATCTCCAGACTTCCCGCGCGGAGCGCAGCGCCGCCGCCCGGCAGCAGGACGCAGCGCCCCGCCTCCCCCTCCGCGCGGACGAAGTCGGTTTGGACCGGCTGCTGCACGACCTTGCCGCGCAGGGTGCGGTCGCGGTCAAAATAGACAAGGTTCACGCGCAGCGAGGGGGCTGCAGGACCCGGGACGCTCTGGGCGGGGCAGTCGGGCAGCAAGGTCCAGTCCAGGACCCGCTCAGCCTCCGGCGGGATGGGCAGATTCGCGGTGAGCGGAAGGCTCCGGCTGTCGAGCAGGGGGCTCAGGGGCAGGGTCTGCCAGCTCGGCGTGAAGCTCCCGCGCAGGGCGTAGGCGTCCTCGGTCAGCGTGACCGGAACGTCGGCGCGGACCGTGATCTGTGCCGTCAGACTGACGTTCAGCAGCAGACGGCGGCTGTCCAGCTGGCCGTCGGTGTCGATCTCCACGTGGCGGAGAATGGGCTGGATCGAGACGCCCCCCTCCTCAACGGCGCGGTCGAGCTCGGCATACTGGGAGAAGGGCACGGTCCCCTCCCAGGCAGCCAGACGCCCGGAATCGCTGGAAAACAGGACGCGGATGCGCAGGCTGCCCTTGAAGACCGCCTTTTCCCCGATGACGCGGCTCTCCTCGATCTCCACGCCGCAGGTCCACTTGAGCAGGCGATCCGCTCCCGGTCCGTCCTCGGGCATGAGCAGCTCGTCGGCAAGCTGGAGCTCCTTTTCCGCCGCACAGACCGGCAGGCGGAGCGGATAAGTATGCGTCAGGCAGGCAAGCTCCGCCGGGGCCTTGCCCAGGCAGGAGACGGACAGCTCCGCCGGGCTCAGAAGCGTCAGCTCGCTGCAGAGGCCGGCCCGGACCAGGATCTTGCGTGCGTTGATGAAGCGGGCCTCAATAGACCGCAGCCAGCCCCAATAGAATAAGGTCGCGTCCTCCCGCGTCGGGACCTTCTTCGTGACCGTGAAGGGCAGATAGACGTCGATCCGCTCCAGACGGGTCTCGTCCTCCGCAGGGACATAGAGGACGCCTGCCTGGATCCCGCCCGTCACGCTGACCGAGCCGCTTTCCACGACCCGGTTCTGGACCGTGACCGTGCCGAAGCAGTCCACGATGCGGGCGATCTCGGGCATCGTCTCCGGCACGGTCATCTCCGCCGTCTGCTCCTGGCACAGGCCGTCATAGACCGTCTCAGCCAGGAAGCGGACGGTTTGTTCTTGAAAGATCAGCTCCATAGTTGTTCACTCCTTGCAGAATCTATTGATACCATACGCGGACAGGCCGGGGTTTAGACCTACCGGTGCAAAATTACGCCCAGCACGAGCAGGGCCGCCCCAAGCAGAAAGCAGAACCAGAACGAACCCGCCAGCGCTGCGACCAGAAACGCCGCCCCCGCGCACAGGCAGCCGCAGCAGACCATCCGATTGCAATAGCCCATAAAAAAATCACCGCCTTCTGCAAATGGTATGCAGAAAGGCGGGATCGTAGTATTTCGTTTTTCGTTTTCGAGCTACTTGTTCTCCCAGGGCTTGTACTGCTCCGCAGTCTCATAGAGGCGGCGGTAGCTGGCGTGGCGGGAGGGTTCGACCCTGCCCGCGCGGACGGCCTCCAGCAGAACGCAGCCGGGCTCGGTCCGGTGAGAGCAGTCCGGGAAGCGGCAGCCGGTGCGGTAGGGGGCGAAGTCCGGAAAGAGGTCTTGCAGCTCCTCCTTGGGGACGTGCTCCATCTGCTCGGGATCGAAGGAGGAAAAGCCCGGCGTATCGGCAACGTAGGTCTCGTCGCCCAGGGCATAGAGCTCGACGTGGCGGGTGGTATGCCGGCCGCGGCCGAGCTTCTGCGAAACCTCGCCGGTCTGCACGGCAGCCTCCGGCGAAAGGCCGCGCAGAATGGCGCTCTTGCCCACGCCGGAGTTGCCCGTAAAGACCACGGTCTTGCCCCGGATGGCTTCCCGCAGGGCGTACAGCCCCGCACCTGTCTGGGCGGAGGTGGCGACGACGGGGATGCCGGCGCGGCGGTAGATCCCGATCAGACCTTCGGCGGGGTCGAGGTCCGTCTTATTGACGCAGAGGACGGAGGAAACGCCCTGCCGCGCCGCAATGACCGTCATGCGGTCGATCAGAAAGGGATCGGTGACCGGTATGGCGGCGGAGGCGAAGATCACCACGGCGTCCACGTTTGCAACCGAAGGCCGCACGAAGGCGTTGCGGCGCGGAGCGATGGTCTCCACGGTGCCCTCGGCCCCGGACAGGGCGATCGTGACCCGGTCGCCGACGAGGGGGGATTCCCCCGTCTTCCGGAACAGGCCTCTGGCGCGGCAGGTGATCAGACCTTCCGCCGTCCGGACGTAGTAGAAGCCGCTGAGGGCTTTGACGATGATTCCCTTCAAATTCCGTATCCTTTCCGCCCGGCGCGCTCAGGGCGCGTCAGATTCATCGGGGGCTTCCTGGCTCGGCTCCGGCGCAGGCTCTTCGCTCGGCGCGGGCGGGTCGGGCTCGGTGGGCCTCGGCGCAGGACCGGCAGAGGCCGTGAGCGTCACGACGGTACCCGGCGCGACCTCGGCGTTGGCGCCGGGGGACTGACGGATGACCTGACCGGAGAGAACGGTTTCGCTGTTCTCCCAGGCGATATTGACCACAAGGCCCCTGGCTTCGAGCATGGCGCGGGCTGCGGTTTGCTCCATGCCGACCACGCTGACCACCTGAACCATCTGCTTTCCCTTGGAGACGGTGAGCGTGACGACGGAATTTCGCTCAACCTCGGTCTCCGGCGCGGGGCTCTGGGAGATGACGCAGCCGGGGGTGACGGAATTGCTGTATTCCTCCACGATGCTGTAGCGCAGGTCCTTTTCCTTCAGGGACTGCTGCGCGTCGGCCAGCGTGTAGTTGGCCAGATTGGGCACCTCGATCCGCTCCCTGCCGAGGCTGACGTAGATCGTGACGACCTGGCCCTCCTTGAGGGTGCTCTGTGCCACGGGATCGGTGCGGATGACGAAGTTCTCCTTGACCTCGTCGCTGTATTCCGGCTCGGTGAGGACGGTCAGATTGAGGTCCATCGCCTTGAGCTGGAACTGGGCGTTTTCCAGGGAATAGCGGGTCAGATCCGGCATATTGTCGGTCCGCTCGCCCATCGAGATGGAGAGGTAGATCTCCGTGCCCGGCGCAACGAGCTGACCCTCGGAGATGGACTGGTCAAAGATCACGCCGTCGGGGTAGGCGTCGTTGTACTGGTAGGAATTGCCGTCCACGACGAAGGTGAAGTACTTGAACGGCTCCTGGTCCTTCGGAACGTCGCTGTAGATCGAGCCGATCAGACCGGGAACGCGGACCTCGGCGGGCAGGGTCGTTCCGGCTGCCTCGGAGGGAAGGCTCGTCTCCTCGCTGTCCTTCCGTCCGGCAAAGCGGACGACCAGAAAGATCAGGACGAGCAGGGCCGCGACGCCAAGACCGACGGCCGCGCCGATCAGGAGCTTGCGGCGGCGATCCTCCGGGTCCGTTTCATACTCGATCTGCTTGGGCTCCTCGCGGATGGGAACGGTCTGCGGACGGACCAGCGGCTGGACCCGACTGCCGGTATTCGCGGAGGGACGGGCCGGGAGGAAGGTGAAGCGGATGGTGGGGTCCTTGCGGAACTCCTCCATATCCTGAAGCATGTCGGTGACGCTGGCATAGCGGATGTTCAGATCCGAGCACATGGCGTGCATCGTGATCTGCTCCAGACCGGTCGGGATCTCGCTGTTGAGCAGAGACGGGGCCAGCGGCGTGCCGTTGATATGCTGAATGGCGACGCTGACCGGGGTTTCGCCGTCGTAGGGCGGACGGCCGGTAAGCATCTCGTACATGACGACGCCCAGAGAATAGATGTCGGTGCGGTTATCCACGTGCGCGCCCTTGGCCTGCTCGGGCGAGATGTAATGGACGGAGCCGAGGGCCTCCTTGGTCAGGGTGTTCTGGGCCGAGGCGACGCGGGCGATGCCGAAGTCGGCCACCTTGACGCTGCCGTCCTTGAGGATCATCACGTTATGGGGCTTGATGTCCCGGTGAATGATGTTGCGGCTGTGGGCGTGCTCCAGCGCCTTACCGATCTGCATGGCAAAGTGCAGGCACTCCCGCCAGGAGAGCGGCCCCTTCTTTTCCATATACTGCTTGAGGGTGATGCCGTCGATGAGCTCCATCACGATGAAGTCCACGTCCTCGTTCCTGGAAACGTCGTAGACGCTGACGATGTTCGGGTGGGACATCATGGCAACGGCCTGGGATTCGTTGTGGAACCGGCGGCGCAGGTCCGCGTCGTTGGTATAGTCGTCCTTGAGGATCTTGACCGCCACCAGACGGTTGAGGCAGTGATCCATCGCCTTATAGACCACGGCCATGCCGCCGACGCCGATGATCTCCAGGATCTCGTAGCGCTCGTCGAGCAGCCTTCCGATATATTTATCCATGGCTTTTCTCCTTTCCGCCCGTCAGCAGGCAATCAGAACGGCGGTCACGTTGTCCGGGGCGCCCCGGTCCTTCGCGATGCCGATCAGTCTGCGGCAGCAGTCTTCCTTGTGGACTCCGTGGATGACCTCGAACAGCAGCTCCTGGTCGGCCAGCAGATTCGTCAAGCCGTCCGAGCAGAGCAGAATGCAGTCGCCGGGCCGGACGGGGCTGCGGAAGGTATCGCAGACCACGGTCTGCTCGGTGCCCACGGCGCGGGTAATGAGGTTCTTGCCGGGGTAGGCCTTGGCCTGCTCGGAGGACAGCTCCCCGCGCTGGACCATCAGCTCCACCAGAGAGTGATCCACCGTGATCTTGTTTATGCCGCTGCGATTGAGCAGGTAGCCGCGGCTGTCGCCCACGTTGGCGAAATAGGCGGTTTTTCCGAGGATCACCGCGGCGACCAGGGTCGTGCCCATGCCGCGCATCTCCTCGCTTAAGGATGCGTTTTCATAGACCGCCGTGTTTGCAATCGAGACGGCGGTCTTGAGCAGGTATTCGGCCTGCTCGTCGTTCATGCCGGTGCGGTAGCTGCGCTTGATCTCCTCGGTGAAGACCTCCGCAGCCAGGCGGCTGGCAACGTTGCCGGATTTCGCGCCGCCCATGCCGTCGCAGACGACGGCGGCGAGATCGTGCTTGCCAAGCTGCTGCAGGAGAAAATAGTCCTGATTCTGCGGCCTGACCAGACCGGGGTCCGTTAAGCCCCAAACTTCCATCCGGTATTTCTCCTTTCCCTGGTGATTTCTGTGATTCAATCGGCGGAGGCCAGCTCCGTCTGGCGGTACTTGCGCCGAAGCTGACCGCAGGAGGCGTCGATGTCGCTGCCGAGGGTCCGCCGGACCGTGCAGGCGATACCGCTGTCCTCGAGCTGCTTCTGGAAGCGCAGGACGGTCTGCCGCTCGCTGGGCTCGAAGGGGCTCTCGTCCACGTGGTTGAGCGGGATCAGGTTCACGTGGGCGGCCATGCCGTGCAGACGGCGGATCAGAAGGCCGGCGGCCTCCGGGCTGTCGTTGACGCCACGGATCATTGCGTACTCAAAGGAGATGCGGCGGCCGGTCGCCTTGAAATAGTCCCGGCAGGCCGAGAGCAGGGCTTCGACGTTCCAGGTGCGGTTGACCGGCATGATGCGGTTTCGGGTCTCGTCGTCCGGGGCGTGGAGGCTGACCGAGAGGGTCAGCTGGAGCTCGCTTTCCGCCAGAGCGCGGATCTTCGGCACGACGCCGCAGGTGGAGAGGCTGATATGCCGCATGCCGATGTTCGCGCCCTCGGGGCTGTTGACCAGCTCCAGAAAGCGGGTGACGTTGTCATAGTTGTCCAGCGGCTCGCCGATGCCCATCAGGACGATATTGGAGATCTCCTGACCGGAATCGGCCTGGGTGAACAGGACCTCGTCCAGGATCTCCCCGGCGGAGAGCCGCCGCACGAGGCCGCCGATCGTGGACGCACAGAAGGCGCAGCCCATCGGGCAGCCGACCTCGGAGGAGATGCAGACGGTGTTGCCGTGATGGTAGCGCATGAGGACGGTTTCCACGCAGTTGCCGTCATACAGACGCCAGAGATACTTCACGGTTCCATCCAGCGCGGATTCCTGCTTGCGGACCACGGTGGGGCAGGTCAGCAGGAAGCGGTCGGCGAGCTTTTCCCGCAGGGATCGCGGGAGATTCGTCATGGCGGCGAAGTCCGGCGCGGCGCGGTGGAGCCAGGAATAGACCTGCTTGCCGCGAAATTTCGGCTCGCCCAGGTCGAGCATGGTCTGCTCGAGCTCCGCGAGGGTCAGATTTTTGATTTCAGGTTTCAAGACTGCCTCCTGAGCTTGGCGACAAAGAATCCGTCCGTCCCGTGGTCGCAGGGCAGAAAGGTAAAGGTTCCCGCCGGGGCCGAGAGGCCGCCGGGCAGGGTGAAGGGCTCCGCCGTGAAATCCGGACGGTCTGCAAGGAAGGCGGAGACCCGGTCCTCGTTTTCGCGTTTCAGGATCGTGCAGGTGGCGTAGAGCAGGACGCCGCCGGGGCGGACGCAATCCGCCTGCGTTTCCAGGATCCGCGCCTGCACGGCGGGGAGCTCTGCCAGCCGGTCGAGCGCCTTGTAGCGGATATCCGGCTTTTTGCGGATGACGCCGAGACCGGAGCATGGCACGTCGGCGATCACGAGATCGAAGCGGCCGATCCGGTCCGGGTCCGGCACGGTGGCGTCCGCCCGGGATGCCCGGATGCAGTCCAGGCCGAGCCGCGCGGCGCCGCGGGCAATGAGGTCGATTTTATGCGCGTGCAGATCGCAGGAGCAGACGACGCCCCGGTTCTGCATTTGGATCCCGGCGGCAAAGCTCTTTCCGCCGGGGGCGGCGCAGCAGTCCAGGACCTCCATGCCGGGCTGGGGATCGGCGGCCAGGACCGCCATGCGGGCGGCGGGGTCCTGCACGTAGAACAGCCCGTCGCGGAAGGCGGCGGAGCGCTCGGGCGAGCCGCCGGTCAGGGTCAGGCAGTTTTCCAGCCACGGGTGCGGCGTCACGGTAAAGCCCTCGGCCTCCAGCGAGGCCGCCACGGTCCGGGCGTCGGCGCGGAGCGGATTGATCTGCAAATAGGTCGGCGGGTTGCCGTTGTGGGCCGCAAGCAGGGGCTCCAGCTTTTCCGGGCCGACGCAGTCGCGCAGCAGGTCCACAAGGGCCTGGGGATGGCTGTAGCGCACGGAGAGATCCTCCGGCAGAGCAAATGCGTCCTCCGAGCGGAGCATGGACCGCAGAACGCCGTTGACCAGACCGGCGGCGCGGGCGTTGGCGCAGCGCCGGGTCTGATTCACGGCCTCGCTGACAGCGGCGGAGGGCGGGATCTTATCCGCAAAGGCGAGCTGGCAGACGGCCAGCCGCAGAATATCCAGAACGACGGGCTGGAGCTTCTCCAGACTGCCCCGAACGAAGCGGGAGAGCCAGAAGTCGATCAGCATCCGGTTTTGCAGGACCCCGAAGCACAGGCGGGTCGCCAGGGCCGCGTCGCGGCGGTCCAGACCGTCGCGGGCAAGGTTCTGCTTGAGAGCGCCGTCCGACCATGCCCCCGCGCGGCGGCAGGCGATCAGGGTGGAGAGCGCGGTATCTCTGGCGGACATGGGTCCTCCTTACAGGTCGATGGGATGGCCCCGGAAATAGTCCGGCGCGGGCATGACCTTGCCGCCCTGCGCCTGAAGCCGGGTGATCAGAATCGCGCCGTCGGCGCAGGCGACGACCAGACCGGCCTTCGTCAGAGCCAGGGGCTTGCCGGGCGCGCCGGACTGCTCCGGCGCAGGCTGGGCCTGATAGATCTTGAACGGGGTTCCGCCGAGCTCCGCCGTGGCGATGGGCCAGGGGTTCAGACCCCGGATCTGCGCCAGGATGGCGCGCATCGGGCGGTTCCAGTCGATGGGACTGAGCGATTTATCCAGCATGGGGGCGTAGGTGGCAAGGGCGGGGTCCTGCGGCGTGCGGGTCGCGGTCCCGGCGGCGATGGCCGCAAGGGTATCCCGGAGCAGGTCCGCGCCGAGGACGGCAAGCCGGTCCATCAGCTCGCCGGCGGTCTCGTCGGGGCCGATGGCGGTCTTTCGGACGCCGATGATATCGCCCTCATCCATGCCGGCGTTGAGGTACATGGCGGTCACGCCGGTCTCAGGCAGATCGTTCAGGACCGCCCATTGGACCGGAGCCGCGCCGCGCAGGGCGGGCAGGATGCTGCCGTGGATGTTGATGCAGCCGTATTTCGGGATATCCAGCACGCGCTGGGGCAGGAGCTTTCCGTAGGCGACGGCCACGATCAGCTCCGGCCGGAGAGCGCGAAGCTCCTCCACCGCCGCGTCGTCGCGGAAGGTGGTCGGCTGATAGACGCTCAGACCTCTGGAGACGGCGAGCTGCTTGACCTCGGAGGCCAGGAGCTTCATGCCGCGGTTTTTCGGGGTATCGACCTTCGTATAGACGCCGACGATCTCATGCCCGGTTTCCAGAATGCCGGACAGGCAGGTGGCGGCAAAGGCCGGCGTTCCCATAAAGACGATCCTCATTTGTCGGCGCCCTCGCCGTTCATGAGTCTTTCGTATTCCTCGTCGGTCAGCATATGATATGCCTTTTCCGTAAAGATATGGCCGTCCAGATGCTCGGTCTCGTGGCAGAAGCAGCGGGCGATCAGGCCCTCGGCCTCATATTCAAACCATTCGCCGTTCCGGTCCTGGGCCTCGAGCTTGACGTAGTTGGGGCGCTTGACCATGCCGAAGCGGTCCGGAACGCTCAGACAGCCCTCCAGACCGTCCTGCTCGCCGGAGGTCTCAAGGATCTTCGGGTTGATCAGCTCCAGCATCTCCTCGCCGGTATCCACGACCACGACGCGGCGGAGAATGCCCACCTGCGGAGCGGCCAGACCGACGCCGTTGGCCTGGGTCAGAGTTTCCTTCATGTCGTCCAGCAGGACGCCGAGACGGGCGTCAAAGGACGTGACCGGACGGCAGACCTTTTTGAGCGCTTCGTTTTCAAACGTGAGTATTTTTCTGAGTGCCATAGTGATTCCTCTATTCGTATCCGTTGATATCGACCCAGATGCTGACGCCGTCGGTCTCCCTGCGGCGGGAGAAGTCCTGCACGGCCCGGGAGAGCCCCTGCCGGAGCGGGCGGCTGTTTTTGCACACCAGCGTCAGCCGGAAGCGATATTTTTCGTTGATTTTCATGATCGGAGCCGGCGCGGGGCCGAGCAGGTCCCGGATCGCCGGGCGCAGGCGCGGGTCCTGCAGCCGCTGCCAGAGATCCCCGGCGAAGGCTGCGGCGCAGCGCTCCACGTGGGATTCCGGGAAGCCGGTAAAGCCGAACTGGATCAGATCGGCAAAGGGCGGGGTATCGGTGAGCCGCCGCCGGGAGAGCTCGGCTTCGAAGAAGCCGTCGTAGTCCTGGCGGGAGGCGCGAAGAAGGACCTCGTTTTTGGGGGTGAAGGTCTGGATCAGCGCAATGCCGCGTTTGGCGCCGCGCCCCGCGCGTCCGACCACCTGGGTGACCAGATCAAAGGTCGTCTCGGCGGCGCGGAAGTGATCCACGTAGAGAGACATATCCGCATCCACGACGCCGACCAGGGTCACGTCGTCAAAGTTCAATCCCTTGGCAACCATCTGGGTGCCGACGAGGATCGGGACGTCCTCGGTCTCGAAGCGGCGCAGGACGGCCTCGTGCGGATTCGTGGGAGTGATGGTATCGGCGTCCATCCGCAGGACCTCGACGCCGGGGAAGGTCTCCCGCAGATCGTATTCGAGCTGCTGGGTGCCGAAGCCGATCCGCTTGAGATGACCGCCGCAGGCCGGACAGGGATCCATCAGCGGCTCGGAGTGACCGCAGTAGTGGCACATCAGGCGCTCGTTGGCCATGTGATAGGTCAGATGGACGCTGCACCGCGGACAGGACGGCACGAAGCCGCAGTCCACGCAGACGACCATGCGGCTGCCGCCGCGGCGGTTGAGCAGGAGGATGGTCTTTTCCTTCTTTTTCAGCCGTTCCGCGATCGCCTCGACCAGAGGGCGGCTGAGCGAGCCTGCGTTTCCGCGCAGAAGCTCCTGCTTCATATCCACCAGACGGACCTCGGGCAGATCCCTGCCGTTGAAGCGGCGGTCCAGGCGGTAGAAGGCGTAGACGCCCGTGCGGGCGAGATATGACGATTCCATGCTGGGCGTGGCGGAGCCGAGGAGGACCAGCGCGCCCTCCTTCCGTCCCCGGTAAAGGGCGACCTCGCGGGCATGGTAGCGGGGGCTGTTTTCGGATTTGTAGGTGTGCTCCTGCTCCTCATCGAGGATGAAGACGCCGGGGCTTTGCAGCGGCGCAAAGACCGCAGAACGGGTGCCGACCACGACCCGCGCCTCGCCCCGGGCGACGCGCTTATAGGCGTCAAAGCGCTCTCCCACCGGAAGGGCGCTGTGCATGACGGCGATCTGCTTGCCGAAGCAGGCGGCAAAGAGGCTGAGCAGCTGGGGCGTCAGGGCGATTTCCGGGACCAGAAGCATCGCGCTTTTCCCGTTTGCCAGGCAGTCGCGGATCAGATGGATATAGACCGCCGTCTTGCCGGAGCCGGTGACGCCCTGGAGCAGGGCGGCTCCGGGCACGGGCGAACGCATCTGGCGGCGAAGGCCCTCGAAAACGGCGCTCTGATCGGGATTCAGCGGGAAGGAAACGTCCCGGTCCGTCGGGACGATGGCGGGGCTGCGCAGGACCTCCTCGGCATAGACCTCGACCATGCCGGACCGTTCCAGCGCGTGCAGGGTTTGCAGGGACGCGCCGGTGAAGTAGCGAAGCTCCTTCCACGAGACGGTATCCACCGTCGCAAGCAGGTCCATCACGGAGGCCTGCATCGGGGCCGAGCGCCGCTTTTTGCGGAGAAATTCCGCCACGACGTCGCCAGAGGCCGCGCATCGGACCATGCGCTCGGTCTTGTCGGACTGCTTGCGGCGATTCTCGGTCTGCACCGAGAGCCAGCGTCTGGCGCGAAGGGCTTCCACCGCCTCGCGGGTATGCTTGCGCTCGCCGGTCTGCCGGAACAGAGCCTCCAGACTCAGCGTGCCGCCGCAGCTCTGCAGCAGACGCACCACGCCGACGGCGACCGGATCGCCGGAAAGGCGGTCCTCCCAGTCGACAGGCAGATCCTCCAGCTTCCAGATCTCGCGGTTTTCGATCCACAGCCCGCCGGGGAGCATGGCGTGGATGGCGTCGTAGAAGGTGCAGAAGCTGCGCTCGCGGACGAAGGCGGCCAGACGAAGCTGGCCTTCGGTCATCACGGGCTCCGGGTCGAGGACGGCAAGGATCTGCTTCAAGCCCTCCCGCTCGCCTTCCTCCACGGACAGGACCATGCCCTCCGAGACGCGGTTGCCGCGCCCGAAGGGAACGCTGACGCGCTGACCCGGACGGAGGACGGTCGCGGGCGGGACGGCATAGCTGTAGGGCTTGTCAATGGAATAGATCAGGCCCTCCACGGCAATTTTTGCGATCATGCGCGTCCCTCCCGGCAAATCACCCGCAGGCTCAGTGCAGGTACTCCTTCTTGACCTCGGCCGCGAGCTTGCCCTCCGCGACCTCGCGGATGGCGAGGGTGACGGGCTTCTCCTCGAGCGGTTCTTCAAATTCACGCGCTTCGATGGAGATCTGGCGGGCGCGGCGCGCCACCACGTTCACCAGAAGGTAGCGGCTGTCAATATGGGTCAAAAGCTCACTCATCGGGGGATAAAGCATGTTCGTTGCCTCCTAAGCATAAAACTTTCAGATGGTTTTCCGCGCGCAGAAAATCGGCGCGGAGGATGGCGGCCACGTCGGCCACCGCGGTTTCGATCTCGTCGTTGACGACGATGTAGTCGTATTGCGGCGCGATCCGGTATTCCTGTCTGGCGGTTTCCAGACGCTTGGCAATGGCGGCCTCGTCGGTATCCTTTCGACCGCGCAGACGCTCGGCCAGGGCCTCGAAGGACGGCGCGGCAATGAAGACAGAGATGGCGTCGGGCCGCTTCTGCTTGATTTGCAGAGCGCCCTGGACCTCGATCTCCAGCAGAACGTCGCGGCCCTCGGCGAGCTTTTGCTCGATCGGCGCGAGGGGGCTGCCGTAGCTGTTGTCCACGTAGCAGGCGTATTCCAGAAAGCTGCCCTCAGCGATCATCCGGTCAAACTCTGCCTGCGAGATGAAATGGTACTGCACGCCGTCGGTCTCGCTGGGGCGGATCGCCCGCGTGGTGGCCGAGACGGACAGCCAGGTGTTTGGGTCGCGGGCCAGCAGGCGCTTGACCACGGTGCCCTTTCCGACGCCGGAGGGTCCGGAAATCACGATCAGTCTACCCTTCTTCAATGGAGTCCTCCTCTTCGGAAACGCGTCCGGCAATCGTCTTCGGCTCAAGGCCGGACAGGATCACGTGGTCGGTATCCATGACGAGGACCGACCTGGTCTTGCGCCCGTAGCTGGCGTCGATCAGCATGCCGCGTTCACGCGCCTCCTGGATCAGTCGCTTGACCGGGGCGGAATCGGGGCTGACGACGGTCAGCAGCCGCTGGGCGGAGACCATATTGCCGAAGCCGATGTTGATGAGTTTCATTTCTGTTCCTTCTTTTCGGGCTTACTCGATGTTCTGGATCTGCTCGCGGATCTTTTCCAGCTCGGCCTTGATATTGACGACCGTCCGGGCAAGCTCCAGATCGCCGCACTTGGAGCCGATGGTGTTGGTCTCGCGGTTGATCTCCTGCATCAGGAAATCGAGCTTGCGGCCGATCGGCTCGGAGGCGGAGAGCATGGCTTCCAGCTGGGAAAGATGGCTGCGCAGGCGGACGGTCTCCTCATCCACGGCGACCTTATCGGCATAGATGGCGGCCTCGGTCAGAATCCGGGCCTCGTCCACGGCGGCGGAGGAAAGGACCTCCTGCATCCGGGCGTAGAGCTTTTCCCGGTACTCGGCAACGGTGGCAGGGCTGCGGGTCTCCACGAAGGAGACCATCTCCGCGATCCCGGCGGCCTTCGCGCGCAGATCGTTTGCCAGGGCCTGACCCTCGGCGGCGCGCATGGCGTCGTAGGCGTCCAGGGCCTGTCCGGCCACGGCAAGGAGCTGGGTCTTGAGCTGATCCTCATCCTCCTCCGCCTTTTCCACGGTGAAGACGTCGGGCAGGCGGCTGAGGGCGGTGGCGGAAACGTCGTCACGGACGCCGTAATCCGAAACCATCTGGCTCATGGCGGCGAGATAGCCCTCCAGAACCGAGCGGTTCAGGGCGATGCGCACGCTGCTGTCCCGGATCTGGTTGACGGTAACGAAGACGTCCACCTTGCCGCGGGAGACGTGCTGCTTGACGCACTGCTTGATGGCGTCCTCGGCAAAGGCGTAGAGCCGGGGCAGCTTTACGGTGCAGTCGAGATAGCGGTTATTGACGGAGCGGACCTCCACGGTGATCTGCTTGTCCGCAAATTCACCCAGAGCCCTTCCGTATCCGGTCATGCTTTTGATCACGCTTGTATTCTCCTTCTTTGGCGCGGGATGGACCTGCGCCGTCATTTTCTCATCCGGGGCTCAGCAGCCTTCGCAAATGCTCTCGCAGAGTGCCTCGCAAAGGCACTCGGAGAGGCAGCCGCAGACGGCCCAGCCCGTTTTCCCGGCAAAGCTTCGTTTCACCTTGGAGGCAGGCGGCAGCCCGGCAAGGATCTGCCCGGAGGCAGCCTTGTACTCATCGTTCTTGGGCGCCATCTTCGTCGCCTTGTCCACATATTGGCAGGCCTCGTCCAGCCAGCCCTGCTTCCAGCGGGTCATGCCCCGCAAATAGACGAACTCCGGATTCGTCTCGGCATCCGTCTGGGCGGAAAGCAGCGCGTCGGCTTCCTCCGCCTTGCCCGCGTTCAGCAGCCTGCGCACGCGGATGGATACGCTCTCCCCCGCATGGGGATCGGCGGCATACTCCGGCGCGGGCTGCTCGAAGACGGGCGGCTCCGCAGGCTCCGGGGCGGCGAGCAGACGGTATGCAGCCCGGATCTGTTCCCGCTTTTGGGCCGCCATGTCGGCAAGCGGGCTGCCCAGATACTTCATCTCATCAAACCGCGCGAGCTGATCGTCGCAGGCGGCCTGCAGCTCTGCCTGAGAAGCTGTTTCTGAAACGCCGAGGAGTCTGCAGGCGTTTTTCCGTTCTTCCGTCAATGGGATCTCCTTTCAGCGCAGCCGGGGCAGGACCGTGCTGCGGAACCAGGCGATCAGCCCGGAAAAGGCGATATCGTAAAAAACGAAGGCGGCGGTCAGGCCTGCAGCCAGCAGCCAGGGTCCATAGCCCGTGCCCAAAAGCCGCTCAGGCAGGGGCGCGGTAAAGACCGCGCGGAAGAGGATCAGGAGCAGGGCCGCGCAGACCGCGAAGCCGAGGAGCTTCAAAACCCAGCCCAGCCACGGCTTTCCGAGCCGGTTCCGGAGGCGCTCGATGAGGGCCTTCCAGATCGGATAGTGGCCGAAGAAAAAGACGAACCAGAGGGGGGCGGTCTTATCCGGCAGGATCAGCAGCCCCAGCGCGGCGGCAACCGCCGAAGCGCCGGCAGCCCAGCCGCAGCCGCAGGTGATGACCACGACGGCGGGGAAAATGCCCGCCAGGGCCGTGATCGCCAGCGTGACCCGCGGGATCAGAAGACTCAGCGCCATGCAGGCAACGCAGAGGGCAGCGACCATGGCGGAGAGCGTCAGTTTTCGGGTCCGGCTCAACGTCCGCAGCCTCCTCCCCCGCAGAGGCAGTTCAGGCAGAGCAGCGCGTTGCAGATATTGCAGGCGTCATTCAGATCGGAGCTCTGCTGGTAGTTGGTCTGGCGGTAGGGCGTATAAGCGCCGGAGACGTTCTGCAGCGCAGAACGGTACTGCATATTGCCCGGCTGCATGGAGCAGGCCGCCTGATAGTTCTGGCGGGCCTCGTCGAGCCAGCCGCGGCGGTAGGCGATCTCGCCCCGGAGGAAATACCACTCGGCGTCCCGGTTCGGCATCCCGTTGAGCGTGGCCTCCGCCGCGTCCAGCCGGTTGGAATTGAGAAGCTCGCGAACCGTCTGATACTGTCCGCCGCCGCTTGCGCCCTGATAACCGTAGCCGTAACTGTAGCTGCCGCCGGAAGCGCCGCTGCGACCGTACTGGTAGCCGCCGGAGGACGAGGCGCCGGAAGCCCTGGCCCGCGTGATGGAGTCGTAGGCCTCGTTGATCTGCTTCATTTTTTCGGAGGCGAGGTCCGCCAGAGGGTTGTCCGCGTAGTTATCGGGGTGATATTTCTTCACAAGGTCGTGATAGGCTTTTTTGATCTCGCTGTCCGAAGCGTTGCGCGAGACGCCGAGCACCTCATAGGGATCGTTCATGATGGGTTCTCCTTTCGGGGAAATTCTTTTGCGCCGGCCCGGAAGCGCCCGGTCTTCACCGCGGCGAATACAGCCGGAAGGCCGAGATAGACGATGTTTTCCAAAAGCGAGCCGTACTGCCGCACGGGAAGCAGGGACAGGGCCGCGCCGGCCAGGTTGACGCCGCTGTCCATGATTTGGCTCAGATAGGCCAGATCCTCGTCGGACAGGCCGGTCTGCGTCGGCGCAAAGCGGTAGCGAAGGGGGTTATAGCCGTCGGTGCGCAGGTCCTCGGCCAGATCGTCCAGGGCGTCGCAGAGGTAGACGTGGCGGCCCACCTGATAGAGCAGGGCCTGCGCCGGGCGGCGGATCGCCTCGTCGGGCAGATCGTCCGCACAGGCGGCGACGATGGCGGCGAAGGTATCCGCCGCAGCGTCCATTCCGGGGCTTTTCGCCGCCTCAAGCTCTGACAGCGCCCGGAGCTTCGTCCGGACCAGAGCCGCGAATTCCGGGGCGTCCTGTTCCGCCTTCCGCCAGGGTCGGCGGTAGACGTGCTTCAGCAGCCGGCAGGCAAGGCCCTTCCAGAAGCCGCTGTCGCGGATATTGTCCAGGATCTTACAGTAGCAGAGGACGACCGTGCAGGCTGCCACGCGGGCAAAGCCGTCGTCGTCGCAGAGGCAGGGCTTTTTCCGTCCGGGCCGGGCGGGGCAGAAGCACCGCCTGGTCGGGGCCGCGGGGCGGACGGAGGCGCGGACCAGATAGAGGAAGGTCATATCATAGTTGACCAGAAAGCGGCTTCGGAAGCCGTAGCGCTTTGCCAGCGCGCGGCAAAGTCCGCAATAGGCCGCGTGGTAGGCGTCGTAATCCCGGATGCGCAGCTCCGGCCGAAGGGGTCTGACGTAGCCGAACATCAGCCCTCCGAGGTTTCGGGCGGCGTCTCGGCGCTCGGCGTCACGCTGACGCTGACCTGCGCCTCATCCACCACGCCGACGTCTGGATGGGCGTCGTTGACGACGGTTCCGACCACGGTAAAGCTGCCGGTCTGGGTGTTGCCCTCCAGGTCAACGAGGATATAGATGCCGTTGTTTTTGCTGTTGCGGAGCTGATTGATCTCGGAGGTCGCGCCGCGAACGGTCACGTTGACGCTCTTGGAGGTCACGCTGGTCTCATAGCCTTCCATCTGGTTGATGACGCGGATATCCGTGACCGGGATGGAGGCCTTGCTGATTCCCACGATGGCGACCGTGACCTCCACGGTGGTTTCGCCGGTATCGCTGGTGACGCCGGCGGGCAGGTTCAGATTGCAGCGGAAGGTCTGCTGATCCCGGATCTTGGACAGCTCGATCGGGCTGCCGACGATCAGAACGTCGTCCATGGCGTCTACGACCTCGGCGTTGCCCTTGACCGTGATGGTTTCGGTGGAGAAGGTGACGACCGCGTTATCGGCGGTGACGCCGTTGCCCTCTACCAGCTCCACCTGAAGGGAAACCTGGCGGGAGCGAAGGATCTGAAGGGTCAGCGTGGCCGACTCCGCGCTGACGGTGGTATTGTCCGAAATGAGGATGATGTTACCGTCTTCGTCGTAGAAGGTAAAGGGGATCGTCTGAATGACGGTCTCGTTCATGGCGGAAAGGTCAAATACCACACGGGCCTCGGTGATTTTGGAGATCTCCTCGGTCGGGCCGGTCAGCGTGACCTCCTCGGGGTTCAGGGTAGCGCTGCCCGTCTCGGCAGTGTAGCCCTCGGGCACGGAGCCCTGCCAGGAGATGACGGCCGGGACCGTCTTCGTGTCCAGCCGGGAAACGGTGACGGTGACGCGGCTGGTCGACTGGCGAAGGAGGTCCACGTCGTTGGAATTGACCGTATCCGGGTAGATCACGCTGTAGCTCAGCTCGTAGGTGCCGGGCTCGCGGATCTTGCTGGCGTCGGCGGAGATGCGGATCGAGCTGCTGTTGAGCTTTGTGAGATTCACACGGGAGGCGCTGACCTCCAGCCAGATGTTCTCCGTTCTCTGGTCGGTGATGATCAGCCCGCGCTCCTCCAGAACGATGCTGCCGTCCACGGTCACGGGGATGTCGCTGATCCGGGCAGTCGCCTCCGGCGCGATGCTGGTGATCACGTAGAGCCAGAGCAGGAAAGCGGCAAGCAGCGAGATCAGAAGGGTTGCAATTTTACGACCTTGCATCCTTGTCGCCTCCTTTCCTGTGGCCCTTGAGCTTGTCGATGACGGAGCTCTTCTTCTCGTCTCCGATCAGCTCCTGCGTCAGCAGTCTGCGGAGGGTTTCGTTGGACAGATAACGCTTGAGCATGCCGTTGATGGCCACGCTGATGGTGCCGGTCTCCTCGGAGACGATGACGACCACGCAGTCGGCCGTCTCGCTGACGCCGACGCCCGCGCGGTGGCGGGTGCCGAGGTCGGTGCTCAGGTTGCGGTTCTCCGTGAGCGGAAGCAGGCAGCCGGCAGATTCGATGCGGCAGTTGTTGATGATCATGCCGCCGTCATGCAGGGAAGCCTTCGGGAAGAAAATATTTCGGATGAGCTCCTGAGAGACCGCTGCGTCCACCTTCGTGCCGGTACTGCTGACCTGCTCGAGGGAGTTTTCCCGCTCAAAGACGATCAGCGCGCCGACGCGCTCCTTGGACATGGCCTCGCAGGCCTCGACGGTCTCGCGGATGACCTCGGGCATCGAGTTCTCCTGGCCGGAGCTGTTGATGCCGATCAGATCGCGCATCGAGCGGCCGCCGATCTTCTCCAGGAAGCGGCGGAGCTCCGGCTGAAATACGATGACCAGGGCGACGAAGCCTAACTCAAGCACACGCTCCAGCAGATAATTGATCGTGTGGAAATTCAACAGGTCCGTAACGGCGGTCACGATCAAAAGGATCACGATGGCCTTGGCAATGCGGTAGGCACTGGTGGAGCGGATCAGATTGATGACCTGGTAGATGACAAAGGCCACCAACAGAATATCGAGGATATCCACCACGGTGATGCTCGGGAAGGTATTCCTGATATTCGATAGGAATTCCTGTATTTGTTTCATGCAAATCTCCTGTCAGCCCGAATGCGGGAGTGCTGTCTGCACTACACCTATTTTATCTTTAAGATTATACAAAAGTTTTTCGGAAATAGCAAGGGTTTTCTCCGCCCGGATCGTGATTTTTCCTTATTTTTTAGAAATACAGCCGCTTTGCGGTACGAACCAGGGCAGTCAGATCCTCCGGCGCAGTCATAGACGAAACAGAGGCGCGAATGGTTCCCGCCGGAAAGGTCCCTGCCGTCCGGTGGGCCAGGGGCGCGCAGTGCAGGCCGGCACGCAGGGCGATCCCCCGCTCGGCAAAGCGCGCGGCAGCCTCCGCCGGATCGACGCCCGGGATGCAAAACGACAGAACGCCCGTCTGGGACGGGCCGGTCCAGACCGACGCGCCGAGCCGGCGCAGCTCCGCCGCCGCCCGGATGAGCATACGGCGCTCATCTGCAAGCCGCCCGCCCCTGCCAAGCGCTTTGACGTAGCGAAGACCCGCGCCGAGGCCTGCGATCCCCGGCACGTTCAGCGTGCCCGCCTCCAGGCGGTCGGGCAGAAAATCGGGCATCGTCTGCTCGGCGGAGAGGCTCCCCGTGCCGCCGAAGCGCAGGGGCTGCGGCATTCTGCCGCAGAGCAGCATTCCGGTCCCCTGCGGGCCGTACAGCCCCTTATGCCCCGGCATGGCGACGAAGGCAGCCTTCCAGGCGCGCAGGCGCACCGGCAGAAGTCCCGCGGCCTGCGAGGCGTCCACGATCAGCGGGATGCCCCGCTCGGCGCAGAGCGCCGCGATCCGGTCGATCGGCAGGACGGCCCCGAAGACGTTCGAAACCTGGGTGCAGATCACGCAGGCGGTTCCCTTTGTAACGGCCCCGGCAAAGGCCTCCGCCCAAGCGTCGGAGGAGAACAGCGGCACGCGGACCGGCTCGGTCACGGCCCCGATCGCGTGCAGAGGCCGCGTGACCGCGTTGTGCTCCAGACCGGAGATGACGACCCGGTCGCCGGGACGGACCAGGGTGCGGATGGCAATATTCAGCCCCTCGGTGGCGCAGGACGTGAAGCAGACCGACTCGGGCGGGCAGTCAAACAGCTCCGCCGCCAGCGTCCTGCATCGGTAGACGGTCCGCTCCGCAGCCTGCGCCGCGGCGTAGCCGCCCCGTCCGGGGCTGGCGCAGGTCCGCATGGCGGTCTCGACCGCCCGGTAGACGGCGGGCGGCTTGTGAAAGGTGGTGGCGGCGCTGTCCAGATAGATCACGGCTCCCACCTCCCGTAGCGGCCGTCGGCCGTCCGAAGCCAGACCGACGCGGGGGCGTTTCCCGCCCGGCGCAGAGCGCTGAGCGCCGCGCCTGCGTCTGCGCGGCGCAGGGTCAGTGCGTAGGCACAGCCGGACGGCGCGAGGTTTGCAGGGCTTCGGATGAGCCTGCTTCGCAGGCCGGCGCGCTGCACGACGGCGGCGGCCCCCTGCCCATGGGTCACGGAACGGTAGATCAAATAGACGTCAAGCATGGTTTCTCCCTCCCGGCCCATCTTATGCGGGAGGCGCGGAAAATGCGCGGCTTTTGTCGGACCGCAGGTCCGGGGCCGCGTCACGTGCTTCGTGACGCGGCCCCGGACCTGCGCTCAATCCTGTATGCTGTTGATCATGCCGCTGGCTTTCATGGAGACGTAGGTCCGTCCGGAGACCACGATGTGATCGACCAGTCTGACCTGGATCAGCTCAAGCGCGTGGTTCAGACCCTGCGTGTAGCGGACGTCCTCCAGCGATGGAAGGGCGTTGCCGCCGAGATGATTATGGGCCAGGACGACCATGGAGGCGTTGTTCAGAAGGGCGATCTCAACGACCCTCCGGTACGGCAGATTCACGGTGCTCACCGCGCCGCGGGCCAGCTCGCGGAAGTCCAGAAGCCGGCACGTGTTGTCCAGGCACATCAGAAAGGCCCGCTCCTCCCGGTAATCCCCGATGCTGGCGACCAGAAACCTGCCGATGGCCGGAGTCGTGCGGAAATACCGCTCGCCCGCCAGACGCGACTGCTCCACCCGGTTCCAGAGCGTTCCGACGAACCGGAGCAGGCACGCCGTCCGCTGACCGACGCCGGGAACCGTGACGAGCTGCTCGACCGGAGCCGCGAAGACCCGGTCCAGACTGCCGAAGGTATCGAGCAGCCGGTGGCCCAGCTCATTCGTATTGATGCGCGGGAGGGCGTAGCCGAGGAGGTATTCCAGGACCTCTACGTCGGAAAAGCCGTCCATGCCGTTTTTCAAAAACCGCGCCTGCATCCGGCTTCGGTGTCCGGCATGGAGATTCCCGGACTGCGCTTGCGTCTTTTGCTCGGTCATTGCGTTTTTCCCTTCTTCCGTTTCCGTTTGTCGCGCAGGAAGCTGAACAGCACGGCGGCCAGACAGCCCAGCACGACCCCGCAGCCGTCGATCAGGACGTCTCGGAGCTCTCCGCTTCGGCCGGGTACGAAGCGCTGGATCCCCTCGTCCAGCACAGCCGCGAGCAGGCCGCAGAGGATCGGCAGGACCAGAGCCTTGTGACCGAATACGCTGAAATCCGCCCGGAGCAGCAGACCCAGAACGGCAAACTCCGTCAGGTGGGCCAGCTTGCGGACGGCGTGATCCGTGATCGAGGGGATCACGCGGCGGAACAGCCGCACGAACCAGCCGCTCTCCAGACTGGATTCCGGCGCAGGACGGAGAGATCTGCCCAGAATGAACGCAAGCCAGAGCAGGGTCAGCGCGGGCAGAAGGACCCGCAGAAGGCGTCCGGCCCGATTCGATTCGCGCATTCGCCATTCCTCCCGTCCGCGGCGCGATAATGGATATTTTTCCAAAAAAGGTTTGAAAATTCGTTTACAAGCAGGAAAAAACCTGCTATGATAGAGCTGTCTGATCCTGTCCTTTGAACGAAATAACGGATGATCACAGAAAGGTGTGACGCTTATGCCAGGCGCCGGACGGCCCCCGCGCGGCTTTCTGACCGACGAAGAAAAACAGCATATGCCGAAGGTCACGAAAGGTCTTCTGCTCCGGATCTTATCCTATCTCAAGCCCTATTGGCTGCAATTTCTTTTTGTATTCGTGGCGATCCTGCTCTCGGCCTCCGTCGGCCTGCTGCCCTCGATCATCACCGGACGCATCGTGGACGAGGCGCTCGTCGGAAAGAACATGAAGCTGCTGATCCAGCTTCTGCTGATGGCCTTTGTGACCCTGACAGTCTCGCAGGTCATCGGCGTGCTGGAGAGCTATATCAACGCCTGGATCTCCCAGCGCATCATCTTGGACATGCGCAACCAGATGTACGATCATCTCCAGCACATGCCCCACGCCTTCTTCACCACCGAGCGGCAGGGCGACATCATCACCCGCATGAACACCGACATCAGCGGCGTGAGCTCGGTCATCTCGGGGACCCTGTCGCAGATCGTGAGCAACGTGGCAACGGTCGTCACGACCCTGGTCGCCCTGTTCACGATGAGCTGGCAGCTCGCCCTGGTGGGTCTGGTCGTGATCCCGCTTCTGATCCTGCCCACCCGCAGCGTCGGCCGGACCCGCTGGAAGCTCGCCAGCGCGAGCCAGGCCAAGCACGACGAGATGAACCAGCTCGTGAACGAGACCCTGTCCGTCAGCGGCTCGCTGCTGGTCAAGCTCTTCACCCGCGAGAAGCAGGAATACGAGCGCTTCCGCACGGTCAATCAGGAGGTCACGAAGCTGAACCTCAAGGAGTCCCGCAGCGGCAAGTGGTTCGGCGTGGTGATGGGCATGTTCACCCAGCTCGGCCCGCTGCTGATCTACTTTGCCGGCGGATGGCTCATCATCTCCCGCGGCGACCCGGCGCTGACCGTCGGTACGATCACAGCCACGGTCGCCCTGATCAACCGGCTCTACCGCCCGGTCCAATCCCTGCTGAACATACAGGTGGATTTCACGCGGTCACTTGCCCTGTTCACCCGGATCTTCGACTACTTTGATATGAAAAACCCCATCGTGAGCCCGGAGAACGGCTTGAAGCCCGATCTGAAGGACGCTGAGATCCGCTACGATCACGCGGTCTTCTCCTACGATCCGGCCAAGCCCCTGCTGACCGACGTCAGCTTCACGGTGCCTCCCGGAAAGATGTACGCCATCGTCGGCCCCTCCGGCTCCGGCAAGTCCACGGTGGTGAACCTGATCCCCCGGCTCTATGACGTCACGGGCGGCGCGGTCCGTCTGGGCGGCGTGGACGTTCGGGATATGGATCTGCAATACCTGCGGGAAAACGTCGGCGTGGTCACACAGGAGACCTATCTCTTCAACGGAACCATCCGGGAAAACCTGCTCTACGCCAAAGCAGATGCGACCCAGGAGGAGCTGGAGCAGGCCTGTAAAATCGCCAGCATCGACGAATACATCCGCGCCCAGCCCGACGGCTACGATACCGTGGTCGGCAACCGCGGCCTGAAGCTCTCCGGCGGCGAGAAGCAGCGCCTCTCAATCGCCCGGGTCATCCTGAAGGACCCGCGGATTCTGATTCTGGACGAGGCGACCTCCGCCCTGGATTCCATTTCGGAGCACGCGATCCAGGACGCCCTGGAGCAGCTCATGGCAGGACGGACCAGCATCGTCATCGCGCACCGCCTGTCCACGATCCTGAAGGCGGACCGGATCCTGGTGGTCCAGAACGGCGTGATCGCCGAGCAGGGCAGTCACGAGGAGCTGCTGGCCCGGGACGGCGTCTACCGCCAGCTCTACGAAACCCAGTTCCGGACGATCCTGGAAATGGAGGAGAAGCACGAGCACAAGGCCTGAGCCTGCGCTCTGCTACCGGCCGAAATAGTCGTCGATCCCGTCTGCGATGCCGAGGACCATCTTCTGCTGATAGGCGGCGGTGGCCATGGCCAGGTCCTCGGCCCGGTTGGACATATAGCCCATCTCAATGATCGTCACGGGCACCGTGCTCCAGTTGATCCCGGTCATGGTATCGGTATCCCAGATGCTGCGCTTCCTGGCCCCGGTCCTCGCGCAGAAGGCGTTCAGGACCGCCTCGGACAGGGCGCGGCTTTTGGTATAAAGATTCGCGTTCCATGGGTTGTTTTTGGTCATGTTGATGGTATAGGCCCCGTGGACGGAGGCGTCGGTCGAACCGTTGGCATGGATGCGGACGACGGCGTCTGCATGGACGTTGTTGCCGATCTTCGCGCGATCGACGTTGGACAGGTCCACGTCATGGGTCGTCCGGGTCATGATGACCCGGTATCCCCGCCGCTCGAGCTCCGTTCGGAGCATCAGGCCGACGGTCAGATTGAGCTGGTATTCGTGGACTCTGCTGGCCGGACCGTAGGTGCCGCCGGAGACCTTTGCCTTCATGACCGACGAGCCCGGGCCGTTCGGCTCCTTGTCGGGGTTCGCGTGGAGCTGGTGGCCCGGGTCGATCACAACGAGAGGACCGGGCTCCGGCTCCGTGGGTTCGTCGATCCTGCCGCCGTTCATCCGGTAGAGGAAGGTCACGATCTGGGCCCGGGTGCAGGGCCGGTTGGGGCTGAAATGCGCAGCGTCGGTCCCCGTGGTGATCCCTTTTTGCACGGCCCAGAGCACCGCCTGATAATAGTAGTCCGTGGAGCGGACGTCGCGGAAGGGATTCGTTCCCCCCGACTGCGGCTGACCGGCACAGCGCCAGAGCATCGCCGCGACCTGGCCCCGGGTGCAGGGAGCGTTCGGCGCAAATCGCCCCTTTCCGACCCCGGAGACGATCCCGGCGGACTCGGCCCAGCCGACTGCGTCCGCATACCAGGCATCGGCCGGGACGTCCGAGAAGTCGGTCGGATTCCCGGCAGGATGCTGCCCGTCCAGCCGATAGAGGAAGGTCACGATTCGCGCCCGGGTGCAGGTGCGCCGGGGGCCGAAGGTCCCGGCGCTGAGGCCGCGGATGATCCCCCGCTCGATCGCCCAGTCGACGGCCTTTGCATACCAGGCGTCGGCAGGAACGTCCTTGAAGGCCGCAGCCTCAGCGGATCGAGGCGGGCAGAGGGCGGCCAGCAGCACGAGGACCAGCACGGCGGCAAGCAGTCGAACACGGTATTGTTTCATCTGGCTTCTCTCCCTTTCCCGCTCAGTACGGCAGCGGGCCGATCGCCTCATAGACCGTGCGGGAAATGGAAACGATCAGAGCCTTCGCTGCGTTGATATTGGTGAGGTCCGTGGACATGACACAGAGATAATAGGTCCCGCAGGGAGCAAACACGGCCGCAGCGTCATGCTGGGCATAGCGCAGCTCGCCGGTTTTGTTCGCAACCGAAACCCCACCGGGGACTCCGGCGGGGATCTTGTCGCGCCGCTGCTGCGCAAGCAGGGCGTTCAGGATCCGGGCGGAGGCTGTTTGGTTTACATAAGTTCCTTCTGTGATTTGCTGCAGCGCCGTGCAGCAGTCCCGGCAGGAGGTGTAGTTGGTGCCGCTGCCCGAGTTCATCTTGCGGCGGATCACGGTGTCGGCAAAGCCGCCGTTTTTGGCAAATTGGTTGATCGCGTTCAGGCCGATCCGATCGATCAGATAGTCGCAGCAGTAGTTGCTGCTTTGGCTGAGCATGAGATCCATCAGGTTGCGGTCGTTCGCACTGGCGGTCCCGTTTGCGACCGCCTGCTCATACGCGCCGGCGACGAAAAGCTTGATGAGGCTGGCCGCCTCAATTTTTTTCGGATTCAGGCTGATCAGGATTTCCGTATCCGGCTGGTAGAGGTAAACCGACCAGGTTCCCTCCTTCCCTGCCAGCTGCGCCTGAACGTTGGATTTCAGCGCTGTCATGGTCGGGTAGCTGAAGAAGGTGCGGAAGAGAAAGGTCACGGCCTCCGCGCGGGTGCAGGTCTTGTTCGGCTCGAATTTCTGCTTGCCGCTGCCCATGACGATGCGGTTCTCCGCGCCCCAGCAGACTGCGGTATCGTAATAGCTCTCCGCCTCCACGTCCCGGAAGCCTGGCCGGTAGGAAGAAGCGGGTTTTCCGCTTGCCCGCCAGAGGAAGGTGACCATTTCCGCGCGGGTAACGATCCGGTCCGGCGAAAAACAGGTCTTGCTCGTGCCGTTGGTGATCCCCTGCTCCACGGCCCAGCCGACTGCCCGGGCGTACCACGCGTCTGTCGGAACGTCCCCGAACGCACAGGCCGTCTTTGGCGCCGGACAGCCCTTGGCGCGCCAGAGGAAGGTGACCACCTGCGCACGGGTGCAGGCCCGGTTCGGGCTGAACGTCGTGGCGGAGGTCCCCTTTACGATTTGTTTGTTCCTTGCCCACAGAACCGCCGTTCGATACCAGGCGTTTTTCGGAACGTCCGTAAACGCCGCGTCGGCAGCGGCGACCGGCATGGCCATAATAGAGACGAGCGTGAGCAGTACGAGTACCGCGCCAAGGAACCGTTTCATGTTGGAATCTCCTCCCATCCACGCAATGACTCCGCCCTGCGGGCAGGCTTCTGATGATTATTATAATGTGTGACGGACCCAGAATCAAGCCCGTACCGCCGTTTTTTTCGCGCTGCGAAAATATTTTGCTTGCTATTCTGCCCGGAATGTACTATAATACCACCAATCGGTGTGCACCCCCCATGCTGCGGGAGACGATCCCGTTCCGCCCCGATCCGTCCGTGCCAACGCGGCACGGCAAACATATCTGCCGGTATGATGGAATTGGTAGACGTAGCGGACTCAAAATCCGCCGCCAGCGATGGCGTGCCGGTTCGACTCCGGCTACCGGCACCACGTCGGCGCACCTTGCGCACGGCTCAGAAAACCCGATCGCTTTCCGCGGTCGGGTTTTCTGCGTCTGGGCTTCTGGGCGCCTCCTCTCCCCGCAAAATCTTCGATTTTGCGGGGACCCCATTTTTCGGAGGGGAGTCGTGGCACGGTCATATCCTGTTCGGACGGTCATTCAGTTGTCTATTGAGGCAGTCCTCATTCGCTTTTTCGTACAAATAGAAAAAGCCGATTTACACAGCACCTTGCCGAAAGGATAGAGATACCCTTTCAAAGCAAGAAGTCATGTAAATCGGCTTTGTGACAAAGTCGAAGCCTGTTTGTGCGCCGTCCTGTCAACAGGCTGAAAACAGGTTGGCGGCGTCGGCGTTTGGTAGCAGCCGAAGCATTAGCGGCAGCTCAGGCGCACCGCAGCCCGTGGCATGAGCCACGCAAAATCTGTGCTTCTCGGATATTCAGTTGTGTGCTCCCAGAGGGGAGCCTGGGTTATGATAGCAAGAACAGTGCGATTGTCAAGTCAAAATGCCTACTGGATTAGATTAAACAATTTGGTGAATGTAAGGATCAGAGTTCATATTTTTTCGAAAACAATTGATACAGCTGTTTAAAATCCCCGTCTGTCTGTCTGAAAATTCTCAGATTTTCATGGGCGTTCATCGTATGTCCCACGGTGTCCAGTACACATCCGGAAATATTGGAACAATGATCCGAAACACGTTCCAGATTCGTGAGTAAGTCTGACCAGATAAATCCTGCGTCAACCGAACAGTCGCCTTTTTGCAATCGAAGGATATGGCGGGTACGCAGTTCCTCCTTCAATGCGTCAATCACCTGTTCAAGAGGCTCCGTTTTCCTTGCGGCCGTGAAATCTGCATTTGAAAATGCCTGATAGGATAAATTGAGAATTTCCATAACAGCAGAGCTTATGGTCTGATACTCTCTTGATGCACTCTCGGAAAAGGCAATTTTCTTCTGCTGCATTTCCTCCGCAGATTCCAGCAGATTGACGGCATGATCTGCAATGCGCTCATAATCGCCGATCAGCTTCATGTACTCAGTTGCCTTTATGCTGTCTTCTTCACCAATTTGACGTGACGTAAGCTTTACAAGGTATGTTCCAAGAACATCCTCATAATGATCTGTTTCATCTTCGAATGCCCTTATTTGTTTTGCAATCCCATTATCGTATTTCAAAACACTCCCTATACCACCCTTTAGGGCTTCAATGGCAGAAACAGCCATCCGGTCAAGAACCTGCTTGCACTGATTCAGAGCAAGAGCAGGACTTCCAAGCAGTCTTTCGTCCAGTTCTTTTGCTTTCTCCGGCTCCTTCGCATCCGGGATTAACTTGCAAACCAGCTTTTCAAGTACCCCACTGAGCGGGAGCATCAGCATTGTACAGAGAATATTGAATACGGAGTGAGACACTGCAATCCCCATAAAAACTATCTGATTTCAAAAATGTCCTTACGAAAAACCCTTGAAAATCCTAAGTTTTTCTTCCATGTTTTTCTCGAAATTTTGAGTTTTTAGAGGTCCCCGTTAGCCATACTGCAGCGCCTATTACATTGAAGCTAAGGTGCACGAGTGCCGCACGCTTAGCATTTTTATTTGTTCCTACAGATGAAATCAACGCCGTAACACAAGTTCCGATATTCTGCCCCATAATAATTGGAACGGCAGCGCCGTATGTAACCGCTCCTGTAGAAGCAAGCGCCTGCAAAATACCAACGGATGCTGAGCTTGACTGAATGATGGCGGTAAGGATCGCTCCTGCAAGAACGCCAAGAAGCGGGTTCGTAAACGCAAGGAACAACTGCTGAAACTCGGGAACGTTCCGAAGACCTGAAACAGCACCGGACATTGCTTCCATTCCGTACATCAGCGTTGCAAACCCAAGCAGGATCATGCCGGTGTCTTTTCGCTTGCTGTTTTTTGACAACATATAGAATACAATGCCAATCAGTGCAAGAACAGGCGTGAACGAAGACGGCTTCAGCAGACTGACAAAGAAATTCTTGCTGTCTATCCCCGCAAGGCTTAAAATCCATGCAGTTACCGTTGTCCCGATGTTCGCACCCATGATAACATTGATCGACTGCCGTAACGTCATTAGCCCTGAATTGACAAAACCGACGACCATAACTGTCGTTGCTGAAGAGCTTTGGATTACCGCCGTCACGCCCAGCCCCGTGGCAAGTCCCGCAAATCTGTTTGTTGTCAATCGGCCAAGAAGCACTTTCAGTCCGTTTCCGGCACGCCGTTCCAATGCCTGTCCCATGAACGTCATTCCGAACAGGAACAGACACAGCCCACCAATCAGATTTAAGACGTCAAAAAAACTCATATCTTTGTCTCCATTCTCAGATTTCTCACAAGAATAGAGTAAAGGTTCAATATCAAATACACTATCGGCATTCTGTAAAATCCTTGTAAAGTGAGAATAATAGAGGCAGAAGCCGCAGCTCCTGCCTATACTGGTTATTATACCTTTTGTGAATTAGCCATATTCACGATATCCCCGACACCGTCAAGGATAACGCTTGGACGGTAGGCAAACTGAGTGAGCGTTTCATTCGAGGAAATGCCGGACAACACTAATACCGTGGTCATTCCGCTTTCAAGTCCTGAAATAATATCCGTATCCATCCGGTCACCGATCATGACAGCGTCTGCGCTGTGACAGCCCAGCATTTTGAGCCCGGTTCGCATCATCAACGGATTTGGCTTTCCGCAAAAATAGGCTTTCTTGCCTGTGGCCATTTCGATTGGTGAAATCAGCGAAGCGCACGCGGGAGCAATCCCGTTTTCAATCGGTCCGGATATATCTGAATTCGCACCGATCAGTTTAGCGCCTGCCAATACAAGATTCGTGGCTCGCGTCAGGGATTCCAGTGAATAAGAATTACCTTCTCCCACAATTACATAGTCAGGATTCACGTCGTTCATTGTGACGCCGGCATCATATAAAGCGTTAATCAAGGCTGACGCACCGATCACGTAAGCGGAGCAACCGGGCGCTTGATCTTTGATAAATGCTGCCGTAGCAAGTGCGCTGGTATAAAAATGATCTTCCGATACGTCAAGTCCCATTCTTGCGAGCTTTTGCTTTAATTCTTTCGGTGTATGACCGCTGTTGTTTGTTAAAAACAAGAATTCTTTATTGTTGGATTTGAGCCATTCAAGAAATTCATTGACCCCCGGAAGAACACGATTCCCGTGATATATCACACCGTCCATATCACAAATGAATCCTTTTTTCTCATTAAAATCAAGCATAATACTCGGGGTCCCCCTCAGAGAGCATTTCTTTGGGCTCGTTGGGTAAAGTAACGACAAACTCGGTTCCCTTCCCAATTTCACTGTTGATCTTTATCCTGCCTCCGTGGATCTTAACCGCGTGTTTGACGATTGATAATCCAAGCCCGGTACCGCCGACCTCCGTGCTGTGGCTTCTGTCAACACGGTAAAAACGTTCAAATACCCGATCCTGGCATTCTTCCGGTATGCCGACTCCGGTATCTTTCACCGTCAGTACAGTATCGTTTTTTTGTGGATGAATTTCAACGCTTACGCTTCCTCCGGCATGATTGTATTTGATTGCATTGTCGCAGAGATTATACACAATACTGTAAAGCGTTTGAGGAATACCTTTGATCGGCGCATCCGTTCCGTCCACACTGACGGATATGTTCAGAGCAGAGGCAGCAGCGTCTAAACTGTCAACGGCGTTTTCGGCAATTCGAAGCAGATTGCAGTCCTCCCACTCCATCTCGGCGCCGCCGTTATCAAGCTTTGTCAATTCTATGATGTCCTCAACCAATTTCGTCATGCGAGAGGACTCGCTGCGGATTCTACCCGCAAACGGTTTGATATCCTCCTCCCTGACCATACCGTTTTCAAGCAGCTCGGCGTATCCGGAAATGGCGTGAAGCGGCGTCTTCAGCTCATGGGATACGTTCGCCGTAAACTCCTGCCGAATCAATGCCGTTTTTTCGATCTGTTCCTGATCTTTCTTTAGCTGGTTTCGCTGTGCTGCGATATGCAGCAGAAGCGGCTCGACCTCTTTATAATTCTCTTGTCCGTAATACTGCTCCGGTTTATTAAGGTCAATCTCATTGATCGGCTTTACTATCTTCTTTGCAATACGAGATGCAAGAACAAAAGTCAGAACAAGAGCAATCAGAATAACAATGCAGATCGGTTGAACAAATCCAAGAATAAGCGCCCATATAGCCACTTGCACAATGGAAAGTCTGACAACAGAACCGTCCGGGAGCCGCTTTGCGGCATACAATTGCTTGACTGAAAGCGTGTCGGAGTAACGTGTGGACTCGCCATATTCTCCCGCCAATGCCTGCTTGACTTCTTCCCGCTCCATGTGGTTTTCCATCGTTGCAGTATCCGCTTCGTTATCGTAAAGAACGCTGCCGTCCGCTCCTATCCAAGTGATGCGGTATCCTTCGGTATTCAGACCGTCAAAATAGTTCATACCGGCGTTTGCGACACCTTGAGCAGCAAGCTCTGTTTCATATCTCAGCTGGCTTTTCTGAAGTCCGGTAAAATAGTTATAGGAGATGCCCATTATAAAAACAAGAGAGGCAAGGAATACTGATAACGCAACGATCCAGATTCCTTTGAAGATTTTGTTGCTCATTTCTTTTCCTCCATTTTATAACCGACACCTCGTACTGTTTCGATCAGATCGCCCGCTTCGGCAAGTTTCGTCCGAAGCGTACCGATATGGACGTCGACAGTTCTCGTCTCTCCGGTAAAATCTATCCCCCAAATGTCGGATAGCAGTATTTCTCTGGTAAAAACCTGACCGGGGTTATCTATAAGCAGCTTCAATATTTCATACTCCTTCAGCGTCAGTGACACAGGTGTTTTATTTACAGTAACTGTGTGTTTGCCTTCGTCTAAAGTGATTCCGCCGTATGAAATGACTTTTGCCTGCTTGGGTGCAGTTCGTCTTAAAACCGCTTTGATTCGGGAAACCATCTCCATCATGCCAAACGGTTTTGCAAGGTAATCATCCGCCCCGCCATCCAGCCCGATCACCTTATCATATTCACTGCCTTTTGCCGTAGCCATGATAACAGGAATATCTGCGGTCACAGGTGAAGAGCGCAGCCTTTTCAAAATCGTCAGCCCGTCTTCACCGGGGAGCATAACATCCAGTATAATAAGCTCAGGTTTTTGGGCTTTCATTGCGGACCAAAAGTCCACACCATCTTCAAAGCCCTGTGCTTCAAAGCCGAAAACCTTCAGCGTGTAAACCATTAAATCACGAATGGCGCTTTCATCTTCTACGCAATATATCATGAAAGAAACCTCCTCTGAGTATCTGCCATGAATTATAAATGATCAATGTAAACCCTATCATCAGAGTTTTGTAAAATTGCGGTAAAATGTAAACTGGCAACAGCTATTTCAAATTATAATGGGTAAAACGGTATATTTCCAGAAGAATGATCGATGCCACACAAAAAGGGCGCGCTGCAATCCTTTCGTTTTGCAACGCGCCCTTTGGACGGGACCTTGTTCCTGTTTCTATTGATCTTCGGGGCGATTACTTGTACGCAACGACCTCGACCTCGGCCAGAGCGCCCTTGGGGAGATCCTTGACGGCGAAGCAGGAGCGGGCGGGCTTGTGCGTGAAGTATTCGGCATAGACCTCGTTGAAGGCGCCGAAGTTGGCGATGTCGGAGAGGAAGCAGGTGGTCTTGACCACGTCCGCCTCACAGTAACCGGCGTCGGTCAGCAGAGCGTCAATGTTCTTGAGGATCTGGGCGGTCTGCGCCTTGATCTCGGAGGGAGCCAGGGTGCCGTCCGCCGGGTTGATGGGCATCATGCCGGAAAGGTAGAGGAAGCCGCCGGCCTTGACAGCCTGGGAATAGGGGCCGATTGCCGCGGGGGCGTTGGGGGTGGAAATGTGTTCAAGCATGGGGATACTCCTTTCATGATTGCAGGACGCTCGGCGTCCGTGGTTTTTGATCGTTCGTTCAGTTTTTGCGGATGAGCCGGACGTGGCCGGACTCGGCGCTGTCCTCCAGCATCCGAAGCAGACGGTCTGCGTAATCGCCCAGGCGCTCGCGGAGCAGGGCTTCGTTTTTAATCGTGATGATCCGGTCCTTGCCGGGAGTGCTCAGGATATCATAGACCGCATCCAGGTTCCGCCCGCAGTCCTCGGGCAGGCTCAGCTTGTCGCGGAGCAGGGCGTGGAGGCTGTCGCGGTCCGTCACGCGCTTGCCGTTGATGGTCGCTCTCATCTTTGTTCCTCCCCATAGAGCAGCTCAAAGCTCTCATAGTGGTCGCCGGTGTAGTAGATCAGGCCGTCGTTCGAGAAGACGATCCGCTTGGAACCGCGGCTGCGGGCGCCGGCCGTGTCGATGTCGCACTCGGTCCATTTCCGGCCCGGGGCGTCGGGCAGAAGGCCCTCGTAGTTGCCGAAGCGGCTGCCGCCGATGCTCTTGCCGGGCGCATAGGGCTCCAGCGAGCCGCCGGGCCAGCCCAGGGCCTCGGCCTGTTTTTTGGTGATGTAGTTGTCGGGCAGGTGACCGTAGGTGTGGATGTAGAGGGCGACCTCGTCCTTGGAATCGTACCAGCCGTCCTCGGAGATCCCGGGCTCGGCAGGCTCGGTGACCGGAGGCGCTTCGGTCTGCGTCGGCTGCGCGGAGGTCTCCGTCACAGCCTGCTCGGTGGCAGGCGTCGCTTCGGTCTGCGTCGGTTCCGGGGTGGTTTCGGCGCGGGTCTCGATGATAAAGCCCGGTCCGCCCGTGGTTTCTGCCTGTCTTGCCCCATTCTCCACGATGGCGCAGCCGCCCAGGCCGAGGACCAGGAGCAGGGTCAGCGTCAGACAGACCAGCTTCTGAAGCTTCTTATTCAGGGTGCATCAGCTCCGTTTCTTTGTTCACTTCCCGGTTATTATAGCAAGCCTGCCGAAAAAATGCAACGGAATCCCGAAAAAAATCAAATCTTCTGTTTCGGAAGTCCGTCTTCTGTGCTATAATGGACAAAAAGATCCGGGAGGAAGTCTGTATGAAATACCGTTACAATGAAATCTACGCGGACGCGGGCGAGCGGTCGCGGTACGAGACGCTGACCCGGCGGCTCTGCGAGCTGGGCCACAAGCCCGGGGAGGTCCGGTACTTTACGGCCCCCGGCCGGACGGAGCTCTGCGGCAACCACACCGACCATCAGCACGGTCTGGTCCTGGCAGGCAGCGTGGACGTGGATACGATCGCCGCCGTGGCCGAAAACGGAAGCGGGAAGCTCCGCTTCTTCTCCGAGGGCTTCCCTTCCGCCGTCCTCTCCCTGGATCCGAGGGAGAACGAGGCCGCGCCGGGCAGCGCCGCAGCCCTGGTCGCCGGTATGATCGCCATGTTTGCGGACAAGGCCCCGCTGCGCGGACTGGACGTCTGCCTTTCCTCCACGGTCCTGCCGGGCAGCGGCCTGTCGTCTTCCGCCTCGGTGGAGGTCCTGCTGGGCGAGATCTTCAACGAATGGTACGGCCTTGGGCTGACCGCCGTGGAGCTTGCAAGGCTCGGTCAGCGCGTGGAGAACGAATTCTTCGGCAAGCCCTGCGGCCTGCTGGATCAGGCAGCCTGCGCCGTGGGCGGCGTGAGCTGGATGGACTTCCGCGACAGCGACGCTCCCGTCGTGGAAAAGCTGGAGCTGGACCCGGAGCAGTACGGCTATGCCCTGTTCCTGGTCTCCTGCGGGGCGGATCACGCCGATCTGACCGACGAGTACGCCGCGATCCCGGCGGAGCTGAAACGGATCAGCGCCGTCTTCGGAACGGACAACCTCCGCGCGGTGGATGAGGACGCCTTCTACGACAGGCTCAGCGAGCTGCGGACCGTCTGCGGGGACCGGGCCGTTCTGCGGGCGATGCACGTGTTTGACGAAAACCGCCGCGTATTCCAGATGCGCGAGGCCGTTTCATCGGGCGACTTTGCCCGCTTCCTGGATCTTGTCCGCGCCTCCGGCCTCTCCTCCTGGCGGCTGCTGCAAAACATCGCCCCGCGCGGCAGTCTGACCCAGCCGATGGCCCTGACCCTGGCCGTGATGGAGAAGGTCCTCGGCGGCGAGGGCGCTTGCCGGGTCCACGGCGGCGGCTTTGCCGGAACGGCCCAGGCCTTCGTGCCCCTGGACGCGGCGGACCGCTTCGCCGCGGAGGTCGAGCGTCTGCTGCCTGCGGCTTCCTGCCAGCGGCGCAGGCTCCGCGCCGTCGGCGCAGCGGAGGTCGCGCTGTAGACCGCCGGTAACGGTTCCGCCCTGCGCCAGATCTCGAGCGGCTGCGGGACGCTTCGACAGGGTTCGACAGCGCTCGACATTTTTCTTTGAAAATGTCGAAAAAGCAGGACAAAAATGCTGTAAAACTGCCTCTTTTCTCCTTGAAAAATCACTTTTTCTGTGTTAGGCTAAGATTGCTGAAAGAGAGAAAAAGTGAAATACCGAAGATTTATAAGGAGAGGTTTTACAATGGAACATCATTCACGCGTATTGGTCGCAGACGGCAGCGAAGCCTTCACCGAGAGCCTGGCCGCGCTGCTGCGGGAACGCGGTTATGTCGTTACCGGCACGGCGAGCGACGGAGATCGCGCGCTGGAGCTGCTGCGGCAGTCCTTGCCGGACGTGCTGATCCTGGATCTGATGCTGCCTCGCCGGGACGGTTTAAGCATTCTGAAGGAGCTGCCGAAGGAGAACCGGCCCCGGATCATCCTGCTCTCGGTCTTCACCACCGACTACATCGCGGCGGCAGCCGCCTCCTTTGGGGTGGATTACCTTCTGCTCAAGCCGGTCGGTCAGAAGAACGTCGTGGATCGGATGGAGGAGGTTCTGGAAACCGCGCGGAACGCGGCCTCCGCCGCCGGTCCGGATATTGAGACGATGGTCACGAACGTGATCCACGAGATCGGCGTTCCCGCCCACATCAAGGGCTACCAGTATCTGCGCGAGGCCATCATCATTGCGGTGAACGATATGGACGTCATCAACGCCGTGACGAAGGTCCTCTATCCCCAGGTCGCCAAGACCTTCAGCACCACGCCCTCGCGCGTGGAGCGGGCCATCCGCCACGCCATCGAGGTGGCGTGGGATCGCGGCGATCTGGACACGCTCCAGCGCTTTTTCGGCTACACCGTATCCAACACCAAGGGCAAGCCCACGAACAGCGAATTCATCGCCCTGATCGCGGACCGCCTCCAGCTCCAGCTCCGCGGCCAGGAGGCCGTCCGGTAGCCCCAGTAAAATCGGCCCCGCTCCGAAGCAGAAACGCTTCGGAGCGGGGCCGATCGTTTATTGCTCCGCGTCAGGCTTCTTCCGCAGACCGGAGCGGTAGCGGAAGATGATCCGCTGGCGGAGGTCGTTGATATCCTTCCGGTCGATCTCCACGCTGCGGCAGTGGCGCTCCAGAGCCGCTCTGGTAAACAGGCGCGCGGTCACGTGGCGCGGATAGCCGCGGAAGCCCTGCGTCCAGAGGTAGGCGTTGGCGTGATAGGCAATCTCATGGGCGACGCAGGCCTCGGTAAAGGGAAACTCGACGCCGTATTCGGCAAGATAGGCGGCGCAGATCCGGTCCGCGATCCGCTCATAGGCCCGATCCCGGCCCAGCGCACGGATTGCCGCGTCCCACGCGGCAGGCTCGGCGGACAGATCCAGGGCGATCGCCTCCGGCTTCAGCGTCAGGCTCCGGTCGGTCAGCTCGTCCAGCAGGGTCTCCGCATTCTGATTGGTCTTGCTCCGGGCCATGGATTTCCCTCCGTTTCGGTTGACAGAATCTGACGGGATATTTTCCCGCGCGGCGGAGTTATACACACTGTCCACCGGGTTTTCCACCGGTCAGATTCGTTGAATCTGCTTGTCTTTTGGCGGTTTTTCCGCCGTCCTGCGGAACCGGTGGTTTTTCGGTCCGCGTGGAGTTCCGGCGGCGGCGCTTCGTTGACATAACGACGCAGCCCGGACTGCGCGCGGCGCAGCGGCCGTCCGGGAAGCCTTTCCCGGACGGATCAGAGTCTCTGCAAGCTGGCCAGATGCTTGTTCTTGTACTCGGGGTCGCCGGTGACGTCGCGCAGGATCTCCAGCTCGGGCGGGGCCGTAACGGGCTCCTCGTCGGCGTAGCAGAACAGGACGGCCTTCTCCTGGGAGAAGGGATAGACGTCGATCTCAAAGCGCTGACGGTTGTAGTTGAAGCGGTATTTCCGCTTGTAGACCGGCTGGAGGCTGGCGTCGGCCTCCTGCAGATAGCGCTGATACTCCTTCTGGGAGATCGGACGCTCGGTATCCCACTTCGTGCTGTCAGGCATGATGTGCTTTTCGGTGTAGAAGTAGAGGTATTCCGGGCCGTTCTTCTGCTGGCGGACGCGGCGCTCGATATTCGGGTTCGTCATCACGAGGTAGCTCTGCATCATGTCGAAGGGGACGGCATGGCGCTCCACGATGAGGCGGTTGAGATCCGGCATGCGGATCAGATACTTGCGCTTCTTATCCATCGGCTCCGGCTCACCGACGATCCGGCTGATCTCCCGCAGGCCGCGCTGGATCTTCTTCTCGAAGTCCACTGCGTTGTCCACGATGCGAAGGTTCGGATGGGTACTCCAGGCGCGGAGGGTGTTGTCGTCAAGCTCGATGGCGTGTCCGATGTCCTCGGTTCGGGCGTCGTTGCCGAGGTTATAGGCAAACTCCGCGCCCTTGGCGCAGGTGACGAGGTGGATCACAGCGTCGTACTTGGCAAGCACCGCCTCGGTGGTCAGGTCGAAGTGGGATACGACGTACTCAAATTCCGCGTCGGTGATATAGGCCTTGTCGTCGAGCAGGGCGCGGTCATAGAGGATCAGGACGTTCTGCTCGGGGACCTTCTGCGCGGCGTCGAGCGCCAGCTTCTCCTTGTGGAGCTGGTCGGCAATGACGAAATACTGGAAATCAAACATGGACATGCAGTTGTCAAAGGGCTTGATGCCGAAGCCCGAGATCAGCTCCGTGGCGGTCTCCGGGATCGTGATGACCTTCCAGCCGTCCTCCTGCTTGAACTCCTTGAGCACGCGGCTGATGAGGGTCGTTTTGCCGGCCGCCGGGCCGCCGGTCAGGACGATTTTGACGATTTTCTTCTCCATGAGGCCTCCGCCTTTCCGTGTTTTTTTCGATTTATTATAGCATAAGAACGCAGGGTTTGCAATTGTTTTGTCGAGCGTCAAGCCTTCCTTCCAAAGCCCGCTGCCAGCCAGCCCAGCACCGCGCCGGTCGTATTCAGAATCAGGTCCTCCACCTCCGTGACGCCGGAGCCGAGGACGAACTGCGACAGCTCGATCCCAAGCGACAGGGCAAAGCCGAAGGCCGCCGCGCGGCACGGACCGTTCCGGCTCCGACCGGTCGGTCCGGCGGCGTTTTTGCCGCGCCGCCGGGCGTCGTACCGGCGCACAAAGATCCCGGCGGGGACGAACCAGATCAGATTGCCCACGAACAGATACGCGAAATATCGCCAGTTGCCCACTCGGATCAGCTTGGCGAGGTAGACGAAGGGGACCCACTCGACCCGTCCGGAGAACAGGCCGTGGGTCAGGCAGCCGGGGCGAAAGACCGTGATCCGAAGCAGGACGGTCAGCCAGAGCGCAAAAAGGGAGGGCAGCAGCCAGCGTTCCAATTTACGGCGCATACGATGCTCTCCCTCCCTGATTTGAATTGTTTAAAGCGTTTGACCCAGAAGCTCCAGCAGCAGGTCGGCGGCAGCTTCCGCCGACTGGCGGCGAACCGCGTCGCGGTCTCCGTCAAAGCGGAATTCGCGGACGAGGAAGCCCTCCGCCGAAGCGGCGCCGATATAGACCAGGCCGACCGGCCTTCCGGTCCCGTCGCCGTTCGGCCCGGCGATGCCGGTCACGCCGACGCCGAGATCGGCCCGGAGCACGCGGCGGACGCCCTCCGCCATCTGACGGGCGACCGGAGCGGAGACCGCGCCGAGGGTATCGAGGATCTCCTGATCCACGCCGAGGATCTCGTGCTTGACGCGGTTGCAATAGCTGATCACGCCGCCCGGATAGACCGCGGAGGCCCCGGAGATGTCGGTGATCGACTTGCCCAGCAGGCCGCCGGTGCAGGATTCGGCTGTGGAGACGGTCAGCCCCCGCTCCTTGAGGATCGCAACCAATTCCTGAATCTTATCCATGATAGCGCACCTTCACCAGCTCCGTATTTTGCAGGGCCCGCTCGATCAGAGCCTCGACCTCCAGCCTGGATTCGACCTCCTCGACCGCGCCGAGCTTCGGCTTGGTCTTGGGGTGCTTGGGCGTGAAGACCGTGCAGCAGTCCTCATAGGGCAGGATGGAGGTCTCAAGCGTGTCGATCCGGCGGGCGATCCGGACGATTTCTTCCTTGTCCATGCCGATCAGCGGATGGAACACCGGGATGTGGACGACGGCGTGGGTGACGGCCATCGCCTCCATCGTCTGGCTGGCGACCTGTCCGAGATTTTCGCCGGTGACGAGGCAGCCGCAGCCGTGGTCCAGGGCGATGCGCTCCGCGATCCGCATCATAAATCTACGCATGATGATCGTAAAATATTCCTCGGGGCAGTGATCCCGGATGGCCTCCTGGATCTCGGTGAAGCCGACCACGTTGACGGTCATGCGCCCGCAGTAGCGGGTCATGCGGCGAGCCAGCTCCAGAACCTTTTCCTTGGCCCGCTCGGAGGTGTAGGGATAGGAGAAGAAGTGGATGGCCTCCAGCTCCACGCCGCGCTTGGCGATCATATAGCCCGCGACCGGGGAGTCGATGCCGCCGGAGAGCAGGACCCCCGCCCGTCCGCCGACTCCGGTGGGCAGACCGCCCGCGCCGGGCTCGGCGGGGCCGTGGACGTAGGCCGCGAAGTCGCGGACCTCCACGTAGACGGTATAGTCGGGGTCGTGAACGTCCACCGCGACCTCGGGATAGGCCTCGGCCAGCCGTCCGCCGATCTCCTGGGAGATCTGGATGGAGTTCAGCGGGAAGCGCTTGTCAGAGCGCTTGGATTCGACCTTGAAGGACTTGGCAGCCGCCAGATCGTCGCCCAGATAGGCCTGGATCGCGGCAAAGATCGCGTCGAGATCCTTCTCACAGGGACGGCAGCGGCAGATGGACACCGCGCCGAAGATCGTATGGCAGGCGTCCCAGGCCCCGTCGAGGTCGCAGGTCTCGTTTTCGGGCTCGACGTAGACCGTGGATTGCAGGATGCTGACCTTGAATGCACCGAAGGGGCGCATCCGCCGCGAGACGTTGGTGCAGAGCTTGTTTTCAAAGGCTTTTTTGTTCGCCCCCTTGAGGACGATCTCGCCCAGCTTGAGCAAAAAGATTTCGTTCATATCGGTTCTCCTGAAGTGGGATTTGATTCGGTAAGCTGCACGGCGGCCTGGGGTCAGGCCGCCCTACGGCGCGGGCGGTTGTCGGCCGGCGCATTTCCTATTGCCCAGTGCCTGTTGCCTGTTGCCTGATGCCTATTGCCTGCTGCCGATTGCCTGATTTACTCAATTCCGCCCGATCTGATACGTCCGGTACTGGATGGCCTCCGCCAGATGGGACAGGCCGATGGCCTCGGCCCCGTCGAGGTCGGCGATCGTGCGGGCGACCTTCAGAATGCGGTCGTAGCTGCGGGCGGTCAGACCCAGGGTGTCGAAGGCCTCGCGCATCAGGTCGGCGCATTCCTCCGACAGGGCGCAGGCTGCGCGGAGCTGCTCCGGGTTCATGTGGGCGTTGTTCACGACGCTCGTTCCGTCGAAGCGCCTGTGCTGAACGGCGCGGGCGGCGTTGACCCTTGCGCGGATCGCAGACGAGGGCTCGCCCTCCTTGCGTGCGCGGAGCTCGTCAAAGGAGACCGCCGGGACCTCGATGATGATGTCGATGCGGTCGAGCAGCGGGCCGGAAATGCGGCCCACGTAGCCGCGAACCGACTGCTCCGAGCAGGTGCAGCGCCCGCTCGGGTCGCCGTACCAGCCGCAGCGGCAGGGGTTCATCGCGCAGACCAGCATGAATTCGCAGGGGTAGGTCTCCGAGCCGGTGGCGCGGGTGATGGTGACCTTGCCGTCCTCAAGGGGCTGGCGCAGGACCTCCATCGTCTCCTTGCGGAACTCGGGCAGCTCGTCCAGAAACAGGACGCCCCGGTGCGCCAGAGAGATCTCGCCCGGCTTCGGAACGGAGCCGCCGCCCGCAAGACCGACCGCCGTGACCGTGTGGTGCGGACTGCGGAAGGGGCGGGTGGTGACGAGGGGGTTGTCCGGGTCCACCAGCCCGAGGATGGAATGGATCTGCGTGACCTCCAGCGATTCGTCGGAGGTCATCTCCGGCAGGATCGAGGGCAGGCGCTTGGCCAGCATGCTTTTCCCGGAGCCCGGAGGTCCGACCATCAGGATATTGTGCCCGCCTGCGGCGGCGATCTCCAACGCGCGCTTGGCGTTTTCCTGGCCCATGACCTCCTTGAAGTCCGGGATCTCGCGGCGGAGGTCGGTGCGCTCCCACCTTGCCTGGGGCACGATGGTCGGACTGCCGCGCAGATGGGCGATGAGCTGGGGCACGCTGTAGACCGGGATCACGGTCAGGCCCTCGGCCAGCGTGGCCTCCTTGGCGTTCTGAATGGGAACGTAGAGGGTCCTGATCCCCGCCCGGACCGCGGCGATCGCCATCGGCAGAACGCCGGGGATGGGTCGGAGCTTCCCCTCCAGGCTGAGCTCGCCCAGGAAGGCGCAGTCATCGTCCGGGAGGGTGATCTGCTCCTGCGCGGCCAGAATGCCGAGCAGAATGGGCAGGTCGTAGAGCGTGCCGGTCTTTTTCGTGTTGGCAGGGGCAAGGTTCACGGTGATGCGGCTGGGCGGGAACTTGAAGCCCGAGGTCTTGACCGCTGCGCGAACGCGCTCACGCGCCTCCTTGACCGAGGCGTCGGGCAGGCCCACGACCTCGAAGTTCGGCAGGCCGTTGGAGATAAAGCACTCCACGGAAACCGGATAGCCCTCGATGCCGTCGATGCCCATGGATTTGAGATGGCTGATCAAGCCGCATCCCCCCTTTGCGTCTCTATTGTATCGCAAAGCGCGAAAAATAGCAAGAGCGGGTTTCGGCGGAAACGCGCCGCCTGCACATCCGGCGAAATGCTTCATATTATGCTATGTAAGCAATTTGCTTGAATCCGTTGAGGAGGTAAACGCCATGCCGGAGCAAATCAACCCGACCGCGCGCGTTCCGCAGGAACGGCGGGAAACCGTGCGCATCCATACCCACCAGATCGAGGACGCCTGCATTGACAAGGACTGCATCGAGGATCTGCGCGTCTATCTGACCGAACCGTCGCAGGCTGCCCTGAACGGCGCGGCCACGGCCCGCGCCAGGAGCGCCGAGCTGCTGCACGTCTACATAGACGTTGCGCCCATCGCCTACAATCGCGGTCACTACACCGCCGACCTGACCTTCTTCTACCGCATCACGGGCGAGGCCCTTTCCGGGGCGGCAAGACCCGTGCCGCTGGACGGTCTGGCGGTATTCAACAAGCGGGTGGTCCTATACGGCGGCGAGCTGCGGGCCAAGGTCTTTTCCAGCGACGACAACGAGCTGATCCCGGAGCGGCTCTACGGAGACAATCTGCCGGTCTGCACCGTGGAGGTCGTGGACCCGATGGTTCTGGCCTCGTCGATCCAGGAGGTCCCCCAGACGCCGCCGCTGGGCGGGCCGGGGCCGGAGCTGCCGGACGCGGTCTGCAATCTGTTCGATGCCCCGCTGGTCAACGAGCCCGGTCTGCGGCAGCTGTTCGTGACCCTGGGGCAGTTTTCCACCGTGCGGATGGAGCGGGGCGCCCAGCTTCTGATCCCGGCCTTCGACTTTGCCGTACCGGATCGGAGCTGCTCCGACGACCCCGGCACGCCCGACGAGCCCTGCGACCTGTTCGCAAAGGTCGCCTTCCCCACCGACGTCTTCTACCCGAAGGGGGAACGGAAGCAGTAAGAAGCAATAGGGCGGATTTTTTCAAAAAAACACTTGACAAACCGATTCCCGCGTGCTACTATGTACAGGCTGCCAAAGACAGCAGGTGGCCGGTTTTCCGGCCGTAAATCCTGCCGAGGTTCCGCATTCTGACATTTACGGTGTCCTTGCGTTCTTTGGCCGCAAGGACACTTTTATTCTATTCGGAGGTGACAACCCAACATGCCCAACGCACAGGTACTCAATACCAAGAAAGCGATTGTCGAGCAGCTGACCGAACGGATCCAGGCCGCAACCGCAGTGGTCTTTGTTGATTACAAGGGCATCACTGTCGCTCAGGATACCGAGCTTCGCAACAAGTTCCGTGAAGCCGGCGTGGAGTACAACGTTGTCAAGAACACCCTGACCCGGTTCGCCGCCAACAAGGCCGGCTTCACCGAGTTCGACGAGGTTCTCAACGGCACCACTTCCATGGCCACCACCACGGACGACCCCATTGCTCCCGCCCGTATCGTCAGCGAATTCGCAAAGAAGAACAAGAACGCTCTGAGAATCAAGGGCGGCATCGTGGAAGGCAAGGTTCAGACCGTGGACGCCCTCAACGCGTTCGGCGAACTGCCGTCCAAGAATGCCCTGGTCGCTCAGGTCCTCGGCACCTTCCTGGCCCCCATCTCTTCCCTGGCCTTCGTCATCGATCAGATCCGCCAGCAGAAGGAAGGCCCCGCTCCCGCAGAAGCCTAACCCACAAAACAAACAAAACACTACTAATTGGAGGATATTACAATGTCTGAAAAGATCGCTGCTCTGATCGAAGAAGTCAAGAACCTGTCCGTGCTCGAGCTGTCCGAGCTGGTTCATGCCCTGGAAGAGACCTTCGGCGTTTCCGCCGCTGCCGCCGCTGTTGCCGGTCCCGCTGCCGGTGCCGCTGCTGAGGTCGAAGAGAAGACCGAGTTCGACGTCATCCTGAAGTCCGCTGGCGCTTCCAAGCTGAACGTCATCAAGGTCGTCCGCACCGTGACCGGCCTGGGCCTGAAGGAAGCCAAGGAACTGGTTGACAACGCTCCCAAGCCCATCAAGGAAGCCATCTCCAAGGAAGACGCTGAGAAGCTCGCCGAGGATCTCAAGGCTGCCGGCGCCGAGGTCGAAATCAAGTAAGATTTCCCCAAACAGGCAATCGAATCCCGCCGCTCCGATACCGGGGCGGCGGGATTTTCGTATGACGGGAAGCGGCGCAGGCTCACGCCTCCGGCTTTTTCAGCACCGGCGCTTCTGCGGATGGTTGCTTCGGCAAAACGCCTCACCTCTCCTTCTATGACAACGAATGCTTTGCTCAAACCGGGTCTGCGGCACATCGGGACAGTCCGCGCGGTCGGACGACCGTACGGGCAGGCCCGGTCCGACAGACCCGGATCGCTCAAATGAACGTCAGCAGGCCGGCAAAGCCGGTGACCTCGAAGACCTCCATGACCATTTTGTTCACGTTCTTCAGCTTCAGGCTGCCTCCCTTGCGGCGCAAGGCCATATAAGCCCGCTTGATCAGACGCAGACCCGCGCTGGAAATATAGTCCAGCCCCTGCATATTCAGGATCAGCACGTCGAAGCGTTCCGTCAGATCGTCAAAGACCTTTTCCGCGTCCTCGGAAGTCAGGGAATCCAGCCTGCCGATCATGACAAGCTCGCCCTCCGTCCCACGGTTGATCAAATCAAGTTTCAGACTCATTCGCTCGTCCCTCCGTATCAGGATCCGGTTTGACCGGATGATTTTTTAGCTTTTTTGCGATTCTTTTGCTCTTTGCGCTTCCGCTTTGCTTCCCAACGTCTTTCCTCCCTTCCCGGATCGGCCTGAGATCGACATCTGCGCCGTGATGGACCCCGCCCGGGAGGCAGGCGGCGATTTCTACGACTTCTATCTGCCGGACGAGGATCATCTCTGCCTGACCAAGCAGGTGATGGACGAGCTGCATGACGCGCATACCGACGGGCAGAACGTCCTGACGATGAAAAAGAGGTTGTAAGGCATTCAAAACGGAACGCCCCGCATGCGCGGGCGTACCGTTTTTTTCGTCCATACGGCTCTCATTGGTTCATAAAGCGGAAATACAGCGTCCCGGCCGTCTGCTCGGCCCAGGAATACTGCGTCATGTATTCTCCGCGGAAGGCGTTGATCGCTTCCGGGTCGTTGTCCAGCAGCCGGTAGTAGTCACAGTCCAACAGCTCCCGGCGAACGGCGAGCTGCCGCCGCTCGCGGATCAGGACCTTCTCCATTCCGATGGCGCGCAGGGTGGCCCGCAGGTCGCTCAGCAGCAGGCGGATGCGGCCCTTGGCGGCGGTCAGATCCTCCTCATCGTCCCAGAGCGCGGCGGCGATCTCCTCCGCGGCACAGGCCGCTCCGACGTTGTTCACGAGAAAGGCAAAGAGTTCCTTTGACTGCTTTCTGGAAAACAGGACAGGCTCTCCCCGGAAAAACACCTCGAAACGGCCGAAGCAGCGGACCTGCAGACGGTCGGGCGGCGTCTGCGGCGGCTCAGGCAGCGCGTCAAGCTCCTCCCGCACCCGTTCCGGCGTCAGGGGATTCATCACGTAGCCGTGGGCACGGAGCCGGAAGGCCTCCACTGCGTAATGCGAGTAGCCGGTGACAAAAACGATCCGGGTATCGGGGCAGAGGCTCTTGACCCGTACCGCCAGCTCCAGGCCGGAGATGCCGGGCATTTCAATGTCGGTAAACACGACGTCCGGCTTCAGCCCCTCCGTCTCGATGGCCGACAAAAGATCCGCCCCCAGGGAAAAGCTCCGGATCTCCGCGTCCGGCACAGCGGCGCGAACTGCGTTTTCCCCCTCCCGAAGCAGGATGGGTTCGTCGTCAAGCAGTACGATCTTCATTGCGGAAGCACCCCCCTTCGCGTTAACAGACTTCTGTTCAAGCATTCTTTGGCAGGATCATCGTCACGGTGGTCCCCTTGCCGATCACGGAGTCCACCCGGAGCTCGCCCCCGCTGATCCGCTGCAGGCGTTCGCGCACGTTTTTCAGACCCACGTGCGAGCGCTCGCTGTCGCCGGGGATCGAATCCGGAACGAAGCCCGGTCCGTCGTCCGTCACGCTCAGCTCCACACGGTCCGGGAAGTCCCGGGAACGGATGATCACGGCGCCGCTTCCTCTCTCATTCTTCCGCACGCCGTAGCGGATCGCGTTCTCCACGATCGGCTGCAGCGTCAGGGTCGGCAGGAAGAAGCTCTCGCATTCCAGGTCGAATTCCACCCGCAGGTCCTCGCCGAAGCGCAGGCGCTGCAGCTCCAGATAGCTCTCTACGTGCTTCCGCTCCTCCCGGAACAGGATCGGACGGTCCTCCGTCAGAGAATCCATATTGTGCCGCAGATAATCGGAAAGCTTATCCAGACCCTTCCGGGTCAACTCCGGATCGGAATAACTGAGGGAGCGGATGGTGCTGAGCGCATTGAACAGGAAATGCGGCTGGATCTGCGCCAGCAGAATGTCGATTTTCAGCGAGGCGTTCTCCTGGGCGTGCCGATAGAACTGCTCCTTGCGGTCCGAGACGATCATCAGGAACAGGCAGAACAGGGCGATCAGGCTCGCCAGCACGCCGAAGCTGATGCCCGGTATCAGGATCTGCAGCAGAATGCTGACGGCAGGGATCGAGAGAAAGGCCCAAAACGCCAGGTATTCTCTCCGACGGAGGCGTTCCCGATAAAAAAGCAGGACGCCAACGTCAAGCAGGATGCCGGCGGCAGTCGGAACGTAACAGAGCAGATACCCGGGTCCGCGCTTGTAGACGTTCCCGGCCTCAACGGTGTAGAACAGGCCCGTAAACTGGGAAAACGTCAGCAGAAGCACGTGAAGAATCAGAATTCCCAGAAGCATGTACCGCAGAGAGCTGCGGTGCAATTTTGCAACGAACAGCAAATACCGGGAGGCAATGTAGACAAGCAGAAAGGAGCTCAGGAACTCCAGATAGCAGGCAGCAAGCAGCAGCGTACGAACAGAATGACCCGAAACGCCGCTCAGCATTTGCCGGCAGGCCGTGGCGGCGCCGAAGAGAAGCAAATCCGCCGAGGCCAGAATAAAAAAGCGGTCCAGATGCCGGTCCACCCGCGCGCCCCTCAGCACGTAAAACAGGCCGAAGACGGAAAGCAGCAGTCCAGCCAGATTCACCGCGTTATTGAAGGAAATCATAAAGCCGTTCACAGCAATCGCCCCCTGAGAGCAGATCAGAAGCCCTTCCGGCAAGAAGCTGTCTGCAAGAATAATCTACCACAAAAACCGACTTTTTTCAAGCGTCGGTTTTCTCCTCCCGACCGTGTGTTCAGCCGGTTTTCTGCGGTCTTGCAGGCAGTCGGAAGCGACAGACGGGCTCTGAACGCGTTCTGCCGCGCACGCCGCACAAAAGCGTTCCAATGAAAAAATGTCTGTCCCATTTCCCTTTTTCAGGGATTTTGTATCGGTTTTGTATGCTCTGTTTGTTTTACTGTTCACAAAGCACAGAAGGATTCCGCTATTTTCCACGAAACAGTCTTTCCCCAAAAACACCGCAGAAAGGAAACTGATCATGCCGACGGAATATAAAGTTTACCCGCAGATGCTGAAGACCATCGAATCCATCCAGAAGTCGATGAAGCGCAGCACCTTTCAATCGCTCAGCGACGACGACAAACGCAGCCTCTACGCCAGCGTCTTCGGAGCGCGTTTTGCCGCAAACGCCGAGCGCAACAAAAAGAGCACGCTCAAGGGAACCGTATCCGTCCAGGAATTCGAGCAGAAGCGGAACGCCCTGATCCAGTGCCCCACCTTTCAGACCTTTATCAACCGCACCGTCGAAAACGATCCCGACGGGATGAAGCGCCTGCTCACCCAAGGTCACGGCGGAGCCGCAGAGGACGCCTTCAAGTCCTTCGTCATGGAATACGACAGGCTCCCCTCAGACGTCCCGGAGCGCTATATGCCCACGGCGGAGAAACGCATCGAGCAGCAGCAGAAAACGCAGAAGAGCGCCATTCAGGAATCCCTGGAGCTTGCCAACAAGCGCCGCGCTAAGCAGGCGCAGCAAAATCAAGACGGGCCGGTTCGTCAATCATCCATCCATACGCACGAATACCGGGATGCCGCGCACAGTTCTGTACGCGGCATCCCGGTATTTCGTTCGGCCGCAAGGTGTTCTTACGCCGGTTGATCCGCTTTGCCTGCGGCGTTCGGGCCCTTGTATTCCAGACACAGCATGGTCAGATCGTCGAACTGTTCCGCATCCAGCACGAAGCTGTCCACGGCTTTCCGCACGTTTTTCAGCACCTGCATCGGCGACGCATCCGGGTTTCCGTTCAGCGCTTCCATCATGCGCTCCGTGCCGAACAGCTCCAGCGAAGCGTTCATTGCCTCCGGCACGCCATCGGTGTAGACGAACAGCTTCTCGCCCGGCTCCAACTGCATTTCGTACTCTCTGTATCGGACGCCCTCCATCGCGCCGACCACCAGGTCGTGCTTATCCTTATAAAGCTCGAAGCGCCCGCCCGGCCGCTTGAACACGGGGTATTCGTGGCCTGCGTTGGCGCAGGTCAGCTTTCCGGTAGACAGCTCCAGCATGCCGATCCACACGGTCACGAACATCTCGGCCTCGTTGCTGGGGCAAATGGCTTCATTGGTTTTCTTCAGGATCTCTGCGGGCGACTGGCCCAGCATCGCCATGCTTTGCAGAATGATCTTGCAGGCCATCATGAACAGCGCGGCGGGCACGCCCTTGCCGGACACGTCGGCCATCACCATGCACAGATGATCCGGATCCACCAGGTAATAATCGAAGAAATCGCCGCCGACCTCCTTGGCCGGGTCCATGCTTCCGATGATGTCAAAATCCGTGCGGTCCGGGAAGGCCGGCACGATATGGGGCAGCATCGCCGACTGGATCTGCGTGGCCAGGGTCAGCTCCGTGCCGATGCGTTCCTTTTCGGCGGTCACACGCTTGACCGTCTCCAGGTATTCCACGGTTCTATGGGAAATATTTGCGAAGGACCGCGCAAGCTCCTCCACCTCGTCGCCGGTTTTAAAGGCGTCCTCCATTTTGAATTCCAGGTTCGTTTCACTCAGGTTCGCGATCCTTCTGGTAATGGTGTTGAGCGGCTTGACGATCCGTTTGCTCATGAGAACCGCGCCAAACAGCATCACCAGGAGCAAAACGACCAGAACGATCCAAAGCCGGGTCCCTGCCGCTGCGCTTCGGCTCCGATAAGCAGTTACCGCTTCCTGCTGGATCGCCTGATAATCGTTCTCAAGCTGCCGAACGGGCTGCCCGGCGTCCGCTTCGCTGTAGGCAGCCAGAAGCGTCCATCCCACGGTTTCCATCGGAACGCCGATGGCGTAATAGGCTTCCTCCCCCACGTGCACCAGACGCACGTCCGTTTTGCCCTGCATGGCGTCCCGGACCAAAGCGGCAAGCTCCTCATACTCCGAATTTCGCAGGTCTGCTGCTTCCGCAGAATTCGTTACCCGGAAAAAGCCGTGATTCGAGGGCGCGATAATCATATGTCCGCTCTGGTTGACCACCCCGAGAAATCCGCCGTTTTCCGTCGTTTTTTCGATGGTCTGCTGCATATCATCCAGGAAAATATCCGCTCCCGCCACACCGAAGAGGGTCCCGTCCTTGCCGTATACCGGCAGCGCGCAGGTGACGCACATCCGACCCGTGCGGTAGTCGTATTCTGCGTCGGAAAAAATCATCCTGCCCGCATCCACCGCCTGGAGATACCAGTACCGGCTGCAGGCGTCGTAAGGTACGTAGGACCCGTCCTCGTTGATCCAGTTGCCGGGAACGGTATCGGCCATCAGCGTAGCGCCCTCCGGCAGGGTAAACCAGATATTGTCCGTCCCGTAGGCGCCGCAAAGGGAAAGCATCAGGTCGGTCATGTTGGCGATGACGCCCAGCTTATCCTCCACCGCCGTTTCGCTCAGCCCCTCCTGAAAGAGGACCTTCACGAACAGCTCCCCGTCATGAGAGGCGTCCGGTCTTTGCCAGGCCGCGCGCGGCACCCCGTCCGGGTTTTCCAGCAGCTTTCCGGCATAATCGCCCACCATCTGAACGCCGACCGCCCGATCGTGGAACAACTGATCCGAAACCACGGCCTCCAGCTCGGTCTGGCGGTCCATGTTCTCCACGATGACCGCATCCATCATCGCTGCAGTGGTGCCGGTCATGGAGGCAAGCTGCTTTTCGTTCGTTCCCTTGGTCAGGCCGGCCAGGACGTTGTTCTGCGTCACCATGGACGCCACAAACACAGCCGCCACCACGAGCATCGAGATCAAGACCAGATTCACGACCTTGCTTTCGATCCCGCCGATCACCAAATGCTTAAACCTTTTCAACGGATCTCACTCCTTTTCATTCCGCAGGATATCGTACCGGCGCAGCAGTCGGAACGCAGGCTGGAACCCTTCCCTGCCGTTTCAGCCGCTTCCGGGGCGCTCGCCTCCGTTTTTTCGTATTCTCTGCCTGTTTAACATGATTATATCACAGCTTCCGTTCAAAATCATTACAAAATCAGTGAGCAGAATCTGAAAAGCGGATCTTTTTTTAAGCCGGAAACTGTAATGATGCTGCACGAAGGCGCTCTGAAAATCGCGGACAAGGTCATCGTCGGCAACAGCTCCCCCATGGACGCCGCAGCGCGTAACCGTTCAGCCCATGCCGCAGAGTGACCCCGGGCCGCCGGGCTGTCTGCCGCTCGGTGGGACGGCGGCCGGAGGTCCGGCCGCTCTGCGCAGGAGGGAGCGCTGAACGGTTGCCGCCGCGCATCATGCGGTCACGTTTCTTTCACCGACGCGCTTGACATTTCCGCCGGAATCCAATAAGATATACGCATCAGTTACAGAAAACGTTGCAAACGGAGGGAGTCCTATGCTGACCAACGATAAAGAGATCCGGGATCTGAAACACGACATTGCGACCGAGGTGTGCCGCCTTGCCTGGGCGGGAAATCTGACGGCGGAGGCGCGGGAGATGATCGTCTTCCGCGTCAGCCCCGGCCCGAAGCCGGAATACCGCTGCTGCGTCTATAAGGAGCGGGAGATCGTCCGCGAGCGGATCCGGCTGGCTGCCGGCAGGAATGCAGACGTTACGAATGATACGACCAACGTGGTGCAGGTCATTCGTCCTGCCTGCGACGACTGCCCCACCTCCACCTATTCCGTTACGGACAGCTGCCGCTTCTGTCTGGGCAAGGCCTGTCTCAACTCCTGCCGCTTCGGCGCCATCGGCAAGGGAGAACGCGGCATGCGCATCGACCCGGAGAAGTGCAGGGAATGCGGCCTGTGCGCAAAGGCCTGTCCCTATGGGGCGATCATCCATCTGGAGCGCCCCTGCAAGAAGGTCTGCCCGGCGGACGCGATCAGTTGGGACGAATACGGCTTCTGCAACATTGACGACAGCAAGTGTATCCACTGCGGCCACTGCATCCACACCTGCCCCTTCGGCGCCATCGGCAGCAAGATCTTCCTGGTCCCGGTTATTGAAGCGATCAAGGCCGGAAAGCGCGTGATCGCCATGTGCGCCCCGGCCTCGGAGGGCCAGTTCGGCAAGGAGATCGGCATGGCCGCCCTGCGCGCCGCCCTCAAAAAGGTCGGCTTCGCGGACATGGTGGAGGTCGGGCTCGGCGGTGACATGACGGCCCTCTACGAAGCAAAAGAGTGGATCGAGGCCAAAAAAGAGGGGCGGAAGATGACCACCTCCTGCTGCCCCGCCTTCATCAGCATGCTGCGCCACCAGTTCCCGAAGCTCTACGAGGAAAACAAGTCCGCGACCGTCAGCCCCATGGTCGCCGTGAGCCGTTATCTGAAATCGCTGGACCCCGACTGCGTCACGGTCTTCATCGGACCATGCATCGCGAAAAAGGGCGAGACGCTGAACGCTTCCATCGTCGATAACGCGGACTACGCGATCACCTTCGGCGAGATGACCAGCCTCCTCGAGAGCCGGGGCGTCGAGCTGACGCCGGTCGCGGAGGACTATCAGGAGAGCTCGATCCACGGCAAACGCTTCGCCTCCAGCGGCGGGGTCGGCTCTGCCGTGCTCGAGGCAATGAAGGAGCTGGGCGAGGACCCCTCCGGCGTGTCCCTGCTGCGCTGCGCGGGCGGGGCCGAGTGCAAGAAGGCGCTTGTCATGCTGAAGGCCGGCCGGCTCCAGGAGGATTTCATCGAGGGCATGATCTGCCCGGGTGGCTGCGTGGGCGGTCCCTCCAGCCGGAAGGCCGAGCCGGAGCTCAACAAGGCGCGCGCCGAGCTGCTGGCAAAGGCGGACGGGCGGCAGATTCTGGAAAACCTGAAGCGCTATCCGATGGACCGGTTCAGCATGTATCGCGACGGTCACCTGGACGGCGCGGAATGATCCGAGCGTCCGATCAAATTGATTGGGAAAACGAAAAATGGGGGCCCCGCCGAAGCGCGCTTCGGCGGGGAGAGGAGGAGACCCGAAGCACAGTCGAAGAAAACCCGACCACGCCAAGTGATCGGGTTTTCTGAGCCGTGCGGAGGGATCTCCGACGATGGAGCGGATAAAGGGAGTCGTTTGCGTTTTGCCTGCGGCAAAACAAAGGATGCGGCGGCAAGGGTGCCTCCGCCCGACAGCCCACCGGGCTGTCGGATTTGATCGTTCGACTCCCTTCATCCGTATACCTCCACGAAAAAGAGGAAGCCGCCGGCTTCCTCTTTTTCGTGGAGCGGATAAAGGGAGTCGAACCCTCCTGTTCAGCTTGGGAAGCTGACGTTCTACCGATGAACTATATCCGCAGATTTTCGATTGCTTTTCTATTATAGCAGATACGGCGCAAAAAATCAATAGAAAAATGGTGGATTGCGGAAAAACCTATCCGGCGACGGGTAACTGTTCCGCCCTGCGGGATGCGGGAGGACGGTGGGCAGCTCGCTTTGTAGGGGCGCGTATCCACGCGCCCGGTTCCGCGAAGCGGAACGAATCGCCCGCAAGGGCGATGCTGCCCGTGTGAATTACACAATCCCGTATCGTCATTTGCCTCCGGCAAATTGCATTCGTTCCGAATGCTGGACAAGCGATGCTTGTCCCTGTTATGAAGTGACGGAAATCAAGAGGTAAAAGCTGCCAAGATTTGCCTGTCACATTTGTCGAAAATGTACAAGGACATTGAAAAAGG
>OMZQ01000028.1 GCA_900315595.1 uncultured Eubacteriales bacterium | reverse complement strand
CTCGCGAGCGCTTCGATATATTACCACGCGCCCCACGTTTTGTCAAGAACTTTTTTCTGCTTTTTTCAAAGTTTTTTTGCCGCTTTTTGGACCCCACTACATCCTGTGGCATGCGCCCGTTTTTGTTACTATTTGTAGGTTTTTTGAGCCGCTTTGTTTTTTTCGAAAAGTGCTTGCGCAGGACAGCTTGCGGTGGTAGAATACAGAAGGGAGTTATCATCCCATACTACCGCGTTTTGCGGAAAGGAGAAAGAATGAATGAATAAGCACGTTGGCAGAAAAATCAAAGTTCTGGCTAGCATTATCATGTGGGTCCAGATCATTGCTTTCGTAATCGCAGGCATCGCGCTGATTATTTCAGGCGAAAAGCTCATAAGATTCCACTCCGAGCTTAGTGTTCTAATTGGCGTCGGTATCGGCATCGGCGTCGGCATTCTTGTCCTGTTCGCGTGGATCAGCTCCTGGATGCTCTACGGCTACGGTCAGCTCATCGACAGCACGCAGAACATCGAGGAAATGCTGCGGAATTCCAATCCCCAGCAGCCCGCGCAGCTCACCTACAACAACCCGGTTCAGAGCAGCTCTTCGTACCAGACGGGAGGCTTCTATTTCTGCACACATTGCGGCGCGAAGGTTCCCTCCAACCAGCCGGTCTGCCCGAGCTGCGGTCATTCCCGCTGATTATCCCGCGTCAGAATTGCAACAGGGGGCGGTTTTGTGTGAACGCACACAAAACCGCCCCTCTGCTATAATCCCCGAAGTCACTTTGAACGGCCGGGATCTCGTCGGCGTCAGTCCTTCCCGTCCAGAACGGAACGGAGCGCCTGGAGAAAGGCGACGTCCTCCGCGGTCAGTCTGGCGTTCGCGTGGAGGGGGTTGCCCTCGGGATCGGTCACGGTCAGATCCAGCAGCGCACCGTCCACGAGGGAATGGTCGCTGACATAGACCAGATAGCGGATCAGCTTCGGATGGCGGGCGGTGAAGCCGTCCCACTGTTTTTTCAGGCGCAAAAGCTGTGCCGGGTTTTTCATTTGTTTTCCTCCCATTGTTTCCAGGTTTCCGGGGCGTAGCCCACGGTGGCTGCCTTTCCGTTGCGGACGACCGGGAGCCGGATCAGGCTCTGGTTTTCGTAGACGCGGTCCTCCTTCTGCGCGGGATCAGAGAGATAGCGCAGAACGTCGAGCTCAGGATCCTTCCCTTCCCAGTCCACCAGCTTGTCCACGCCGCCGACGGCGCGCAGGACGCTGTCGAACTCCCGGCCGGAGAGACCGAAGCGCTTCATATCCACAAACTGATAGGCGATCCGGCGCTCCTTGAACCAGCGCTCGGCCTTTTTGGTATCGAAGCTCTTGGCAAGCCCGAAGATTTGAATGTTCACGGGTATTCCACCTCCATCAGACAAAGTCCCTGCGCCGGGACCGTGAAGCCGGCTTCCGCGCGGCGCTCGCCCGCAAACAGCTCGTCCACGCAGCCGGGGTCCCGGTCTCCCCTGCCGATCTCAAGCAGGGTCCCGACAAGGATGCGCACCATGTGGTGCAGGAAGCCGTCCCCGGTCAGCGTGAAGCGGACCTCCGGGCCGACGCGCTCGATCTCAACGGCGGTCAGGGTGCGTACCGTTGATTTCTTGGTCCGGTCGGCTGAAAAGGCGCGGAAATCGTGGGTCAGCAGGAGCTTCTCCGCCGCCTGACGCATCCGACCAAGGTCCAGGGCGTCCGGGAAGACGTAGACCCAGCGCCGCTCAAAGACGCAGGGCTCGTCCGAGTTCCAGACGCGGTAGCGGTAGGTCTTGGAGACGGCGGAAAGCCGCGCGTGAAAGCGCGGCGGAGCGTATTCCAGCCGGACGGCTCCGACGTCGGCGGGCAGATACTGCCGCAGGGCGGCAAGGACCCGCTCCGGCGGGAGATCGGCGGCGGTGCGGAACGACGCGACCTGGCCGATGGCATGGACGCCCGCATCCGTGCGCCCGCTGCCGAAGACCGCAACAGGCGCGTCAAAGATACGGCTCAAGACCGCCTCCAGCTTGCCCTGAATCGTCAATTCCGTATTGGGAAGCCGCTGCCAGCCCCGGTAGCGGCTTCCGTCATATTGCAAAGTCAGCTTGTAATTCGGCATGGTACTCCCAATCAGGCGGCTTCGGCCTCCGCCAGCGCTTCGGATTTGGTATCGGCGGAGCAGATGAAATTGCCGCGGCGGTCATAAACCTCGTAGTGTCCTCGGACGGAAATGATTTTGTATGCCATGATGCACAACTCCTTCATCGGAATTTACGACTGCATCATAGCAGGTATTCTGTACGATAAACAGGACAGTTTCAGGCCTTGTTCAGGATCTCGTCCAGGAAGGCCAGAACGTCCGCGTGGAGCTCGGCGCGGTTGAGTTCGTTGTGCATTTCGTGGCGGCCGTCGGGATAGAGGCGGAGCCGGACGTCCTGCATGCCGGCCTTGCGGAAGGCCGCCCAGGTCTGACGGACGCCCTTTCCGTTGCCGCCGACGGGATCCTTGTCGCCGCTGACGAAGAGGACGGGCAGATCCTTCGGCATCCGGTCGAGATTCTTGGCGTCCTCATTGGCGAGCATGCCGCCGAGCATCTCATAGGACAGGCCGACGGAGGCGTCAAAGCCGCAGAGCGGGTCGGCAATATAGCGATCCACGACGGTTTCGTCGCGGCTGAGCCAGTCCACCGCAGTGCGCGGGTTTTCAAAGCCCTTGTTGTAGCTGCCGAACATCAGCTTGTTGATCGTGGGGCTGGTGCCATCCCAGCCGTGCTTGCCAGACTGCTGCTTGCAGACCATCCGGCCGGCCACGAGAACCGGCTTCGGCATCCAGCCAGTGCCGCTGATCACGGCCCCGGTCAGACCGGCATCGGGATAGGTGTAGAGCAGGGTACGGGTCAGGAAGGACCCCATGCTGTGGCCGTAGATGAAGTAGGGCAGGTTCGGATACTCCTCCTTCGTCATGCGGAGCAGGCGATAGGTGTCCGAAACCATGGTTTTCCAGCCGCCGACCAGACAGCCCTGGCCGATTTTCTCGGAGATTGAGCCGCCGTGGCCCATGTGGTCCTCCGCGACGACCACGAAGCCGTGGTCGGTGAAGACCTTTGCCAGCTCGTCATAGCGGGCGGCATACTCGGCGATTCCGTGGACGATCTGGATCACGGCACGCGGCGTGCCGTCGGGTTCCCATTTGCAGCAATGAATATTGGTCTCATCTCTCGCCGGAAAAGAAAATTCTTTCATCGGTGCTCCTTTCTGTCCTCTTTATGGGACGATACGTATGATAGAATTCCCTCGGAAATCAAAATTGCGGAGGGAACTGAAATGACGAATCAAATGAACGCATACCGGAACGAGTCACGCGCGGCTGTCCTCGCCCGCCGCAGAGCGCGTGCGCGCAGGGCGCGGATCGAGGCCCTGACCGAGACCGCGGCAACCGTCGGCATCGGGCTGAGCCTGGTCATGGGCTCGGTGGCCTTTCTCTGCGTGGTATAAGCGCTATTTGGCGTTGCGGCGGTAGATCTCGCGCAGGCCCTTGAGAAGGAGCTTGTCATCGAGGATGATTTTTCGGCGGCAGAGCGGGGTAACGAGCCGCGCCAGGCCGCCCGTGGCGATTACCTGCATGGGATAGCCAAGCTCCTCCTCAAAGCGCTCCGCCATCCCGTCGAGCATGCAGGCCGTGCCCAAGAGCATCGCGCTGCGCATGGATTCGACGGTATTGGTGCCGATGGCCTTCCTGGGCGGCTCCAGGCTGATGGCAGGAAGCTGGGCCGTGCCGGAGGTCAGCGCATTGAGGGAGAGACGGATGCCGGGGTGGATCGTGCCGCCGCGGAAGACGCCGTCCTTGTCCAGGGCAGTGATCGTCGTGGCGGTGCCCATATCAATGATGCAGGCCGGCGCGCCGTACTCCGCCAGAACCGCCACTGCCGCGACCACGAGGTCGGAGCCGGCCTGCGCCGGATTGTCGATCGCAATTTTCAAGCCGGTCTTGAGTCCGGGTCCGACGGTCAGGGGACGGCGGCCCGTCAGCCGCTCCAGGGCCTCACAGACCGAGGTCATGACCGGAGGAACCACCGAGGAGATGATGGAGCCCTCGAGCGAGACCGGGTCCACGCCAAACAGGGCGAGCATGGATTTGAGGTCGGCGCAGTACTGGTCGGAGGTCTTGATCTGATCGGTGGCCATGCGGGCCTCGAAGGTGATCGCGTCGCCCTCCAGACCGCCGAGGACGATATTGGAATTGCCGATGTCGATTGCTAATATCATACGGATACCACCTTTTTTATAGTTCCAGAATTTCGGATTTGCAGACGCCGCCTTCGATCGTCACGACCGCGCAGGTCGGGTACGGCCCGTAGCCGCAGGCGCCGGGATTCAGAATACGGAGTCCTTGCTCCTGCTCGTCGTGGGCCTCATGGGTGTGGCCGTAGAGCAGGAAGTCTGCCCTTTGCTCCCGGGCTGCATAGCAAGCCCGCAGCAGGCCGCCCTTGACGCCGAGGGTGTGACCGTGGCAGAGGAAGAATCGGAAGCCGCCCAGGGTAACGATCCGGGTGAGCGGCGTGTCGCTGAAGCCGTCGCAGTTGCCCCGAACGTAGACGAGCGGGAGGGTGGGGTAGTCCCGCATCAGGTCCTCCGCATCCCGGTCATGGTCGCCCAGATGGAACACGTAGTCGGGCTTCTCCCGGTCGATGGCATAGCGCATATGGGACAGCTCCCCGTGGGAGTCGGAGAAAATCAAAAGCTTCAAGGCGCACCATTCCTTTCCTCTTTGCATATCCTATTATAGCAAAGAAATCATTGGGAGGCAAGATGATGGACGGAGAAAAGCGGATTTTTTCTGATTCGGACCAGGCGAAGGTCCGGCGGCTGCTGCAAAGCCAGGACGGCGCGGCCCTGCTCCGCCTGCTGCAGAAGGACGGCGGGAAGGGGCTTGCCCGCGCGGCGGAGGCGCTTCGGCGCGGCGACACGGACGCGGCGCAGCTTGCCCTCTCTCCCCTGCTGGGCGGCGAGGCGGGCCGGCTGATCGAGCGGCTTGGAGAACAGCTCTGATGGAGGATCTGCAGGCTGCGATCCAGAGCGTCCTCTCCGACCCGGAGCAGATGGCCCAGCTCCAGGCAATGGCGCAGGCGCTTGGGATCCGGAGCGGGCAGGAGGCCGCGCCTGCCACGCCGACGGAGCCGCCGCCGGAGGCGGCGGACGGACAGGTTCTTGCCCTGATGGGTCGGCTTTCGCAGATGCACGGAAGCGAGGAGCGGGTCTTTTCGGCCCTGCGGCCCACGCTCTCGGAGCAGGGGCAGCGCAAGGCGGACCGAGCGCTTCGGGCGGCGCGGCTCTCCCGGCTGGCCGGGCTGCTGCTGAACGGTGGAAGTCATGTATAGCCGCTACCTGCCGGACGGCAGGGGCGGATATGAGCGGCGAACCGTGACGCAGCCGCCGCAGGAACCGCCGCAGCGGCTGCGTCCCGGACCCGGCCCGCCCCCGCCGGAGCCTGTACATCGTCCGCCGGAACCCCCGCATCATCCGCCGGAACCCCCGCATCATCCGCCGGAACCCCCGCACCATCCGCCGTCCCGGCCGCCGGGCGGACCGCCGATGGGGCCGGGAGGTCTTCTGGGGAATCTGGGCGGGCTGCTCCGCGGGCTGGACACCGAAGATTTTCTAATCCTTGCCATCCTCCTGCTCGCCCGCAAGCAGGACGGCGCAAGCACGACAGAGCTGCTGATCACCGCTGCGCTTTATCTGATGATGGGATGAACCCCTCCGCCGGACGATAGGCGGAGGGGTTCTTATTGGGATTCGTTCTACTAAAAATCAATGAAAGGGTTCCTTGATCATTGCTGCGTTTCGCGCACCCGATCGACCAGAAGCCGGGCCTCGTCCAGAACCTCGGCGGCCAGCAGAGAGGTGTCCCCGCTCGTCGGGTCCAGGATCAGGGCGTGGGCGCAGCCGTCGAAGCTGCGGTACTGCTTTTCCAGCATCGCCGCCACCGGCGGCGTCAGCTTTTCGCCGAGCTGGGCCTCAAAGCGGCGCTTGACGTTTTTGAGCGTCGTCTTGCAGAGGACCCGCAGGCAGCACGGCGGGAGCAGCTCGGTCAGCGCGGGATCGTTGATCAGATAGATGAGATAGTCGTCCGTGGTCTGCGCCCGGTCGAGCATGGACATGAAGCGGACCTTGGCCTCGGTCTCGTCGTCGTCAAGCTGGAGGTAGGCGCGGTTCATATAGACGTCCGCGTGAATTTTTTCGCAGATTGCGTTTGATAGGGCGGATTTGCCGCAGCAGCGGCCGCCCATGATTGCAATTACCATGGTCTATTCCTCCGTTTCGGCGCGGTGGGTGCGAATCTCGGCCACGCTCTCCGGGCGGGCAGATGGCGGGCGCGGCGCAGACCAGTCGGCTGCATGGTGCGCTCCTCCTTCCCGGGCGTAGCAGTCGCAGAGATGGAGCAGGATCTCGACGTTTTTCGCCATGGACGGAACGGGGACGAACTCAAAGCGTCCGTGCGCGTTCTCGTAACCGGCGGAGAGGTTCGGACAGGGCAGACCGCGGAAGCTCAGCGCGGAGCCGTCCGTGCCGCCGCGGAAGGGCTCGCAGTGGGGCTCCAGCCCGGCTGCCCGGATGGCCTTCCTCAGGTTTTCCACCAGGAAGGGATACCGGCCCAGGACGTCGCCCATGTTGCGGTACTGCTGGGTGAGCCTGACGCGGACCCTGTCCGCGCCGTATTCGCGGTTGAGGGCGTCGGCGCAGGTTTGAAGATAAGCCTCCCGCGCCTCGAAGCAGCCGCGGTCAAAATCGCGGACGATCAGACGGACAACGGCCCGTTCGCAGTCGGCAGTGACGCCGATCACGTGGTAGAAGCCTGCGGTCCCTTCCGTGTACTGGGGGCGTTCGGGCTTGGGGAGCATGGTCACGAGCTCGGCGGCAAGGTCGGAGGCGTTGACCATGATGCCCTTCGCCGTACCGGTGTGGACGCTGCGGCCCGTGATCTCGATCTCCGCGAGGGAGGCATGGAAGGTCTGATCCTGATACCAGCCGAGGTGGTCGCCGTCCAGCGTATAGGCAAACTTTGCGCCGAAGCGGTCCAGATCGAGGTCGCGGGCCAGGCCGCCGACCTCCTCATCCGGGGTAAAGGCCAGGCAGATCGTACCGTGCGGATGCGTCGGATGGCTGACGAAGTATTCCACCATCGTCATAATCGCGGCAATGGACGCCTTATCGTCGCCGCCAAGGAGGGTCGTGCCGTCGGTGAGCACGAGGTCCTGTCCGATATATTGCGCCAGATTCGGGTAATCGGCGGCTCGCATGACGATATTCTTCTCCTTGTTCAGGACGATATCGCCGCCGTCGTAGCTGCGCAGGACCCAGGGCTTGACGCCCCAGCCGGGCACGTCCGGGGCGGTGTCCAGGTGGGCGATCAGGCCGATGGGAAAGTCCGGACCGTCATGGTTGGCGCGCAGGCGGGCATAGAGGACGCAGGGCGCCTCGTCAATGCAGGTCTCAACGCCGAGCGCCTTCAGCTCGGCGTACAGGACCCGCGCCAGGTCGCGCTGGCAGGCTGTGGTGGGCCAGACGTTGTCGGAGAGCTTGGACTGGGTGGTGATCGCGGCGTACCGAAGCAGACGGGCCTCGGTCTGCGCAGAGAAGTCGGAATGGTTCATGGTTGGCTCCTTTTTGATTCCGGATCATGGATGAAGCGGCGCTTTTCAGGCCTTCTTCATGTGGACGGCTGCGGTTTTCGCCATCAGACGCTTGGTTCCCTTCTCGTCGAAGGCGATCTCAAGCAGGGCGTCGTTGCCCATCTTGACCACGGAGAGGACCATGCCTCTGCCGAAGACGTTGTGGACCACGCTGTCGCCGGAGCGGAAATCCGGCACGCTCTGCGCGAAGGAAACGGACGGTCGGTACTGCGGGATGGCGGTCCTGCGGGGCTGGGGACGGGTCTGTGCAGGCCGCGGAGCGGGCCGTGGGCCTGCGGCAGCGGGCGCTGCCAGACACTCGGGCGGGATCTCCTCCACGAAGCGTGAGATGCGGTTTGCCGTCGTCCGGCCGTAGAGCATTCGCTGGGCTGCATGGGTGATGGTCAGGCTCTTTTTTGCGCGGGTGATGGCGACGTAGCACAGCCGCCGTTCCTCCTCCATCTCGGCGTCGTCGCCGATGGAGCGCAGGCTCGGGAAGATGCCCTCCTCCGCGCCGACCAGAAAGACGTGGGGAAATTCCAGACCCTTTGCCGCGTGCATGGTCATCAGAACCACGGCGTCGGCGTTGGCGTCATACTGCTCGATGTCGGTATACAGGGCAATCTCCTCCAGGAAGCCGCTCAGACTGGCGTCGTCCGGGTGGTTCTGCTCATAGCCGACCAGAGAGGAGCGAAGCTCGCGGACGTTTTCCAGCCGGGTCCGGCTTTCGACGTCGCCCTTCTGCTCCAGCATCGCGGCGTAGCCGGTTTTTTCCACCACGGCGTCGTAGAAGTCCGCCAGCGAGCAGGTGTCAAGCAGCTTCGCGCAGTCCTCGATCATCATGGCGAAGGTCATGAGCTTCGGGGCCGCTTTTTCCAGGGCCGGATAGGAATAGGCGTCGGAGAGGACGAAATACAGGGGCAGCTCCGCCGTCTGGGCCAGGCGCTGGAGGGTCTCCACGGTTCGGGGGCCGATGCCGCGCGGCGGGTTATTGAGGACGCGGAGGAGGCGGAGATCGTCGGAGCGGTTGCTGATCAGCAGCAGATAGGCCAGCATATCCTTGATTTCGGCGCGGTCAAAGAAGCGGGTGCCGCCGATGATGCGATAGGGAATGCCGTTGAATTTGAAGGCGCGCTCAATGGCGTTCGACTGGGCGTTGATCCGGTACAGGACGGCAAAGTCCCCGAAGCGGGCGGTCGGCTGCATCGAGAAGATGCGGGAGGCCACGAAGCTCGCCTCGTCGTTCTCATCCCGGGTCTCCCGGACCAGGATACCGCCGCCGGGCTCGTTGCGGGTCCAGAGCTTTTTGCCCTTCCGGCCCCGGTTGTGGGAGATGACGGCGTTGGCGGCGTTGAGAATCGACTGGGTGGAGCGGTAGTTCTGCTCCAGGCGGATCAGCTTGGCAGGGGCGAACTGCTTTTCAAAATTCAGAATGTTTTCGATGGTCGCGCCGCGGAAGCGGTAGATGCTCTGGTCGTCGTCGCCGACCACGCAGAGATTCCGGGCGCCGCCCGCAAGCAGGGCCGTGAGCAGATATTGGAGGTTGTTGGTATCCTGGTACTCGTCCACCAGGACGTAGCGGAACTTGCGCTGGTAGTAGTCGCGTACCTCCGCTTCGGTCTGCAGGAGGCGGACCGTCAGAAGGATGATGTCGTCAAAATCGAGGGCGTTGGCCTCATGGAGTCTGCGCTGGTAATCGGCATAGCAGCGATCCACGATCTCCAGGCGGGCGTCGTCGGAGCGGGCGGCATGGGCGTGGAAGTCCTCCGGGAAGCGCATTTTGTCCTTCTCCCGGCTGATCCAGGCCAGGATCTGGCGCGGTGCCATCGTCCGTTCGTCCACGTTCTGATCCTTCATCACGTCCTTCATGACGCGCTCGGAATCCGCTGCGTCGTAGATCGTGAACCGGGCCGTATAGCCCGGCAGCCGGTCGATCTCCCGCCGCAGGATGCGGCAGCAGGCCGAATGGAAGGTCATGGCCCAGACGTCGCTGCCCTGCTCTCCGAGCATCGCGGAGAGCCGCTCCTTGAGCTCGTTGGCCGCCTTGTTCGTAAAGGTGATGGCGATCACGTTCCACGGCGCGGGCGGCTCGACGGTACAGCGGGCCGCGATCTCCGGGGCAAGCGGGCCATCCTGGGCAAGGGCAGCCTCCAGCTTTGCCAGATCGTCCTCGTTGACCCAGTCGGGGATCTCGTCGGTATCGGAGCCCCGTCCGAAGCGGAGCAGATTGGCAATCCGGTGGATCAAAACCGTCGTTTTGCCGCTGCCAGCGCCGGCAAGCAGGAGCAGCGGCCCCTCTGTGGTCAGGACGGCCTCCTGCTGCATATCGTTCAGATTCAAAAATTCCCGGCGGATCAGCGCCCGCCGCGCCTTGACAAAGCGTTCGTTCAGTTCCGGGAGCATGGGTCTTCTCGCTTTCTGTCTGTTTTCTTCATTGTAGCCGATTTCGGCGGAAAATGCAATCGGAATGTTCCGTTTTCCGCGCAGAAAGCGGCGCCGAAGGCCGGGGTTCCGGCTTCGGCGCCGCAGAGCAGGTCTATTCGTCCTTCCAGGCGTGGGTGCGGATGTAGAGAAGGATTTGCTGCAGCCCCTCCTTGTTGGGATGGAGGCCGTCGTTCATCATCCATTCGGGATGGGCGTTGCCGTCCTCCGCCAGCAGGGCGGAGAAGGTATCCAGGTAAGGCAGGCCGTAGTCCTCTGCGATCTCGAGGATCCAGGCGTTTGCCTCGGAGAGCAGGGCGTTGGTGAACTCACCCCAGTGCTTGAAGGTCGGCAGCAGCGGATAGAGCGATTGCAGGATGATCTGCGTATCCGGGCTGGCCTCGCGGATCTCGTCGATCAGATGGCAGTATTCCGTCTTGAACTGGGTCTCCGTCATAGCCGACAGGCCGTTGAGCCCCAGGGCGATCACCAGAATATCCGGGTGGTGGAGGGCAGCGGTCTCGGCGATCGTCCGCTCCACGTTGTCAAACGGGTCGAGCATCTTGTAGCCGCGCAGGTATTTCAGGGTCATGGTTCCCTCCGGGCCGGTCCAGATCTGCTTGGTCTCGGTGCCGCCGTTCAGCAGGCCGAAGGGCCACATCCAATAGGTGGGAGATTCGCAGAGGAAGGTGATCCGGTCCAGATATTCCTCCCCCGCGTCCTCGCTGATCGGCAGCAGGGACGGAGATTCGTAGTTGACCGGGGTAAGCTCCGGATGGTTCTGATAGACGGCCTCCGCGCTCCGGTCGATCTCGGGCGGAGCCTCGGTCTCCGTCGGAGCCTCCGTCGTCGGAACGGTGGTCGGCGGCTCGGTGACGACGGCCTCCGTCGTCGGGATTTCCGTCGCGGGAGCCGTCGTGATCTCGCTCGAACGGGCCTGGGTCGTGGTCGGGGCGGCGGTTTCGGCAGGGGTCTGGGGCCTCGCGCCGCAACCGGAGACAAGCAGAACGGCGGCGGCAAGCAGGATGGCAAGGATTTTTTTCATCGCGTCTGCCTCAGATCTGGTTCTCCGCCCACTGCCGGAGCTCGGCGTCCGGAACGTCAGCGGAAAAGCGGCGGAGATCGGCGGCGGAGCGGCCGATCGGGCTCATGCCGGAGGTGGCGAAGGGCACCACGGTTTTTCCGGTCAGGTCGTACTGCTCCAGGAAGGTGTTCACGATGGTCGGGGCGGTGTACCACCAGATCGGAAAGCCGACGAAAATGCGGTCATAGCGGGACAGATCCGCCGCGCGGGAAGCGACGGCAGGGCGGGAGGTCGGATCGTTCATCTCAACGGAGCTGCGGCTGGCCTTGTTGGTCCAATCAAGGTCGGCGGCGGTATAGGGCGTCTCTGGGACGATCTCAAACAGATCGGCGTCCGTGACGGCGGCGAGCTTCTGCGCCAGCCTGGCGGTGACGCCGCTGGCGGAAAAATAGGCGACAAGCGTTTTACGCATAAAATCAATTCCTCCTCATTCAAAGTCGGTTTGCGGGAAGCCGGAGCTTTTCCAGAATTATACCACGTCCGGCTCCGCTTTGCAATGTCTGGGAATGAATGATTTTCCGGGATCCGGTCCTGTCTTGCAGGGGTTCAGCAGCCCACGGATCGACTATCTGATTTCAAAAATGTCCTTACGAAAAACCCTTGAAAATCCTAAGTTTTTCTTCCATGTTTTTCTCGAAATTTTGAGTTTTTAGAGGTCCCCAGCAGGCAATCGGGGACGGGGGAGCGTAGCGACTTGCCGGGGCTCCGACAGTGCCCTCGCCCCTCGGGGGGAAGGCTTTGCGCTTTGCGCTTTGCGCCGTTGCGGTCAGGAGGGATCCGTCTCGGGAACGGTCTTCTGATCGAGGTCCATTGCGATCATGTCGTCGTTCGTTTCATAAACGACAATGCCTTTTTCCTGATTTGCCGTTTTTTCTCCGTTCTCCAGCGCGTCGAGCAGGCCCGGAACGGCGGAAACGTCCAGAACGGTCAACTCGTTGCCATAACAGGTCAGGTTCCGAAGGTTCTGATTCTGACGCAGATCCAGCGCAGTCAGCTGGTTGCCGGCGCACTCCAGCACTTCCAACGCCGTATTCCTGCTCACCTCCAGCGCCGTCAGGCGGTTGCTGTAGCAAATCAGCTTTTTCAGCGCCGCGTTCTTGCTCACGTCCAACGCGGTCAGCTGGTTGTTATAGCAATACAACTGCTCCAAGGCCGTATTCTTGCTCACGTCCAGCGCGGTCAACTGATTGTCGGAGCACGCCAGCCTGATCAGTTTTGTGTTCCGGCTCACGTCCAGGGAAGACAGTTGGTTTTCGAAGCAGTCCAGCTCTGTCAGAGCGGAAAAATACTCAATTCCTTTCAGGGAAGTGATTCCGTGATCGGCACAGTTGATCCAAGTCACGTCAGAAAGCTCGGCAGAGCTCAGAACGCCGTCGCGATCCCCGTCATATTGATTGACAACGGTACGGAAGTTTTCATCCGGGAAATTGGTTTCGTTGACGGCTACGGTTTTCGGGGCGGAGGAGGGCCGCAGCCAGAGCAGAAGGACGGCCGCCACGATCACGGCCAGGGCGAGCGCCAGGATCAGGACGGTTCTCTTTTTCATTTTTTAAATCTCCTTTTCGTTTCATTTTGTTGTGTCACAGGGAATGATCTGATCGTCCAATGAAAAAGCAGTCCCGGAAATTGCAAATGCGTACGCTGCTTCTTACTCGCCGACCACGTCGCGGTGGAGGAAGGTCACGACCTGGCCGCGGGTGCAGGTCTTCGCGGGGCTGAAGTGGGTCTTGCTCGTACCGGCGGTGATCTGCGGATCGTGGTTAAAAGCCCAAAGCACGGCGTAGTAGAAGAAATCGCCCTTCTTCACGTCCACGAAGGGGTTCCCGGTCGCGTTGACGGTCTCCTTCTTCGTTTCGCCGCAGCGGGAACAGGTATACAGCTTTTCGCCGGGCTCCGTCAGGGTCGGCTGGATGGTCACGACGCCTTCGTCCCAGAAGTGGCCGAGGGCGGGAAGGATCTGGGTCGAAACGATCTGGCCGCAGTCATCGCAGATCGTCACGGATTTGCCGGACGCGGTGCAGGTCGGCTCCTGCCGCTCGGTATGGGTATTCAGGTGCGAGCAGGAGACCTGTGAGTCGTTTCATAAAGGGCTCCTTTCTGTCTGTTTCGTTTGGCGAAGGATGCTTACGGTTTCACCATATCACACGGCCAAAAAAATGTCAATTTCCAGATTGCACAAGCTTTCCCCATCCAATTTGTATTTTTTTACAACGCCATGCATGGACGAATCCTGTCTTGCATTTTCCCGCGCTTCTGATATAATAGGAGAAAAGAAACCATACCGGAGGAATATCCATGAACGAAGAAGAAGCCCGGAAAGCCCGGGCCGCCGGGAAAATCGCCCGCTGGGACGCCGCGCGCCGCTGGTTCCTGGTCCTTGCAACGATCCTGATGATCGTGGGCTACATGACCTCGCTGCGCCTGCTGCTGGCCTCCAGCGCGATACCGCTGGCATTGGTGCTGATCGCCACGCTCCGCATCAAGCGTCTGGAGGGACCCAAGCAATGAGCGACCTCAATCTGACCCTTTCCCCGGAGGCGCTCAAATCCGTCTCCGAGCTTGCGCTGGCCCACGTGGGCGACGCAGTCTTCGAGCTGCTGGTCCGCCAGGAGCTCTGCTGCGTAAAGGCGGCGCCGATGCGCGATCTGCACCGGATGACGGTCGCCCGCGTGAACGCGCCGGCCCAGGCCGCCCGGATGGAAAAGCTCCTGCCCCTGCTGACGCCGGAGGAGCTGACCGTCTACAAGCGCGGGCGCAACGCCCATACCCACCAGGCGCCGAAATCCGCCAGCCCGGGCCAGTATGCCCGCGCCACGGGACTGGAGACCCTGTTCGGCTGGCTGTGGCTGACCGGACAGATCGACCGCATTGCCGTCCTGTTTGCCGCCGGAAAGGAGGACGCCGATGCCACTTGACGCGATCTTTCTCACCGCCCTGACCGCGGAGCTGAACGAGACCCTGCCGGGCAGCCGGATCGACAAGATCCAGCAGCCGGACCGGGAGACCGTCCTGCTGAGCCTTCGAACCCAGGGGGCCGGAAACCGCCGCCTTCTGCTCTCGGCCTCCCCGAACCACCCGCGCATCCACTACACGGCGGAAAAATTTGAGCAGCCCGCTCAGCCGCCGATGTTCTGCATGCTGCTGCGCAAGCATCTCTCCGGCGGGCGGATCCTCTCGCTGACCCAGCTTCCGATGGAGCGGGCCGTGGATCTCTGCATCGAGAGCGCGGACGAGCTGGGCGAGCTCAGCCGGAAGCATATCTGGCTGGAGCTGATGGGCCGAAACTCCAATCTGATCCTGACCGGTCCCGACGGGCGGATCCTGGACTGCCTCCGCCGCGTGGACTTTGAGATGTCCGAGAAGCGTCAGGTCCTGCCGGGGCTGTTCTACCGCGAGCCGCCCACCCAGGGGAAGCTGGATCTGCGCGCCGAGACCCCAGAGGCCCTGCAGGCGGAGCTGGAACGCCTCCGCACCCAGACCGCCTTCGACGGCTGGCTGATGGACCGCTACGCAGGCATTTCCCCGCTGATCGCCCGGGAGCTGGTTTTCCGGCTGACCGGGAGCGTGGAAGCGGATCTCTCCGCGCTGGAGCCCGCCGATCTGGCTCCGCGGCTCTGCGAGGCCCTCCACGGTCTGCTGACCGGCTTTGCTCCGACCCTTTTGCTCCGCGGCGAGACCCCGAAGGACTTCTCCTTCCGGCCCATCGCTCAGTATGAGGGCTGGATGACCTGCCGGACGGCTGCCGGCTTTTCCGCCCTGCTGGACGACTACTACGCCGAACGCGACCGCACGCAGCGGATCAAGGCACGGACCCAAAACCTGACCAAGATGCTGAATACCCTGAAAAGCCGCGCCGAGCGCAAGCTGGCCAACCAGCGCAAAGAGCTGGAGGCCACCTATGACCGCGAGCGCCTGCGCCAGCTTGGGGATATCGTGACCGCGAATCTGCACCGGATCGACCGGGGTCAGGCCAGGCTGACCGCCGTGGACTTCTACGATCCGGAGATGCGGGAGATCGAGATCCCCCTCAACGCTGCCATCTCCCCCCAGCAGAACGCCGCGAAGCTCTATAAGGACTACAACAAGGCCAAGCACGCCGAAAAATTCCTCACCGGGCAGATCGCCGCAGGCGAGACCGAGGTCGAGTACCTGACAAGCGTGCTGGACGCCCTTTCCCGCGCCGAGACCGAACGCGACGTCTCAGACATCCGCACAGAGCTGATCGAGGGCGGGTATCTGCGCAGCACGGATCGGAAAAAGCAGATGAAGACGCAGCCCGCCCGGCCGCTGGAATTCCGTTCCTCGGACGGGTTCCAGATCCTGGTCGGACGCAACAACCGGCAGAACGATCTGCTGACCGCCAAGATGGCCTACAAAACCGATCTCTGGCTCCACGTGCAGAAGAGCCACGGCAGCCACGTGATCATTGCCTGCGCCGGGGCGCAGGTGCCGGACCGGACGATCACCGAGGCCGCCATGCTGGCGGGCTGGTATTCCGAGGCGCGGCAGGGGCAGAACGTCCCCGTTGACCTCTGTCCCGTGCGCCAGGTGAAAAAGCCCGCCGGAGCAAAGCCCGGCATGGTGGTCTATGAAAACTACCGCACCGTCTACGTCACCCCGGACCCCGAGCTGCCCGGGCGGCTGAGCCGCCGCGAACCGTAAACGCTGTCCCTGCAGGAACTGAACATAAAGGAGGTATTTCCATGAACGTTTCTCTTTCGGCATCCGTATTTGCGCTCTCCGGCGCGGGCAAGGAAGCCCTGCTGGAGGTTCTGCCCGAATCGCTCGCTCTGACAGATTCCCGCTGCCTTTGCCTGATCGACGCCGAGCGTCTGGAAGACGGCGCGCAGAGCAATCTGCTCTCCGAGGTGACGAGACACGCCCGCGAGCGCCGCATGACCCCGATCTTCGTTCTGACCAAGGCCGACCGCCTCCCCGCCCTGCGCGCCGCCATGGCCCGGCTGCTGGGCCGACTGAAGGATCTGGGCTGGACTGCCCCGGAGGTGTGGCCCGTCTGCGCCGAAGCGGCCAGACTCTTTCTGCTCCCCACGCAGGGCCGGGAGCTCTCCGAGACGGAGCAGGGCGAGCTGGATCGCTTCTACGACCGCTTCGGCCCCGGAGACCGCTCTCTGCCCGGCTTTGCGGTGACCGGCGACCTGTGCTGCACCGTCAGCGGCAGGGACGTCTCCCCGCTCCAGCTCCGCCTGGCTCTGGAAAACACCGGCGTTCCGGCGCTGATCGCCCGTCTGGAGGAGATCGCAGCGGCCCCGGCGCCGGCCTTTGTGCTCCCCGCTGCGGAAGCCGCACCGCTTGAGCCCGCGCCGGCAGCGCAGGAGCCTGCCCCTGCCGAGGAAGCCCCCGCCCCAGCGGATACCGCTCCCGCAGCGGCAGAACCGGCGCAGGCCGAAGCCCCGGCGCAGGAGCCGCCGCAGAGCGGAGCGCTCTCCGACTGGCTCGAACGCGTCGCCGCTGCCGACGCCCCCTCCCTGCTTGCAATGGAGGAGGCCGCCCGCTCGCTGACGCTGGAGGCGGCGGAGGCCGCCGAGCTGCGCGCCGCCTTCAACCGCCGCCGCTGGGATCTGCAATGCGAGCAGATGAACGCCTACGTTTCCGGCTATGAAGAGATGGACTGCGCTACGCTGCTGAATCTGGCCCAGTCGGTCCGGGATTCCGATTTCCCGGAGGCGATCCGCGAGAAGACCCTGGAGGTCCTGCGCGGCCAGTTCCAGAGCCGCGAGCTGACCGAGCTGCGCGAGCTGACGCTGGACAGCGACAAGCGCGATCTGGACGGGCTGGAGGCTCTGATCGACGAGATCAACCGCGGCCCCTATGACGCCCAGAGCCGCGCTCCCTATCTGGATCTGGTCAACCACCGGATCGACGAGCTCCACGTGCAGGCGATGGAGACCGCCTGCACCGGGCTGGAGCAGGCCGACGCCGGTCTGCTGGCGGAAATGCGGGCCTTTGTGGACGGCCGCGACTGCGCCGACGTATTGAAATCCTCCTTCTACGCCCGGCTGGAGCAGCGGCAGGACGAGCTGGACGAGGCGGAGCTGACGGCTCTGACCAGCGACGCCGGACAAAAGACGCCGGAGGAGCTGGACGAGATCCTGCGCACCCTGGACGAGGGCTCGTGGAACCCCAGGCTCCTGCCGCGATTCCGTCAACGTGTCGCGCTCTGCCGCGAGGCAGCGGTTGCCCGCTCGCTGGCGGCGGAAGCCGCCGACCTGGACAGCATGGACCGCGACGCTGCGACTGCCCTGCGCCAGCGCGTGATCGAGCGCGGTCTGCCCGCCCGGCTGACGGACGGACTGATGCGGCGGATCGACGAGCGCGTTTACCGGCTGGATATCCTTGGCCTTGCCGCGATGGAGAACGACTTTGACGGTCTGGATTTCCAGGAGCTGGACGCCCTGCGCGCCCGCGTTGCACGCGAGAACGTCTGCGAGCGAAGCCGTCTGGAGTATCTGGGGCGGCTGAACCAGCGCGAGCACGCCCTGATCTTTGAGACTGCGGCCCCCTATATGTCCCTGGCCCAGCAGCTCGCAGCGGAGAACAAGCTGCGCATCGCGGATTTCAACTTTGCCCGCCCGGACGCTGACTTCCAGACAGCGCTGAATCAGTTCTGGGGCGGTTCCGGCTTGGAGCAGCCGCGGGACATCCCCGCCTTCCTCTACAACGGATCGACGGTCATGGGCTTCTCCGGTACCCGGTTCTGGTACAAGACCGGGCGCGACCTGGCCTTCCGGATGTTGGACGAAATTGGGGAATTCAAGGTATCCAAGCAGACCTTCTCCGCGATTCTGGTCCTGTTTGACCCCGACGGCAAGCCCGACCGTCTGAATGAGACCGTCAAGCTCTCCCGCGCGAGCGCCGACAAGGTGGCCGCCTTCCTCAACGACTGTCTCAGGCGTTGGCCCTCGCGCAAGGGGTCCGTGACGACGAATCCGATTCGGACCGAGCCGATCGACGTTGTCAGCCTTGCAAGGCCGATCCCCGAGGCCGCGTTGACCGAGGCCGGGGCAGCGGAGATCCTGCGCCGTCGGTTCGAGGCAGAGCATCTGAGCGACGGAGCCGTGATCGGAGCCGACGCCGAGGCCTGGCAGGCAAAGCTCCGCAAGCTGCTGCAGACCTTCGGCCTGCCCGAGCAGACGCGGCTGGTTTGGTACGACACCTCCGGCATTCTCGGCTCCATCAAATCTGCGGTCGCCGTCGGCCCCGCAGGGTTCTATCTGATGAACGGGAAGCAGGACGTCCGCGTCATCCCGATCGAGGACGTTTACCGTCTGGAGCGGTCCGGGCGGCGCACCGTTCTGACCACGGTGCAGAATCAGACCGAGACCGCCGACATCCCCGCCGCCCTCCTGCCCGCGCTGGAGGAATACGTCAAAGGCGTGCAGCTTGCCCGATATTTGAGCGAAAACGCCTGATCCCCCCGGACAACAGACGCCCCCGTGCCGTTTGGCATGGGGGCGTCGTTCTATTATAGATCGGATCAGACGGTCAGGCGTTTTTCAGCAGGGTCTCGACGGCGTCGGTCTTTTCCCAGGGGAGGTCGAGGTCGGAGCGTCCGAAGTGGCCGTAGGAAGCGGTCTGCTGGTAGATCGGGCGGCGGAGATCCAGGCGCTCGATGATGGCGGCGGGCCGGAAATCGAAGCAGCGGGCGACCAGACCGGAGAGCGCCTCGTCGGAGATGCGGCCGGTACCGTAGGTATCCACCAGGACGGAGACCGGCTTCGCCACGCCGATGGCGTAGGCCAGCTCGATCTGGCACTTGCGTGCAAGCCCGGCGGCCACGATGTTTTTGGCCACGTAGCGGGCCATATAGGCCGCGGAGCGGTCTACCTTCGTGGGGTCCTTGCCGGAGAAGCAGCCGCCGCCGTGGGCGGCGTAACCGCCGTAGGTATCCACGATGATCTTGCGGCCCGTCAGACCGGTATCGGCTGCGGGTCCGCCCAGAACGAAGCGTCCGGTGGGATTGACCAGGAATCTGGTGTCGGCGTCAAGCAGGCGCTTGGGGAGGTTGGGACGGATGACGGTTTCAATCACGGACTGACGAAGCGTATGGACGTCGATCTCCTCGGCGTGCTGGGTGGAGACGACCACGGTGTCGATCCGCTCGGGATTGCCCTCGTCGTCATACTGGACGGAAACCTGGCTCTTGCCGTCGGGCCGCAGCCAGGGAAGGGTGCCGTCCTTGCGCAGCTCGCTCAGCGCGCGGGTCAGATTGTGGGCGTAGCCGATCGGGGCGGGCATAAGCTCCTTCGTTTCGTCGCAGGCAAAGCCGAACATCATGCCCTGATCGCCTGCGCCGGTGGATTTGTCGTCATAGGCCGCGTCCACGCCCATGGCGATATCCTTGGACTGCTCGTCGATGGCGGTCAGCACGGCGCAGGTGTTTCCGTTGAAGCCGGCCTCTGGGGAGTCGTAGCCGATGTTGAGCAGGGTGCGGCGGGCCACCTGGGCAATGTCCACGTAGCAGTTGCAGGTGATCTGGCCGGTCACCAGGACCATGCCGGTAGCAGCCAGGGTTTCGCAGGCCACGCGGGCCATGGGGTCCTGCGCCAGAAGGGCGTCCAGAACGCCGTCAGAGATCTGGTCGCAGACCTTGTCGGGATGTCCCTCGGTGACGGATTCCGAGGTAAAGATTCGTTTCATCATAGTCGTATATCCTTTCGCGTTGCGTTTACAGTTTACAGAAAAAAAGCACTCTGCAGGGCAGAGTGGTGGGGATGCTTCCTCATCTGCCGATTCTCTCGCCGGAATTGGCACCTTGCGTCTTTGCAGGTTGCCGGGCTTCACAGGGCCGGTCCCTCCACCACTCTTGATAAGGCGTTGTGAAATTGTGAATATAGTATAGCAGGATTTTCGGAAATGTCAAGGATTTTCTGAATCAACCCGCGCAGAGCTGTGAAAAGCCCCCGGGAGCGTGTGCTCCCGGGGGCAGGTCTCATGTTGCCGTTGATCCGGCTTCGCCGCGTTTACTGCTTGACAAAGAACTGGATGCCGAAGGCGGCGGCGCTGGGAGAGCTGCTGGCGTAGGCGGAGAAGCGGCCGTTGTACCACTCCAGATAGACGGGGCCTTTAGAGGTGGACAGGTCCTTGGCGTTCAGATAGAACACGTCTCCGTCGGCAGTGGCAACCCAGTTGACGGTGTGGTCAGTCTCGGTCAGCGCCAGGTCGGCGTAGTTGCCGCTGACGTAGGCGGCCAGGACGTTTTCGCCATTCCGGAAGGAGTAGGTGCCGTCGGCATTGACGGTCACGGTCCAGATCGCGGTCTCGGAGGCGACGGTGGCGGTGGTGCCGGTGATCGTCGCGTCCACACCGTTGAGATAGTAGCTGCCGTTCATGCTGGCGTCCAGGGCCTTGGCGTTGGTCGGGTTGATCAGCAGGACCTCGTCGCCGGTCTGGAGGGTGGTGGACAGGGTGAAGGCCGCGTCGATGGGCTTGAGCACCAGGGCTTCCACGGCGGCGTTGAGGGCCGCGGTCGCGGCGTTGACCTCGTCCTGGGTGGCGGCCTCGTTGGCGAGGACCGCCTTGGCAGCGGCCAGGGCCGTCTGCAGGTTGGCGACGCTCTCCTCGGTATAGGCGGTCAGATCCAGGGCCTCGGCCGCGGTGATCGCGGCCTCGAGGCTGGTCTTGACGACTTCGTCGTTCGTCACGGGCAGACCGAACTTGTAGATCTGGAAGATATAAGCGGCGTTGTTGTCCTTCCAGCCGTAGGTGGTGTAGCCCTTGTAGTATTCCAGCGCCTGGTTCTTGTTGCCGTTGAAGGCCGCGTTCGTGCTGCGCACGCCCACGGTTCCGGCGGCCTCGTCCAGAATCTGCAGATACCACAGGCTGTACTCGTTGGGCTCGGCCTCGAAGCTCATGCCGTTGCCGGTGGGCGCGGAGGTCAGGTAGGTGCCGTCGGCCATCTTCAGATAGAAGTTGGTCTCGTCGCCCTCTGGGAACTCGACGGTATAGACGGCGGTGGTCTCAGCCGGGGTCAGGACCTTGTCCGCAACCGTGACGGCGACGCCGTCCACCTTCACGCCGTTGAGGGTGGTGGAGAGGCTCATGCCCTGGGCGGGATGATAGATCACGATCTGATCGCCGTCGGAGACGGTGGTGGTCAGTACGTAGGCGCCCTTGGCCTCGGGGGTGGGCTGGGGTTCGGGCTCGTCCGCGGGCACGGCGTCCTTGGAGACCGTGATGCGGCCTTCGCCGTACCAGTTGTCATAGACGCCGGCGTTCAGGCGGGCGGTAAAGGTTTCGCTGTTGAAGTAGTTGATCAGGACCTCGTTGTCCAGCATGCCGCCGTCGCGGATGATGGTGTCGTGCATGAACATGTTCAGACCGTCGCCGCCCTGCTTGAGCATATAGTTGTGGGAGGCGACCTTATAGGTCTTGGTCAGGTCGATCGGCTCGTATTCGCCGGTGGTCTTGTTGAGGACCTGGACGTTGCCGACGCGGCGCTCGCCGTCCACCTTGGTGAACATGCCGGCGGAATCGGTCACGACGGCGCTGGGCGTGCCGGTGTAGATGGTGTATTTCAGGCCGGAGACCTGGAGGAAGCCGCCGCACTCGCCGGTGAGCAGGCCGTCCTCGGTGTAGTTGACGGCGCGGGAGGCCATTTCAAGGGCGTCGATGATCTGCTGGCCGGTGGCCTCGACCACGACGAGCTCATTGCCGAAGGGATGGACCTTGATGATCCGGTCGTAGGTCACGTCGCCGGCGGGGATGTCGGCGCGGACGCCGCCGCCGTTGACAATGCCGATGTCGGCGTCGCCGGCCAGCACGTAAGCATCAGCGCAGACGTCGCCGAGGTTGGTCTCCTGCCAGCGGACAGCGCGGACGTTGCGGTCCAGATCCCGGATCGTGAGGTCCTTGGTCAGGCCCTCGACCACGACGGTGTTCAGCAGCTCCTCGAAGTCAGACATCACTTCAGCGATCGCCGCAGTGACGGTTTCGTCCTTCTCGGGGAAGTCGGCGGCGGAGATCAGCTCGGAGTAGATCTCGCCATCCTCGGTGATGGTCAGCTTGCCCACGTTGGCCAGCTTGGTGCCGGTGGAGGAGAGGACGACGTCCTCGCCGTTCTTGTTGGCCACGGTCTGCATCGGGATGACGCTGTGAGAGTGGCCGTCGAGCACGGCGTCGATGCCGGTGGTGTTGGCGATCACGTCCACGGAGCGCCAGGGAGCAGAGCTCTCATCGGTGCCCAGGTGGGCCAGCGCCACGACGTAGTCCACGCCCTCGGCGCGGGCGGCGTCGACCGCGGTCTGCACGGCCTCATAGAGGGCTGCGCCGGTGGCGTCGTTGCAGAAGTCATAGATCCAGTTGCCCTCGGCATCCTGGAAGTAGGTCGGGGTGGACTTGACCAGGGATTCCGGGGTGGTGATGCCGACATAGGCAACACGCACGTCGCCGTAATCCACGACGGTGTAAGCGTCGAGGTCAACCGCATCCGCCGCACCGGCGGGGCCGGTGTAGCGCCAGTTGGCGGTGACGACGTCGAAGTCCGCCTGCTCGACCAGGGCGCCGATGTTGTCCACGCCGTAGTCGAATTCGTGGTTGCCGAGCGTAGCGGCTTCATAGCCGACCTCGTTCATCAGACCGATGATGGCGGAGCCCTTGGTCAGAGAGCCGATGGCCTCGCCCTGGATGAAGTCGCCGGCGTCAACCAGGCCGACCGCATTGTGCAGGGTCTGCATATAGGCCTTGTAGGCGGCCAGGCCGTCGTAGCCGAAGCTCTTGCCGGCATAGTCGCCGGAGTCATTCTTGCTGTCCTGGATGCCGCAGTGGACGTCGTTGGTGTAGAGGATGACCAGATCGTCCTGATCCTCCAGCTTGAGCTGGGACAGGCGGAGCAGAACGGTGGCGATCTGTGCGCGGGTGGTGGCGCTCTTCGGGCTGAGGTATGCCTTGCCGTGAGAGCCGACGCCCTTGATCAGACCGACGGCCACGGCCCAGGACATGGCGTCCTTCGCGTAGGCGCTGACGGTGCGGGTATCCGGGAAGGCGCTCAGGTCTGCCCGGTCGGAAACGTCGCAGTTGGTGTAGGCAACGTAGCGATAGAGGAAGGTGGCAAGCTGTTCGCGGTTGACCTTGCCGACGCGGTCGAAGATCGTGGCGGTCTTGCCGGTGGTGATCCCGTTCTCATAGGCCCAGAGGATGGCCTTGTAGGAGTAGCGGCCGGGCTTGACGTCGGTGAAGGGATTCTGAACGGTGGGCTCGGGCTCGCCTTCCATTCTCCAGAGGACGGTGACGAACTGCTCGCGGGTCAGGGAGTCGTTCGGCCCGAAGATGGTATCGGTCTTGCCGACCATGATACCCTCGTTGAGGACGTAGTCGATGCCCTCGTGGTACCAGGAATCACGATCCACGTCGGTGAATTTCGCGCAGGGATCGTTGTAGACGCGGATCTCCTCACGGGAACGCACGCGCAGACGCTTGATGTACTGGTCTTCGCTGACGCCGGAATCGTCGTGGGAGTCGCCGGAGCCCTCGTCCACGTCGCGGGAGCCGAAGCCGACGCCCTCGACGCTCATGCCGACGGCGGCGTCGTCCAGACCCTTGTAATCCTTCTGGATGTAGTTGTTGATGAACAGGGCCGCGATCTCGCCGGAGCCGTCGTCCACGTAGATGTAGTCGATGACGCCCTCGGTCTTGTGGATATCGGTGATGACGCCGGAGATCTTGACCAGGTTGCCGATGTTTTCGTCACTCATGGCCTCGGCGCAGGTGACAGGCTTGGGGTCCATCGGGATGATGTCGTTGGAGATGACCTCGATCGAGCCGTTGTAGTCGTTGCTGAGGTTCAGCTCGATCTCGCCGCAGTAGTAGGTCACGCCGCCGTGGACTCGGACCTGCTCGCCGATGTAGTAGTAGCCGGAGACCGGGAAGCAGTTGATGCCGCGGGTCTCGTCCTGAACGTAGATGCAGTCGAAGAAGGCGGTGTCCTTGTCGTAGTCGGAGGCGTTGGACATGACCGTGCCCTCGACGGTGAACTCCTGACCGACCGAGCCGTTATGGACCTCGGCGATCGGGGTGATCTCGTAGGTCTGGTCGCCGTTCTTGACGTAGTTCAGAATGTTCATGACCAGGCCGTAGTTCTCATACTGCTCGTTGGAGGCAGTGCCGGCCTTGAGGTCATAGTTGGAAATGAAGCAGGCGCCGCCGCAGACCAGGAAGCCGCCGCCGGACAGGGTCTCGCAGGTCACCAGATTGAAGGTGTCCTTCTCCGCCATGACCGTGTCCTTGCTGTAGTCGGGCACGTAGGCGGAGCCGGTGAAGTTGTCCTTGTAGCAGGCGATCCAGGTGGACTGGTACGGCATGACTAGCGGAGTCACCTCGGCCTCGGCGCCGGGCTGGGTGACGATGCCGGTGCCGTTGTAGTACTGATACTGGCCGTTGGAGGAAACGTAGATGCCGGTGGTGAAGCGGTGGTCGCCCAGCAGCTCCCTGCCGTTGAAGTTGATGCGGTAGGCCTCGTTGGACTTCATCTCGTTATCGACCACGATGCCGCGGACGAAGCGGGTCTTGGCCCCGACTGCCTCGTTGACGAGGTTGGAGATGGTGGCCGAGGCGTACTTGTAGGTATCCTTGCCGTCCGCATCCTTTTCGGAATAGTCGTAGCGGTCGGACTTGGAGAGGTTGATGATGTTGCCGCCGTTTGCCGCGTAGTCGGCAATGGCTGCCAGCTCGTCCTCGGTCCAGACCGTGGGCGCGGTGGTCTCGTCCTTTCTGGGCACAGTGAGGACGATCATCTTATACTTGGCAAGATTTTCCTTCGTCATCTGGCCCGCGTCGATATACTCGACCAGGATGCCGTTCTCGGCGCAGATCTGGATGAAGGAGCCCTCGTTTCCGGCATAGTCGCCGGAGACGTAGAAGTTGGTATGGCCTCTGTCCAGGCCGACGTAGGTCATCAGCTCGGGCGGATAGGAGGTCTCGGTGAGGGTCTTGGTGTAGGTCTGGGTCTTGCCCTTATAGGTGAAGGTGAATTCCGCAACGATCTCGTAGGTCTTGGTTGCGGAGGGGTCGGTGGTCTTCGGGGTAAAGGGAGCGGTGAGGGTCTTCACGCTGCCGGGAGCAAGCTCCTCGGAGAGGTCGGAGGCCTCGAGGATCACGTCGCCGTCGGCGGTGATCTTCCAGCCGTTGAGGAGGACGGACTCGGTCTCGCTGCCGTTGGTCAGCTCGGCGGTGACGGTCTCCTCGACGCCCTGGGCCGCGACAGCGGCGGAGGTGGAGGCGTCCACGTTGACGGGAACGGCCTCGGAGGTCCAGATGGGGGCGGTCACGGCGATGTTGCCGTCGGCCTCGATGATCTTCACGTAGTAGTAGCCGGAGGTCAGGCTGCCGTCGGCCTTCTTGTGGTCGATCACGATATCGCCCTTGTAGGAGTTGCCGGAGACGGGGACTTCCTTGATGACCTTGGCGCCCTCGCCGATGATCTGGATGGTGCCGATGTCCTCGCGGTCGGGCTCGTTGACAGTCAGACGGATCGTGACCTGATCGGGCTGCTGGCTGTCCTCGATGGAGGCAATGTCGCCGAGCTTGTAGCTCTGACCGTTGATGTCCATCTCGTAGTAGATCTCCAGGTTCTGGTCCTCGGTCGCATAGATGCGGCGGGCGTCCAGCGCACGGTAGATGCCGATTTCGGAGAAGTCGTCGGTCAGAACGACGTCGCGGCAGGTGTTGGAGCTGCCCCAGTTGCCCTTGTGGTTATCCTGGTTGTTCGTGGGGCCGACGTGCCAGCCCATGGACAGGCAGAGGTCATACTCCTCATAGGAGGGGAAGTAGGCGGAGCCGCCGACCTTGCCTTCGCCGTTGCCGACCTCGATCAGGTTCAGGATGTCGTCGCGCTTGGCGGTGCGGCCGGCGTAGTTATCGAAGTTGCCGAAGGTCTTGCCGGGGTGGTTGAACTGGGAGACGACGGGCACGGCAGCGCCGTTTGCATCGAAGGGGATATACTTGGTGGCGTTGACGCCGGTGACCTCCGCTCCGTCGCGGGTGATCTTGGCCTCATTGCCGTCCACGTCAAGACCCTTGTCGGCGTTTGCCATCAGGTCGTTGTACAGGTGCATGCCGGCGTACTTGGTCTTGTCGTTGAGCGCCTTGTTGTTGCGGGAGACGGTGCCGTAGGTGTTGAAGGTGTTGGTGTGGCCGGGGCCGCCGGACCAGGTCATCTCGTAACCGTACATGCAGACGAAGTCGTCCCACTTGTCGTTGTAGGTCTTTGCAGTCGCGCGGGCCTCCTCCCACTTCGTCATGGAGCCTCCGCTCGTCTTGAGCAGGGAGCTCAGATCGTAGTAGCTGGAGGTGGTGGCGGTCGCGGTGGTGTCAAAGTAGTTGGAGTGGTCGGTCACGATCAGGAAGTCCATGTCGTCTACGCCGTGGGCGTGCTCATAGGCGTCCTCAAGCTGACCGGCGCCGTCAGAATACTCGGCGGTATGGGCGTGGACCTGACCGAAGTACAGGGTCTCGCCGCTCGCACCGATGAAGAAGTTCCAGTTCTTGACCGTCTGCTTGCCGTCGGCACGGGTGACGGTGAAGGCCAGCGTGTGCTTGCCGGTCGCCAGATCGGCGGCGGGAACGTAGGTATAGACGCCGTCGGCTGCCGTGCCGTTGACGGTGGTCTCGTCCAACAGGAGCTCAAAGCTCGGGTCGCTGCCGACGTTGGCGTAATGGATGGTGATTTCGGGGCGGACCACATCGCCGGTGGCGGAGTTGGGCTCCGGGGTCACGGAGAGGATCAGCGGCTCGTCGCGGATCTCAACGGTCTCGGTGCAGGAGAAGCTGAGATTCATGGCGTCCTCGACCTCGACGGTGACGGTCAGGGAGCTGTGGCCCTCCAGATCGGCGGCGGGGATCGTGAAGGCGCCGACCTTGCCGGTCATGGCGGCGTCGGCGGTCTTCTCGGCGGTCTCGCTGTCGAAGCGGTAGCGGACGGTCACGGCGTTCAGCTCGTTGAGGTCGTTGACCGTGAACTCCACCGGGCAGTCGGAGCCAATGGCAGGAGCCGGTGTCTTGGAGAGGAAGACGCTCGGATTGACCACGTAGCCGCAGTTATACTGGTCTTCGACGTGATAGAAGTTCATGGCGAAGATCTCGGGGGTGCCGGCATTGTAGGAGTAGCCGGCGAAGAGATCGTCAAAATACTCGATGTAGACCGGGTTGCCCTTCCAGCTCGCGGTCTTGTTCTTCATGAGCCAGCCGCCGCTGATTTCGGAAACGGTCCACTTGGTGTAGTCGTTTTCGGCGTCCACCAGGATCAGGCTCTCGTCGTTGACGGTCTTTCCGCTGTCGTCCTGATAGTTCTCGGTCATGCCGAGGTACTTGCTTCCGGTCTGGAAGGTGTACTCGTCGCCGTTGACGTGGACCGTGAAGATCAGGCCGCCGTCGGAGACGTCCTCGTAGCGGATGCCGGCGTCGGTGCGGATCGCGGAAGCGCCGGTCAGATTGGGCTTGGCAGCGTTTTCCGGGGTGGGCTGGCCGAAGACCGCCTTAGCATAGGCGTTATAGATGACTACGGTGTCGCCGTCAGCGGGCAGAGCATCCGCCGCCTCAATTTCGCCCACGCGGCCGTCGTCATCCTCCGCGGTCGCAGCGAACTGCATCTGGAAATACTGCGGGGTGGAAGCCTTGTAGGAGTAGCCGCAGAACTTCTGGCCGTTGTACTGCTCCAGATATACGTCGGACGTGCCGTTCCACTTGTACTCCGCGTTCAGGATGTTGAACGTGTTTTCAGCGCCGGCCTGGTCGGCGATGATCTTCCACTTCGCGCCCGATTCGGGGGCGTCGATGAGGACCATCTTTTCCTTGCCCTCGCTGGTATCCTGGATGGCAAGGTACTTGCCGCCCAGCGTGAAATAGTAGGTGCCGTCGCTGTTCTTGATGAAGCGAACGATGGCGGTTCCGTCCGGGAGCTTGTCGATCGCCTTGCCGTCCGACGTCAGGCTGACAGCCATGGAGGCGGAATTGCCGCCGGTGATGTCATAGCCCAAAACGTAGCCGGTTTTGCCGTCCGTGCCGGGGTTGAAGATCACGCCGTAGGTCCCGTCCGCGGGTGCCGCGGTCAGGAGCGTGGCGCTTCCGTTCACCTCCACGTCCGCAGCCAGCGCGAACGTCGGGAAGACGGAGAGAACCATGGCAAGGACAAGCAGCATCGCAAGCGTTCTTGTGAAGTGCTTTTTCATAGAATACCCTCCTGTTTGCTTATTGCAGGCGAACGCGCCGCAAGGCGCAGTTCCACCTATATGCTGCTTGTATCATACCACACTTTCCGGCGCAATGCCACAATAATTTTACAATTTCCATAAAAATTTCAAGCGCTTCGCGGCGGTTTTCGCCTCGCGGTTGACATAAATTCGAGCGCTGTGCAGCAAAAACGGAGGGGCGTCTTCCCCTCCGCGGATTCAGCTCACGATCTGTTTTTTCAGGCGCTTGAGGGCGGCCTTCTCCAGGCGGGAGACCTGGGCCTGCGAGATGCCGATCACGTCGGCGACCTCCACCTGGGTCTTTCCGTCGTAGTAGCGGAGCGCAAGAATGCTCCGTTCCCGCTCGCCCAGGGTCGCCACCGCGTCGCGCAGGGTCAGCGTCTCGATCCAGCGCTCGTCTGTGTTTTTGGGGTCCCGGATCTGATCCATGACCGTGAGCGGGTCGCCTGCGTCGCTGTGGACCGGCTCGTAGAGGGAGACCGGCGTGGAGATTGCGTCCATTGCCTCCGATACCGAGGCGAGCGGGACGCCCAGGTCCTGCGCGACCTCCTCCAGCGTCGCATCCCTGCCCAGGCGGACGCGGAGCCGCTCCTTGCACTGGAGGATCTGATAGGCCAGATCCCGGATCGAGCGGCTGACCCGGATCGGAGAAGAATCCCGCAGATAGCGCCGCACCTCCCCGACGATCATCGGCACGCCGTAGGTGGAGAATTTCACGTCCAGGTCGGGATTGAAGTTGTTCACGGCCTTGAGCAGGCCGATACAGCCGACCTGAAAGAGGTCGTCCGGGTTCTCGCCCCTTCCGATGAAGCGCTGGACCACGGACAGGACCAGGCGGAGATTGCCCTCGATGAGCTGTTCACGGGCGGCGCGGTCCCCTGCCCGGCTCCGGCGCAGAAGCGCCTCACACTCCCCCGGCTTGAGCGTTCTCAATTTTGCGGTGTTCACGCCGCAGATCTCAACCTTACCCTGCATGACTGCCTCCGTCCATCCGTTTTTGAAACGTTCCTGATACCTGACGAACGCCAAATATCGGTCATAGTATGCCCGGAGCGGGAAAAAATCATGCAGCGTGCAAAAAGCCGTCTCTGCCGGCGGTCCGTTTTGCATCGGACCTGCGCTTTTTGCTTGCAAGCCGGACGGGAGCGTGGTATGATAGAGGCATCCGGGAGAGTCCGGCGGAGCGCTTCGCCGGGCCGCCGGAACCCAACCGAAGGGAGAATCCCTATGAACGAAACGTACAGCCGCTTCCGAAGCGTCCTCAGCTGGGTGACCTCCGGCGCGTTTCTGGCGACCGGCCTGTGCCTGATCGCCGCCTGTCTGCGGATCAGCCGGCTTGGGCCGCACCCCTTCACGCCGGAGACTGTCCGGGCTGCGGTTCGGCCCATCCGCTTCCTGCCTGCGGTCTGCCTGGCGCTCTCGGCGGCGGGTCTCATTCTGGACGCCCTTCTGCCCCAGGCCGCGCCAAAGCAAAAGCGCGCGGCCCGACGCGCCGCGGATCAGACCGGCGCGCGGCGGGCGGTCCTGCTGCCGCGGCTTGCCTTGCTCGGGCTCGCACTGGCGCTGCTCATTCTGGGCGTCGCGGGAGACGGCGCGGCCGGGGTGATCGCCAAGGCGGTCAACGTCTGTTCGGAATGCGTGGGACTGGGGTGAGCGTATGAAGGCTGTCAAAGAATTCCTCGGCCGCATCCGACCCACGAAGCGCAGGCTCTCCCAGCTCTACTTTGCCCTGCTGTTCAACGCGAACGCGAAAGGCTTCGTGCAGGGGAACATTTACCGGGGGCAGTCGAAGGCTCTGTGCGTGCCGGGGCTGAACTGTTATTCCTGCCCCGGCGCGATCGGCGCCTGTCCGCTGGGCTCTCTGCAGGGGGCGTTCTCCGCGGGGCGGAGCACCCTGTTCTACGTGGGCGGGATCCTGCTGCTCTACGGCGTGCTTCTGGGCCGGACCGTCTGCGGCTGGCTCTGCCCCTTCGGGCTGATCCAGGAGCTGCTGCATAAGCTCCCCACGCCCAAGCTCCGCAAGAACCGCGTGACGCGGGTCCTGTCGCTGCTCAAATATGTGCTTCTCGCGGTCTTCGTGCTGGCGATCCCGATCGCCTACGCCTTCCGCGACGAACCGCTTCCTGCCTTCTGCAAGTATATCTGTCCGGCGGGCACGCTGGAGGGCGGGCTGGGTCTGCTGGCCAACCGGGTCAACGAGAGCTATCTTTCCATGCTCGGCCCGATCTTCACCTGGAAGTTTTTGCTGCTGGTCAGCGTCGGCGTTGGCTCGATCTTCGTGTTCCGTCTGTTCTGCCGGTTTCTCTGCCCCCTCGGCGCCCTGCTCGGACTGTTCAACCGGGTCTCCGTCTTCGGCGTCCGGCTGGAGCCCGCAAGCTGCGTCAACTGCGGCAAGTGCGTGGCTGCCTGCGAGCTGGACGTCCGAACCGTGGGCGACCGGGAATGCGTCAGCTGCGGCAAGTGCATGGCCTGCTGCCCCACCGGGGCGATCCGGTGGAAGCGCATTCGGGAAAAGGCCGGGCGGAAGCCGGAGGCGTCCGCCGACAGGCGGAGCATCGTCCTGCGGGCCGTGACCGGTCTGCTCGCCCTGGCGGTCCTGATCGGCGCGTTCTGCTATTATTCAAATCAGGAAGCCCCCGCCGCAGGCGGAAGCGAAACGGGCGAGCTTTGTCCCTCCGTCTCCCTGGCCCTCCTGTCGGGCGGGACCGTCGAACCGGCGGCGGGCGGAAGCATCACGCTGATCAATTTCTGGGGAACCTGGTGCAGTCCCTGCAAACGGGAGCTTCCGGACTTTGACCGCATCGCCGCGGAATACGAGGGCCGCGTCCGCGTGATCGCCGTGCATACCGCCCTCGAGGCGGAAAACGCGCAGGACTACGCGGCGGAACACTTCCCGCAGTCCGCCATCCTGTTCGCCGTGGACCGTCCCAGCAGCCCCGGCGCGGCAACGGACGCCTTCTACGCAGCCCTCGGCGGGCGCGGCGTCTATCCCTATACCGTGGTGCTGGACCGGAACGGGCGGATCTATGCAAAGTATCTCTCGGCGGTGGACTACGACACCCTGCACGGGGTCGTGGAAGCTCTGCTCCGCGGCGAGGAAGCAGGGCCGTCAACCACCGACGCGCCGACGGAGCACTACCGCGTCCGCGTCACGGATGAGCAGGGCGTACCGATCCCGGAGGTACGCGTGCAGATCTGCGCAGACGCCTGTCTCTCCGCAAAGACCGGCGCGGACGGATACGCGGACTTCACGGCGGCTGCCGCCGACTATCACGCCGCCGTCACCGTGATGCCGGAGGGCTATACCCTTCCGACGGATCAGACCGAATTTCCCTTTGCCGACGGCACGCGGGAGGTCGTCATCGTGCTCAAGCGCGCCGGGGACGGTTAGGGGTCACGGCGCGGGCGTTGGGGGTCCGGTTCCCGAAGCCGACCCCCAACCCGGCTGCCTTCCGCATCGTAACAGTTCAGCCCTCCCTCCTGCGTAGGGCGGCCAGACCTCTGGCCGCCGTCCCACCGGGCGGCAGACAGCCCGGCGGCCTGGGGTCAGACCGCCCTACGGCATGGGCTGAACTGTTACTCCGCATCGGCAATTTTGGCAGGATCTCTCCTTCCCTCTTGATTTTTCATCGGAAACTGGTATAATAGGATCGTAAGTTAGCCGCATCTAACCAGCGCGTGCGTTTCGGTCCTCCGTACCGCCCCGGACGACTGCGGCAAAGCAGCGAGGAAAGAAGGCATACGCTATGGCAAGAAGCGCAGAATCCTACAAGCAGCTCTCCATCCGCGAGTTTACGAAGGCCGCGAAAAACTACGAATCCGGGAAGGCGGGGATCTACAAATTGAAGCCGAAATGGCGGCTGCCGATGACGACCTTTTCGCCGTCAATCCGGCTGGCGATGCCGTGGGCGACGATATAGCTGACCTCGGCGTGCTTTGTTTCTGTTGTTGCATTCGTTACCGCTGCGCCTTCCGTTCAAAGTCGGCGCAGGTCGCCGGAGAGATAAGCCTTGATCGCCGCGTCACAGCCGCCGTCGAAGGTATAGAGGGCAACCTTTTGCTCCCGCAGCTTCGCCATGCTCCGCGGCCCGTAGTTCCGGCAGATCAGCACGTCGATCATGGAATCTCCGATGGAGGCCAGGCGCTCGTCGTTGGTTTTGGAAAAGCTGCTCAGAAGCTCCTTCCGCTTGATCTTGCCGTCCATCAGATAGAACAGCCAGAAATGGTCCGACTGCTCAAAGTTGGTCGTGACCGCACCCGGGCCGTAGGAAACGGCGATAAAGTCAAAGCCGTCCACACGCAGTTTCATTTCGATTCCTCCCCGCCGTCTGAATAAGCCGCAGGCAACCTCCGTTCCCTTGCGGTAACGAATGTTAGGTCCCGCTTACCTTATTGTAGCACAGGCCGCAGAAAAAATCAAGTGACCGGGAAAAAACTTATGAAACGCGGCGCGTCCGGCACGGTGCGGAACGAAATTCCCGGAAAAAAATTATTTTTCCTGAAAAAAACTATTGATTTTGCACGGCAGAGGCTGTATAATACATTTCTGCATGAGGTAACGACAGTTACCGTAGTTTCGAGCAAGGAGGTGTAACCGTGCCCAACATCAAGTCTGCCAAGAAGAGAGTCGAACTCACCAAGGTCGCCAACGCCCGCAACAAGGCTGAGAAGTCCATGCTCAAGACCAATCTGAAGAAGTTCGACGCCGCCCTGACTGAAGGTAATCGCGAGGCCGCCGACGCAGCGTACAAGATCGCTGTCAAGTCCGTGGACCAGGCCGTGAACAAGGGTCTTCTGCACAAGAATACCGCTGCCCGCAAGAAGAGCAGCATGACCCTCAAGCTCAACAAGCTGGCCTAAACACCGCGTTCGAAAATATTCCCTTCCGGTTTCATTCCGGAAGGGGTTTTTTCGTTTTTGCGGAAAACGGCAAAACGCCGCAGGACGCACGGCGCGTCCCGCGGCAAACTGCAGGGAATCTTTTGATGGGCTTTTCAGATCAGCCTTCCCGGCTCTCCGCAGCGGTCCTCCAGGTTTGGATGCGATCCCAGTTTTGGAGCAGGAGGGCTTTGGCGCGGGCGGAGACGAGGTTATAGCCGCGCCAGTCCGCGCTGACGGGAACGGGCCGCCCGTCCGGCCCAACCTCGAAAAATGCGTCGGCACGGGCGACGAGCTCTGCGCGGGCCAGCCGGGCAACCTCCGGATCGGCGTCGTCCGCCAGGTCGAGCAGACTGGGAACGGCGGCGTCGGAAAGCTCGGAGATCGTTTTAACATCGATGCCGGACAGGGCCCCGCTGCGGTAGGCGGCGGTGTTGTAGGAGGCGACGATGCGATCCACGTTGACAAAGCTCAGGATCAGGAGGACGGCGGCAGCGGCGATCAGCGTCACCTTCAGATAAGGGACCCCGCTCCGGAACAGGCGCAGGATCAGGCAGATGAAGCCGACTGCCAGCACCAGCATGAAGGCAGAGGTCAGGATGCGCAGGCGGGTCATGCCGAAGCTGCGGATATAGAGGACCATCTTGGAGGCGGAGATTGCCACGAGGGTCAGGGAGAACAGGCAGAGAAAGCACATGAGCAGACGGATGAAGGCAGGCACTCTCCCCTCCCTGCGGCGGCAGACGGAGGCCGCGCCGAAGAAAAAGGCCAGGTTCATCACGCAGATCGTACACATCTCAAAAAAGCCGCGGCGGGCGTACATCGCGGGGGTGTAGCCCGCAGGCAGCAGGCCGCGGAAGCCCTCGAAGAAATAGGCGCCCTGCGAAAGCAGATAGGCCAGATAGACCAGGCTCAGAACGGTCAGGAAGCTGCCCACGATCAGCGGCTCCACGCCCCGGAAGGCAGAGGCGGAGCGGGTCCCCTTCCTGCCCGCCTGCGGCAGGTAAAAGAGTTGGGAGAAGACCAGCAGACCCAGCCCGACGCCGACGATCAGGGCGATGACGTGGATGGGAAGATCCCGGATCGTGAGCCGCCTGACCAGGCCCTCAAAGGCCGCGTCCGAGGAGGTCAGCAGGGGCATGACCACAAACAGGGCAGGGATCGCGCAGCCAACGCCGATCAGCGCCGCGCCGATCCGCCGGGTCTTCGGCGCGCCGCCCGCTCCGTTCCGGTGGAAGACGGCCCAGACCGACTCCGGCAGCCCGCAGAAGGGAGCGGAGAACAGGACCCAACCCACGTCCAGCACAGAGCGACAGGTTCCGGTCTGCTCCCGGCGCAGGTTCAGAAGCTCCAGCGCGCCAACCGCCGCCAGGATCAGGATCGCCGTGCAGGCCAGAAATTTGAGCAGGGAATCATCCGAGCAGAACAGGCTCACGGCAAGGGCCGGCAGGCAGAGGAAGCAGAACACGGCGTAGGCCGTGACCGCTCGCCGCGCCTTCCAAAGATACCAGACAAAGCAGGCACAGACGCCGATTTGGCCCAGGCCCACGCCGAGGTTCAGACCGGTGAAAAAGAAGGCGTCCGTCAAAAAGACGGCAAATACGGCGAGCAGAACGACCAAAACCAGATCGCGCGGTTCGCTGACCCGGCGCGGCTTTATGCGCAGGGCGGAGGCAGTTTCTAAGGATTCGTTCATAATTCTCGCTCCTTTCGATCCGGCAGTTCCGACGCCGGAGAGATACGGTTTTTTGGTTTTAGCTGGGAAATCGGTGATTCTTGCCGGAAATCAGGGCAAAACAGGCGTTTTACGGGGCAGTCGGAGAAGCGTCGTCTGATCGACGCTGATCGACGTGACTGTGTTCCTGCGGGTCGATCGGAGTGGCCTCGCTTGGTTGGTTTTTAGACTGTGCTCGCTGCCACGATTTCGGGAGCTGCTCTTGTGGGAGGTACTCTTGCGCATAGCTTTTGTTCTGAATCGCAAAATAGGAAATGGATCGCGCATCCTCATCAACTAACGCATATTCGAGAAACAGCCCGCGATGTTCTGTTCCATACAGATATGCGGGAGAATTAAAGTCTGCTTCGTTCGGGTTTCCGCAGAGTTGACGAAGCCGCTCCAATTCCGTCTCGTAGGCCGCATGCGTATACGTGCAGCTCAGAACGGCAAGCGCATCATTGTCAAATAACAACGGAAAGACGGGAAAGACTTCACTGTAAAGATGATAGCTGTATGTCTCGGCGCTCTTGACTGATTCTTTTTCCGGAAAAACCGCATAGGGTTCCTCCGCAACCCAACCGACCAAAAGCGTGCGTTTATAGTCCGATAACTCACCGCCGAGAGAATAGGCTAACCAGGTGATCGGCGGCGCAACAAAGCGATAAATGAGCCAACCAGCAATCACCACAATCAGAAATATGACTTTCGCTTTCTTGAAAGCTTTTTTTCTTTTTTTCTGAGACTCACTTTGCTCCATGGTTTCTCCTACATAATAGTGCACACAATCAGGGGACGGCACAATCAGGGGACGGTTCAAAACCACTGAAAAAGTCAGCGGGATATAGCAAAACAGGCCGGGATATGGTATAATCGGAGCATCAAAGGAAAAGGGTGATA
>OMZQ01000007.1 GCA_900315595.1 uncultured Eubacteriales bacterium | reverse complement strand
AAAGATTGATGCGAAGAGCGCCAGCGAGCTATGCGGCGTAAGCAAGTCAACATTCTATCGGTGGTGCAAAAACGAGGAAGGAGGGACGGACGATGATGGTAATGCTTAATGCGGAAGATGTTGTTATCCCGATGGCCTGTGCCGTCTGTGATGCGTATATCCACGAGATAGGCGAGAATCCGAAGTGCAGATATACAGGGGAAATAATGCGCTGGTATGGTTTTGATCCGAAAATGCACAGAATGTACAAATGCCCATTCATTGGAGTTCTCGAGAAAGGAGGTACGGACAATGCCTGATGTGCTGATAAGGGGCATGGAGATGCCGACCAATGTCTTTGACTGTCCACTGAACTCTTTTGGAATTTGCAATCTCGCACAGGACGAAACGCATTGTGACTGCAGCCAGGATTCTCGTCCGGAATGGTGTCCCCTCGTCCCCCTCCCGGAAGGGCATGGGAGGCTGATTGATGCGGATACGCTGATTGAGAACCATTTTTCCGACGAACATCGGATTGCATTGAGTCCTGCTAACAAACTGTGGATGCGGAGAATAATCAAAGGAGAACCCACCATCATCGAAGCGGAAGGAGGGACGGACGATGATGGATAGCCGGAAGGAAAAGATTGATTCGCCGCGGCTCACCTGCCGCGATCCAGAGGGGCGGGCGCGGCTGATGCCGGACGTTGATCTGATGGCCGCCATTGAGCGCCTGTGCCAAATCGAGGAGCGGGGGAAGGGCGTGCTCATCATGCCGCGAGCCGAGCAGCAGATCGCGGTCTCGGCTGGGCTCAAGCGAAAGTGGAAGGAAAGGAGGTCGGGCTGATGGATGAGATCGATCTGAAGGACGTGCCGTTTGCGGACTGGCTGGAGGAGGCGATTCCTGCGCTGTGCCGGATGGACGTGAAGTGCATCGGGATGGCAGCGATCCTCAAGGACGGCGGCGTCGCGACCAACTTTTGGGAAGCGGACACGAACGACATGGCCGCGATGGGTTACCGATTCATGGAGGAGGGCGTCCTCAACACCCTTCGGGCGAATGGACGGGAGCTCAAGGAGATCATCGATAACGCGGAACGGGAAGAAAACGACGAAGGAAAGGAGGATGACGATGGAATTTAAGGACACGGTAAACGGGATGCTCAGCAAGGATTACAAAGAACGGTTCCAAGCGGAGTATCAGCAGCTCAAGATCCGGACGGAGAAGCTGAAAAGAATGCTCAGCGATTGGTGCAAGCAGAGCATCGACTTTGAACCAGACGCGCCGGCGGAGATCCTGTTCGATCAGCTGACTGTCATGGAGCAGTATCTGACCTTGTTGCAGGCCAGAGCAAGAATCGAAGGAATTGAAATCTGACATACCACACCCGGGCGACATGCCCGGGCGTTGGTCAGAAGGCCGCCGCGCGGCGGCCTTCTGACGAGCGGGAAAACGCCCCGACGTGGGTCGGGGCGGGAATCAGCGGTCTTCGTTTTTACGGCTTTGGCCTGCGCGGAGCCGACCTCGCATTGAGAATTGACATTTCAATAACGCGCGCGCACGCGCGCGTTTGCGGGCTGGGTGGTAGCCTGATTATTCAACCATTCATACATTATATACACAGCAGGAGCGAGAACGAACAGGAAACGGATTCTTCGGCTCCGCGGGACGGGAGGCCATCAGGATGAAGGAAGGTTACTGGGTCATACGAACCTACGAGGCAGGGCCGGTGGGCGAGAAAATTAAATTCTGGGTGCCGGGACAGAAGCCCGCGGGGAAGATCACCCGGAAACAGAAGTCAGAGATCCGGAAGGCGGCCCAGAATGAATACTCAGCGATGCGGCAGCTTGCCAGGCTGATCAACGCGAACTTTCGGCCCGGAGATCTGTTCCTCGGTTTGGACTACAGCCCGGAGGCATTGCTGCGCGTGGAACAGAAGGCAGCGTGCCGATGTGGGTTTCGGCTCATGCTGACGGAGGGGCAACGGATGGATGCGATCCGTGAGGCGGCGGCCCATGAGATGGTAAACTGCATCCGCAGGGTGAAGCGGGAACTGGACAAGGATGGGATCGAACTCAAGTACGTATCCATCACCTCCGATATGGACGGAGATACCGGGGAGGCCGTCCGCGTGCATCATCACCTGGTGATCAACCGAGAGGCCAGAGACGCGTTCGTGAAAAAATGGCAGGAGAAGGGCATGGGCAGCGTTGACTGGAAGCCTCTGGACGACCAGGACGATTACATGGACATCGCAAAATACATGATAAAGCAGGTACGCAAGTTGGAGGAAGCAAATCAGTTCGCGAGTTCGCGCAATCTGATCCGGCCCCAGCCGAAGGATCGGGTGGCGGCGTCCTCCTCGGAGGTACGCGTTCCCAAGGGCTGCCGGCTGCTGCATCGGCAGGAGTACAAGCCCGGCCGTGCTCAATACATCCGGTACCGGATCGAGCGGGAGCGCGGACCAACGGACAGGGTCGCATGATTGCCTTAAAGATGCTACACAAGATGCCGATGCCGGGGCAATGGCCCCAGTGACGTAAAAGGAGGAGTCCACAATGCCAAAGGAACAAAAAGACAGGCTGGTAATGAAGCCGGAGCAGTTTGTCAGTCTTCATCGAATCGCGGGAGGTCTCAGAGGCTTCGCCTTCGGAATGGAGACACAGAATGGACAGGGTGCCGAGTTCATATTGAGTCTTAGTGAAGCAATGGATATGACACTCAGAGAGATTACCGAAGAGGCTAAAAAGAGGAGAGACAACCATGAACAAACAAGCGATCAAGGCTAAGCTCTATCGTTACATCGATCTCACGCACGAACGGGATCAGATTGCCGAACAGATCCGGCGGCTGGAGGCGATCGCCTACACGCCGGGCGCTCCGGCGAAGAGCGGCCTGCCGCGGAAGGCTGCCGTCTCTGATCCAACCGGAGACCGTGCGTCCAGGCTGATCAACCTGCGCGAGGACTACGCCGCGAAGCTCGACCAGGCCGTTCAGGCGATCACCGAGATCGAGCAGCTGATCGGCACGCTCAGCGATCCGGTGGAGCGGCGCCTGATCAGATGCCGGTACATCGAGGGGAAAACCTGGGAGCAGGTCTGCATCGAAATGAATTATTCGTGGCGGCAGGTCCACCGGATTCACGGAAGGGTTCTGGAGAAGCTCGCGCGGGCAGATGATGGCATAGAATGGCACTCCTGACCGTGCTATAATGGCATTGTGGAAATCGGGAATCCACAGGGCCTTTCTTGACATAGTTGCTTTTCTCGTACCTCCTGAGACGGTGGCAGGCGCTCGACGCGCCTGCCATTGTCGTTAAATGAAGTTATGTTCTCTTACGATTCGCCGAAATGGAAGCACCTGCGCGGCGTGGCGCTGCGCAGGGATCATTACATCTGCCAGATATGCAAGCGCTACGGCAAGCAGGTCCAGGCGACGGAGGTCCACCACGTGGCGCACGTTGACGCCGCGCCGGAATTAGCCTATGAATTGAGCAATTTGATCAGTTTGTGCCATAGTTGCCATAACAAAATGCACCCGGAAAAGGCCAAAAAAGCGAACCAGAGGCGCAGGCCCGGCTCCGGCTATGTCCCCCCCCTCTAAATTCGTAGAATTTAGCGCCGGTTCTAATGGCGGCTACTGGCCTTTTTATACACGGCGGGTTTTTAGGCCAGCCTTTTCCCGGCCTGCCTTTTACCATGGCTCGGAGGTGATCGTTTTTGACCGCGAAACAATGGAAAACACAGATCATCCGGCGCTGCAAGCTGGCCGGCACTTATGACAAGGCCTACACCGACGCCATTGTGACGCTTGCCGGCGTCCTGGAGCAGCGCGACCGAGCCCTCGAACAGTACGAGGAGGAAGGCAGCCATCCGGTGATTGAACACGAGAACGTCTCCGGCTCCGTCTACATGGAGCGGAATCCTCTGCTCCGCGTCTGGATGGACCTGAACGCCCAGGCGCTCGCCTACTGGCGCGACCTCGGCCTGACGCCGAGCGCCCTGAAGCGGATCACCGGGGAGAGCGGGAAAGCAAAAGAAGCCGACAGTCCGCTGACCGCCGCCCTGAAGGAGCTGGCGAAGGCATGACAGATCACCACGCTGAGGTTCTGCGCTACGCGAACGACGTGGTAGCCGGATCGATTCCCGCCGGCGCTGAAATCGTGTTATCGTGCAAACGCTTTTTGGCTGATCTGGAGCCGGGCAGCGGCTACGAGCTGCGGCGCCGGGATCCTGATTTCGTGATCGGCGTGATCGAGCGCACGATCCGCCACAAGCAAGGAACCGCCATCGACGGAAAGTCTCTCGCAGGAAAGCCGCTTTTGCTGCAGGCCTGGCAGAAGTTCATCGTTTACAACCTGCTCGGCATTTTCCAGATCGGGACGAACGAGCGGAAATACACCGAAGCATTCATCGAGGTCCCGCGCAAAAACGGCAAGACTTCATTCGTTGCGGCGCTCGCCTGGGGCGTCTCCCTGCTCCGGATGCACGCCGGCGCGTCGGTTTACATCGCAGCCGCATCACTTCGCCAGGCCATGCAGAGCTTCGAATTCCTTCGATGGAACATCGTCCGCATGGGCGAGGGCGTCAACTTCCGCCTTCGCGACAATTCAACGGAGCATTCCATCTATCGAGAGTTCGGCGACGGCAGCCTTCGAATCGAGGCACTGGCGGCCAGCCCCGACCGGCTGGATTCCCTCAACGGATCCTTCGTGATCGTGGACGAGCTCCACGCTCTGAAAAATGCCGCGATCTACAACCGCCTGAAGGAGGCCACGAAGGCCTACGGCAACCAGAAGCTGGTCATCGGCATCACGACCGCTGGCGACAACGTCAACAGCTTCTGTTATCAGCGCCAGGAGTACGTTGTCAAAGTTCTGAGCGGGCAGGCCAGAGACGAGAGCCTCTTCGGTTTTATCGCCAGGGCCGACAAGGATCCGGATTCCGGAGCGGTCGATTACACGAATCCGATCCAGCATCAAAAAGCGAATCCGTCCTATGGCGTCACGATCCGCGCCGAGGACATGGCCGCCGACGCGAATCAGGCGGCAAACGATCCGCAAATGCGGAAGGACTTCCTCAGCCGGTCGCTGGACATCTACACGACCGCTATGCTGGCCTACTTCGACCTGGACGAAGTAAAGCGCTCCGATGCGCTCTACTCCTGGACCGTCGAGGAGCTGGCCAAGCTGCCCGTCAAGTGGTACGGCGGCACCGACCTTTCCCGCGTCTTCGATCTGACCGCTGCCTGCCTCTACGGCACGCTTTACGGTTACAAGCGCAAGGACGGAAAAGTAGTAGACGTGGACATCGTTGTACCGCATGCATGGTTCCCGCGGCCGCAGGCCCAGCAGAAGGCCGACGAAGACAACATCCCGCTTTTCGGCTGGGAGGACGACGGAGATCTTACGCTCTGCAACGCGCCGACGGTGCAGGCCGCAGACGTCGTCAAGTGGTACAAAGAGCGGCGCAGTCAGGGCTTCAAAATCGCCGAGGTCGGCCATGACCGGAAGTTCGCCAAGGAATACTGGCTGCTGATGAAACAGGCGAAATTTAACGTGCTCGATCAGCCGCAGTATTATTACATGCTCTCAGACGGATTCCGGCACATTGAGGCGAAGATCAAAAACCGGGAGTTTTACTATCTTCACTCCCCTGCTTTTGAATACTGCATCTCAAACGTGCGCGGGATCGAGAAGAGCAACCAGATGATCCTCTATGAGAAGTATGCCCAAGAAATGAGGATCGACATTTTCGACGCGGCCGTGATGGCCTGCGTCCGGCACCAGGAAGCCCTGGCGAAAAATCAGACGAAAGGATGGTGGTAGTTATCCTTTTCCGCAAGTCGAAAGCGAAACGATCCGAACAAGCCCGGGAAGAATCGGCGCAGAATCCCTCCGCGCTGGCCGTCTGGCTCGAAGCGGGCGGGGACATTGTAGTCCCAGGCTACACCACGCTCGCGCACAATCCGGACATCCTCGCCGGCGTGCGGAAGATCGCCCAGCTGATCGGCAGCATGACGATCCATCTGATGAGTAACAGCAAGACCGGCGGCGATTACCGCGTGAAAAACGAGCTTTCGAAGCACATTGACGTCTATCCGAATCGCTGGCAGACACGGCAGATCTGGATGGAGGACATCGTTCAGACGATGCTGATCGATGGCGACGGAAACGCGGTGGTCGTGCCCATGACCGAAAAGGGCCTGCTGGGCGACATGATCAAGATCGCTCCGAGCCGGGTGCAGCTACAGGCGAAGAGCCGTGCGCTCGGCTATGAGATCCTGATCGACGGCAAGCCCTACGATCCGGAGAACCTGCTGCATTTCGTTTCGAATCCAGACCCCGCGCGACCGTGGAAGGGGCAGGGCTTCAGGGTGGTCCTCAGCGACATCGCCAAAAATCTCCGGCAGGCCCAGAAGACAGAAAACGCCTTCATGAGTTCCGAGTTCCGCCCGAATCTGATCGTCAAGGTGGACGCGCTGACGGAGGAGTTTTCCTCGCCGGAGGGACGCGATAAGCTCCGGAACGATTACCTCAAGAACGGCAAAGTCGGCGAGCCATGGATCATCCCGGCCGAGCAGTTCCAAGTGGAACAGATCAAGCCGCTCAGTCTGAACGATCTGGCTATATCTGACACAGTAACACTCAACAAAAAGACCGTCGCCGCGATTCTCGGTGTGCCGGCCTTCGTGCTGGGCGTCGGAGAGTTTAACAAGGACGCCTGGAACAATTTCGTCTCGGCGACGATCCTGCCGCTCGCCCACAGCATCGAGCAGGAGCTGACGCGGAAGCTGCTGATTTCCGAGAGCTGGTATTTCCGCTTCAACGTCCAGAGTTTATACGCCTACGATCTCCAGACGACCAGCACCGTTTTCCGCGAGCTTTATGTTCGCGGGATCGTAACGGGAAACGAGGTCCGCGACAAGATCGGCATGACGCCGCTGGACGGGCTGGATCAGCTCGTCGTGCTGGAAAATTACATTCCGCTGGACAAAATCGCGGATCAGGCAAAGCTGAATGGAGGAAGTTAATGGAAATGCGTTATCGCTCGATGCCGTGTGAGCTCGTCGTCCGGGAAGCCGCGGCAGAGCAGCCGCCCATCATCGAGGGCTATTTCGCCGTCTTTGACAGCGAATACAGATTTGCACCGGGCATGTATGAGACCATCGATCCCCACGCGTTTGACGAAACGCTTGGTGATGATATTCGCGCTCTGATCAACCATGACACCACCCTTGTCCTCGGACGCACGAAATCCGGGACGCTCAAGCTGCACGTGGATGAGCACGGCCTGTTCGGCCGCATCGAAATCAACCGTAACGATTCCGACGCAATGAACCTCTATGCTCGCGTCCAGCGGAAAGACGTCTCCCAGTGTTCGATTGGCTTTGTCCCGCTGGCAGAGGAAACCGAAATCCTCAAAGACGAGACCGGCCGCGACGTCGTGCATTTTATCGAGAAGAGGGTCTCTCTGCTGGAAGTCACCTGCTGCACGTTCCCGGCCTATGAGGAAACGGACATTTCCGCCCGGACGCAGCAGGGCCAGGACATCCTGCGCAAGAGAGCCAAGGCTTGGGAGATCAGAAACCTCGAAAAACTGAACAAATGGAGGAAACAAAAATGCTGAAAGCATTGCTGCTCCGCTCGAAGATCGACGGTTTGGCAAAGCGGCTGACCGATCTGAAGGCCGGCGACGAAGACCGCAAAAAGCGGGCGGCCGAGCTTGCCGACGACGTTGCCGAGCTCACGGCCAAGGAGGACGCTACCGACGAAGAGCGGGCCGCCGTTGAGACGGCAGTGAACGACTTCGACGCGGAAGCCGAGCAGGCCGAGGCCGACAAGGCCGACCTGCAGCGCCAGATCGACGAGCTCCAGCGCGAGCTGGACAGTCTCGAAGAAAAACAGCCCAAGCCCGCCGCCCAGGCGGAAGAACCGGCCAAGCCGGAATCGAACGAAAGGAGTGATCAGCGGATGATCACCTACAAAACCCGCGCCTTCAACAACATGAGCGCCGAGGAGCGCTCCGCGATCTTCAACCACCCCGACAACGTCGAATTCTGCAGGCAGCTCCGCGCGATCAGTGGAAATCCGAGCCTCAACGTCCTGGTCCCCAGGGTTGATATGCCGATGCTCACCGACATGATCGCCAAGGAGTCCAAGCTGCTGAAGCACGTCAACAGCAAGACCGTCCGCGGACAGGCCCGCCAGCGGATCCTGGGCGTCACCCCGGAGGCCGTGTGGACCGAACAGGGCGGCAAGATCAACGAGATCGCCCTGAGCGCCAGCGCGATCGAGGTTGACGGCTACAAGGTCGCCGGCTTCGTTCCGGTGGACAATTACCTGCTGGAAGACAATGACGCCGAGCTGCTGGACGCCGTCCTCGCCGCCCTGGCAAAGGCAATCGCGAAGGCGCTGGACAAGGCCATCCTCTTTGGCACCGGGACCAAGATGCCGAACGGCGTCGTCACCGCGATCCTGGCCGACAACACGCTCAAGAACACCAACGTCATCAACATCAGCGCCGCCAACTCCACCGGAATCACCCTGTTTAAGAAGATCATCGAGGCCTTCGGCGCTGCCGAGGACAACGATTATTCGAACGGCGAAATCGTCTGGACCATGAGCCGCAAGACCTGGATGAAGCTGCTCTCCGAGGCATTGAGCATCAACGCAGCCGGCGCAATCGTCAGCGGCATGAACAAGACGATGCCTGTCCTCGGCGGCGCCGTTGAGATCGTCCGCATCCCCGATAACGTGATCGTCGCCGGCTTCGGCGACCTCTATACCATGGCCGAGCGCCAGAGCGTCACCGTGAGCGAGAGCTCCCACGTCAAGTTCCTGGACGATCAGACCTGCTTCAAGGCAGTCGCTCGCTACGACGGCAAGCCCGCCATCCCGGCGGCCTTCGTCGCCATCGGCATTGACGGCACCGCCGTCGCCACGGCCGCTGCGACCGTGACCTTCGCGGCCGACACTGCGAACGCCTAAAGATCAGAACCCGGGGAGGGGCAACCCTCCCCAAAACGAAATGAGGTGATCAGATGGACACTGCCGTCATCCTGTCCTCGGTAAAGCTCGACCTGCAGCTGATCGGAAACGCCTATGACGATTTTCTCCTTGAGCTGATCGCACAGGCGCTCGAAGAGATTGCAGCCTACGGCATCACGCTTAATCCGGATTCGAGCCGAGACGCCGGGCTTGTGCGGATGTACGCCGCCTGGCTTTACCGCAACCGTGCAGCGACCAATCCGGCGGACAGCGCCATGCCGCGTATGCTGCAGTTCAACCTGAACAACCGCCTTTTCAGTGAGAAAATGAGTGGAGGCGCGAATCGATGAGGGATTCCGGGATTGTCGACATCTGCACCGTCCTCGAGAGACGCATTGACGGCCAGATGCCGACCAAACAGCTCCGGCCTTTCGAGCAGCATTACTTCGAGGACCGCGTAATCGGCTACGGCCGGCAGTATGCCGCGATGGGCGTTTCCCAGCAGGTTGACCGGCTGATCCGGATTGATCGGAACGAGAGCATTAAGATCGGCATGGTTGCCAGAATCGGCTCGCTGACTTACCGCATCGACATCATCCAGCACCTGCTGGACGAGCACAACCTGAAATGCACCGATCTGACACTGTCCAGATTAGAGGAGGATTTCGACAATGATGATGATTAAGCTCCGTGCGATCGGCAAGGCCTTCGCAGACGTCTGCCCTGCGACTTCTCACTATTTCAGGCCGGATCGCTCCAAAGCGCCCTTCCTGGTCTGGGCCGAGGACGGCGAGCAGACCTCGCTCCAGGGCGGCAATCTGAAGCGCATGCAGTCAATCGTCGGCACCGCCGACTATTACACGAAGACGGAGTTTGACCCAGCCGTTGACCAGCTGCAGCTTGCCATGAACGCCCAGGGAATGGCCTGGGAGCTCAACTCCGTCCAGTACGAAGAAGAAACCGGCCTGATCCACTGGTCCTGGGACTGGAAGGTGGCGGTCGCAGTTTGAGTTGGGTAAAGGAGTATTACTGGCGACAAATCGAATATCAGAACTACCTCGAAGAGTTGGAGGATATTCAGACGGCAATCGTCCCAATTAGCAAAATGGGCCTCTACGACGGCGCCAGGGTTGCCCTGGACGCTGTTCTGGCCGAGATCGACAACATCCCTGATCGGTTCTACGGCCCCAACGGCATAGCAGTCGGACTGACGGAGGAAGAAAAAAATGATCTGCGAAGAGGACTCGGCATTTCCCAAATGAGGGATGACGGCGGCCTGATCACCGTAAAAATCGGCTTTGACGGTTACGGCAGCCGCGTTACCGATAGATGGCATAGAGGCGTCCCGATCGCAGTGATCGCCCGCGGCATCTGCCGCGGGACGTCCTGGCTCGCAAAATACGACTTCATTTCCAGAGCGGTCAGAAGATCCAGTTCGAGAATTGAGAGCAGCATAGCAAACAGAATTGACAAGCAAATCCAAAAAACGATAGGAGCGAAAAATAAATGAACCGTGTTTTGACCGGCTTTTCCAAGCCGAAGGTTGCGCAGTATGTGAACACCAACAGCACCATTACCTACACCGGGGGCATGGAGCTGGCCCTGGGCGTCTCTGTGGCGCTCAACCCCACCGCCTCCGACAACGCCATTTTCTACGCCAATAACGGCCCCGCGATCAACGGCCCGGCGCGGCTGACCGGCGGCGACGTGCAGTATACCGTCTCCGAGCCGGATAAGGCCGCGATCAATTTCATTTACGGTCTGCCCGAACCGGATCAGGAGGGCTGGACGCACTACGGCGATTCCGTCACGCCGCCCTTCCTTGGCACCGGCTACATCGAGCGCTACACGAACCAGGACGGCACCGAGTCGTGGCGTCCGATCGTTCTGACGAAGGTAAAGGCGACCACGCGCCAGAGCGCCGCGACCACGCAGGAAGCGGAGATCGCCTTCCAGACCGGCACGGTCACCTTCAACCTGTTCCGCGACGACAGCGCGAACCACGACTGGAAGGCCGAGGGAAACTACTACGCCACCGAGGCGCTCGCAGAGGCCGCGCTGAACGCCTACCTGGGTATCAGCGCAAGCCAAAGCCAGAGCGGGCACTAATCCATCAACCCGGGGGAGGTAACGGCCTCCCCCTTTTTGGGAGAAACGCATGAAATTCCTTTTCACACTCCGCGCCTACGGCGAGCTGGAAGCGCTCTGCCCGACCCGGCGGATCTCCGAGCTGGACCGGATTGCCGTCACCCGCGACGGCCTGGCGCAGATCATCAGCATCTTGGACGCGGATCACACAGATCCGCAGGCTATCGCCTCTCATCCGAACTTTGAGGCGCTGGCCAGAGAGGCGCTTGCCGCCATCAAGGCTGCCAAGCGCCCGACCATCGAGGCCCTTCCCATAAAGCCGGGCGGGAAAAAGATCGAGCAGAATTACGCCTGGCTTTGCTTCCGGGCGCTCCGGCTCGGCGCCGGCTGGCCCGGCGCGCTGGAGCTACCCGTCGGCCTGCTCTACGATATGATCGCCGCGGAGCAGATCTATTCTGGCGCTGCGAACGAAAAGCCCAGGTTGTCATACGCCGAGGCAATGGCCCTGAAATGAGGTGAGGAATTGGCATCTGTAGGACCGACCCTGAAAGTCGAGGGCTTTGCCCAGTACAAGAAAAACATGAACGAGCTGATCCAGCAGGGAAAGACGCTTGACAGCGAAATGAAGAAGGTCGCCAGCACCTGGGACGAGAATACCGACGCCCAGCAGAAGGCGGCTGACAAGGCCAAAGTCCTCACCGAAAAGGTCGAGAACCAGCGCAAGCAGGTCGACGCGCTGAAGGACATGGTCGAAAAGGCCACAGCGCAGTACGGCGAAAGCTCCAAGGAAGCCCAAACATACAAGGAAAAGCTGAACCTGGCCGAAGCTGCCTTGAACGACATGAACCGTGAGCTCGACAAGAGCCAGGCCGAGCTGAAACAGTCGGCTGAGAAGACCGAGGACGCCGCTGAGAAGACCGAGGACGCCGGGAAGGAATCGAAAAAGGCCGGTAAGAAAATCGAAGCGATGGGCAAGGCCGGAGAAGCCGCCGGAAAGCTCCTGAAGGGCATGGGCGGCATGGCGAAAGCTGCTGCGGCTACCGCTACGGCTGCGTTCGCCGCCACGGTCGCCGCCGCTTCGAAGGTGGTATCGGCGCTCACGAACATGACGGTCGAAGGCTCCGAGTACGCCGACGAAATCCTGACGGAATCGGCGGTCACAGGACTGTCAACGGAGTCCCTGCAAAAATTCCACTACGCCGCCGAGCTGGTAGACGTGGACGTCGGAACGATCACGAAAAGCCTCGCGAAAAACACGAAGCAAATGGCCAGCGCCCAAAAGGGCACGGGATCTGCCGCGGACGCTTACGCCAAGCTGGGCGTGAAAGTCACCAAGAGCAACGGCGAGCTCCGAAACTCTGAAAAGGTGTTTTGGGAGGCCATCGACGCCCTCGGCAAGATCGAAAACGAGACAGAGCGGGACGCGCTCGCGATGGAGCTCTTCGGCAAGTCCGCCCAGGAGCTCAACCCGCTGATTAAGGCCGGATCAGACCGCATGAAGGAGCTGGGCGAGCAGGCCGAGGCCGCCGGAGCAGTTATGTCGGACGACATGCTCAACGCATACGGCGAGTTTAACGACAAGCTCCAGGAGCTCAAGGGCGGCGTTGACGTCGCCAAGCGGGCGCTGGGCACGGCGCTCCTGCCCATCCTCGACGAGCTCGCCGGTGCGGGCGTCGATATGCTCAGCGATTTCTCGCAGGCTCTGCTTGACTGCAACGGTGACATCGAGCAGATGGCTTCCGTCGCCGGAGAGTACCTCGGCAAGGCCGTCCAGATGATCACCGACTATATCCCTGAGATGGCGACGATGGGCGGCGAGCTGGTCGGCGGTCTGCTGAGCGGGATTGCCAAAAACCTGCCGGAGATCGTTTCCAGCGTAACCGCAGCGCTCGACGATCTGACCGGCAAAATCTCCGGCTTCCTGCACAACCCAGAGCAGCTTCAAAAGATCATCACAGCCGGCGTCGATCTGCTGATCAGCCTCGTCACAAACATCAGCGAGATCGCGACCGCAGTCGTGGACGCCCTGCCGTTCATTATTGATTCGATCGTCGAAGCCCTCACCGCCGAGGACGGCGAGAACATCCGCAAGATCATCCAGGCGGGCGTGACCCTGCTGACGGCACTGATTACCAATCTGCCGAAAATCATTAAAACCATCGTGGACGCCCTGCCCCAGATCATCGAGGACATTTTCACAGAGCTGACGAAGACCGAAAATCTTGCAAAGATGGCAGAAGCTGGCGCAGCTCTGATAACAGCCCTTTTCGGTGCTGTCAAAGAGATGTTCAAGAAGATCACGGGCTGGTTAGGAGAAGCCGTCGATGACCTTGTATACTCCATTAAAAGCGAGCTCGGCCTGACGACAACCGAAGAAGATGCCAGAAGATATTGGTTCGGAGGGTCAAAATCCGGTAGCCGTGGAGGGAAGTTCGGAGATAGCGAAGCATACCGGCGATGGCAAAGCAAGACATCTGCGAAAAGCGCGACGGGCGGCATCTACAAACCCGGCAGAGGCAGTGCCGCCCCACATGCCGAAGGCGGCATCCTCAAACGCGGCCAGATCGCCCTCCTGGAGGGCGAGGGCGCGGAGGCCGTTGTCCCGCTTGAAAAGCACACCGAATGGATCGCGGCAGTCGGGAGAGAGCTGGCGGGCTACCTCGCCGGGACTGCTCCGGTGCCGTTGGATTCCGGCAGAGGCTCCGGCGGAACGACGAACAATTACACCCGCAACCTCGGCGGCGTCACCATCGAGATCCACGCAGCCACCGGTCAGAGCGAGGACGCGATCGCAGACGCCGTCATGGATCGCATCAACGATCTGATGACTGGCGAGCGCGACGCATGGTAAGGAGGGCAGTCTATGAGTTTTCCACACACGAACGAGGGCTTTTTCGTCTACCGAGGCGTTGACAGCCGGTCGGCGAGAATCACGATTGAGCGCTATCCGCAGATCACCAAGTCCAGGAAGCGGCTGAACTTCTACCACGTTCCCGGCCGCATGGGCGACGTCGTGACGTGGGACGGCGGCTATGATAACATCAACATCAGCTATAAGGTCTGGTTCACGCCGGGGTGGCGGACGGGCGGCGTTCGGGAAACCATCGCGGAAGCGGCAACACGGATCAACGACTGGCTGTCCGGCATCGGCGGCTTGAATGATGGCGTTGGGAACGGTTATCACATTCTCTACGACAACTATTGCCTCGAAGAGCGCGTTGGGAACACCGAATATCCGTATCTGCGGGAGGCAGTCTTCGTCGGCCCACTCATCATCGAGAGCACCTACAACGAGATCGGTTCCGCGACGATCACATTCTCCTGCAAGCCTCAGCTTTACGGAGAAAACGAATTTAGGGCTCAAAACATCGGAATGAACCAAAGCAATCCGAGCGCGCAACAATCCTATACGTTCATCGGAAACCGCGGCTACGTCGCAAAGCCGCTGATCACCTTGTACCGATCCGGCATTGTGGATTTCAAATACACCACAGACGAGGAATGGAAGTCCATCCGGCTTTACATATCGGACGAGGGATGGCCGATATGCATCGACTGCGAGGACGAGACCTATTACCACATCGACGATGAGGGCAATAAAATCGCCTACGGAGCGGGAGATCAAAGCGTGAGCGCGGGATTCCCGGTAATTCCGGATCCCGGCGTAGACGGAAACGAGCCCCCTGCAAAGATGCTCATTATCAGATTCCGGAACACGGGCAGCGAAACCACGACGCCCGACCAGGCGACCATCATTCCGCGCCGGTTCGTGCTCTGATCGGGGGGCTGCGTATGGAAAACATGGAAAAGCGGCTCCACATGTTCCCGGCTGATGCAGAGGCCTTTTCGAGCGGGGATCTGGGGATCATCCGCGGCGCCGTCAGCGCAGTCGTCACCGAGGAGCGAAACGGCGTCTATGAGTTGGACGTCGAATGCTCCCAGAGAGCAGAGCCGAGGAGCTTCGGCATCAACCCGAGGCCAAACATGATCATCCTCGCGAAGCCGAACCCGAAGGACGAGATGCAGCCCTTCCGGATCTCGACGATCAAAATGGACATCACCGGCGCGATGACGATCGCAGCGCGGCACATCAGCTATGATCTCAATCGCCGCGTCGTCTTCGCGAACGGCGAGGCGAAAACGCTGCCGGACTGGATGACCTACCTGAGCCAAGCCCGAGCCCCCTTCGTCTTTTCGACGGACATCACAACGGAAGGCACGGTCGCGGCGAAGGTCCCGACGCCGGTCCGGTCCTTCCTGGGCGGCACGGACGGTAGCCTGCTGCAGAAGTTCGGCGGAGAGTTCCGCTTCGACGGCTTCAACGTTGCGCTTCTGTCGGCGCGCAGCTCCGGCGTCTGGAACGTCCGATACGGCTCCAATATGACCAAAATGGACTATCGCCTCACCAATGAGGACGCCTATAACAGCTTCTACGCCTTCTGGCGCGGAGCAGATGATACCGTAGTCTCAAGCTACGCCTCCGTGCAGGCCTACATTGGAGACGAGGACGGCAACACGAGCGGCGACGCCGTCCGAACGGCCTACGACCGCGTCGTGATCGACGTCTCGGATCAGTTCGATTCGACGCCGACGCAGGCCCAGGTCCGAGAGGCCGGCCGGGCGCAGCTCCTGGCCAACTATTCGCAGGCGATCCTGCCAAGCGTCGCCGTCGCTGCGGCTGACGCGCCGGGCGTGTTTGGGCAGGATTGGTCGGAGCTGCGGCTCTGCGACACGGTAAACATCTTCCATCCGATGATCGGCAGAATGGCCGCGAAGATCATCAAAACCAAATTCGACCCGCTGCAGGGGAAATACACGGAAATCACAATCGGAACACCGCGCCGGACGCTCCCGAAGCGCCTGGCGGCCATGGAAAGGAGAATGCACGAATGATTCTTGCACGCGAAGTTGTACCAACGAGAGAAGGCACCAGGGACGACTGTCTTGTCGAGACCGTGGCCGACCTGGAGAGCATCGACTGTGAGGCCGGCTCCCTGGCCTTCTGCCTCGCGGATCAGAAGGTCTACGCCAAGCTCAGCTCCGGCAGTTGGGCAGACGCGACCGCCCCCCTGGAAACGGAGGTGGCGGGATGAGCCTTCTGCAAGCCCTGATCGCCGCGAAGCTGTCCGGCTCCGGCGGTGGCTCTGGCGGCGGCTCCATCACCGTTGACGCGGAGCTGAACGGAAACAGCACGAACCCTGTCCAAAACAAAGTGATTGCGGCCATGGCTCTTCAGTTTTTGGATGAGCTGGGAGGCAAGGCAGACGAGGAAACCACCGTCACCGTCAGCGGAACCACACCCACTATCACGCCAGCGAATAACACCATCTACAACTGCGGCGAGGTCGCAAGTCTCACGATCAGCAACCCGCCCGCGACCGGGGCCTATTCCATCGTGTTTACCTCTGGATCGACCGCAACCACAACCACCATTCCGGCAACAATCCTTGGTTTGGAGGATTTTGCGGCTGAGGCGAACACCCTGTATGAAATCAACGTACTGGACAGTCGTGCCGTTATCGGCAGTTGGGCGGTGAGCGTATGACGCTGATGCAGAGACGCAGGGCGTTGATGGAAGTGAAAAAAGACAGCTACCCGGAGCAAGAAATCGGCTACAACCTGCTCGTTGATGTACAAAACTTCGAGATGGTGGAGAAAAATAACCCAACATCTGGTAGAGATAAAAGGTGGGCGGCAACGGCAGACTTCATCCCCATCAATCCGAATTACACATATAAGGTCGGAAGACAAAATACCCAATATTTTGCTTATTGCTATGATTCTAAAAAATCGTATATCAGCAGGGTCGATACAAGCAGTTGGGGAGGATACTATTCCGATTTCCCGCATGGAACTGTATATGTTAAGGTTGGTTGGGGATATACAGGTTCTACAATAGAGAGTTTCAAGGCCAGCATAGACCAAGCGGGGGCATATGACCAATCCAAAGGTACTTTTTTCAGCAGATATAGTTAGGAGGTAACGCCTATGAAATACGCAAAACTGATTAACGACTACCCGTCCTATGCCCCCAACCCCATCCTGCATGACGGCCTCTGGTACGGCAACCCGCCCGGCTCCGTCTACGAGGCCGAAGGTTATAAGCAAGTCCAATACACCAATCAGCCGGAACCGCCGGGCGTGGGCTGGTGGGTCGCTGCTGACGGGAGGCGATAACGGATGAATCGAGGGAAAGCGCGAAAACTGAGAGAAGTCATCGAACAGGCCAGCGCGTCGCTGCCGGACGAAACCGCGCTGGAGGGCGTGGAGCTGTTCCCGATCTGGGAGCCGGGACGCTTCTGCTCTGCGGGCGAGCGTCTGCGCTATCACGGCGAGCTGTACCGGGTCCTGCAGGATCACACCGCGCAGGCGGACTGGACGCCCGACGCAGCGCCCTCCCTCTACGTCCGCGTCGCCGCGCCGGGGACGATCCCGGAATGGGTGCAGCCCCTGGGGGCGGAGGACGCCTACCGCACCGGAGACCGCGTGCGGCACGGGGGAAGGATCTGGGAGTCGCTCGCGGACGCAAACGTCTGGGAGCCCGGCGCAGCCGGGACGGAAACGCTTTGGAAGGAGGTATCCGAATGAGAACGGGCAGAAGCTGGTGGCGGGCCGCCGGGATCCGCGCCCTGCGCACCGTGGCCCAGACCGCCGTGGCCAGTCTCGGGACGGCTGCGGTCCTTTCGGACGTGAACTGGCTGGCTGTGGCAAGCGCATCCGCGCTGGCAGGCCTGCTCAGCCTGCTCACGAGCCTGGCCGGGTTGCCGGAGGCGGAGCGATGACGGTTACGGACGCCATCCGGCTGGCCGATCTGACACGGCCCAACGAGCTGGACCGGGAGCTGAAGCTGCGCTGGCTCTCCGGCCTGGACGGAAGGCTGAACGCCGAGGTGCTGGCCCCGCACGGGAACGCGGTGGAGCTCTCCCCCTATACCCAGCAGACGCCGCCGAAGACCGAGCTCCTGGTCCCCTGGCCCTACGACGACATCTACGTGCGGTATCTGGTCATGATGATCGACTTTGAGAACGGGGAGTTCGCCCGCTACAACAACGACGCCGCGGCCTTCAACCGGATCTGGCAGAGCTGGGCCGGATTCTATACGCACAACCACAGCCCCGCAGCGCGGACGGCGCTGCAATTTTAGAAAGGAGTGACGCCGAATGGCTGAACGAAGCAAAGCCCGCCAGGTCGAATACTACGACCCCGACGGCAACGTGCAGTCCGGCTGGTACAAGGACAACCGCGTCTACCAGGACGAGGCCGGTACGATCCCCATCCCCACCGGCAGCACCTATCAGGGCGACGGCGGCCGCTACTACCGGATGACGAAGTACGGCGACGTCCTCTGGGCCGATCCGAACCGGACCGACAGCGACGGCCACTGGATCGCCCAGGGCAACCACTGGTATCAGACCGCCCAGGATCTGATGGAAAAGCAGCTCCGCAGACCCGGCTTCTCCTACGACCCGACGCACGACGCCCTGTATCAGGGCATGAAGAACGAATTCGTGCGCCAGGGCAAGCGGGCGATGTCGGACGCGATGGGACGGGCCTCCGCCATGAGCGGCGGCTACGCCTCCTCCTACGCCGAGAGTCTGGGTCATCAGGCCTATGCCGAGCAGCTCGGCAAGCTGTCAGAGATGATCCCGGAGCTCTACGACCGGGCCAGGAAGGATTATGACGCCGAGACGGAACGTCTGATGAAGAACGTCGAGCAGGCCCTCGGCTTCTATGACAGCGACTATCAGACCTATCTCAACGCGATGGAGGCAGACCGCGAGGCGCTGGCCTTTGATGCCGAAAACGAGCGCTGGAACAAGGAGTTCCAGAATGACAACGACCACTGGGAGCGTGAGTTCCAGAACGAAAACAGCCATTGGTCGCAGGAATTCAACACCGAAAACGCCCACTGGGATAAGGAGTTCAAGCAGCGGCAGAAGGAATGGAACGACCGCGTAGCCGCCGGTCTGCACGGGGCAGGCGACGCCTACGCGCTGGCGATGCTTTCGCTGATGCAGGGCGAGCCGGTATCCGACGAGCTGCTGGAGGCCGCCGGGCTGGACCCTGAATTTGCCGAGCAGCTTCGACGCTACTACGCCAACGCCCAGGGCTGAGACGGAGGAAGGAGAAGAAATGGAAGAAGAAATCAAGCACACCGAACCAGAACAGCCCGCTCCCCTTGCGGAGCAGGCGGAGCCGAAGGAGGATTTCCAGTCCCTGATCCGCGGCAAATACCGCGCCGAGTATCTGCGCCACGCGGCCGGTCTGCTGGCTGCCCAGGCCGAGGAGCAGCGCCGCTACGGCAGGTACCGCGAGATCCGCCGTCAGGCAGAGGCCTTGCGGGCCGAGCATCCCGAATTTGATCTGAACCGCGAGCTGGAGGACCCCGGCTTCGCCGGTCTGCTCCGCAGCGGGGTGGACCTTCGCGTGGCCTGGGAGGCTGTTCACCACGACGAGCTTGCCCGGAGCCGCGAAAACCGCTTTGCCTCCGAGGCCCAGCCGCTGGAGAACGCCCTGGAATCCCAGGCGGCGATCCTCCGCGCAGACCCCCGCAAGCTGACCCGTCAGGAGCGCCGTCAGCTCCGCCGCAGAGCGGCGCGGGGCGAGGAGATCGTCTGGTAGCCGACTGCCGACGCCCCCCGGATGAATCCAACCAGAACCGATGATTTGAAAGGAGCTTTCATATGTCCATGAATCTTACCGTCAACACCACCGCAGGCGACGCCAACGCCTTCGATCCCGCCTCCGTCCAGGTCACGGGCGCGATGAGCCCGACCATGAAGACCTATTACAACACCGAGCTGCTTGAAAACGCCCGTCCGCGGCTGATCTTCTCCCAGCTCGGCAAGTCCCAGTTCCTGCCCGCCGGTCACGGCGAGAGCGTCCAGTGGCGCAAGTGGAACACCTTTGACAAGGCCCTCACCCCGCTGACCGAGGGCGTGATCCCCACCGGTCAGAAGTTCGGTCAGTCGGCCATCGCGGTCTCCGTGCAGCAGTACGGCGACTATGCCGCCATCTCCGACCGTCTGAATCTGCACGCGGTGGACAACGTCATCCTCGGTGCGGCGGAGGAGATGGGCGCTGCCGGCGGCGAGACCGCCGACACCCTGGTCCGCAACGAGCTTTGCACCGGCACCTCCGTTCTCTATGCCGACACCGTGGACGCCAACGGCGTCGCCGTTGCGACCCCGGAGGCCAGATACGAGCTCTCCGCCGATAACAATCGCCTGACCCCCGACGTGGTCAACAAGGCCTACACCTTCCTCAAGAAGCAGAAGGCGCCCTACTTTGAGGGCGGCAAGTACGTCGCCGTCATCCATCCCTCGGTCAGCTACGACCTGCGCTCCCATCCCGACTGGCTGGAGGTGCACAAGTACGCCGCGACGCGCGAGATCTTCGAGGGCGAGATCGGCGAGCTGCACGGCGTCCGCTTCGTGGAGTCCACCGAGGCCCCGATCTTCAACGGCGGCAGCCTCTACACCGACGAACAGGCCTGGCTGACCGTGAGCGCCTACGCTTCCAACGACAGCACCGCCGCCGCACAGTTCGGCCAGACCTCCGCCTGGAAGGTCACGCTCAAGGAGAGCCTGACCGCCGAGCAGGCCGAGGCTCTGGTGGGCCGCAGGGTCCAGTTCCGCGACGCCTCCGCGCACGATCTGGCCGGCTCCGGCGAGATCGTCGGCGCAACGGCAGCCGGCGGCCTGGTCTGGCTGGCTGCGGAGCCCCCCGTCGTCCTCTCCGGCGCGTCCGGCAGCGAGGACACCCTGCTGCCCGGCGAGGGCGGCAACGCCGAAAACGGCCCCTGCGCGGTCTACGGCACCCTCTTCTTCGGCAAGGACGCCTTCGGCGTCGTGGACCCCGAGGGCATGGGGATGGAGATGATCATCAAGGACGCCAGCCAGATCGGCGGTCCGCTGAACCAGTTCTCCACCGTGGGCTACAAGTTCGAATCCGCCGCGAAGATCCTCTATCAGAACCGTATGGTTCGCGTGGAATCCTGCTCGGCCTACTCCGGCACGGACGAAGCGAACTGATCCCAAAAGCGGGAAGCAGCGGTCCAGGCCGCTGCTTCCCGGCAGCCTTCGCCTGACGGCGAAAGAAAGGAGCTTCCCATGCATTATCCTTCCATGCAGGTCCCGAAGCGGAAGCGGTACCGGATCGGGCGCTTTTACGGGCTGAACTGCCGCGACGACGCGCCGGAGGGCAGCTTTCGCTCAATGGAGAACGGCTCCTCCGCCGACGCGCCGCTGTTCCGCGTTCGGCGCAGGCGCACGAGCCCCGAAGCTCTGGACGGCAACCCCTGCGCCCATCTGCTTGCCATCGGCGGGACGGGCGTGCCGGTGCTTCTGGATCAGAGCGGAACGATCTGGTCCGGCGGCCACTGCTGCTCCCGCGTTCTGCCGCATCGCCTCTCCTTCTCGCTCCGCCCGGAGGAGGCCGGGACGACGGCCCGGGTGCTGGACGCGGAGGCGCTGCGGGCCGCGCTGCCGCTGGACGGGATCTTCCGGTTTACCTATGACCGGGACGCCGGCTGCTGGCAGCGCGACGACGGCGGCGGCGTCATCCCCGACGGGGCCATCGACTGCCAGCCGCAGCCGGACGACGGCGACGGGCTTGAGATCCAGGCCTCGACCGTCCTGCTCAGCAACGCCCGCCGCTCCATGGTCTTCCTCGGCGGCTGGGTCTGCATCTTCCCGGACGGCGTGTACGTGAACGCCGCCCGCCTGCACGAGCAGCAGAGCCTGGAGCCAGACGTGGACTACGGCGCGATCAACGTGGAAAACACCTGCGCGGCGGGCCGCCTGTACGCCGTGCCCTGCGACATCGACGGCGTAAGCCGGAGCGTCATCTGGGCGGACGTTCCGCCGGACGGAGGACTGTGGGTGGACACGAGCGCAGAAACCCCGACGGTCAGCGCATGGTCGCAGAGCGACGGACTGTGGAAGGCGGTACAGCCCTATATCCGTCTGGAGGCCCCAGGCATTGCGCGCGGTCTGGCGGCGGGCGACGCCGTGGACTTCGTCTGCCGTCTGAACACCGAGGTCGGCGGCGAGGACGAGCTGACCGACGCACTGAACGGCACGGCGATCCTCACCGCCGCCTGGCACGACCCCGGCGCGTCGGGGCGGCCCGCCGGAACGAACGACTACGTGGTGCTGCCCGGTCTGGTCTCCCAGCCGCGGACGATCTTTTTGACGGGCTCTGACAACAGCTTTCTGACCCTGCGGCGCAAGATGCCGGAGATGGACTACGTGGTCGAATGCCAGAACCGGCTCTGGGGCTGCCGCTGGGGCGGCGGCGTCAACGAGCTCTACGGCTCCAGTCTGGGCAGCTTCAAAAACTGGTCGGTCTTCGAGGGCCTGTCCACCGATTCCTACCGCGTCAGCCGGGGCGTGGGCGGGGCCTTCACCGGCGCGGCCGTCCTGGGCGGATGCCCGCTCTTTTTCCGCGCCGACAGTCTGGAGAAAATCTACCCCTCCGCAGGCGGGGATCACGGCGTGGTCACGGTCAGCCTGGAGGGGATCGCCCCCGGAAGCGCCCGGAGCGCCGTGGTCATCCGCGACAAGCTCTACTATCGCTCGCCGGGCGGCTTCTGCTGCTACAGCGGGAGCCTGCCCGTCCGGATCTCCGACCCGCTCGGCAAGACCTGGCTTGGCCCGACCTCAGCCGGAGCCTTGGGCCCGGATTACTACGCCGCCGTAGAGGACGAGCGCGGGATGAGCTGGATCTACGTCTATCACACCGAAACCGGCCTCTGGGACCGGCAGGATCTGGAGGACCTCTATCAATGCCTGAGCTGGAACGAGCGGCTCTACTATCTGGCGGGGCCGGGACAGCCTCTGCGCTGCATCGGCGAGGCTCTGGACAGCGACGGTCTGAGCTGGCGCGTGGAGACCGGGCCGCTTGGGCCGGTCCTCTGCACGAAGCGCTACGTCTCCCGCATCCAGGTGGAGGGACGGCTCGACCCCGGCGCCTTCCTGCGCGTCTGGGGGAGCTACGACGGCGAAAGCTGGGTCCGGCTCGGCACCTTTCGCTCCAGCCAGCGGCGGACAGAGCTGTTTCCGGTCTTCCCCCGCCGCTGCGAGAATCTGCGTCTGCGTCTGGAGGGCGCGGGCGGGATGGAGCTTGCAGGCATCTCCTGGCTTTTGGAGCCGGGCAGCGACAGTTGAAAGAACAGGAGGAAGCAGATGGAACAGTTGGAATTTCCGCCCAGACTGCACGGGACCGTTGAGGAGCAGCTTCGTCAGCTCTGGGAATATCTCTATCGCCAGGCGGAGCGCCGGCAGGCGGAGCAGAGCCTGCGGTAACGCCGGACGGAAAGGGGGCTTCTGAATGGAACAGGCAGAGCTTTCCGCCCGGGAACGGCGGTTCACGGAGGCCTTTCTGGAGACCGGAGACCCCGCCGCGGCAGCAGCCGAGGCGGGCTGCGGCTCCGGCCGGGCGGCGGCAGCGGGAGAAAAGCTGCTCAGCCGTCCGGCGGTCCAGGCAGCTCTGGACCGGGCCTGGAAGACCCGGCCCAGGGTCCGGCCCGTCACGCGGGACGCGATCATCCAGGAGCTTGCCGCGATTGCCTTTTCGGATTTTACCGACTTCGTCCGGGTGGAGGACGGGCAGGTCCTGATCACCGAAAGCCGGAACCTGGATTACAGCCGCCGCGCCGCGATCGCCGGGATCAAGGACACCGGCAAGGGCGTGGAGATCAAGCTGCACGACAAGCAAAAGGCGCTGGAGCTGCTGGCAAAGTATCTCGGCCTGTTTGAAAAGGACGAAGCGGACGACGCCGTCCGCGTAGAGCTGGGCGGCACGGCGGAATGGGCGGAGTAGTTGTCAGGGATTAGGGACCAGGGATTAGGGACCAGGGGGATGAATGAAGGAATTACACATTGACCGGCCGAATGAAAAGCAGGAGCAGATGCTTCTGGCGCGGACGAAGCACGTGGGCTTCGGCGGAGCCAGAGGCGGCGGAAAGAGCTGGGCCGTGCGGACGAAGGCCAAGCTGCTGGCTCTGCGCTATCCGGGCATCCGGATCCTGATCGTCCGGCGCACCTACCCGGAGTTGATCAACAATCACATTCAGCTCCTGCGCGCCGAGCTTGCAGGGGTCGCAAAATACAACGACAAGGACAAGGTTCTCCGCTTCCCGGTGATGCAGGCGCAGGCCGGGGCGGAGGGCGGCTCCGCAGGCGGGAGCGAGATCCATTTTATGTACTGCGACTGCGACGCCGATCTGGACCGGCTGCAGGGCGTGGAATACGACTGCATCTTTCTGGACGAGGCGACCCAGTTGAGCGAATACCAGATGAAGACCATCACGGCCTGTCTGCGCGGCGTGAACGGCTTCCCGAAGCGGGTCTACTACACCTGCAACCCCGGCGGTCAGGGTCACGCCTACATCAAGCGCATCTTTCTCGACCGCCAGTACGAGGCCGGGGAGAATCCCGCAGACTACACCTTCGTCCGGAGTCTGGTGACGGACAACAAGGCTCTGATGGCCGCCCAGCCGGACTATATCCGGCAGCTCGAGGCCCTGCCCGAAAAGCTGCGGCGGGCCTGGCTGGAGGGCGACTGGAACATCTTTGAGGGACAGTTCTTTGAGGACTTCCGCACGACCCCGGATCTCTCGGCCTGCCGCAGCCACGGCGTAGACCCGGAGGACGCAAGCAGGCGCGGACTTTGGGTCCACGTGATCGCCCCCTTCGATCCGCCCCGCGAATGGAAGCTCTACCGCTCCTTTGACTGGGGCTACGCAAAGCCCTTCTCCTGCGCCTGGTGGGCGGTGGACTTCGACGGGCGGCTCTACCGCATCCTGGAGCTCTACGGCTGCACGAAGACGCCGAACGAGGGTCTGAAGTGGACCACGGACGAGGTGTTCCGCAAGATTCGGGAAATCGAAGACAGCCACCGCTGGCTGGCGGGGCGGAAGATCGAGGGCGTGGCCGATCCCGCGATCTGGCAGGAAAACGGCGGCGAATCCATCGCCGAGACCGCCGAAAAGCACCGGGTCTATTTCAGCCCGGGCGACCACGCGCGGATCCCCGGCTGGATGCAGTGCCACTACCGCCTGCGCTTTGACGAAAACGGGGTGCCGATGATGTACGTCTTCGACACCTGCAAGGCCTTCCTGCGGACAGTGCCCCTGATGGTCTACGACGCGCACAGCCCGGAGGATCTGGACACCTCGCTGGAGGACCACGTCTGCGACGAGTGGCGATACATGTGCATGGCAAGGCCGATCCGGCCCGTGCGGGAAAAGCCTGCGGCAGAGGTCCGCGTAAACCCGCTGAGGTGAAGCGCCTCAACGGCTCTCGCTCTGCGCGGGCTTCTGCATGAACTGCTTCACCACGATGGCGAGCAGGGGAAGCAGGATCATGCCGGGGACGCCGAAGGTGCGGAAGCCGATATAGAAGGCCGCGAGGGTCAAAAGCGGATGCAGGCCGAGAGAGCGCCCGACCAGGCGGGGCTCCAGAGCGGTCCGCCCGAGGGCCGTCAGCGCATAGAGCGTCAGCAGGCCGAAGCCCCGCGTGGAGGCCCCCTGGAGGAAGCAGGTCATGGCCCAGGGGATCAGCACCGTCCCGGTTCCGAGGACGGGGAGCGCATCGAGCACCGAGATCAGCCCGCCGAACAGGATGGGGAACTCCACGCCGAGGATCCAGAAGCCCAGGGTGAGCAGGGCAAAGACGATGCCCATCATTTTGAGCTGGGCCTTGCACCAGCCGCCGAGGGCCAGATGGCAGCGCTGATGCAGACGGCCCAGCCGCTCCATCCAGGGCTTCGGCAGGGTCCGTTTCAGCCAGAGCTTGACCTCCGGCAGGGCGGCGGAGGTCATATAGGACGCGATGACCGTGGTGATCAGTGTCAGGACCAGCTTCGGCAGGCCGGTCACGAGGCCGGAGACCAGACCCGTCAGGAAGCCGGAGAGCGACTGCAAAAATACCCCTCCGCTGGCAAAGACCCGGTCAAGCCAGCCCTCGATGGCGGCGGCAACCTCCGGCGGGGCCTTGCGGGCAAGGCCGTTCAGCGCCCCGCGCAGGGCTTCAAAGCCGGGGCGAAGCTGGCGCAGGAGGGTCGGAAGCTGGCGCGCCAGGCGGACGATCTCCGTCCACGCGACCTGGCAGAACAGGAACAGTCCGGCCCCGACCAGCAGGAGCAGCCCCGTCACGCACAGGCCGCTGCGCAGCCAGCGCGGCAGATGCGTCCGCCTGCCGAGGGCGGCGACGGCGGGCTCCACCCACCAGGAGATCAGATAGGCCAGAACGAAGGGCAGGGCCAGCGGCAGCAGGACGAACACCCCGACCACCGAGGCCGCCGTCAGCACGGCGTTTCGGAGCAGCGGCCTCTGCTTTGCGGACATGGAATCACCTCGTGACGATCAGCATTTGACGTTCAATATTCTATGCAAAGCATTCCCCGGTTTTGCATGGTTCATACGGAAAGGAAAACGAAATGAAACTGATCCAGGCATTTTTGACGGAAAATCCCTGCTACCGGGCGAATCTCGACCGGGCGGACGAGCGATACCGGGTCTTTCAGGACCGCGGGCCGGTCGGACTGATGCTGCATTCGGTGGGCTGCGCCCAGCCGAGCGCCGAGGTCTTCGTCCGCCGGTGGAATCGCCCGGACTATGACCGCGCCTGCGTCCACGCCTTCATCGACGCGAACACGGGCGACGTCTGGCAGACCCTGCCCTGGAGCTTCCGGGGCTGGCACGGCGGCGGCTCCTGCAACAACACCCATATCGGCGTGGAGCTCTGCGAGCCCGACTGCCTGAGCTACACCGGCGGCGCGAGCTTCACGGTCTGGGACCGGGACCGGGCCGTGGCCTGCGCCGCGCGGACACGGGAGGCTGCGGCGGAGCTGTTCTCTATGTTATGTAAACAATACGGTTTGGAGCCGGAGACCGCGATCCTCTCCCACCGGGAGGGCGGGCGGCGCGGCATTGCCACGGCGCACGCCGATCCCGAACATCTCTGGACCGGTCTGGGTCTGGACTGGACGATGGACGGGTTCCGCGCGATGGTCCGGGCGAAGATGGACGCAAAAAGCCCCGATCCGTCGCCGGAGCACGCGCCGCTCTACCGGGTCCAGATCGGGGCCTTTCACAACCGCGCCTACGCCGAAGCGATGCTCGCCGAGGCGCGGAAAACCTTCCCGAACGCTTTTTTGAAGAAAGAATAGATCAAACGCCGCGGGGCAAGACCCCGCGGCGTTTTCGTATGGATCACTGCATGGAGAAGCTGATCGTTCCGACGCGCTGGCTGTTGATATAGATCGTGAAGCTGTAGGCGCCGGCGGTCTCGGGGAGCCAGGGGATCCGGCCCATCCAGGCGCTGTCCTGCCACATCTCGTTCCAGACCAGATGCTCGCGGTCAACGTGGACGATCTGATCGTTCGCGTCGCGGACGACGTAGTGGACCGTGACCTGCTCGTCGGAATCCGTCGGGATGCCGGGGGTCTCGATCACGAACAGGATCGTCTCGCCCTGGGCATAGCGGACCGTGCCGCCCGTGCGCTTGACGTCCGCAACGGTGTAGTTCTCCGTCTGCGGGGCGTCGTAGGTGCCGATGGTCGTGCCGGATTCCGTCACGCCCAGCTCGGCAAAGCGCCGGGCCGGGAGGGTCTGCACGCTGACGGTGGTATGGCCGGTGACGGAGGAGCCGTCGGCGGCCTTGAGGGTGAATTCGTAGGTCGCATCGGGCAGGACCGCGATCAGCGCCTCTCCTCCCTGCGCGGACTCGGCAAGCTGGAGATTGTCGCCGTAGGTGCCGGAGATTATCCAGCCGGCCTCCGGCTCGCGGTTGGCGGTCCAGGTCAGCCGGACGCCCTCATAGGTGGGCTCGGCGGTGAAGCTGTCGATCTGAATGACGGCGTCCTCGATCTCAAGGGTCAGCGGCTGATACAGGCCATCGGCGGTCAGCATCAGGGAGTAGGGCTTGCCGGGCTCGATGCCGGGGATCGAGGCGGAGCAGTCATAGCCGTTTTCGCCGGGCTGGGCAGGATCGACCGTGACCTGGAGGGCGTTGCCCTCTGCGTCGGTGCAGGTCAGGATCCAGCTTTCGGGCAGCTCGGAGGTGCAGGTCCAGCGCACGCGGGCCGTGCCGTCCAGGATCTCCGCAAGGGCGAGGTTTTCCGCGTGGATCTCCAGAATCGGCGTATAGGTCGCCGTGGTCTGACCGATCAGGTAGAGATTTTCGCTGCCGATCAGACGGAAGGTGTATTCCGTGCCGGTTTCCAGACCGGAGATCTGGGTGCTGTGACCGGAGAACTCGGTTTCCGTCTCCTCGCCGCCGGTGGGTCCGTAGCGCAGGGTCCATGCGGCGGGCTCGGTGCCGCCGTCGCGGAGGACCAGATCGAGCTGGACTGCGCCGGGCTCGGCCCCGTCGGTGACGGTGAAGGTCAGGATCTCGGTCTGCGGGATCGTGGAGGCGATCACGCTGGTCTGGCCGGAGACCTTGTGCCGTCCGGGCAGAACGGCGCGGACCGTATACTGGGTGCCGGGCGTCAGGCCGGTCAGGGAAGCCGTCCCGTTTTCAAAGGGGGCGCGGGTCGAGTTACCGTAGGAATCCTCACAGACTGCCTCGAATTGCTCCTGCTCGACGCTCGCCTTGAGATGGACCTGAAGGGAATCCGCCGTCACGTCGGAGACCGTAAGCGATTCGACCTTGACGAAATAGTGCCAGAGCCCCTGACCGAATTCGGTGAACTCATACAGGCCCACCAGAACGACCAGCAGGATCATGGCGGCGGCGAAGAAGCCCCAGGCTCTGCGCTTGCGTCTGCGGCGCTTGGCGGCCTTTTCGGCTGCGCGGCGGCGCTCGGCGGTCAGCATGGGCGTATCGTCCACCAGGGCGGGCTGGGCTTCGGCGGTCGCCTCAGCCTTTTTCTTCTTTTTCCTGCTGCGCTTGCTGTCCGGCGCGAAGGCGACCTTGAACTGATCGTCAAGCTGCTCGACGTCGTTGGCGCGGACGGGCTCGATCTCCTCCTCGCGGTCGGACGCGTCCAGCGGGCCGTCGTCCGAGACCAGGGGCGGAACGATCAGATGGTCGCTGACCGCGTTGCGGCGCATATACTGCTCCAGCGCCACGCGCATCTCGTCCGGGGTCTGGTAGCGGTCCTCGGGCTTGTGGGCGCAGGCCTTCTGGATGATCTCCGCCAGCTCGTAGTCGGCATAGAGGGGCGCGGGCAGGTCGTCGCCCTCGAGTCTGCGGGTATCGGCGGCCTTGGCGTTGGTCTGCTCGTCCTCAAAGGGGGCGTGGTTGCCGTTGTAGATCCGGTAGAGGATCATGCCCAGCGAGTAGATGTCCACCGTGGTATTCAGACCGCCGATGAAGTTGCGGAGCTCCGGGGCGGTATAGCTGCTGCGGTACTGCTCGGGCAGGACGGCATACTGCATATCGTCCGTGGAGATCAGGCCGAAATCGCCCAGCAGGAAGCGGCCCGTATCCGAGAAATAGACGTTGCCGGGCTTGAGGTTTCCGTGAACGAAGCCTTCCTCGCGCAGGGCGGACAGGGCCACGCAGAGGTCGATGCCCATGTTGATGCCGCGCAGATGGGAGATGGCGTTCTGCTCCAGATAGTCCTTCAGGGAGTTCCGCTTGGGCAGGACGGCATAGACCTCATAGCCCACGCCCTCCTCCTTCGGCTCCATCTGAACGCCCAGGAAGGGCAGGATATAGGGGCAGTCCAATAGCTTTTTGCGATCCTCCGCCTCCTTGACCAGAGCTTCGGCCTCCTTGCGGTAGTATTCCGCGGCCTCCGCCTCGCTGGCATAGGCGCCGGTCAGGAGCAGAGCCTGGACCTGGTCAGCGCTGGCAGGGATCGAGATGTGTTTGAGTACAAATTCCCGCCCGGACTCCGGATGCGTCAGCGCATAGCAGCTCACACCTTCATGCTGAGAGAAGCATTCGCCGAGCTCCATCGCGTCCAGCAGAGGGGAAATTTTGCGTACAGACACGGCTGTACCCTCCTTTTTCGACAATTTGACGCGTATATCTTATAACAAAACGAAAAAAAAAGCAATAACATATTGTTTTATTTGCGAGAAAATGGTATGATATAGGGCAGAAGCCAAAAATCGGGAAGTCGATCGGGCTGTATCCCCGACGCACAGTATTCCCCAATCACGGAGGATCCATAAGATGAATAAGAACGTATGCCCCAACTGCGGGCAGCTCTATGACGCCGATCTGGAAAAATGTCCCCTCTGCGGGACCGCCGCCCAGGTCATGGAAAGCGGAAGCCCCTTCCGCAAGCAGCGGCGCGCCGAACGCAAGGAGGCCGAACAGGAGGCCCGCCGCCAGAAGAACGAGGCGGAGGCCGAGACGGAGGACGACCTTCTGGAAGAGGAGGCCGCCCGCAAGCGCGAGGAAAAGCGGATGAAGAAGGCGGCCAGACGCGCCGCCCGCGCAGAGGAGGACGACGAGGCCGAACAGCCTGAAGCGCCGACCGCCGCCACCCCCGGCGTCTATCAGTCCGGAGGACGCCGCCCTGCGGTCCGCGAGGAGTATATCGGCCGCGACCGTACCCGCGTGCCCCGCGTCTTTTTGGTGCTGAGCTTCCTGCTTCTGCTGGCCACCCTGGCCATCGGCGGGTCCTATCTGCTCTGGAAGAAGAACGTGGTCTCCCTTCCGGTCTACGACAAGCTCTTTGACCGCTACCACAGCGAGACCGCCCCGTCCGACACCCCGACGAGCGGCGAAACCGGCGCCGTCCAGACCCAGGCACCGGCGGACACCGACCCCGTTGATCCCTACTCCGGTGCAAACCCCTGCACGGGTCTGAGCCTGAATCTCACCGAGATCACCCTGACCTACCGCAACGACCTGGATCAGATCGTGGCAAGCGTCGAGCCCCGCGACACCACCGATCAGCGCGTCTACACCTCCTCCGACGAGAGCGTGGCCAAGGTGACGAGCGTCGGCGTGGTCACGGCGGTGAACCCCGGCACGGCGACGATCACCGTCACCTGCGGCAAGCAGACGGCAAGCTGCACCGTCATCTGCGACTTCTCCGACGAGCCTGCGCCCAGCGAGAGCGTCTCTCTGAACGTGGACAGTCTGGAGCTCAACGACAAGGACATGGACATTACCTTCTTCAACCCCGGTGAAAACTTTACCCTGATGGTGACGAACGTCCCCGTGGGAACGCCCGTGACCTGGACCTCCCAGGATCCGGCCATCGCCACCGTGGACGAGGGCGGGCGCGTGGTCGCCGTTGCGAAGGGCACCACGAAGGTTCTGGCAAAGGTCGGCGATCTCACCGCCGAGTGCTGGGTCCGCTGCAACTTCCAGGAGGACGCAACCTCCGGCGGCTGACGCCGCTTCATCCGGGAGGCGAACGGGATGCGATACCTTTGGGCAGCTCTGACCGCGCTGGCGGTGATCTGGGGGACCGTTCTGACGGTCCGCCTGCTCCGGCAGCGGAACGGCGACCGGTTCAAACGCCCGGCCCTGGCCTCCGGGAGCCTGACCCTCTCCGTGCTGTTCTACGCCGGGCCGCGGGTGCTGGACGCCTTTTGGAAGGACGACCTTGCCGCGGTCTGCGGTCTGGGGCGGCTGCTTGCCGCCGTGGGCGTGACCCTCTTTGCCCTGCTGCTCTACTGGATCTGGGAGAGCCGGTTTTCGCCTGCGGTCCGCGACCGTGCCGTCTTTTGGACTGCCGTCGGCTTCGCGGTCGGACGGCTGCTCCTGCTTGCCGCCCCGGCAAATCACTGGCTGATCGGCGAGACGCCGGTCCTCTGGGCGACCCTGCGCGCCGCCGCCCTTGCGGGTCAGGCAGCTGCGGACGTTCTGCTCTGGTTTCTGATCCGCGACAGGCGGCGCGCCCTGCGCCCGGTCTGGCTGCTGGCCGGTCTGGCCTTTCTGCTGGCCCTGCCGACCCTCCTGCCCGGCCTCCCATTCGCCGATTATCCGATGGCCGCATCCGCGGTCTGCGCCATGCTGATCCCGGTCTGTCTGTACCGGGACGCCCAATAAACGAAACGGAGGCAGCGCCATGTCCATTGCAGTCATCAAGAAGCGGGACGGACGGATCGTCCCCTTCGACATGAAGAAGATTTCCGACGCGATCGAAAAATCCTTCCGCGCCGACACCGAACAGGCCGAGCGCGAGACCATTGCCGACCAGCTCGCCTGGGAGGTCACGACCCTGTTGGAGCAGGACGGCAGCCCCGCTCCCGCCGTGGAACGGATCCAGGATCTGGTGGAGCACGTTTTGATGAGCCGCGGCTATGAGGCCGCCGCCAAGCGTTTCATCCTCTACCGTCAGGCCCGCACCGACGCCCGCACCCGCGCCGAGCATGGCAGCGGCACGGTGATCCTGGAGCCTTGGGAGCCCACGCTGACGGGGCAGGCCGTGGCCATCTGCGCGGCGATCCGAAACAACGGCGGCGCAGACCGCCTTGTCGGCTTCTTTGAATCCCTGGCTCCGGCGGCGGAGAACACACTGATCAAGACCTATTTTGCGGCCCTGCGGACCGCTCTGGCCCTCAAGGCCGGCTGTCCGGTCGCTGCGCAGACCCTGCGGAGCATCCACGTTGCCATCGGCAGCCTTTCTCTGCTCGGTCCGACGCAGAACGACTATTTGAAGCGCCAGGCCGAACTGCTCTGCGGCACGCTCGGCTGCGCGCACGAGAGCGTGGAGACCGCGCAGGCCGCCGCTCTGGCCCAGGCGGAGGAACAGACCGAAGCCGCTCTGCGGCAGACGCTCCGCTGCCTCCACGCCAGAGGCTGCACCCGCGAGCTGACCGCCCGACCGGAGACCCTGACCCCGGCGGTCGAGCTGCTGCTGCGGTGCGAGGAATGAGCCGCCGCACGAAGACTGAATCCAAAGGCATCGCCGTTTTGCTCTGCAAAACGGCGATGCCTTGCGAAACTGAACCGTCACGACAGGAGGAACCGACATGAAAACGATCTATCTGGCCGGGGGCTGCTTCTGGGGCACCCAACATTTTATGCGGCAGATCCGCGGGGTTACGGAGACCCGCGTGGGCTACGCCAACGGCCACACCGACCACCCGACCTACGATGAGGTCAAGCACAACCACACCGGCCACGCCGAGACCGTGGAGGTCGTCTATGACGAGACGGTCCTGCCCACGCGCAAGCTCCTGAAATGCTACTTTCTGAGCGTGGACCCGACCTCCCTGAACCGGCAGGGGATGGATTTCGGCATCCAGTACCGCACCGGCATCTGGTACACCGACGAGAGCCTGGCCCCGGACGTGGAGGCGGCTCTGCAGGAGCTTGCCGCCGAGATCGGCTGCGAGCCCGTGATCGAGCACGGCCCCCTGCAGCAGTTCTTTGACGCCGAGACCTACCACCAGGACTATCTGGTCAAAAATCCCGCCGGCTACTGCCACATCTCCCGCGAGCTGCTGGAAAAGGCAAAATCGCTGTAACGCTGCTGTCCCCCCTGTAGGGACGCATACCCATGCGCTCGCCGACGATTGCCAGCCTCGTAGGGGCGCATACCCATGCGCCCGCCGACGACCTCCCGCCAAATTCAACTTTCTGCATTCTCTATTCAAAGGGAGCGATCACCGTGAACCAGTTGCCGACCCGTAAGAAAAACCGACTGGATAACTACGATTACGGCGCACCAGGGTATTATTTTGTTACGGTCTGCATTGGGGACAAGTCAAAGCTCTTCTGGAATGACGTCTCTGCCAATGTCGATCCGGAGCATCTTCCTCTCACGGAGTATGGGAAGATCGTCGAACGTTTCCTTCTGGAAATTCCTGCGCATTACCCGAATGTCCGGTTGGACAAATATGTGGTGATGCCGAATCATGTCCATGCAATCATTCAACTGACGCACAAATATAAGAGAGTTACCATTTCTTCTATTATGCGCGCATGGAAGGCGCTTGTTACCAGAAACACAACGGACTTGACCTGGCAGAAGAGCTTTTATGACCATGTGATCCGCGACGAGAGAGACTACCGTCGAATCTGGAAGTATATCGACGACAACCCCATAAAATGGGCAGACGATTGTTACTACGTATGAATGCTTGAACGCTGTGTGCTGTGATGATATGTTGGCGGTTGTTTGGCGGGCGCGTAGATACGCGCCCCTACAAGGCGCTGCGTCGGCATACGTAGGGGCGCGTATCCACGCGCCCGGTTCCGCGAAGCGGAACAAATCGCCCAAATGGGCGATGGAACCCCGTGTGAATGATGCGATCCCGTAACGTCATTTAACTCCGGCAAACTGCATTTGTCCCAATTGCCGGACAAGCAATGCTTGTCCCTACGGCAGAGAATGACCGTTTTCGGTTTTTTCGGCGGGGCTCTGTTGTCGATCCGTGCGGGCGCGTAGATACGCGCCCCTACGAGGCGGGCGGTCATCGGCGGGCGCACTATTCAATAAACGCACCAAAAGAACCACACCAAAAGGAACGACACCATGAATCTTCTGCAAACCTATGAAGCCAACGGGGTTTCGCGCCCCGTATACGAATACGGCGAATCGGTCCTGGACGCGCTGCGGGATCGGTTTGACGCCATTGACCGGATGGCGGAGCTCAATCAGGGCAAGGTCATCCGCGCCATGCAGGATGCCCGCGTGGACGCGGCCTGCTTTGCCGCCACGACGGGCTACGGCTACGACGACGTGGGCCGCGACCGGCTGGAGGAGGTATACGCCTCCGTCTTCGGGACCGAGGCCGCCCTGGTCCGCCCGCAGATCACCTGCGGGACCCACGCGCTGACGGTGGCCCTTTCTGCCAACCTCCTGCCCGGGGACGAGCTGCTCTCCCCCGTCGGTCTGCCCTACGACACCCTGCAGGAGGTCATCGGCATCCGGCCCTCCCCCTGCTCGCTGGCGGAATACGGCGTACGCTACCGTCAGGTGGATCTGCTGCCCGACGGCGGCTTCGACTACCCCGCCATCCGCGCCGCGATCCACGAAAAGACCAAGCTCATCACGATCCAGCGCTCGAAGGGCTACGCGACGCGGCCTTCCTTCTCCGTGGCGCAGATCGGCGAGCTGATCTCCTTCTGCAAGGGCGTCAAGCCCGACGTGCTGGTGATGGTGGACAACTGCTACGGCGAGTTCGTGGAGGAGCTGGAGCCCTCCCAGGTCTGCGCGGATCTCTGCGTCGGCAGTCTGATCAAGAACCCCGGCGGCGGACTGGCCCCGATCGGCGGCTACATCGTCGGCACGAAGGCCTGCGTGGAGCGCTGCGCTTACCGGCTCTCGGCCCCGGGTCTGGGGCAGGAGGTCGGCGCGAATCTCGGCATCCTGCCGAGCTTCTATCAGGGTCTGTTCCTGGCCCCGACCGTGGTCGCCGGTGCGCTCAAGGGCGCGATCTTTGCCGCCTGCCTCTATGAGCGGCTGGGCTTCCGGGTCGTTCCCGGCGGCGCGGAGGAGCGCCACGACATCATTCAGGCCGTCGAGCTCGGCTCCGAGGCCGGAATGCGGGCCTTCTGCAAGGGCATTCAGGCCGCCGCTCCGGTGGATTCCTACGTCGAGCCGATCCCCTGGGCCATGCCCGGCTATGACGACGAGGTCATCATGGCGGCAGGCGCCTTCGTGCAGGGCTCGTCCATCGAGCTTTCCGCCGACGGCCCGATCCGCCCGCCCTACGCGGTTTATTTCCAGGGCGGTCTGACCTGGTATCACGCCAAGCTCGGCATCCTGCGCTCCCTGCAGTCGATGGTGGACGCCGGACTGACGGTGCTTCCGAACTGACAATCATTTCAGATATGTGAAACAGGCGCGGCCATTGACGGCCGCGCCTGTTTCGTTGTCTTTTGTATTACAGCCCGTAGATCCTCGTATACTTTTCTTCCAGATAGTCGGTGAAATACCTCGGGTCGAATGGGGCCTCAAGGGCAGATTCCAGGATATCCATCGGGTCGCGGAGGGCGCCGTATTTCCAGATGCGGTCCTCCAGCCAGGCGAGGATCGGGCGGAGATCGCCGCTTGCGACGACAGCGTCCACGTCAACGGTCTGCTTCATCTTCGCCAGGAGCTGGGCGCCGTAGGCGGAGCCAAGGGCGTAGGACGGGAAGTAGCCCACGTAGCCGGTGGACCAATGGCTGTCCTGCAGGACGCCGCGCCTGTCGTCCGGGACCTCGATGCCGAGGTATTCGCGGTACTTCGCGTTCCAGACGGCCTGCAGATCCTCGGCCTGAACGGAGCCGTCGAACAGGCCCTTTTCGATCTCGTACCGGACCAGAACGTGCAGAGCGTAGGTCAGCTCGTCGGCCTGGGTGCGGATCAGTGTGGGCTCGGCCTTGTTGACGGCGAGCCAGAGCTGTTCTGCGCGCACGCCCGCAAACTGCGCCGGGAAGAGGGCTTGCAGCTTGGGGAAGATCAGCTCGATGAAGGGGCGGCTGCGGCCGATATAGTTCTCCATGAAGCGGGACTGCCCCTCGTGGATCGACATTGAGACGCCCTTGCCCAGGATCGTACCGTTCAGCTCCGGCGCAGTGTGCAGCTCGTACAGGGCGTGGCCGCCCTCGTGAATGACGGAGTACATGCTGTAGACCGGGTTTTCCGTGCGGTAGTGGGTGGTGATGCGGACGTCGTCGCGGTTAAAATGCGTGGTGAAGGGATGCTCGGTCTCGCCGATGGAGCAGCGGTCCCGGGGCAGGCAGATGACATCCATCAGGTATTCGGCAAATTCCCGCTGGGGCTCGACCGGGAAGAACTTTCCCCGGAGAAAGCTGTCGTCCACCTGCGGCTTTTCCAGAACCTTTTTCAGCAGGGGGACGATCCGCGCCTTGAGGGTGTCGAAGAAGGCGTCGGTCTTCTCCATCGTCAGCCCGTGCTCAAAGCGGCCCATCTGCACGTCGTAGGGGGCTTCGTCCGGCCGGTAGCGGCGGCAGAAGCGGCGGTTGGTATCGAAGACCTCCCGGATCACCGGGGCGAAGGCGGCAAAGTCGTTTTCTTCCTTCGCCCTGTGCCAGACTGCGGAGGCCCGGTTTTGCAGGGTCACGTAGCCGACGTATTCCTCCTGCGGGATCGAGGCGGTGAATTCCTTCTCGCGCAGGAAGATCTCCACCTCGCGCGCTTCGATTTCGGAGAGCTCGTCCCGGTGCGCGAGCAGGAAGACCGCAGCCTCGTTGAGCGCGCGGTTGGTCTGGAGCTCATAGGTCTTGCCGGAGAGGTAGGCCAGAGTCCTGCCGCGTCCCGCGGCGGAGGCGCGGGGCGCGACGGTCTCGCCGTCGTATTGCAGGACGCCGCCGGCATGGTTCAGGGCGTGGAGCTCGTCCATCTTCTCCCGGAAAAGAGTCCTTGCCGTCTGCAGATTCATCGGTCCGCTCCTTTGTTACAGCTTCGCGTAGGCGGCGGCGGTCTTTGCGGCCAGGGCGGCGTTGTTGAAGACCAGGTGGATGTTGCTCTCCAGGCTCTCGCCGCCGGTCAGCTCCTTGACCTTTGCCAGCAGATAGGGCGTGGCGGCCTTGCCGTGGACGCCTTCCAGAACGGACTGGGCCACGGCCTCGTCGATGGCCCGATTGATCACGGCGGGGTCCATCGAGTATTCCGCCGGGATCGGGTTCGTGACCAGAATGCCGCCCTTGAGACCCAGGTCGCGCTGGACCTTGAAGGTCTTCGCCAGCTCCTCGGGGGTATCAAGCTCATAGTCTACGCCGAAGCCGCTGGTCCGGGTGTAGAAGGCGGGCAGCTCCTTCGTGCCGTAGCCGATGACCGGCACGCCGTGGGTCTCCAGATACTCCAGCGTCAGGCCGAGGTCGAGGATCGCCTTCGCTCCGGCGCAGACGACCATCACCGGGGTATTTGCCAGCTCCTCGAGGTCGGCGGAGATATCCATCGTGGTCTCCGCGCCGCGGTGGACGCCGCCGATGCCGCCCGTGGCGAAGATGGAGATGCCCGCCATGTGGGCGATCATCATTGTGGTGGTGACGGTGGTCGCGCCGTCCATGCCCTTTGCGACCAGGACGGGCAGGTCGCGGCGGCTGGCCTTTGTGACCTTCTGCCCGGCTTTGCCGAGGTATTCGATCTCGTCCTTGGTCAGCCCGGCCTTGAGCCGTCCGCCCAGAATGGCGATGGTAGCCGGAACGGCCCCGTTTTCGCGGACGATGTTCTCCACAGCAAGAGCCGTCTCCACGTTCTGGGGGTAGGGCATGCCGTGGGAAATGATGGTGGACTCCAAGGCAACGACGGGCTTGCCGGCGGCAAGGGCTGCGGCGACCTCGGGATTGACGTCCAGATAGGAATTGTACATGTTTTCGTTCTCCTTTGCTACAGACCGGCTCGCTGCATGGCAGCGGGCAGAGACAGTCTTGGATTGATGGTATCGGCGCCCTCAACGTTGATCGCCGCGCAGGCCAGGGCCAGGGCCGCGCTGTCGCGGAGGCCCAGCCCTGCGGTAAAGGCCCGCACCAGACCGGCAGTCAGGGCGTCGCCGCCGCCGGTATCGTTCACAGGCTCCGCCGGGGGGCAGGGAACCAGCAGACGGGCGTCGCCCTCGGCGCAGTAGATGCCGTCCGCCCCGAGGGAGATGAAGACGCGGCCCGTCCCGGCGGTCAGCAGGGCGTCGGCAGCGGCGCGCACGCCGGCCTCGTCCTGCGCCCGGATGCCGCAGAGGGCCTCCGCCTCCAGGCGGTTGGGCTTGACGGTGTGCAGGCGATCCAGGATCGGACGGAGCTTCTTGGCCTTGGCAACGCTCACCGCGTCGGCAAAGAGCGGGGCCGTGACGTTCCGCCCCAGCCAGACGACCGCGTCCTCCGAGAGATTCGTGTCGATCACCACGGCGGCGGCTCCGTTGAGGACAGGCAGGCAGTCCTCCAGATAACCGGGGGTAACGAAGCGGGCGATCTCGTTGTCGCAGACCGCCAGAGCCATGTCCCCGTCCGGCCCTGCCAGATAGACGTATGTAGATGTCCTGCCCTCCGGAACCGTGCAGGCGTAGGTCAGGTCGATGCCGTTGAGCGCGCAGTTCGCGCGGATATCGTCCGCATAGTCGTCCTCGCCCAGAGCGGTCAGCAGATAGACCTTCTGACCGAGCAGGCTGAGGTTGTGGGCAATGTTCCGTCCCACGCCGCCCATCGACATCCGGACGGAGCCGGGGTTGGAGTCGCAGGGAATCAGTGGTTCAAAGGCTTTGCCGCAGATATCAATGTTCACGCCGCCGACGACGACTACGTAGGGCTGTTCCATAAGGCGCCTCCTTAATGTGATTGGTTTTGCAGCTTACAGGGCGAAGGGGCTGAAGGGGATCACGCCCTCCACGGCCTGGGCGGGGGTGATCACGGCGTCGTCGTGATCGACGTCGATCAGCTCGTAGCGGTCGTTGCCCATGCCGAGCTCCTTCATATAGCTGAGCTGACGCAGGCCGTGACGGGTCTCGATGCGCTCGGTCAGGGCCTTGTTGTCGGCGGGGTTCAGGGCGTAGACCAGATCCACGGAGGCCTGATCCACGGCCAGGATATCCAGGGACGCAACCATGCCGATATTCGGGGTCACAACGGGCTGCGCCGCCGTACCCTCGCAGTCGCAGGAGACCGACATATTGCGCAGGACGTTCAGGAAGGCGATATGGCCCGCGAAGTGATCGACCGTGGCCTTGGTGGATTCGGCGATCCGCTCCATCAGCTCCTCGGTGTTGATGCTCCACATATCGTCGGAGCCCTCGCGCTGGTGGATCATCTTCTTGCCGATGCGGCCGTCCGCCATGCCGATGCCCAGGTTCTTGTTGGAGCCGCCGAAGCCGCCCATCATATGGCCCTTGAAGTGGGTCAGGGCCAGGAGGGAATCATAGCGCAGGACGTGGGAGCCCTCGGACATTTCAGTGAACCACTTGCCGCCCTTGACGGGGAGCATTACGGTACCCTCCTCGTCCATGATGTCCACGGGGCAGAAGGTCCAGCCGTTGACCCTGAGGGTCTCGCGGTGCTGTTCGGTGGTATAGCGGTCGCCCTCGTAGAAGGTGTTGGTCTCTACGATCGTGGCCTCCGGGGCGCAGGCGGCAAGGAAGTCCTTGACCCAGGCGGAGGGGATGATATTGGGGCCGTTCTTCTCGCCGGTGTGGAGCTTGACGGCCAGCTTTCCGGTCAGCGTCCCGCTGATGCGGGCGTAGAGCTTTTTCAGACCCTCGGGGGAGAGGTCGCGGGTAAAGAAAACGACGGATTTTTCGCCGGTTCGCGCTTCCATCGGAACGTAGCGCTCCCCGCCGGTGCCGGGAACGGGCTGATTGGACATAGGAGCTCCTCCTTGTAATGTTTTTTTGATGATTCGCAGGCCGGGATCAGGCAAACCGTTCGCGCGCCTGGACGGCTAATTTGTCGCAGCGTTCGTTTTTCTCGTTGTCGGCGTGGCCCCGGACCCAGTTGGCGCTGACCTCGTGCGTTTCCAGCAGGTCGAGCAGGCGCGCCCAGAGGTCCGGGTTCTTGGCAGGCTGTTTGTCGGGCTTGACCCAGCCCTTTGCCCGCCAGGCCTTCGCCCAGCCGAGATTCAGAGCGTCCACGACGTACTTCGAGTCGGAATAGAGGGTCACGGCGCAGGGCTCACGGAGGCATTCCAGCGCGCGGATCACGGCGGTCAGCTCCATGCGGTTGTTCGTCGTCTCCGGCTCGCCGCCGGAGAGCTCCTTTTCGGCGCCGCGATATTCCAGGATCGCGCCCCAGCCGCCGGGGCCGGGGTTGCCGCTGCAGGCCCCGTCGGTGTAGATGGTCACGGCCTTCACGCGCAGCCCTCCCTTCCAAGCATTTTTACAGCTTATTATACCACGGTTTTTCCCCGCCTGCAAGGGTTTTTCGCCGCTTCTCCGCGCAATTCCGAAAAGCTCAGCCAGGGCCGCCCGAAGGATTCCACGCCCGCCGCATAGACGAGCAGGGCCAGCAAGCCGAAGCTCAGACCCCAGAGACCGGCAAGGGCCGCGCAGACGGTCAGACCCAGGCGGCAGAGCCGGATCGCGTCCACCAGGCTCTTGCCCGGCAGGGCAAAGCCGCAGATGCCGGAGGCGGAGACCAGGATCAGCGCCGCCGGGGAGATCAGATCCGCTTCCACCGCCGCCGTACCGACCACCAGGCCGCCGATGATGGAAACCGGCTGGGAGACTGCCTTCGGCGCGGACAGCCCGGCCTCCTGCAACAGCTCGAAGGCCAGGAGCAGACCGACGATCTCAACCGCCGTAGGGAAGGGCACGGAGCGCTTGCTTTCGATGATCGCCTCCAGAAGCTGGGTGGGAAGCATCTCCTGATGGAAGGTCGCCATCGCCACGTAGAGCCCCGGCAGCAGGAGGGCCAGCGTCAGGGCAGCCAGGCGGAGCAGACGCAGGAAGCCCGTGGAGATTGGGTCGGTATCGGTATCCTCGGCGGCGCGGAGCAGCAGACCGAGGTCCACCGGGGCCAGATAGCCCACGGGCAGACCGTCCACGAACAGGCCGACCCGCCCGGCCAGCAGGCCGCCGGCGAGCTTGTCCGTCCGCTCGGTATATTGCAGCAGCGGCAGGGGCAGACCGCGCCGTCCGGTCACGGCGGTCTCCACGGCGGCTGGCGTGAGCAGGTCGCGGGCGTCGAGACCGGTCAGCCGGTCCTGCAGCCGGGTCACGACGGTCGGGTCCGCCAGCCCCTCGACGTAGACGAGGGAGACGTTCGTTCCGCTCTCCCGCCCCGCCGTCGTCTCCCAGACCTTGAGGCGCTCGCTGCGCAGGTGGCGGCGGAGCAGGCCGGTGTTGGTGCGGGAGGTCTCGCAGAAGGCGTCCTTCGGCCCGCGCGTGGTGCTCTCGACCTCCGGTTCGGAGGGGCCGCGCTTCTCTCCGGTCTTGACCTCGAAGGCCAGGGCAATGCCCTGCGGCAGACAGAGGACGGCAAAGCCGTTGAGCAGGCGGCGGATCGCGTCGGCTGCGTCGGGACAGCGCTCCGCCACCGCGCAGCAGACCGCGCCGCGGACCGCAGCCTCCGCCAGCTCGTCCGGGGAAGCAGCCGGAAGGCGGGAAAGCGGGCGGATCACGGTCTCGGCGACCTCGCTGCCCGAGGTCAGACCGTCCAGAAAATAGAAAACGCCGTCCTGCCCGCCGACGCGCAGCCCCCGGCGGCAGAGGTCCGCCGTGCCGGAAAAAGCGTCGTCGATCTGCGCCGGGCAGACCGGCTTCGGTTCCGTGTTCATCCGATCATCTCCTTTTTCGTTCAGTTTGCCCGCTGTGCGCGTGATCCATGTATGAATCGCGCGCAATCCGGGCAGACTCCGAATGAAAAACCCGGCGACGCCGGGAAACGGGAGGATTCCATATGAATTTACAGAACACGCAGACCCTGACCAACCTGATGCGGGCCTTCGCCGGAGAGAGCATGGCCTGGAGCCGCTACGTCCGCGCCGCCGAGATCGCGGAGCAGGAGAAGCTGCCCGTGATCGCGCGGGTCTTCCGCTTCACGGCGGGGCAGGAAAAGGAGCACGGGGAGATATTCGCCCAGTTTTTGAAGCAGGGCGGGGTCCCGAACGTGGAGATCGAGGCGGGCTTCCCGGTCAACCTGGGCGGGAACGCGCTCTCCCTTCTGGCCGAGGCAATGGAAGACGAGCGGGCGGAGCATCTGAGGATCTACCCGGCCTTCGCCAAGGCGGCGGAGGACGAGGGCTTCCCCGAAATCGCAAGGAAGTTTGCCCTGATCGCGGAGATCGAGAAGTGCCACGCGGGCCGGTTTGAAACCTTCCACCGGCTGCTGAAGGACGGAAAGCTCTCCGCCTCGGACGAGGCCTGCGACTGGATCTGCCTGAACTGCGGACACGAGTTCAACGGCAAGGGAGCCCCGCAGACCTGCCCCGTCTGCGGCCACGAGCAGGGCTTCTTCATCCGCGTCCCCCAGTCGCCCTACAATTACGCAAACGGCTCTTCCTGCTGAAGACCGCACCGTACGGCAAGGGGCCGGCTCCTGACGAGCCGGCCCCTTGCAGTATCTGTTTGCGGTTTTGTCTGCGGGTCGGGCGTTTTGCCTACGCCTCGTCCTTGAGCAGCTCCAGGAAGGCGTCCTCCGAGAGGACGGGAACGCCCAGCTCGGTGGCCTTGCGGAGCTTGGAGCCTGCGGCTTCGCCGGCGACGACGAAGCTCGTCTTTTTGGAGACGGAGCCGGAGACCTTGCCGCCCATCGATTCGATCTTGGCGGTGGCCTCGTCACGGGTGAAGCGCTCCAGCGTGCCGGTCAGGACGAAGGTCTGACCCTCGAAGCGCCGGTCGGTGATCTCGGTTTTGGACGCAAAGTTCACGCCGGCGGCCCGAAGATGCTCGACCATGCGGCGGCCCTGCTCGCTTCGGAACCAGGCCGCGACGGATTTCGCCGTGATCCCGCCGACGTCCCGGATCGCGGTCAGCTCCTCGACGCTTGCAGCCATCAGCGCATCCAGGGTCCCGAAGGCAGCCGCCAGGATCTTGCCGGTCTTGACCCCGACCTGACGGATGCCGAGGGCGTAGATCAGACGGGAGAGATCGTTTTGCCTGCTCGCCCGGATGGAATCCAGCAGCTTGCGCGGGGCCTTGTCTCCCTTCTTCCAGAGCGTGGAGAGCTCGTCAAGGGTCAGATCGTAGAGATCGGCGGGCGACTTGAGGTAGCCCGCGCCGATGAGCTGATCCACGATGGCGCTGCCCAGGCCGTCGATATCCATTGCGTCGCGGGAGACGAAGTGGGCGATGTTCCGGCTGAGCTGGGCCGGGCACTCCGCGCCGGTGCAGTAGACCGCCGCGCTGCCTTCGTCCCGCTCCACTGGCGCGCCGCAGACCGGGCAGGTCTTCGGAAGCAGATAGGGTACGGCGTCCGCAGGCCGCTTTTCGGGAACCACGCCCAGGATCTCGGGGATGATCTCGCCCGCCTTGCGGATGCGGACCGTATCGCCGATGCGAACGTCCTTCTCGGTGATGAAGTCCTGGTTATGCAGGGTCGCGTTCGTGACCGTCGTGCCTGCCAGTCGGATCGGATCCACCACGGCCTTCGGCGTCAGAACGCCGGTCCTGCCCACCTGGACCACGATGTCCCGGAGGACGGTCTGCTTGATCTCGGGCGGGTACTTATAGGCCGCCGCCCAGCGCGGGAACTTGGCCGTGGAGCCGAGGCGGGTCCGGCCCGCGAGGTCGTTGAGCTTGACCACGGCCCCGTCGATGTCATAGGAGAAGTCGGCGCGGCTTTCGTTGATCTCCGCGATCCGGGCGGCGATCTGGCTCTGCTCGGTGCAGAGGGTATAGGGGATGACCTTGAATTTCAGGCTCGCCAGATAGTCCAGGGTCTCGGTGTGGGCGGCAAAGCGCCGCCCCTCGCAGAGCTGGAGATTGAAGATCAGAATATCGAGCTGCCGCCGGGCCGCGATCTTGGGGTCAAGCTGGCGCAGGGAGCCTGCCGCCGCGTTGCGCGGGTTGGCAAACAGGGGCTCGCCCGCCGCCTCGCGGGCCGCGTTCAGGTTCTCGAACACGCGCTTGGGCATGAAGACCTCGCCGCGCACGATGAGCCGCGCCGGAGCGTTCTCCAGCTTCATCGGGATCGAGCGGACCGTGCGCAAATTCTCGGTCACGTCCTCGCCCACCTGACCGTCGCCCCGGGTCGCGCCGCGGACGAAAACGCCGTTTTCGTATTCCAGCGCCACGGACAGACCGTCCACCTTCGGCTCCACCGAGTAGGCGGGGGCGGGAACGGTCTCGCGCAGGCGGTTGTCGAAATCCCAGAGCTCGTCGAGGGAAAAAACGTCCTGAAGGCTCTCCAGCGGAACCTCGTGGACCACCTTTTCAAACTGGCTGAGCGCCATGCCCCCGACGCGGCGCGTCGGGGAATCCGGCGTGATCAGCTCGGGATGCTCGGCCTCCAGGTTTTCCAGACGGCGCAGCGCGGCGTCGTACTCAAAGTCGGGCAGATCGGGGTCGTCGAGCACATAGTAGCGGTAATTGGCCTCGTTCAGCCGCTCGCGCAGGGAGCGGATCTCCTCTTTTGCGTCCATAGTCAGTCTCCTGTTTTGATCAAAGTCGCGGGAACCGCGCCGACGATGACCGTCTGCGCCACGGGTACCCGGGTATCTACGTGCAAATTCAAAAATCCCGCCGGGGTCAGGAGGAGGGCGTCCACCGAGACGGCCAGCTCCAGGGTGTGAAGCGTCTGGTTCACGCCCTCCGCCGTGAAGCGGCTTTCAAGCTCCGCGTTCGTGGCCCGGAGGGAGACCACCCGCACCGGGACGGAGCCGCCGCGCCCTGAGAGCAGGGCCGGGAACAGGACATTCCCCACCGGGACCGCGATATCCTGCCCGGTCATATCGGGGATGCGCCGGTCCAGCTCAGCCAGCAGCCAGGCGCGCAGGCGGTTGGCTGCGTCCATATTGAGCTGCATCGCCGTGACCGTTCCGTTCGCGTCGGTCTCCAGGCGGACGAGCTCGGCGTAGGTCAGGGCGTGGGCGTCCAGATAGGCCGCCATCGCCTCGTTGATCCGGTTGGAGGTCTCGTTTTCGGCCTGCATCCGCACCAGACGGCGCAGGGTCGGAAACCAGCGCAGGTTCATCAGCAGCAGCAAGGCGAGCAGGAGGATCACCCCGCTCAGGCAGAGCCGCAGCCGCAGTTTTCGCCGCATACTACCACCTCGGGTGAGCTTATGCGGCGGGGCGGCGGATTATTCCTCCGGCTTGTGCTCCGCCTCCGCGCCGGGGAGGAAGGTCTCGCGCAGGCCTGTCCCGCCTGAGGCGACCAGCTTTCCGGCAGCCTGCAGGAGCTCGAGCTGCTTTTCCCTCGGCAGGGCGCGGATGCCCGCCATGATGAGCTCGGCCGTCTTGCGCTTCTGCCGGCGCATCGCAAGGAAGCTGTCCTCGCCGGGGGTCTCCAGGACGGAGAAGATGGAATCCACCATCGAGCGCAGGGTCTCGCCGTCCTGCCGGGAGACCCAGGTGCTGATCGTGTTCTCCATGAATTCCCCCATCCGGGAGAGGGGAGCGGGTTCAAAATCCGTCGGACCGACCTGCCAGGTAAAGCCGTCGTGCTGGACGATGCCGGAGGCGTCGCTTCTGACCACCCGGTGCGGACAGTCGATGGCGAGCAGCAGGCCGATGATCGAGGTATCGGGGATGACGGCATGGGTCCGGTCCATCACGGCGCGGTAGCCCGCCTCAGCGCGGACGTCGTCATGGAAGCCGGGGCCGTCGAGGGTGTAGACGTCGGTGATCCGCGTCTGAACCGCCGGGTCGCAGAAGGCGGCGGAATAGACCGCCAGATTACCGCCTTTGGAGTGACCGCCCACACGCAGGGGGCAGGAAAGCGCCTGCCCCACCCCGGTCAGATACTCGGCGGCACAGACCTGGCCCTTGCTGTGGCTGTGGTAGCTCATCTCCATGTCCTCCTTCCAGCCGAGGACCGTGCCGTCGGTCCCGCGGAAGGCGACGAAGGCGGTCCCGTCCGGGAGCAGGAGGGTCAGGGCGGCAAACTGGGTCGCCTCGGCGTAGTCGTTGACGGTCCGGTAACGGCAGAGGCGGACGTCGCGGAAGCGCGCGCCGGCAAGCATGAAGTCCATCAGAAGCGGGGCGCGGGCGGTGTAGGACTTTCGCGCCGCGACCTCCGCGCGGTCACGGGTCGCAAAGAAGGCCGCGCAGGCCGACGCAAGGGAGACCGGCTCGCCGTCCGGGGACAGGACGCCGCTGAAATCGGTGTAGCTCAGCTCGGCCAGGACGAGGCTGTCCACCGGATTGAACGGCGAGATCGACAGCGGTACGTCCCCGCGCCAGGACAGATAGTCGAAAACGTTCATACACGTCCTCCGTGGGATGGGGAAATTGAGAATTGAGAATTTGAATCAGATTCTTACCGTATTATTTTACTTCCGATCTTGAAAAAACGCAACCCAAAAATGCAGGAGGACCGGGACGCAAAAACTGCGCCGTCCGGGGGCGGGCGGCGCAGGGAATTCCGTATTCGCTCATGTGTAGAGCTTGCCGATGGCCCAGTTGGCGAGGCGGGAGGGCAGGAGCTTGAGCAGGACGCAGATCGCCTTGTAGGAAAGGCCGATGGTATAGACCGGCTTGGGATGGCGCTTCATGGCGATTTTGGCGATATAATTGCCCGCGGTCCGGGGGTCCATGCCGTTCTGCTCGTCGTGCTCCATCTTGCGGACGCTCTTGGAGATCCTGCCGCCGTAGACGTCGTCGCCGACCGCGGACTTTTCGCGGGCCGCGGTGAAGCCGGTGGCAATGTCGCCGGGCTGGACCGCCGCAGCCGTGATCCCGAAGGGTCGTACCTCGTTTGCCAGGGCTGCGGTATAGTCGTTGATCGCCGCCTTGGAGGCCGAATAGAAGGCCTGGAAAGGGATGGCGGCAGGGGCCGCCACGGAGCTGACGTTCACGATCCGCCCGCCGCCGCGCTTGCGGAAGTGGGGCAGAACCGCCTTGCACAGATTGACCGTGCCGAAGAAGTTGACGTCCATCTGCTTTTTCGCATCGGCCAGCTCGGTGAACTCAATGGCCCCGGAGATGCCGAAGCCCGCGCAGTTGACCAGCAGGGAGAAGTCCCCCGCCAGACGCAGGACCTCCTGCACGGCGTAGGCGCACTGCTGTTCGTCGGAGACGTCGGCGCAGATATGGTGCAAACCCTTTTCCGTATAAGGGCGGCGGGAGAGGACGTAGACGCGCAGGCCCCGATCCCGCAGCGCGCGGGCCGCAGCCAGGCCGATGCCGGAGCTGCCGCCGGTGACAATTGCAGTCTCAGCCATTTTCCTTCAGCACCTCGGCAAGAATGTCGGTGGCCTCGTCCACGAGGGCCTTCGTGTGCGTCGCCATGTAGGAGGTGCGCAGCAGGCACTCGCCCTCGGCGCAGGCAGGGGGCAGGACGGGGTTCACGTAGACGCCGGCTTCGTAGGCCTCTTTGGCCTTGACCAGAGTGTTGACCGGCTGGTAGGTATAGAGCGGGACGATGGGGGTCTCGCTTTCGATGATGCGAACGCCCTTGCGGTGGAAGCAGCCGCGGGCGTAGGCGGAGATGTCCTGCAGGGTCTGGGGCAGCTCGGGGTGCTTCTCCAGATAGCGCAGGGCAGCCAGGGCCGTCGCGCAGGAGGCCGGCGTGATGGAGGCCGAGAAGATGAAGGGGCGGGAGTTATGCTTGATATAGTGGCCGATGCGCTCGGAGGTGGCGCAGTAGCCGCCCAGAGAGGCAAGGGATTTGGAGAAGGTGCCCATGTAGATATCCACCTCGTCCTCCAGGCCGAAGTAGCTGGCCGTGCCGCGTCCGCCCTCGCCGATGACGCCCAGGGCGTGCGCGTCGTCCACCATGACGCCCGCGCCGTATTTCTTGGCCAGGGCCACGATCTCCGGGAGCTTGGCGATGTCGCCGCCCATGGAGAAGACGCCGTCGGTGACGATGAGGCAGCCGCGGTTCTCGGGGACCTTCTGAAGCTGGGCCTCGAGATCGGCCATATCGGCGTGACGGAAGCGAAGCATCTTGCCGTAGCTGAGCTTGCAGCCGTCATAGATGGAGGCATGGTTTTCGCGGTCGCAGATCACGTAGTCGTGCATGCCCACGATGGCGGAGATGATGCCGAGGTTGGTCTGGAAGCCGGTGGAGAAGGTGATGACCATTTCCTTGTGCAGGAACTTCGCCAGCTCCGCCTCGAGCTCCAGGTGCATTTCCAGCGTGCCGTTGAGATAGCGGGACCCGGAGCAGCCGGTGCCGTACTGCTCAAAGGCGTGAATGCCGGCCTCAATGACCTCCGGATTCGTGGTCAGGCCGAGATAGTTGTTGGAGCCGAGCATGATGCGGCGCTTGCCCTCCATGATGACCTCGACGTCCTGACGCGATTCCAGGGCGTGACCGTAGGGATAGAGGCCCTGCTTCATAAAATCTCTGGCGATCGTAAAGCTGTCGCACTTCGCAAAAATATCCATAAATCCACCTTCGGTTTCAAATTTCGTCTTTTATTATACACGTTTGCGTACAAATTGCAACAAAAAATTAAGCAGGCTCCGGGGCTCGTCCCGAACCGCGGAGCCTGTTCCGTTTCGCCGCCTGATCCGATTCGGATCCTTGCATCATCGGATCACAGGGGCAGCTTATCCTCAATGTCGTTGATGACGTAGTAGACCGTGTTGTCCTCCGGCTTGATATAGAGCTTGCAGGAGGAGATCCGGGCAGAACCGTATTTCCGGCGGTAATCGTCCAGGCAGCGCTCGAGCAGAATGGCGCAGTCGAACTGACGGTTGGAATCCTGAACGTAGAGCTCCGGCACGAAGCCGGCGGCAAACTGCTTGCCGGCAGCCTTGGCAGCTTCCAGAATCGGTCCGGTTTTTTCCAGCGCGGCGTCCACCGCCTCCTTGATGCTTGCAGACATGGAAACACCTCCTTTTCTTTCAGTATGAAAATTCAATTCCTGCTTATACTATACAGAGCAAAACACCTGATGTCAAGCTCTACTTTTCCCGTTGATGCAGATTAGTTCTATTTTATTGGTATCTTTTCCGATTCTCCGGCGTTTATGTGCAGTTGACTGTCAAATCCTGACGGTTTGAGGAAAACCCGCCAGTGTTTTTTTCGCAGATCCGTCCATATTAAGAGCAGCACCTGATGATTGGAGGGATTGGATGCGAAAACGGATATTGGCGATCATGGCTGCGCTTCTGCTGTTGCCGGTTCTCCTGTTCCCGGCGGCGGCGCAGGACCTGATCCCGGTGGGCCAGACCGTCGGACTGGCCCTGCGGCTCGACGGGGTCTACGTGGTCCGCTTTGACGCAGACGCGGCGCCCGCGCGCGAGGCCGGACTGAAGGTCGGGGACCGGATCGTTTCCGTGGACGGCGCGGAGCTGGACAGCGCGGAGACCCTGCGCAGCCGCATCGCAGCGGGACACGGCGCGGACCTGATCCTCCGCGTCCGGCGCGGGGAAAAGGACATGAGCTTCACGGTCCGCCCGGTCAGCACGGAGACAGGCTGGCGGCTCGGCGTATACGTGCAGGATCGGATCGAGGGGCTGGGCACGGTGACCTTCTACGACCCGCAGACCGGAGCCTTCGGCGCGCTGGGTCACGGCGTGAGCGGCGGCGGGGAGCGGACGCTGGAGATCCTCGGCGGCACGGCAACGCGGACAGAGGTGGTCTCGGTCCGGCGCGGCGAGGCGGGCTGCCCCGGCGAGCTGCGCGGCGCCGTGGACACGGGCGAGGCCCTTGGGCGCGTGGAGGAGAACTCGGACTGCGGCGTCTTCGGTCACGCCGAGGCCGTTTGGGACGGGGTCGCCGTCCCGGCGGCTGAGCCCGGCGAGGTCACGACCGGACCGGCGGAGCTGCTGTGCAACGTCTCCGGCAGCGAGATCCGCCGCTGCGCGGTGGAGATCGAGGCCCTGTCCTTTGCAGGCGAGGAGGGCCGGGATCTGCGTCTGCGGGTCACGGACCCGGAGCTGCTTGCCGCCACGGGCGGGATCGTCCAGGGCATGAGCGGGTCCCCGATCCTGCAAAACGGCAGGCTGATCGGCGCGGTCACCCACGTGCTGATCGGCGACCCGACGCGGGGCTACGGCATCTTCATCGGTCATATGCTGGAGGTCTGCGGATAAAAGCGGCTCCCTGCACGGAAAACTGCCGTGCGGGGAGCCTGTTTCAAATGCTTTGCCGGGGACGCGGCAGGGATCAGCCCTTGACGAAGGTGATCATCTGGCCCTCTTCGCCGATGACGATCTCCCCGTTGGCAAAGGTGCCGGTGGTGGTCTGGGACTCGCCGTCCTGATCCATGGTGATGGTCAGGGTCTCGCCGTCCAGAGCCCAGGTGCCGGTCATCTTGATGGCGAACGCCTTGATCTCAACCGTGTTGTCGCTGCGGATGGTCATGGGCATATAGTTTTCCAGCTCGATGCCGTTCTGCGCGAGGTAGGTTTCCACCTCGACGCCGCTCTCCTTGGCTGCGTTCGCCACGTACTCCTCAAGGGTCTGGCCGTTGATCTTGCTCACGTGGTAGATGCCGACGATGTTGTTCGGATCGTTGTTCAGCAGCTCGGGATCAACCTCGGGCTCGGCGGGCTTCTGCGCCTTGACGAAGACGACGGTCGTTTCCATCTGCTCGGAGCTTGCCTTCAGGGTCAGACGGCTGCCGTCAAAGGTGCCCTTCTGCTCGGTGCCGTCTTTGGTGGTAACGGTGACGTTCTCGCCGTCCTGGGTCCAGGTGCCCTTGGAAGCGATGCCCATCGAGGACATGACGGCGGTGCCGTCTTCCAGGAGCTCAATGGACATGAAATTGTCCAGATCGATGCCAAGCGAGGTGAGCTTCTCCTTCAGCTCCTCCTCGGACATGGTGGGAGCGGTCTCGTCTTCTCCGGCCAGGCCGCCGAACATGGAGGCCACCCATTCGGTGAAGCTCATGCCGTTGACGGTTTCGGCCTTGTACCAGCCGACGATACCCTCGGAGAGAGGCGCTTCGGTGGTCTTCTGGGCGGCGGTGTCGCCGTTCTTGTCGGTCGCGTCGGTCTTCTTGCAGCCGACGAAGGCCGCCAGAACGAGGACGAGAACCAGGGTGAGTGCCAAAATCTTCTTCATTTGATTCCTTTGATTCCTTTCGTTATTTTATTCGGGCCGGAGGTTTCCCTCCGGCCCGGTTTATTACGGTTGCGTGGGATTACTTCTTGACGAAGATCAGCTTCATGCCGGCTTCTTCCACTTCCATGGTGATCTTGCCGTCGGAGAAGTCAACGTCAATGGGATCGTTTTCCGCAGTCAGGGTCAGCTTGGAGCCGTCCTGCTTCCAGGTGCCTTCCGTCTTGTCGCCGGAGAGGTCGAGGACGAAGGTGCCGTCCTTCTTGATCTCAAGGCTCATGGAATCCTCGGTCATGCCGATCGTTTTCAGGAGGTCCTTGATTTCCTCATTGGACATGTCCTTCGCTTTGTCGGACTCTTTCTTCGTCGCCTCGATCATGCTGTCCATGTCGATCTTGTAGGTGCCGACGGGGTCAGACTTGGAGCAGCCGACAAACAGGGCCGCAACAAGCAGCGCAACGAGAATCAGGGAAATGATGCGTTTCATAGTGCGTTCGTCTCCTTTTCATCATGAAATCGGGCCGCGCATTTCATTCGGGCGCACGCAACCCCTTCGGTTCCTTTATACCATAGGCTTCCGGAAAAAGCAAGAAGAATTTTAGGGAAGAAACAGCGCGTTTTTAGGGAAGAAACAGCGCGTTTTTAGGGAAGAAACAGCGCGATTCCCGATCCCGTTCCGCGTATCAGTCTCCGCTCACCTGCTCCACCTCGTAGCCCGCCGCGCGCAGCAGGCTGACGAGACCGGCGTCCCCGACCAGGTGGCCTGCGCCGACGGCAAAGAAGACCCGGTCCCCCGCCTGCATCCATTCCACGGCGCGGTCACGCATGCCGAGGTTGCGGTCGTCGAGCATCCGGCGCTGATAGTCCTCCAGGAGTGCCAGCTCCTCCTCGGTGTATTCCCCGTCCTCCGTTTCCGTTTCGTTCAGGGCCTGGATGGCGTCATAGTCGCCGCTGCACCAGGCCTCGTAGAGCTCGGAGATCTGCGCGCCGTAGCCGTCCAGATTGTCCAGGGTGCTGCGGATCAGAAGCAGATCGAGCTCGTCGGAGAAGTCTGCGAGCATCCCGTACTGGAAGGCGGCGGATTCAACGTCCCGGACCTCGATCTGATGATCGTAGGCATGGCGGATCAGATAGGTGTCCATGGCGTATTCCGCGCTCAGGTCGCTTTCCGTCATCAGGGCGGCCTGCTCCACGAGCTGGGCCCACATTCCGAGGTTGAACTGCTTCATGATATCCGGCATGAGGCCGGCCTTCTCCAGCAGATCCGCAGCGGCGCGGTAGGTCTCGGCAGGCATATGGTCCTCCGCCGTGGTTCCGTCCAGCAGGAGGAACTGCATCATCATCTCCGACGCGGCGCTCATATCTTCCTCAAAGGCCAGGACGTCGAACTCCACGGCCAGGGCGTCGCATTCGTCCAGCGTCGGCGCGATCAGCGAAAGGGCGGCGGCGTTGCGCTCGTCCCCAACGTGGATCGTGCCGAACAGATACATCTCCTGCCCGCCCTCGCCGGTGACGCGGAAGAGCATGGGGTGCAGGTCCTCCGGGACCTCGACGACCGGCTCCGTGGCTGCAGGGGCCTCGGTCGATTCCGGGACGGGAAGGCTCGATTCCGGGACGGGAATACTGGATGCCGGGGCGGACGCGGACGGAGCCGGGGCCGCGGGCGCAGCGGACGGCGTCTCGCCGGTGCTGGTGCAGCCGCAGAGCATCGCCGCCAGCAGGCAGAGGGGGAGCAGGCAGGCAAGCAGCTTTTTCATTCGAGGTTCCTCCATTTCAAAGATACGGATCATTCGGGGCGGCGGGTACGGCAGACGAAGCAGCGGTCCAGCTTCTGCGGGTTACGGGTCCCGCAGGTGGGGCAGGCCCAGGTTTCGGCAGCGCGGGGCGCCTTGCAGACCTGGCAGCGGACGGCGTTTTCCGGGTTCAGAGAACCGCAGGCGCGGCAGCGCCAGGTGGGGACGACCTGCGGACGCGCCGCGCCGCAGACCACGCAGGTCTCAGCGGTGACGGGGCTCTGGGAGCCGCAGTGCGGGCAGGTCCAGGCCCGGACCGCAGCGCTGCGCGGCGCGTGGCAGCGGGCGCAGACGCCCTCGGTTTCAGGGTTTTCCGTCCCGCACCAGCCGCAGGTCCAAAGCACGGGCGGGCGGTATTTGGGCGTGCCGCAGCGCTTGCAGGTCTCGTCGCCCTCGGTGTTCTTTCCGCCGCAGTAGGGGCAGATCCAGGTGATCTCCAGCGGAGCGGGGCGCTCCACCTCCTGCGGTTTGCGGCGGCGCAGGGTCAGAAGCAGAAGGACGAGACCGAAGACCGTCGTGATCAGGGCAGCCCAGAAGGCGGAATTGACGGTCTGGGCAAAGTCGGACAGCTCGCCGGAACGCTGGACCGCGTACCAGCGGGTCTGCCGGACCAGAAAGAGCGCGATGCTCAGGATCGCTCCGGAAATCAGAGCGATCCAACCGGTTTTTCGCATGAAAACACCTCCCGGAGCGGGGGAATGGAGAATTGAAATTGAGAATTGGAATGCGGGCTTATTCCGCGAAGCAGCCGAAGCCACCGGGGGAAAGCTCGAAGCCGCCGTCCGTGCGGGACGCGTTCTGCGCCAGCAGGGCGTGGCGGGCCGGGACGAAGATCGGGCCGCCTGAACGGTTGACATAACACACGACCGTTTCCGTCGGCAGGTCGTCGGCGGATCGGAGGCTCCGGCGGAAGGCGAAGACGCCGCCGCCGGCGCGCATCACGCGGACGTCTCCGGCGCGCAGGGCGGGGGTTTCGCGTTTCAGTCTTCCGAGGCTGCGGAAGAGGTTCAAAAACCGCTCGTCCGCCTGACCCCAGGGGTAGCAGGCCCGGTTGAAGGGGTCCTTGCAGCCCTCCATGCCGGCCTCGTCGCCGTAGTAGAGGCAGGGGTTTCCGGGCAGGGTATACTGCAAAAAGGCGGCTGCGCGGAGCTTTTCAAAGGCAGCCTCCCGCTCGTCGGGCGTCAGGCGGAAGCTCGCCTGCGCCTCGCGCGTCTCGGGGCAGTCGCCGTGCAGCAGGGTCAGGGCGCGGGGGGTATCGTGGGTGGAGAGGGCGTTCATCACGGCCTGGAGGACCTGGGGCGGATAGTTTTCCGCGATGGTCATCACGGTCTCGCCCAGGGCTGCGCCGTCGTCCTCTGCGCGCAGATAGCGCAAAATGGCCGTCCGCCAGGGGTAGTTCATCACGGAATCGAGCTCTCCGTCCACGAAATAGCGGCGGCGGACGGAGTAGGCGGTCTTGTTGGAGGCGTCCTCCCAGACCTCGCCCATCAGAAAGCCGTCCGGCTTCCGGGCGCGCAGGCCGCGCTTGAAGTTCAGGATAAACGAATCCGGCAGCTCGTCCGCCACGTCCAGGCGGAAGCCGTCCGCGCCGAGGCGCAGCCAGTGGGCGATGACGGAATCCTCGTCTCGGATGATGAAGTCCTGATAGCTCTCCTCGGTCTCTGTGACGTTCGGGAGCGTGGGGAAGTTCCACCAGCATTCGTAATCATCGGGGAAGCGGCGGAAGCGGTACCACGAATAGTAGGGCGAGGCGGTTCCGGCGGAGCAGGCTCCGGTTCCGAAGACGCCGTTTTTGTCGAAATACACCGAATTGCTCCCGGTATGGGAGTAGACCCCGTCCAGGATCACGCGCATGCCCCGGGCGTGGGCCGCATCGCAGAGGGCGCGGAAGTCCTCCTCGGTGCCGAGCAGCGGATCGGGGCGCTTGTAGTCGGCGGTGTCATAGCGGTGGTTGGAGAAGGCCATCGAGATCGGGTTGAGATAGAGAAGCTCCACGCCGAGGTCCTTCAGATAATCCAGCTTCGAGGCGATGCCGCGGAAATTGCCGCCGAAGAAATCGTTGCAGAGGACCTCCCCGGTTTTGGGGTCCGGACGGTATTCGGGCGTGCCGCCCCAGTCTTCGCGCAGAGTCCAGGGCTTGAGCTTTTCCGACGCGTCGCAGTCCCCGACCCGGCAAAACCGGTCCGGAAAGATCTGGTACATGACCCTGCCCCGGAAGGCAGCCGGGACCGTGAAGTCCGCAGGCACGACGGAAAGCTGCCAGCGGTCCCCGTCCTCCATGTTGGTATCGTCGCCGCGGCGAAAGAGACGGAAGGGGCCGGTCTTGCCGGTGACGCGGAACCAGTAGAAATACAGGCCGCGGGCCTGAATGGAGAAATCGCATTTGAAGATATGGTAGTCCGCGTCCTGCCCGGCCCAGACCAGGCGGAATTCGCGAAAGGGTCTGCCGTCCTCGTGCTCCAGAACGAGCTGGGCCCCCCGGCATTCAAGCTCGGCGGGGATGCGGATGCGGATCGTGCAGGTCTGGTCCTCGGTCAGCGTTCCGAAGGGCCGCTTATACTCCGAATCGCGGGAATTGTAGAGAATGCGCATAAAATGGCTCCTTTACGATGAGTGGGGCTGACGCTCCCATTTTAGCAAGCGGCGCGGGATTTGTCAATGCGGGCAGGATCGGGGCCGCAGGATTTGGATTTATTTTTTTGTCTCCCCCGTCTCGACAGGTTCTTCGCCGGTCAGATCTTATACTGTAGATACCCACGGAAAGGAGACAGAAGATACATGAACGATTATTCAATACGGCTGGCGGCGCTCGGGGCGATGATCGGTGTCCTGACGCTCAGCGCGGCGGCATACGCCAACGTATCCGCCGCGGGCCGCATCCCGGACCCGCCCTCCGTCACGGCGCGGGCGGAGTCCGCCCGGCAGACCGCGACGGAGGCGGCGGAGGAGGTCCTCGCCCCGGCGGCCTGCTACGCGGCCCTGCGGCTGGAGACCCCGATCCGGGGACGGCTGTGGCTCTGCGATCTCAGCGGCAGCCCGATCGCGGAGGTGGAGGCGGACGCGGACGGAGACGCCGCCCTCGGCCCCGTGACCCCGGGGCGGTACTGCCTCACCCTCGATTCGGAGCGGATCGGCAGCTTCCGCGTGCTGGAAAACGCGGCGATCACCGAAACGGCGGGCCGGCTCTGGTCCGACGGAGAGCTTCTGCACTTGGAGCGCTTCCGCCCCGGACAAGCGGAGATCACGCTGACGCTGACCGAGCCGGGCTATGAGAGCATTCTGCTTGTGGACGACCTGGGTCGGCGCTGGACGCGGGACTTCTTCATCCCGGAGCAGGAGGGACGCGGAGCGGACGGGTCCTACGCCCGGGTCCTGCGCTTCCAGGGTCTGCCGGAGGGGCGTTATACCCTGGTCCACGACCGACGCCCGCTCCAGCAGTTCCAGGTCCTGGCCGGCGGCACGGTCCGGCTTTCGGCAAAGCTCCCATAGGGCAAAAAGAGCGCACAGCCGGTCTGGCTGTGCGCTCGCTCTCTTTGCTACGGCCTAAAAATCCATGGCAAGACGCGCCGAGGTCTCGGCGTCGAGCTCGGTGACGGCGCGGGCGGTCACCTGATAGACACGGGTGCAGAGGTTCAGAACGCTCGGGCGGTGGGTGGTGACGATGCAGGTCTTGTTCGGGGCCATCGTCATCAGATTCCGAAGGACCCGGCGCTCGGTGGCGACGTCCAGGGAGGAGGTCGCCTCGTCCAGCAGGAGGATCGGCGCGTCGCGCAGCACGGCGCGGGCGATGGCGATCCGCTGGGCCTGTCCCTCGGAGAGACCCTTGCCGCGGCGTCCCAGCTCCGTCCGGAGGCCGTTCGGCAGCTTATCCACAAAGTCCAGCGCGCAGGCAAGCTCCAGCGCGGCGCGCATCTCCGCCTCCGTTGCATCCTCCCTGCCGACGCGGAGGTTCTCCTCGATCGTGCCGGAGAGGATCGTGTTGCCCTGGGGCACGTAGGAGATCAGACTGCGGGTTTCGGCATTCAGGGTCAGCTCAGCCCCGTCTGCGGCGCGGATCCGCACGCTCCCCGCTCCGGGATGGACCAGGGCCAGAAGCAGACGGATCATGGTGGTCTTGCCCTCGCCGGAGGCGCCGATCAGGGCGACGATCTCGCCCGGACCCGCCCGCAGCGCAGCGTGCTCCACGACGGGCTTGTCCGGATCGTAGCCGAAGCTGAGATCGGTCAGCTCCAGGGTCAGACCGTCCTTTGCCTTTTCGGCAAAGGCCCTGCTCTCCGGCAGGCGGATCTCCTTGGGCAGCTCCACCAGCTCCCGGATGCGGTGCGCGGAGACGGAGGCGTTCAGAAAGCCCGGAATGATGCCGACGACGGAGCGGAAGGCGGCGCTCAGTCCGCGCGACTGCTGGAGAAAGAGCGTCATCGTGCCGAAGGTGAAGTCCGTTCCGTACCAGAGACGATACAGGCAGTAGCCGAAGATCGTCATCGAGACGACGGTCCCGGCGACGGACATGAAGACGTTCGTATGGATCGTGAATTTGTTGTAGTCCAGCGAGACCTGCTTCATCTCCTCCAGCCGGTCGTCCAGCTTTCTGCCGTACTGATCGGTGACGCCGAAGGACTTGATGGTATCGAGGTTATAGAAGGTTTCCACCTCGAAGCTCATCATCTTACTGCTCATCTCCCGCATCTTCTGACCGTAATAGCGCTGCTTGCGAATGACGAAGCGGGACATCAGCATCAGCGCCGGAGCGGAGGCCAGGGAGAAGAACGCAATGAACAGGTCGTAGTGGGCCAGAACGACGAAGGTCGCGGCGAAGCGGTAGAGCGAGATCAGGATCGTGGGCAGCCAGCTCACGGCGTTGGAGCCGACGGTGCCGGTATCGTTATTGAAGCGGTTGACGATATCGCCGCTCTGGTATTCGTTGAGTCTGGCCCAGTCGCTGTCGATGATCTTGGAGAAGACGTCGGAGCGGATGTCGTTGCCGATCCGGATGCCGATCTTCAGCGAGATCCGGCCCAGAAGGTTTTCAAACACCACGCTGAACAGGGCGCTGCCCACCATGATGATGAACAGCAGCCAGAGCTTGGAGGTCTTCTGCCCGACGATGATATCCAGGGTGTACTTTGCCATCAGACTGGAGATCAGGCCGAGGGTCGTGCTGACGATGCCCAGCACGGTATAGAAGACGATGGCCCACCTGTAGCGCTTGCTGTAGGTGAAGATCCAGCGCCAGTCGTCCAGGATCTCGCCGAAGGTTCCGTCCTTGACGCGGCGGCGCAGCTCGCGCAGGGCGCGGAAGGACTGTTCCTCGGCCGCGTCAGGCGGCGCGTCGTTCCGTTTCGTTTCTTTCATGAAGAGGCCTCGTTTCTTCCGTCGATGAGGTCGTAGGTCCGCAGCAGCTCGGTCCGCTCCCGGCTGATGCGAAGGCTTTCCGCCGGTCCCGCCTCCTGCCCGCGCAGACGCCCGGCGGCATACCGCGCGGCGCGGCGGGTCCAGGCCCAGGGCAGCAGCCAGGGCCGGTTGTTCAGGAAGGGATAGTCGCCCTTGATCCGGGAGAGCGGCGGGAACAGGATCATCCGCATGCCGCCCCCGGCCTTTTTCTCTCCGCGCGCGGCGACCACGGCGTCCTGCAGAACCCGGACGCTGTGCTGCCGGTCGGGCGTCGCGCCGTGCAGACCGGCGGAGAGCACGTCGCGGAGCAGGGCGGTCTCGTCCACCTCTGCGGCAAAGCGGAACGGCGCGGGCAGACCGAGGTGATTCTCTCCGATGCGGAAGATCGCCTCCGCCACACGGTCGCAGCGCAGCGCGGCGCAGGCGTCCCGGACCGCCGGGAAGTCGATCCGCTCGGCATAGGCCCGGGCAAAGAGGCAGATATCCGTCACGATCCGCAGGCCGAAGCCGCTGAACAGAAAATGCTTGCAGGCATGGAGCAGGAGGAATTTCAGATGGTCCGTCGGCGGCAGGGTCCGGAGGTCCGCGTCCTGGATCCGGACGGTCTCCGGCGTCTCCGGCTCCGCCGTGAAGCCGTCGTTATAGGCGGCAAAAATGGGCGAGCTGCGGTCAAAGAGCGCAGCGTGGAGCTCCACATGGAGCGGAGATCCCGGGCGGTGATAGGAGAGCTCGTCCGCGTTCTGCAGATCGGCGTCGGGCCGGTCCGCCGTCAGCCCGTGCGCCAGAAAAGCGCGGTGATAGTCCGCGACGAGGTCCGACGGGACGAAGAGATCGTCGTCCAACGAGGGCCGGAGCAGCGGTCTGGGATAGAGGGCGCGAAGGATCGGACCCTTGAGGACGAGGGGCGCAAGCCCCTCGGCGCGGAGGTCGGTCAGGAGGTTCAGAAGCTCGTTTTCCTGAATCATCTGGCTGTTGACCTGGGTAAAGACGGCGGACAGGATCTTATTCCAGTCCAGGCCGTTCTGCACCGCCGCCCGCAGAGAGGGCAGGGGCGCGGCTGCGTCTGCAGTCAGCGGCAGGAGCTTATGCCGATCGGCCAGACGGAAGAGCTCCATCCAGTCCGAAGCGGACAGCTTCGGGTCCGTCGGCGCTTCCGCGTGGATCGCAGCCGCAGTCAGGGCCAGGAGGGCCGATTCAACGGCGGTCATCCGTCCGTCTCCTCCGGCACGGGGATCAGAAAGCCCTTTTCGCACATCATCCGGCAGAACTGATCCAGCCGGTCGGCGCACTCGGCCTCGGTCTTGGTTTTGGTCCGTTTGGAGAGCTCCATCACGATCTGTTCCCGGGTGAAGCCTGCGCAGATGGCGCCCCAGGTGCCGGCCCAGATCGGGGGCAGGATCTGGACGGTCTTGCAGTCGTCAAAGGCCGCCCGCGTGGGGATCAGCACGGTCCTTCCGCAGATCGCTGTCCGGACGACGCCGGGTCTCGGTCGATACTTCATGGTGATTTCAAGCCCCCTTATCCTTTGGAATAGATTATGAAAAGATTCCGTCCACGAGGCAGCGCGTGGAATCCGGCACGGTATCGGAAACCAGAAGCCAGGTCGGCACGGCGCGGAGGAGGCCGTCCTCCAGGTCTGCGACCTTTGTGACTGCTTCCACGCTTGCCGAGGTATGGATGAAGGCCACGTAGAGGTTCAGAATGGCCTCGTCCTCCCGCAGGGCATAGAGCCGGTTTTCCGGCCCGCGCCGGAGCAGGATCAGCCCGCCCAGCGGCGCGGCCTCGGCCCCGTGCCAACCCTCCTTGCCGTTCCAGGGCGAGGGGTGGACCCAGATCTCCGAGCCTCTGCGGACAAGCACCGGGCGGTCGCCGCAGATCACCGAGACCTCGCCGGGCAAAAGCGTCTGCAGATTCCGCGTCTGCGTGGATTTTCCCACGCCGCTCGGCGCGATGATCAGCCAGCTCCGGTCCCGCCAGCGCAGGGCAGCCGCGTGCAGGATCACGCAGTCGAACGCAAGCAGAGCGTCCGAGCAGTGGGCGGTGAGCACGCTGTATTCGGTATGCGCGCAGTCCTCCATGCCGCTTTGCAGATATTCCTGCCAGTCGGTCTCCGGGATGGAGACCGGCGCGCCGGGAACGAGCGGGGCCTCGGGGTCCGGCGCAGGAAAATAGGACGCGGTTTCCGCGTACCGGGCCGAGACCCGGAAGCTGCGGCCTGCGAGGGTCACGGTAAAATCAGTCATGGCAACGGCCTCCGGCCATTCTCAGGATGATATCAGTATATCATATCTGTCAAGAAAAGGAAATGGGTTTTTCCGGCATATCCGGTTCGGACCGCGCATATGCTTCCGTGGGAGGGATGGGAATGCGTCCTGATACGTACCGAAACGCCGCTTGCTCCGTCTGGGGGGCAACGGTCATTCTGTTTGCCGTCGTTCTGCGCCTGTTTCTGGCTCCGGCTGCCGCGGCGAAGGTCCTGCGCGGCGCGCAGTCGATCCTCGCGAGCCGAACACTGGCGGAGGCGGCCTTCTTTCTGGAAAACGGACAAGCGCTCCCGGCCCCGGTCGGGACCCCGGCGCCGAAGCCGGAGATCACCGCGCAGACGGTTTCCGCGCCGCAGACGGAGCGGACCTCGCAGACGGTTTCCGCGCCGCAGACGGAGCCGACGACCGTCCCCGCCTCCGAGCCCGCACCGGAGACCGCCGCTCCGGCGGAACGGCCCGCCCCCTTCACGGCGGAGGAGGCGGAGGCGATCACGCTGCGCGGCAACTGCACCTACGGGGCGGACAAGACCGCCCTCCTGCTCCGCCCGATGGGCTGGGCCGATGCGCCGGGGCCGCGGGTGCTGATCGTCCACACGCATTCCTGCGAGTCCTACACGCCTTCGCCGGGCTATGAATACGAGTCCGCCGGGGACTACCGGACGCTGGACGAGGCGGCCTCGGTGATCGCCGTCGGGGACGCCCTTGCGGCGGCGCTGGAGGCGCAGGGCGTGGGGGTGATCCACGACCGGACGCTCAACGACTATCCGAGCTACAACAGCTCCTACGCGACGGCGCGGGAGAAGATCCTGCGTCATCTGGCGGAGCAGCCCTCGATCTGCATGGTGATCGACGTCCACCGCGACGCGATGGCGGAGCCGGTGCGCGAGATCGCGGAGGTCGGCGGCGAGACCTGCGCAAAGCTGATGCTGGTCATCGGCACCGACCAGGGCGGGCTGAACCACCCGAATTGGAGGGACAATCTCTCCTGTGGGCTGAAGCTCCAGGCCCTGCTCAACCGGGCGGCCCCCGGTCTGGCCAAGGACATATCCTTCCGCAAGGAGCGCTTCAACGGCGACCTGACCTCCGGCTCGCTGATCGTGGAGGTCGGCTCCACCGGAAACCTCCTCCCCGAAGCGCTGGCCTCGATGCCCCATCTGGCCCGCGCCGTGGCGGAGCTGCTGGAGCTGGAATGCGGCGGCTGAAACGCTCCGTTCGTTTCCCGTTCACGGACGCTCTGAAATACAGCGGGCCTCGTTTCCGAGGCCCGCTGTGCTTGCGTCTGTTACAGGTATTTTTTCAGCTCCGCCGGGATCAGGGTCGGGTCGATTCGGGCGGTCAGGGTGAAGTTCACGCCGTTTGCCGCGCCGAAGGTCTCGCACCAGGCGCAGAAGGACGCCATGACGGCGGGCTCGTCCGTGCCGAGCAGACGGTGGATGCTCCTGAGGAAGATATGCGTGATATCAAAGTTGCCCGCGTGCAGGCCGGAGATGAAGGCCCTCAGGTCCTCCTCGCCGTCGAGCTCGTAGGTCTGGTATTCGATCAAACGGACCTTGTAGTTCACGTCAAAGCGGAGCTTGTTGCCCTTTTCGATGCAGACGATGCTGCCGCTCTCGTTCTCCACGGCCAGGTCGAGGTCGCGGAGCATTTCTTTCGTCTTGCCGGTTCCGCTCAGACCGGCGTACAGCTTAACCATAGGAAATTCCTCCTGTCTGTGTGATAGTCGGTGGCTTGCTTACTTGGTATAGCCGGGCTTGCCGAGGAGCTGGAACATGTTCCGCTTGTAGAACTCGACGCCGGGCTGGTTGAAGGGGTTGACCCCCAGCATGTATGCGGAGATGCCGCAGCTCAGCTCGAAGAAATAGAACATCTCGCCGAGGGTGCGGTCGCAGATCTCGTCGTTCTGGACCAGGATGACCGGCACGCCGCCGTCGGTGTGGGCCGCGAGGGTGCCCTGGAAGGCCTGCTCCTCCACGAAGTCGAGGCTCTTGCCCTCAAGATAGTTGAGCCCGTCCAGGTTTTTCCAGTCGCTCTCGATCATGGTTTTCTTGCGCGGTGGCGCGAAGCGGAGCACGGTCTCGAAGATCGTCCGCTCGCCCTGCTGGATCATCTGACCCATCGAATGCAGGTCGGCAGTGAATTCCAGCGGGAAGGGGTAGATGCCCTTGCCGTCCTTGCCCTCGGACTCGCCGAAGAGCTGCTGCAGCCAGCCGCCCATAAAGCGGAAATCGGGCTCGTAGGAGCAGAAGAGCTCGGTCTTCTTGCCGTGGCGGTAGAGCAGGTTGCGGGCGGCGGCGTAGAGCCAGGCGGGATTCTCAAAGGAGAAGGCCTCCATGTCGCGGCGGGCCGAGGCCGCGCCGAACATGACCTCGGTGATGTCCATGCCGGCCACTGCCATCGGCAGCAGGCCGACGGCGGTCAGGACGGAGTAGCGTCCGCCGACGTCGGGCGGGATGACGAAGGTCTCATAGCCCTCCTCCGCAGCCATCTGGCGCAGCGCGCCCTTTTCGGGGTCGGTGGTCACGAAGATGCGCTTCTTGGCCTCGTCGGCGCCGTATTTGCGCTCGAGCATCCACTTGAGGGCGCGGGTTGCGATTGCGGGCTCGGTGGTGGTGCCGGATTTGGAGATGATGTTGACGGAGAAATCCTTCCCCTCCAACAGGGCGCAGAGCTCATTCCAGGCGCGGGTGGACAGATTGTTGCCCGCAAAGAAGATCTGCGGGTCCTTGCCGCGAAGGTTGTGGTTGGAGCCCATGACCAGCTCGATCGCCGCGCGCGGGCCCAGATAGCTGCCGCCGATGCCGACGACGACGAAGACGTCGGACGATTCGCGGATCCGCTTGGCAGCCGCCCGGATGCGGATCATCTCCTCGGTCTCCTCGAAGACCGGGAGCTTCATCCAGCCCAGATAGTCGCTGCCGGGACCCTTGCCATCCAGGAGCAGCTTGTGCGCGTCGAAGGTCTCCTTTTCCAGAGAAAGCAGATCATTGAGGGTATATTCCCCCCAGATATTGGAAATATCTACATTCAGCATAATGACACCTCACAGTTTTTTGCCGGGTATTCTTCTTCATTTCTATCATAACCGATTTGCCGCCGGAAAACAATGGGCAATTTCACAAAAAAACGAGATTTTTTCGCCGCCGACGACCGCCAGCCTCGTAGGGGCGCGTATCCACGCGCCCGCCGATGCAGCACCTCGTAGGGGCGCTGCTGTCTGCCGCGTATTTTCCTTGTTTTTTTCTTGACTTCCCGCCCTGTTTTTTGTATAGTATAGACGGAAAGTGTCGAAGGATCTCTTTCCGGCGATTTATACAGGACCGCTCCCCCGGGAGCCGAGGCCATACGGACAGCCGGGTCCGCTGCCGATCGGCGGCTTGCCGCCTTATTGATCGCGCCTGCGCGCGAGCATTTTATAAGTTGGTTCCTTTATAACCGAAATGCGCGGCATGCGCAGACTTGTGAAACGGTCAATAAGAGCAGTAAAAGTATTCGTTGCTGTATAGGCTCTGATATCGCCGGCGGAGGCTCCGCCTTTCCCCGGACGGAAAAGGTGTATTGACCCGCATCACAGGCTGCGCGCCTGTGATTTTTGTTTTCCGATCCGGAAAGCTATGGAGGTGCAAGCCTTGATCAACTCTTACTACGATCTCGACCAGACCAGAGCGCCAATCTATGAGGCTCTGGAACGGTTCCGCAACATGCGCGTCGTCCCCTTTGACGTCCCCGGGCACAAGCGCGGCCGGGGCAATCCGGAGATGGCCGCCTTCCTCGGAGAAAAATGCGTCTCGATCGACGTCAACTCCATGAAGCCGCTGGACAACCTCTGCCACCCGGTCTCCGTGATCCGTGACGCCGAGGACCTGGCTGCCGACGCCTTCGGCGCGGCCCACGCCTTTTTGATGGTCGGCGGCACGACCTCTTCCGTGCAGACGATGGTGCTTGCCACCTGCAAGCGCGGCGATAAGATCATCCTGCCCCGCAACGTCCACCGCTCGGTCATCAACGCCCTGGTCCTCTGCGGCGCGGTGCCGGTCTACGTCAACCCCGAGGTGGACGACCGGCTCGGCATCTCCCTGGGCATGCGGCGCGAGCAGGTGGAGCGGGCCATCCGCGAGCATCCGGAGGCGGTGGCCGTCCTGGTGAACAACCCCACCTACTACGGCGTCTGCTCCGATCTGAAGGCCATCACGAAGATGGCCCACGACGCGGGGATGTTCTGTCTGGCCGACGAGGCCCACGGAACCCACTTCTACTTCGGCGCAGGCATGCCGATCTCCGCGATGGACGCAGGGGCCGACATGGCCGCCGTGTCCATGCACAAGTCCGGCGGCAGTCTGACGCAGTCGAGCTTCCTGCTGATCGGGCCGAACATGAACCAGGGCCACGTCCGCCAGATCATCAACCTGACCCAGACGACCTCCAGCTCCTATCTGCTGATGTCGTCTCTGGACATCTCCCGCCGCAACCTGGCCCTGCGGGGCCGCGAGGTCTTTGCCAAGGTCAGCACCATGGCGGACTACGCCCGCGAGGAGGTCAACGCCATCGGCGGCTACTACGCCTTCGGCAAGGAGCTGGTCAACGGCGACTCCGTCTTCGACTTCGACCCGACCAAGCTTTCCATCCACACCCGCGACATCGGTCTGGCGGGGATCGAGGTCTACGATATTCTGCGCGACGAGTACGACATTCAGATCGAATTCGGCGACATCGGCAACATTCTGGCCTACCTCTCCATCGGAGACCGGCCCCAGGAGCTGGAGCGTCTGGTCTCCGCCCTGGCGGAGATCCGCCGCCGCTATCAGCGCGACGGCTCCGGCCTGCTGGACACGGAATATCTCGATCCCGAGGTCGTCTACAGCCCGCAGGAGGCCTTCTACGCCCCGAAAAAATCCGTCCCCATCGACCAGAGCGAGGGTATGGTCTGCTCTGAGTTCGTGATGTGCTATCCCCCCGGCATCCCCATCCTTGCCCCCGGCGAGCGCATCACCCGCGACATTCTGGACTATATCGAGTTCGCCAAGGAAAAAGGCTGCTCCATGACCGGCCCGGAGGACCCGGACATTTTGCGGCTGAACGTGCTGGCTTAAGGAGGTCTCCCCATGGAACTCTGGTTTTCCGAATTTCACGCGCCGGACGTAAAGCATTCGATCCGGGTCAACAAGCAGCTTTTCTCGCTCCAGAGCGACTACCAGCGCATCGACATTTTTGAGACGCCGGAGTTTGGCCGCGTCCTGGCCCTGGACGGCAACGTCCAGCTCACCGAGCGCGACGAATTCATCTACGACGAGATGATCACGCACGTGCCGATGGCCGTCCACCCGAACATCACCGACGTTCTGGTGATCGGCGCCGGCGACGGCGGCGTGGTCAAGGAGCTTGCGCGGTACGACACGATCAAACGCATCGACCTCGTGGAGATGGATCCCGAGGTCATCAAGGCCTGCCGGGCCTACCTGCCGGAGAACGCCTCCCGTCTGGACGACGCCCGCGTTCACATCTACTACGACAACGCCCTGCGCTTCATCCGGCGCTGCTCGGAGCAGTACGATCTGATCATCGTCGATTCCACCGATCCCTTCGGCCCCTCCGAGGGCTATTTCACCCGCGAATTCTACGGCATCTGCTACAACGCCCTGCGCGAGGACGGGATTATGGTAAACCAGCAGGGCAGTCCCTTCTATCAGCACGACGCCGAGGCCATGCAGCGCTCCCACCAGCGCATCGTCAGCACCTTCCCGATCAGCCGGGTCTATCAGGCCCACATCCCGACCTACGCCGCAGGCTACTGGCTCTTTGGCTTTGCCAGCAAGAAATACCATCCGGTGAACGATCTGGACGCCGAGCGCTGGAAGAAGCTCAATCTCCAAACCAAGTACTACACCGTCAAGCTCCACCGCGGCGCGTTCTTCCTGCCCGCCTTTTTGGAGCGGATGCTGGAGGAGGTGGAAAAGTGAGACCCAACGTGGAGACCTTCATCGGCTGCGACGCGGCCTTTGCCGACGCCAGGCTCGTCCTCTTCGGCGCGCCCTTTGATTCCACCACCAGCTTCCGCCCCGGCGCGCGCTTCGGTTCGAGCGCCATGCGGCATGAGAGCTTCGGCATCGAGACCTACAGCCCCTATCAGGACAGGGATCTGACCGACTGTGCGATCTTTGACAGCGGCGATCTGGAGCTCTGCTTCGGCTCGGCGGAGGCGGCTCTGGCCGACATTGAGGCCCGGGCGGCGGAGATCCTCAAGGCCGATAAAATGCCGATCCTGCTCGGCGGCGAGCATCTGGTCACGCTTGGTTCCGTGCGGGCCGTGGCGAAGAAATACCCGAACCTCCACATCATCCACTTCGACGCCCACGCCGATCTGCGCGACGACTACCTCGGCGCGAAGCTCAGCCACGCCTGCGTGATCCGCCGCTGCCACGACATCTTGGGCGACGGCCGCATCCATCAGTTCTGCATCCGCAGCGGCGACCGGGAGGAGTTCCGATTCGCCCGGCAGCATACCGAGATGCATCCCTTCAGCTTCGAGGGTCTGGACACGGTCTGCGCCCGGCTGATCGCCGAGGACGCACCGGTCTATCTGACCATCGACCTGGACTGTCTGGACCCGGCCTGCTTCCCCGGAACCGGCACCCCGGAGGCCGGCGGCGTGACCTTCCCCCAGCTTTTGACCGCGATCCTGCAGGTCGCCCAGCTCAACGTGGTCGCCGCCGACCTGAACGAGCTGGCCCCGATGCTCGACCCCAGCGGCGCCAGCACCGCGATGGCGTGTAAGGTGTTGCGGGAGCTTTTGCTTGCTTTGCTCGCCGGTTAAACGGAATGAAACTATGAAAATATGAAAGTATGAAACTATTTTTGAATGAAGGAGGAATATAACATGAGCCGTGTACTCGTCATCGGCTGCGGCGGCGTCGCCAACGTGGCCATCCGCAAGTGCTGCATGGTGCCGGAGGTCTTCTCCGAGCTGTGCATTGCCAGCCGCACCAAGTCCAAGTGCGACGAGCTGGCCGCCGAGCTGGCCCCCACCACGACCACGAAGCTCACCACCGCGCAGGTGGACGCCGATTCCGTGGAGGAGCTTTGCGCCCTCATCAACAGCTACAAGCCCGATCTGGTTATGAACATCGCCCTGCCCTACCAGGATCTGACGGTCATGGAGGCCTGCCTGGCCTGCGGCGTCAACTACATGGACACCGCCAACTATGAGCCGGAGGACACCGACGATCCCGAATGGAAGGCCGCCTATGAAAAGCGCTGCAAGGAAAAGGGCTTCTCCGCCCTGTTCGACTACAGCTACCAGTGGGCCTACCGCGAGCGCTTTGAGCAGGCCGGTCTGACCGCCCTGCTCGGCTGCGGCTTCGACCCCGGCGTCAGCCAGGCCTACTGCGCTTACGCCAAGAAGCATGAATTCGACGAGATCGACACGATCGACATCCTCGACTGCAACGGCGGCGACCACGGCTATCCCTTCGCCACCAACTTCAACCCCGAGGTCAACCTCCGCGAGGTCTCCGCGCCCGGCTCCTACTGGGAGGACGGCCACTGGGTCGAGATCCCGGCGATGAGCATCAAGCGGGAATACGACTTCGACCAGGTGGGTCACAAGGATATGTATCTGCTCCACCACGAGGAGATCGAATCCCTGGCCGAGAACATCCCCGAGGTCAAGCGCATCCGCTTCTTCATGACCTTCGGTCAGAGCTATCTGACCCACATGAAGTGTCTGGAGAACGTGGGCATGCTCTCCACGACCCCGGTCATGTTTGAGGGTCACGAGATCGTTCCGATCAAGTTCCTGAAGGCCCTCCTGCCCGATCCTGCCTCCCTCGGTCCCCGCACCCACGGCAAGACCAACATCGGCTGCATCTTCACGGGCCGGAAGGACGGCAAGGAAAAAACCTACTATATCTACAACACCTGCGACCATCAGGCATGCTACCGCGAGGTCAAGAGCCAGGCGGTCTCCTACACCACAGGCGTGCCCGCCATGTGCGGCGCGATGATGATGCTAACCGGCAAGTGGATCAAGCCCGGCGTGCATACCGTGGAGGAGTTCGATCCCGATCCCTTCCTGGATGCCCTGGATCAGCACGGCCTGCCCCGGACCGAGAACCACAACCCGGTCCTGGTCCCGTGACGGCCCGCCCGCCCTTTGCCGCTTTGCGTGGCAGGACACCCGAAGACTGCTTCGGGCGTCTTGCCACGCCCTGTTACATTCTGGACGAGGCCGCTCTGCGGCAGAACGGCGAGATCTTAAAGGGCGTAGCCGACCGGACCGGCGCGAAGCTCCTGCTGGCGCAGAAGGCCTTTTCAAACTACGACTGCTACCCCGCTCTGGCCCCCTATCTGGCGGGGACCGAGGCAAGCGGCCTGTTTGAAGCGCGGCTGGGCTGGGAAATCCTGCCGGAAAAGGAGGTCCACGTCTTCTGCGGGGCCTACCGGGACGACGAGTTTGACGAGCTGCTGCGGTACGCCGACCACGTCGTATTCAACTCCCCCGCCCAGCTGTCACGGCTCGGCCCGCAGGCGAAGGCAGCCGGAAAGAGCCTGGGTCTGCGGATCAACCCCGAATGCTCCACGCAGGAGGGTCACGCGATCTACGACCCCTGCGCCCCCGGCTCCCGTCTGGGAACCACCCGCGAACAATGGGACGCGAAAATGACCCCCGACCTGGTCGCCCTGCTGGACGGCCTGCACTTTCACACCCTCTGCGAGCAGGATTCCGACGCTTTGGAGATCACCCTGGACGCCGTGGCAGAGAAGTTCGGGGACGTTTTGCCCCGGATGAAATGGCTTAACATGGGCGGCGGCCACCACGTGACCCGCCCGGACTACGATATTCCGCGGCTGGAGCGCTGCATCCGCTTCGCGCAGGAGACCTGGGGCGTGACGGTGTATCTGGAGCCGGGCGAGGCCTGGGCCCTGAATGCGGGCTTTCTCGCAAGCCGCGTGCTCGACGTCACCGAAAATGGCAGCGTGAAGAACGCGATCCTCGACTGCTCCGCCGCCTGCCACATGCCGGACGTGATCGAGATGCCGTATATGCCGCCGCTCTATGGAGCGGCGGAGGGATCCGGGAGCAGGGATCAGGGATCAGGGGACGACAATTCCAACGTCTACCGTCTGGGCGGGCCGTCCTGTCTGTCGGGGGACGTGATCGGGGATTACGAATTCGACCACGCCCTGCAAATCGGGGAGCTGGTCCTTTTCGGAGACCTGGCGATCTACTCCACCTGCAAAAACAACACCTTCAACGGCATGCCCCTGCCGAATATCTGGTACCGCCGCGCAGACGGCTCCCTGGAACAGCTCACCGACTTCGGCTACCGGGACTTCAAGTACCGCCTGGGGCGGTAACTTGGGATAAGTCGAGGCAATGCCAGCTTGCCAGGGCTCCGACAGAGCCTTCCCCCCTCGGGGGGAAGGTGCCGAGCGCAGCGAGGCGGATGAGGGGGCGTTCCGACAAGCAGACCGTTGAATCAACGAATCCGGGATCGATACGCCCCCTCATCCGTCATCCGGCTTCCGTGAGACGCCGGATGCCACCTTCCCCCCGAGGGGGGAAGGCTTTTCGCGCGGCAAATCCCAATTTGACAAATAAGGAGCGTTTTTCCATGACCAATATCCCCATCAAACGCCTGCGGGAAGGCGCGATCTTCCCGACCTACGCCACGGCGGATTCCGTCGGGGCGGATCTCTGCGCCTGCCCCGACGCGCCGGTCACGCTGGCTCCGCACGAGACGGTGATGATCCCGCTGGGCTATTCGATCGCCCTTCCCGCGGGCTGGGTGGGGCTGATCTTCGCCCGCTCCGGCCTGGCCTCCAAGCGGGACCTGGCCCCGGCGAATAAGGTCGGCGTGGTAGACCCCGACTACCGCGGGGAGTGGATGGTTCCCCTGCACAACCACGGCAGCAAGCCCAGAACCGTCCAGCCGGGCGAGCGGATCGCCCAGCTCGTCATCGTTCCCTGCATGACCGCCGCCTTTGAGGAGGTGGAGGAGCTCGACGAGACGGAGCGCGGCGCGGGCGGCTTCGGCTCCACGGGAACAAATTGAGAATTGAGAGTTGAGAATTGAGAATGAATGGGTTTTTCAAATTGCAATTTGAAAAACTCCGACAACTCTCAATTCTCCGTTCTCAATTCTCATTTCAGGAGGTAGTCATGTTTCTTCCCATCAGCAAAAAGGATATGAAGGCGCGGGGCTGGGATCAGTGCGACTTCGTCTACGTGATCGGAGACGCCTACGTGGACCACTCCTCCTTCGGCCACGCGATCATCTCCCGCATTCTGGAGCACGCGGGCTACAAGGTCGGGATCATCTCCCAGCCGGACTGGAAGGACCCGGCCTCCATCTCGATCCTGGGCCGTCCGCGCCTGGGCTTTCTGGTCATGGGCGGGAACATGGATTCGATGGTCAACCACTACTCCGTCTTCAAGCATCACCGGAAGACGGACGCCTATACGCCCGGCGGCAAGACCGGCAAGCGGCCTGACTACGCCACCGTGGTCTACTGCAACCTGATCCGCCAGACCTACAAGGACGCGCCGATCATCATCGGCGGCATGGAGGCGAGCCTGCGCCGGCTGGCCCACTATGACTACTGGTCGGATAAGATGAAGCGGTCCATTCTGCTCGATTCCCAGGCCGACCTCCTGCTCTACGGCATGGGCGAGCGCTCCATCGTGGAGGTTGCCGACGCCCTCGATTCCGGCCTCTCGGTCCACGATCTGACCTTCCTGGACGGGACGGTCTACAAATCCAAAACCACCGATCAGGTCGTGGACGGGATCGTCCTCCTGGATTGGGAGACCGTCAGAAGCGACAAGGCCGCCTATGCCCGCAGCTTCTACACCCAGTACCGCAACACGGACCCCTTCGTCGCCAAGCCGCTGATCGAGCCCTACGGCAAGGAGTTCGTGATCCAGAACCCGCCGCAGAAGCCCCTGAGCCGCGAGGAAATGGATCTGACCTACGCCCTGCCCTATGAAAACACCTACCACCCCAGCTACGAAAAGCTGGGCGGCGTTCCGGCGATCAAGGAGGTCAAGTTCAGCCTGACCTCCTGCCGCGGCTGCTTCGGCGGCTGCTCCTTCTGCGCCATCACCTTCCATCAGGGCCGGATCATCCAGACCCGCAGCCAGGAATCCATCCTGCGCGAGGCCGAGGCCATGACCCGCGACCCGGAATTCAAGGGCTATATCCACGACGTGGGCGGTCCGACCGCCAACTTCCGGGTCCCAGCCTGCGAAAAACAGCTCACCAAGGGCGTCTGCCCCGGGAAGCAATGCCTCTACCCGAAGCCCTGCCGGAACATGAAGGTCGATCATTCGGACTACGTGGATCTGCTGCGCAAGCTCCGCGCCCTGCCCGGCGTGAAAAAGGTCTTCATCCGAAGCGGCATCCGCTTTGACTATCTGCTGGCCGACAAGGACGACACCTTCTTCCGCGAGCTGGTGCAGTACCACGTCTCCGGTCAGCTCCGCGTGGCCCCGGAGCACGTCTCCGACCACGTGCTGCGTTTGATGGGCAAGCCGGAAAACGCGGTGTACAGGCGCTTTCTGAACAAATACGACAGGCTGAACCGGGAGCTCGGTCTGGATCAGTACGCGGTGCCCTATCTGATGTCCTCCCACCCCGGCTCCCGGCTGGAGGACGCCATTGAGCTGGCCGAGCACATCCGCGACATGGGCTATATGCCCGAGCAGGTGCAGGACTTCTACCCGACGCCCTCCACGATCTCCACGGTCATGTACTACACCGGCCTGGACCCCCGGACGATGGAGCCGATCTACGTCCCGAAGGACCCCCGCGAGAAGGCCATGCAGCGGGCGCTGATCCAGTACCGCGACCCGAAAAACTACCGTCTGGTCTATGAGGCCCTGACGATCGCCCACCGCGAGGATCTGATCGGCACCGGCCCCAAGTGCCTGATCCGCCCGCCCAAAAAAGAGGGCGGCAGGGCCGCAGGGAAGCAGAAGACAGAAACGAAAGCAAAATCACTTGCGTATACCGAAAGGAAAGCAAAAGCGCCTTCGTTTACAGATAAAAAGGCCAAAAAGACCGCCGGAACTGCGCCGACGCGTCCGGCAAAGGCTCCGAAAAAAGCCAGATAAGCTGCAAAAGCGCCCTGCACGGTTCCCGACGTGCAGGGCGCTTTGCCTGGAGAAAAAAGGAGAAATGAAATGAAACACGGGATTGGTCGTTTGCGCTTGCCGGGCATAGCATACCGCCCGAACCTTAACGGAAGTTTATAAAACCTGATTCTTTTCTTTCGATGCCTTCCGGCTTACGCCGTATAGGTAAGGTTCATCCAATGGACGCGGGAGATCAGCGGATCAACGGTATACCGGAACAGCAGCCTGCGCAGGGTCTCCACGGCGGCGCAGAGCACGAAGATCCCGAGAACCGTGACCGCCAGATGCGCGAGCATCACGGGACTATGGTAGTATTCCGTTGAGCGGAAGACCACGCGGTAGAGCCATTGCCGCAGGAAGATATTTTCATGGATCACGTAGACGCTCAGGGAGAAGCCCTGCAGCTTCGTGACCGCCCGGCTCTGCCGCAGGGAGAGGTTCTTGAAAATCAGGAACAGCAGGACGCTGCTGACGACGTTCAGGAAGAAATTATAGTTCAGGGCCTTGCCCATGAATACGAAATCCATAAAGTCCCGGAACGAGCCCTCCGCGTACGACGGGTAGAGCTGGATCAGCAGGGTCAGTGCAACGCTGCCCAGATAGGCGGGGATCAGAACCCCCCAGCGCTTCCGACCGTCCGCATAGCGGCGGATATAGGCCGCGATCAGATACAGGAGGATGAAGTTCGTGATGCCGTAGCCCTTGTCGGAGACCGTGACCTTCGTATAGACAGACGGCCAGACCGAGAAGAAAATGAACGCGAGCCAGATCAGGTACAGGTGCTTCCGCCGGGAGATCGTGCGGATCACGCGGTTGAGGAAGGGGAAGATCAGATAGAGGATCACGTAGGTGACGACGAACCAGCGGTTCAGGATGGACTTCATCAGATCCGAGCCGGTGGCCTCCGTCGGCGCAAGGCCGAAGGCATAGGCGACTGCAAGACAGAGCAGGCCGTAAAACACCAGCATCAGACCGATATCCACGACCTTGCGGACCTTCACGCGGTTCGCCGCAGAGAGGTAATAGGCCGAGATCAGCACGAAAAGGTTGCAGGCGATGATGCTGAAGGTCTCCGTGGTCTGACCGAGGTAATAGTTCGTCTCCTTCGGCGCGACTGCCCCGAGCAGGCCGCCCATGCGGAAATAGTTGTAGTGCAGGACGATCACCATGCAGATCGCCAGAAGCCGGAGCAGATCCAGGCCGGTGTTTCGCTGCCCCCCGGCGTTTCGTTGCAGGCTTTCCGACATTGTCTTTCCTCCTTTGCGTTTCCGCTTCCCGGACGGAAACGGGTCTCGAAGCGCAGGGAACCTTTTCCTGAAACTTCGGTATCAGTATAGCACGCTGCGCCGGGAAAAGCAAGCCGCTGCCCGGAAAACAGGGAACGGTTCCATTTGAAAAATCTCAAAATTAGGGCTTTTCAATTTTCGGGTTCTGTGGTATGATATTAAATTAGGAAAGAGATCGGAGGTGGAAGGATGGAACGTCTGCTGGGAAACGCGGCGCTCAAGGCCTCGCTGGGCTCTGCCTTCCGCGCCGACCGCATTTCGCACAGCTATCTGATCTCCGGCCCCGCGGGAAGCGGGAAGCACACCCTTGCCGCCATCCTTGCCGCCGCGATGCAGTGCACCGCGGGCGAGCAGCGGCCCTGCGGCGTATGCCTGCAGTGCCGGAAGGTCTTTGACAACGTCCACCCGGACGTGATCACCGTGGACGATCCCGAAAAAAAGACCGTTCCGGTGGACCTGATCCGCCGCGCCAGAAGCGATCTTTATATCCTGCCCAACGAGGGCCGGCGCAAGGTCTACGTGATCCCACGCGCCAACGATATGAACGCCAGCGCCCAGAACGCCCTGCTCAAGGTCATGGAGGAGCCGCCCTCCTACGGCGCCTTCCTCCTGCTCAGCGACAACCCGGAAAAGCTCCTGCCCACGATCCGCTCCCGCTGCGTCAGTCTCCGCCTGTCTCCCCTGTCAGCCGCCGAGGCGATCCCGGCCCTGCGCGCGGCCTTCCCGGACCGGAGCCTCGAGGCCGTCCGGACGGCCTGGGAGCGGGCGGGCGGCTTCTACGGACCGGCTGCCGACGCCCTGCGGGACACGCAGACCGTCTCGCCCCAGAGCCAGCGCTTTGCCGACTGCTTTGCCCGCCGCGACCGTCTGGGTCTGACCGAGCTGATCGCCTCGATGGAGCGTTACAAGCGCGAACAGCTCCAGCCGGTGCTGACCGACTGGATCGAGCTGCTGGCGGACGCGATCCGCGTCCGCGCCGGATTGCCCGGCAGCTCGGACGCTGCCGGGCAGCTGGGCCGCAGCCGCACCGTCCGGGAGCTGCTAGAGGCTGTCCGCCGCATACAGGAGGCTTTGGAGCTGCTCCAGGGCAACGTCGGCGTCGGCGCGATCTGCGGCGGTCTTCTGATCTGGCTGAACGTATAAAATCAGAAACACAACGAACCAATCGATTGGAGTATCTATGAACAACGAAACCGAACTGAACCTGGACCTGGAGGCCCCGGAGGCCGAGGCCGCTCCCGCGATCCCGGAGGAAGCGCCCGCACCCGCGATCCCGGAGGAAGCGCCCGCTCCCGCCCTGCCGGAGCGCGTCACGGTCTGCGACGTCCAATTCCGCAGCGGCAGCAAGCTCTATTTCTTCGACCCCGGCGACCTTCCCCTCAAGACCGGCGACCACGTGATCATTGAGACCGCCCGCGGCCCCGAATACGGCTACTGCGTGACCGGTCCCCACCGCGCCCCGGCCCGGGACGTCGTCCAGCCGCTGCGCCGCGTTCTGCGCATTGCCACGGCTGTGGACGAGAAAATCAAGGCGGAAAACGAGCGGCGCGAGAAGGCCGCCTTCGCCTTCTGCCAGAAAAAGATCGAGGAGCTGGGGCTGGATATGCAGCTTGCCTCGGCGGAATGCGCCTTTGACGGCAGCAAGCTCCTGTTCTTCTTCACCGCGGACGCCCGCGTGGACTTCCGCGAGCTGGTCAAGCTGCTGGCTGCCGCCTACCACACCCGGATCGAGCTGCGGCAGATCGGCGTCCGCGACAAGGCGCGGATGTTCGGCGGCCTGGGCATCTGCGGCCGACCCTTCTGCTGCTCCAGCTTCCTGGGCGACTTCGAGCCGGTCTCCATCAAGATGGCCAAAACGCAGAGCCTGAGTCTGAACCCGACCAAAATCTCCGGCACCTGCGGGCGGCTGATGTGCTGCCTCAAGTATGAGCAGGAGGCCTATGAGGATCTGATCAAGAACAGCCCCAAGCCGGAATCCTTCGTGGACACGCCGGAGGGCCGCGGCACCGTGACGAACGTGAATCTGATGCGGCAGAGCGTGGACGTCCGCATGGAGAAGGATCCCGAGGAGATCCACAACTTCAAAAACAGCGAGGTCTTCGTCCTGCGGAGCGGAAAGGCCCGGAAAAACGATCCCCCGATCCCCGACGATCTGGCGCCGATCTCCGGCAGAAAGGACGTCGATCCCCTCTCCCGTCTCTCCCGGCTGGAGCAGCGGCTGGTCCTGAGCCCCGAGGAGGCCGAGCCGGTCTCCGCTCCGGAGTCCGAGCCCGCGCCCAAGCCCGCCCGCCGCAGAGAGCGCCGGAGCGAGCGTCCCGCCGCGCAGCCCAAGCCGGAAGCCGAGCGCCCGGCGCAGACCCCAGAGCACGAGCAGCCCGCCCGTGCGAAGGAGGCCTCCGAGACTGAGACCGCCCCCAAGCAGCAGCGGCACGGCAATTCCCGCGGCAGACGCGGCGGAAACCGCGGCGGTCAGAAGCCCGCGCAGAACCAGCAGAAACAGACGACCGAGGCCATCAAGCCCATCCGCGAGCCGAAGCAGGATCCCAGGCCAGCCCAGCCGCGTGAGATGAAGCAGAACCGGGGGCAGAAGCAGAATCCCAAGCCCAACCGGGAGAAGCAGGAAAAGGTCCCCGGCAGCGAGCCGCAGAAAAAGAACAACCGCCGCCGCTATTACCACAACCGCAAGCCCAAGCAGGGCGAATAAGCCATTCAAAAGCGCTGCCTCGATCCCAGGGGATCGGGGCAGCGCTTTTCATGCTTGATTGAGTTTATCGTTCCGGCTCCCGCCTTGCGCCGGCAGCGGTCAGCAGGCCCAGAAGAGTCCAGAACAGGGGCATGATGATGACCGACGTGAAGCAGAAGAGCATGGCAAAGAGGAAGCAGAGCAGGGCGGCGCCGAGGATCTCAACGGCGGCCGTGCGCCCCTTGCTGTGAAACCACGGGCGAAGCGCCAGAACGACGGTCGCCGCAAAGGAGAGCAGGGCAAAGACGCCCTGGCAATAGAGCATCTGCAGGGGCCAGCAGTGGGCGTCTGTGATCGCCGCCTGCCGGAGCAGCTTGCCGGTCTCGTCATAGGTTCGGAAGGGCTCCAGCGCGGTCAGGCGGACGGTGTCCGGCCCGCAGCCGAACAGGAGCTGCCGCCGGTCGAGCCGCGCCAGCATCTTCCGCCAGATCTCCACGCGGCCGGAGCCGAAGCTGTCCGAGATCTCGCCGTGCAGGATGCTGTGTATTTCCCGGAAAAGGGGGATCGGGGTGGGAACGTACCAGAGGAAGCCCAAAAAGCCGAGGCCGAGGAAGACTGCCGCCGCCAGCGCCCAGACCCGGACGCGGGGCTTCACGCGGGCGAGTACGAAGGCCGAGACCAACAGCCCCAGAAAGAGACCGACCACCCCGCAGAGGACGTCGATCAGCAGAAGCTCCGCCAGACTGAGGGCAGCGAGCGCCGCCGGGAAGATCCGCCGCCTGCCCCGCTCCGACAGGGTGATCCCCAGGCAGAGCGAAACGACGGTGCAGAGAACGACGGAGACCAGGTCGGCGTTGCCGGTGGTCGCCGCAAAGTGATAGGATGCGCGCAGACGGTAAAGGGAGCGGTAGGTATAGCCGTTCGGATACAGACCGAGGGGATTGCCGCCCAGAAGCTGAACGGCGATGATCAGGCAGTAGACCCCCGCCGTACCGAGGAAGACGTATTTCAGAGACTTGTCCGGCTTCGCCAGGCAGGAGACCGCGAAAAAGACCAGCAGATAGCAGGCCTCGCTGAGCATATTGCCGTGATCCTTACTGCTGTACCAGGCGTCCTTGTAGGGCGAGAGGGCGGCGGAGAGCAGGGTGAAGCCCAGGTAGCAGAGGGCTGCGATCTGCGCCGGATTCAGCCGCCTGCCGCCCGGCGTGGGCCAGCGCCCGCCCTTGCGCGTGCACAAAGCCACGACAAGGCGGATCAGGACGATCGCAGCGAGGATCGCGGAGCATACGTAGAATATCCGGGTCTTCAGCTCGGAGATCCCGCTGAAGCCCTTCGAGCCGACGAGCAGCACGAAGCAGGGAAGAAAGAACAGCAGCCAGAGCTGAACCGGCTCCGGGAACCCGCTCCGCTTCCGTCCGTGCCCGTAATTCCGTTTTCGTTTTGCCATAGCATCCACCGCCGATCGACTTCTTTTCTGCCATCATATCAGATAACCGGCGAAAAAGCAACGGGGAAATCCATGCGGCGCGGCGCTGATGCGCCGCGCCGTACTGTTTCCGGTTTAGTTTCTGGCGTCGCGGCGGTCGCAATTCTGCGCGTCGCGGCGGTCGCAATTCTGCGCATCCCGGCGGTCGCAGTTTTTGGCGTTCTGAGACGCGTTGTTCTTCGCGCTGCGGCTATCGCGGCAGTCCTGGCTGTTGTGACGGGTTTCGTTCATGGGATTCACCTCCAATCCTGCCCATAGCTTGCGCAGAATCGGAGATCCTATACGCCGACCGCCGGATCCGGCTATCGCAGGCTGCCGTTTCCCTCACTGCCAACGTAATTCAGGCTGTCCCGGATGATCACCACGGCGTCAACGGGATGGAGGGCCAGGTATTCGGTCAGGTCCATCTGGTGGTAGTGCCGATAGTCCAGGCTTCGAATTTCGTTAAAGCTGTAGACGCAGAGCGCTTCCACGGGATTTGTGAACGAATCGCCCACGATCAGAATGCTGGGAAGCTCCGGGCGGTTGGTGCAGATGACCGTCTCCGCCATGTCGCCGCCCATATAGACCGAGTATTGCACCTTCTCGCCTCTGCCCGGCAGGTCGAGGACGGGAGCGTCCGTGCGCACGCCGTTATCCCAGCGCTCATAAGGCGGAAGCACGGACAAGTCGAAGACGGTCAGCTGCTCGTGGACCGGGGAGAGATCGTACAGACGGCGGTTATAGGAGCCGTAGAATTCCCCGGGCAGCTTGTACGCTCCAAGCTGCTCCTGCCGCAGCACAGGAAACGCGGGCAGCGACGGTGCGAGGGTCTCGCAGACGGCAAGGTAGGTTTCGAAGGCGCCATGCAAATTGAAATGATGGTCCACCCTGGAATAGTAGGTCATTGGGTCTTGCCCGCTCAGCCGGTCACGGAGAAACAGCGTATGAACGCCGGCTTTTTCGCATGCCGCCCGAAAGGTCCGGCCCATGGTCTCATAATAGTCGCTCTTGTTGTAGAGATAGGAGGGATAGCGGTCCGCAAAAGCCATCCGCTGTTCATCCACGCCGACGTACAGAAAGAGGCTCCCGGCGGCTTCCACCTTGGATTGGAGCTGTGTCAGTCGGTCGACGGCGCTGTTGGCGTCCGGATCGTAATCATAGCTGCTGTAATCCCGATAGGGCAGCAGCGGGAGCAGCACGTCGTCTGTGATGACCACGTCGTTGACGGTCACGGAGTGCTTCAGGTAGAGCCGGAGCCACTGGTATTCCCGCATTCGGTCGTCCCTGTGATAGATGTGATCGGAAAAATAATCGTCCCATCCCCGGAAATAGCTGCCGTCCCATACGCTCCGCAGGGAAAAGACCGGGTGGGCCGCCAGAGAGCGGTTTTCATAGACGGACAACTGCTGCCGCCTGTTCAGGAAGGAAAGCAGGATGAACAGCCCGGTAATCAGAACCAAGACGGCGAGAAAGCCCCGTTTGATCGATCTCATTCCGGCACCTCCTCAAAAACGGAAATAGATAAAGGCGTTGAAGCTGCTGCCGGTCAGGGCCAGGACGGAAAGGACCAGCACGATCAGCATCCAGACACAGCGCAGGACCTCTCCCCAGGGCTTATCCTTCCCGAGGCAGAACAGGCGCATCGGCAGGGGGGTGCACAGCGCCAGACCAAAGAGAAATTCCGGGACGTTTTGCCGCAGCGTAAGCAGCACGTGATCGAAGCCGCCCCGAAAGGCAAAGAGATCGCCCAGATAGGAAGTCAACTGGCCGGACTCCGTGCAGTAGAAGATCACCCAGCCGAGGACGACGGCCAAAAGCGTGTAGCTCCTGCGGACAACGGAAGGCAGTTTGTCCAACAGCTTTCCCAGGAAGAACTTTTCCAGGATCAGCAGCACGAAGAAATACAGCCCCCACAGGACAAAATTCCAGCTCGCGCCGTGCCAGAGGCCGGTCAGCGCCCAGACGACCAGGAGATTCAGGATCTGACGGGGCAGTCCCCGGCGGTTGCCGCCCAGGGGGATATAGACGTAGTCCCGGAACCAGGTAGACAGGGAGATGTGCCATCTGCGCCAAAATTCGGTGATCGAGCGGGAGACGTAGGGATAGTTGAAGTTTTCAAGGAAATGGAAGCCGAACATCCGTCCCATGCCGATCGCCATGTCGGAATAGGCGGAGAAGTCGAAATAGATTTGCAGAGAATAGCAGATCGCGCCAAGCCAGGCCGTGGGCGTGCCGCGCACTGCGCTCGCCATGGAGAAAATCGTATCCGCCTCCTGCCCAAAGGTGTTGGCCAGCAGGAGCTTTTTCCCGAGACCCATGATGAAGCGTTGAACGCCGGCATAGATCTCATCGAGATTCTCCCGGCGGGATACGATCTCCGCAGCAACGGTCTCATAGCGTACGATCGGGCCGGCCACAAGCTGCGGGAAGAGACTTACGTAAAGCGCCACGTTGAGGAGATTCTTCTGCGCCTCGACCGTTCCCCGGTACACGTCAATGACGTAGCTCATGCTTTGAAAGGTGAAAAACGAGATGCCGATCGGCATGACCACCTGCAGGATCGGAAGGTCTGTGTGAAACAGGGAATTCGCAGAGATCAGCAGCCAGTCAGCATACTTGTAGTAGACAAGCGCTCCCAGACAGGTCAGCAGCTCCAGCCACAGACCGAGGCGGCGGATCGCTTTCGATCCGGCGCCGTCAATGATCCTGGCGCTGCAGTAGCTCACCAGGATCACCGCGAGCATCAGCAGAACGCCCCTGCTCTCGCCCCAAAAATAGAAGAACAGGGAAAAGACCAGCAGCACCAGATTGCGAAGGCTGCGGAAGCGCTGCGGCACAATAAAGTAGCAAAAGCAGACGGCGGGAAAGAAAAACATCAAAAAGGAAAAACTGCTGAAAACCATGCCCGGACCTCTTTCACTCAGTAAAATCACAAGAAAACGCACGGGTGCTTCCGTATTCCTGCGAAATCAACGCCAACCGGCGATCGTAGTATACCATCGCGGTTCCGGATTGTCAAACCAGACGCTTTCGACCTATTCCGCCACCCGGTAGAGGTCTCTTCTCAGATGCAGGAAGGTCGGCCCCGGCCTCCGCTGCCTGACGGACCATCGTCTCCGCCGCCAGGAGGGTCGTCTGCCTGTCGGCCCGGGTTTTGACCTGGCACAGAGCAAGTCTTCGCGTTCTCATGGATCAGCCTCCCATGCGATTCTGCTTCCATTATCGCATAAAGACCGGAAAAAAGCCAGCATAAAAAACACAAAATTCCGGCTCTTCCAAAAAAGTGCGGGTAGAAACGGACAAAAAGCGTGAAAAAAAGCAGCCGCTTTCTGAGCGACTGCTTTTTTTGAGCCGTGCGGAGGGATCTCCGACGCTGGAGCTACTGGCCGGACTTGAACCGGCGACCTGCTGATTACGAATCAGCTGCTCTACCGACTGAGCCACAGTAGCATAAGGTGGTTGTTCTTAGGATAGGTTAGCTGCTCTGCGCACGGCTAAGTGCCGCCTGCGGCGGTTGCCGCGCTGCACGCCCCTTGCGAGGGGCGTACCGACTGAGCCACAGTAGCATCTAATCCGTTTGAGAATTATAGCACAGTTTTCCAGATCCGTCAAGGAAAAGTTTTTCATTTGGTTTTTACAAATTATTTCCTTTACTTTTCCGGCAAAATAGAGTATTCTGTAGATGCAGTATTCTGTAGATGCAGGACAATTTGCAGCAACTTTTTATCAAACAGGAGGAAACAATATGAAATTCGTATGTTCCGTTTGCGGTTACGTGGTCGAGGCCGAGTCCCTGGCCCCCGACTTCAAGTGCCCCGTCTGCAAGGCCCCCGCTTCCAAGTTCAACAAGGTCGAGGGTGAGATGAAGCTCGCCGCCGAGCACGTCTTCGGCGTCGCCAACAAGATGGACGGCGTTCCCGAGGAAGACAAGCAGTACATCATGGAGCAGCTCAAGGCCAACTTCACCGGCGAGTGCTCTGAGGTCGGCATGTACCTCTGCATGGCCCGCATCGCCCACCGCGAGGGCTATCCCGAGATCGGCCTGTACTGGGAAAAGGCAGCCTTTGAGGAAGCCGAGCACGCCGCCAAGTTCGCCGAGCTGCTGGGCAGCACCCTCGAGCCCAACATGACCGATTCCACCAAGAAGAATCTGGCATGGCGCGTCGAGTGCGAGTACGGCGCCACCAAGGGCAAGTTCGATCTGGCCGCCTGCGCCAAGAAGAACGGCCTGGACGCCATCCACGACACCGTCCACGAAATGGCCCGTGACGAGGCCCGTCACGGCAAGGCCCTGGAAGGCCTGCTGAAGCGGTACTTCAAGTAAGCTGAAAACCCTTATAAAATCAAACATTTTTGAAGGAGTGGGAGAAATCCTGCTCCTTCATTTTTTTCGTCCGTTTTTTCCAAAAGTGGATAAATAAGTGGATATCGCTCCCGCTCCCACTTCTTCCCAAAAGCCAATAGTGGATATCAAAAAGTGGATATTTTTATTATACGGATGGACTGTCAGCGAAACAAGTCCTTTTGAATGTATTAAACACTTTTTTCAGTCAGTTGGAATTTGCTATGATAAGGGCTCGCGTCCAAAGCAGAATGGAGAACGCCAGGGCCAAAGGAAAGCGGATCGGCAGACCGCAAATCACAAAGGACAGCATTCCAGCGGTTTTCTATCGCCATTATCCAGCCTATCAAAAAGGGAACCTGAACGTCAGCGAATTTGCGAGGGTGTGCGATTTGAGCCGAACGACGATTTATAAGTATATTAGCCTTTTGGAAGGGTAAAACAGGGAGCAGGATTTGACCTGCTCCCTGTTGTCATATCACAGCCCAAGAAGTTGCTTTTTCTTCGCGTCAAATTCCTCTTTGGAGATGATACCCTTTTCCAATAATTCGCTGTATTTCCCTATCTCCTCAGCATTTGACTTTGGATTGACAACAATGTTCTGCATCTTTTCATCAGGAGCTTTTGTATTCAGCAAGCCGACAACAGAGAATAAAAGTGCTAAGGCGGTCCCACAAATAACAAGATAGTAAGGGCTGCTAATAAATGCTTTGTAGTAATCGCCCATCTGGTCTTGCCAAGCGCCATCTTCCCCATAGAATCTGAAAAGTGAAAGCAAAACTACTATAGCGATTACGCCAACGCAGATAATAGTAAATTTGGGTTTATTCAGCCAGAGCATTACAACCGCGGAAATGGCAGCAATGATAGATATTCCCATAATGATACTGCTCGCACCTTCCCACAAGCTATAATCAAAGATTTCAAAGAAGGCTCTGCCGCCATAAGTTGTTTTCCCAATCCCAAATGTGGGGGAAGACGAATAGGAGAAGTGGAAAACATCCATAAACATCGCGCCGAATGTTAGTAACAGAACGAGCGTAACAAGGACCTTATAAACTGTCGGCGTTTCTAATGATTTCTTGTTCATTTTTGATTGCTCCTTTTCTATGATGTAATTGGTTGCGCCAAGTTTATTAGTGCTCCATAGGCAGTCGCTCCCTCAAAATAAAAAGTGTGTAGCCCCAAACGGAGCTACACACCGAAAAACGCATAACTCCGATTGCTGCTACACAAACTTATGGCACTCTCTGAGAACGCACAAGTGGAGAATGCGTTTTTACCAGAGGCAAAAACGCTATTCTCAGAGGTACCATAATATTAAGTTTGTGTAGCATAAAAATAATATCATACCTTTTCCCCACTTTCAATCCTTTTTTGCGAAAAACTCCCTTTTCCTGGGCCGTGTTATGTGATACCATGAAGCCGGGAGAGGGGACTGCGATATGGCAGAAAAGAAAAAAGATACGGAATGGATGCAGCTTGAGACTGGGCACGGAAAGAAGCCGAACCAAAAGCTGACGTCTTATCCCCGCAAATTCTCTCTTTTCTTCCTGCCTTCGGTGTGTTGCCGCTCCGAAAAAGCGGACATCTTCCCGACATTTCCAGGCTTTTGAAACGTGGATCGCGGGATCCGTTCCGTCCTGAGTCCTGCTGTTGAATAGAGCACGCACGTGTCGGCAGCCTACCCCTCCACCGCTTCGCGGTCCCCCTCCCCTTGTCAGGGGAGGTTTTGCGTGTGCGCGTTGTTTAACTGTCCTCCCGCAGAGCCGGATCGGTAACTGTTCCGCCCTCCCTCCTGCGTAGGGCGGCCGGACCTCCGGCCGCCGTCCCACCGAGCAGCAGACAGCGCAGCATGGGCTGACCTGTTACACGGATCGTGGAAAAATGAGCAGGATTTTTCAGAATAACGTCTCCGAATTCCTGGAACAGGGCTTGCAAAGATTGAAAAATCTGGTATAATCGAGGTACGGAAAGCGCTTGACTGCGCCGGAGGATTCTTGACAGGAGGAAACCAAACATGAAGTATATCTGCAACATCTGCGGCTGGATCTATGACGAGGAGGAGCGCGGCGTGAAGTGGGAAGACCTTCCCGACGATTTCGTCTGCGAGCTCTGCGGCGTCGGCAAGGAAGAGTTCTCTCCCGCCGAATAACGATCCGCCCGACAGGGGAAACGGCTCTGCGCGTCGAATGACGCGCAGAGCCGTCTTTTTTGGGCGTTAGGGACCAGGGATCAGGGATTATTCCGTCTCCTATTGCCTATTGCCTGATGCCTATTGCCTGAGAACAATTGCCTATTGGGGACCTCTAAAAACTCATAATTTCGAGAAAAACATGGAAGAAAAACTTAGGATTTTCAAGGGTTTTTCGTAAGGACATTTTTGAAATCAGATAGTTTTTAGAGGTGCCCTATTGCCTAAAGCGCCTATTGCCTAAAAAGCACGCAGGACGAACTGCAGCTCGTAGTCCGCGTTGGCGGGGAAGCGGTATTCCGGGGCGATATCGGGGCCGCAGGAGGCGGTGCCGATGCCCTGCTGGAAGGCCTGAACGGTCACGAAGGTCCCGGTGCGCTTCTCGTCCTCGCGGTGCTTCATCGCAAGCAGGGCGCGGTCGGTATAGGGCTTGACCCCCAGCTCGAAGGCGGCCTTTGCGGCCTCAAAGCGGACGCGGGCGGCGGGGCCGGAAACCTCCGCCCAGCGGCAGTCACAGCGGTTGCCGCTCTCCTGGGGGCGGAGATTCGGCTCGGTCATTTCGCTGACCGGTCGGCTGTCGACCCGGATGGGGCAGTAGTCGCGCATATCGCGGTAGGTCTCGTCGGTACGGCCCAGGTAGTCCACGCGGTCGAAGCTCCGATCCAGGCGGAACGCCTTGCCGAAGCGGGGCAGGAAGCCCTTGCCGGAGACGCAGTGGAGCCGGCTCGTGACCAGGATCCCGGTTTCCGTGCCCTGATAGGTATCGGTGACGCGGAAGCTCCCCTTCCGGTTGCGGATCTCGGTCACGACCTCCACGCCGAATTCGATCTCCCGGACCGAGATCAGCTTCCGCTTCTGGTCGGCGTAGGGGATCATCGTGCTCTTGTAGAGCTTGGTATCGTTGTCCGTTGCGGCGCGGTAGAGGATGGTATCCTCCTCGGCCCCGGTCAGCAGGGAGCCGCCGGGCAGGATCAGCTCCGGCCGCCCCTCGGGATCGAGGCGGAAGCCCTTCGGCAGGGGGCGGGATGCAACGGGCTGGGGCCAGCGCTCGGCCAGGATGAGGGTCTGCTCGGAGACGACGCGGCCCTTGGCGTCCGTGACGGTGATCTGGGCGGAGCAGGTTCCGTCCTGCGCCTTCCCGCAGGGGACGCGGATGCGCCGCCATTCAAGCGGCGGGACCTCGGGCCGGAGGGTATTTTCCGTGCCGTCGTTCCATTGGAAGCGGACGGTATAGGACTCGCCGGGCGTGAAGCCCGTGGTGTTGAAGAATTCAAAGTACTCGCCCTCGACGTGCCGGACCCGGATGGGGCGGTAGACGAAGCGGATCTGGCGCGCGCCGGCGGAGGGGCTTCGGTCCGGGTAGAACAGGCCGTCCACGCAGAAGTTCCCGTCGTGCTCCCATTCCCCGTGGTCGCCGCCGTAGGTATAGCTTCCGTCGGGGTGGAGGACGGCATGATCCACCATCTCCCAGACGCAGCCGCCCATCAGATTGTCGTATTTGTAGATCTGTTCCCAATAGGCCTCTGTGTTGCCGGGGCCGACGCCCATTGCATGGGCGTACTCGCAGAGGAAGTAGGGGCGGTCGTTGAGCGGCTGTTCCTTCCGGCGGTGCTCGCCGACGGCCCGGACCTGTTCCACGGGCGGGTACATCTCGCTGCCCACGTCATAGGCGACCCGCTTGTCGTGGATGACGCTCTCATAGTGGACGGGCAGGCGGGAGTTGGCCTTGAGATAGGCGTACATCGAATCCGTGTTGCGGTATCCGCCGGCCTCGTTGCCGAGGGACCAGAGGATGATTGAGGTGTTGGAATGGATCTTGTCGCGGTGGTAGAGGCAGGTAATCCGGTCGAGATAGTGCTGCTCCCAGCGGAGATCGTCGGAGATGCGGTCGTAGCTCGGCGGGAGCTTGGCAGCCCAGACGCCGTGGGTCTCCAGATCGTTCTCGTCGATCAGATAGATGCCGTACTCGTCCGCCAGCTCCAGAAGCAGGGGGTCCGGGGGATAGTGGGAGGTACGGACGGTGTCGATATTGAATTCCTTGCACAGGCGCAGGTCGCGGTCGATCTCCGCAGGGCTCAGATAATAACCGTTCGTCGGACTGGTGTCGTGATGGTTGACGCCGTGGAGCTTGATTGCCCTGCCGTTCAGACGGAAGACGCTGCCGTCGATCTCCACGGTGCGGAAGCCGATCCGCTCCTTGACGCAACAGGTCGGGGTCTCGTAGTAGATCTCGTAGAGGACCGGCGTTTCGGCGCTCCAGGTCTCCGCGTCCAGATCCGTGAACGTGACCTTGCCCCGACAGCTCCGGGTATGGACGGTTTCGGACCGTTCCAGCCCGTGACCGGAGAGGGTCAGACGGAGGTCGGTATCGGTGTGGGTCAGGGCGGAGAGGGTCAGCTTCCAGCCGGTCTCGGTCCGCTCCGTCACGGCGGCAATATCCAGAAGATCCGTCGGCTCCGAAATGCGGAGCAGAACGTCGCGGAAGATGCCGTTGTTTCGGAACATATCCTGGCATTCCAGGTAGGTCCCGGTACACCAGCGGCGGACGACGGCGACGATCTCGTTTTCCCCGGCTGTGAGCTTCCCGCTCAGATCGAACTCGGCGGTGTTGTGGCTGCCCTCGGAGTAGCCGACGTAGGCCCCGTTGCAGTAGAGGTCCAGACAGCTCGCCACGCCGAGGAAGGAGATCTCCGTCCGAAGCTCCGGGCGCTCGATCACGACCTTTTTCCGGTAGACGCCGACGAAGTTGTATTCGTCCGTCGGCTGGATCCAGCGGGGGCGCACGCCCTGGTCGCCGCCGATCCAGGCGAAGACCTTCCCGACGGGCTCGTCCGTCGGGATCTCGGGCGGCTTGTAGGGGAACTGGTATCGGACGTTCACGTAGAACGGACGGTCATAGCCCCGAAACTGCCAGCAGGCGGGGACGTCGATCCGGTCGAAGCGGACAGCGTCCGTATCCAGGACCTCCGGCAGCTCGGCGGGCCGGGGATAGAACTTGAAATCCCAGTCCCCGTTCAGACAGAGGACCTTTTCCGAGCGGTAGCGCTTTTCGAGGGGACCGACCGCATCGGCGGAGGCCCGGTCCGGATAGGGGATGAAGTAGGAGCGCGCCGGGAGCTTCCGGTCCCGGAAGACCGAAAAGGTCCGATAGTTGGTGGTGTTCAGCCGGTATTTCATGGGGAGGCCTCCCGTCTGTCATCAGTTGTCGGACCGCTTGTAGCCGTTCTTCATGTGCTCGCAGGCCACGAGGAGGACCTTCTGCAGGACGGCGGCGGTCTCCTTCTTCGCCAGGTCGGCCAGCTTTTCATTGGCCTCTGCAATCAGGGCGGCGTCGCCGGTTTCGGTGATTTTCGCGTCGTATTCGTTCATGATCCTGCGGGCCTTGCAGGCGATGGCGTACTGCCAGCGCTCAACGTGGACGATGCTGGCGCCGTAGCAGGGATCGGCCAGCGCGCCGAGCAGGCGGGTGTTCCAGTAGAAGTTATCGGTGGAGACCTCCGTGGTCACGTCCCGCAGATAGGCGGGCATATCGTCCGCGTTGGTATAGACCGGCAGGAAGGCCCCAAAGGTGGTGGAGGCAAAGCAGACCCACTCCACGCCCTGAACGGCCTCCGGCAGCCAGCCGCGGATCTGGCAGATCGCGGTCACGCCGGTGCGGTTGATGCCGATGGGACGGTAGATCCCCTTGCGGGCCGCGCCTGCGGAATAGGGATCGTAGGGCGTTCCCTGATAGTGGGCGGAGAGGATGGTGCCGACGTCCTCGGCGGTGATCTTCTGCTCCGGGACGAAGGACCAGGGGATGTTGTCGCTCTCGGGGCCGTAGTCCGCGTCTGGGCCGTCCCATTTGATCGTGGTGGGGCAGAGGCAGCGGCCCATGTACCAGGCGCGGGGCGTATTATAGATGTGGTCGTGGAAGGTGTGGGAGCCGAAGGCCAGGCGGGGATTGAAGTCCTTGCCCCGGTTCAGATCCAGGCGGTTATCCCGGATGAACTCGCGCAGGTCGGCGGAGCACATACAGTCCTTCTGTTCACCGAAGGCGTCTTCAAAGTCGAAATTGTCCAGACCGAACTGATTCGGCATGACGACGCAGCGGTCCTCCGGCACGCGGCGGGCGATCCAGTGGTGGCCGCCGATGGTCTCCAGCCACCAGATATCATCCTTGTCGTTGAAGGCAACGCCGTTGCTCTCATAGGTGCCGTATTCCTCCAGCAGCCTGCCCAGACGGACCACGCCCTCACGGGCCGTGCGGATATAGGGCAGGACGAGCAGGACCATATCCTCCTCGCCGATGCCGCCGGGAACGGCAGGCGAATCGCCCTCCGCCTCCCTGGGCGTGACCAGGGGATCGGCGCTCAGGACGCGGGGATTGGTGGTGATGGTCTCGGTGGCAGTCATGCCCACGTTGGCGGCGTTGATGCCGGTGGCGGGCCAGACGCCGTTGGACGGGTCTGCGCTGGGGCAGGAGGTGTAGCGCAGGGGGTCGTCGGGCAGGTCGAGCTCCAGCTTGCCGATCACGCTTTTGTAGCGCCGGGGCTGATCCTCCGGCTTGACCACGATGATCTTTTTGTGGTCAAAATGGCCGTCGTCGGTGCGGGCGATCATGGTGGAGCCGTCGTTGCTCGCGCATCTTCCGACCAGGAGAGTGGTACAGGGCATTGTGAATTCCTCCAATCGACTGGTTTTTTTCTGTGAACGGGCGCGTGGATACGCGCCCCTACAAGGAACGGGCGCGTGGATACGCGCCCCTACAAGGGGCGGGCGCGTGGATACGCGCCCCTACAAGGGGTTATTCCGGGGTGCCCGGGCGGAGGCACTGATAGGACAGGATCGCGCCGGCGGCCTTGCCGACGGCCTTTTTCATGTTATAGCGCTTCGGGAAGGCGCTGATCAGGGCGGAGAGCTTGGAATAGCCGTAGGTGCGGGCGTCAAAGTCGGGCTTGGCGCGCTTGAGGAACTGACCCGCGTCGCTGACGAAGGCGTAGCCGTCGTCGTCCTGGTATTTATCCCAGGCCGTGCGGAGCAGGACGTGGATCTCGTTGATGTCCTCGGCCTTGGCGACGGCCTCATCCTCGGCAGTCTGCTTTTTGCTCTTTTTGCCCTTGCCCGACTTGCCGGACGGCTTTGCAGGCTCGGGAACGGCATCCGGTGCCGGGATGCCCAGGTTTTCCAGATACAGGAACTCGTCGCAGCTCTTGCGGAAGGCCTCCGGCGTCTTTTTCTCGCCCACGCCGACCACGTAGACGCCCTGCTCGCGCAGATGGATGGCGAGCGGGGTATAGTCGCTGTCGCTGGCAACCAGAACGAAGCCGTCATAGATGCTCTGGTGCAGAAGCTCGATCGTATCGATGACCATTGCCATATCGGTCGCGTTCTTGCCGGTCACGTAGTCAAACTGCTGCTCCGGTTTGATGGCCAGACGCTTGATCTCGCTCTCCCAGCGCTTGAGGTTGTCCTTTTTCCAGTTGCCGTAGGCGCGCTTGACCACGATGCGGCCCAGGGTATTGACCTCCTGAATGACCGCCTCCAGCTTGGCAAGCTGGGTGTTGTCGGCGTCGATCAGCATGGCGATCTTCTGTAAATTCTCCATGGGATCTCCTTACGGCAGCCGCAGGACGGCGGTCTGCGGGGCGGTCGCGGCTGTCAGGTTCAGGGTGTTCGCGGGGTATTCGACCGTGTCGGTCCGGAGACGGAGGAAGTCGTCCAGCTCCGCAATGACCGGCAGGCCGCTGCTGCCGCGCTTGTAATGCATGGGGATCACGACGCGGGGCTTGACGGTCTCGATCAGCGCCTGCGCCTGCGCCGGGCCGATCGTGTAGAAGCCGCCGACCGGGATCAGCGCTGCGTCCAGGTTTTTCAGCAGCCCGGCCTGCTCGGCGGTCAGCGCGCAGCCGAGGTCGCCGAAGTGGGCCACGCGAAGGCCCTCGGCCTCCAAAACGCGGATCACGTTCGTCCCGCGCTTCGCGCCGCCGCAGTCGTCATGGAAGGACCCGATCTCCGTGATGCGGAAGGGGTCGATCCCGCCCGTGCGGAGACGGACGCAGTCCCGTCCGTTGTGGTCGTGGTGCTCGTGGGAGCAGAGGACCCGGTCGGCCTCCAGGTCCAGCTCCGGCAGGCCGGGGACAGAGCCGTTCTGATAGGGGTCCAGAACGACGGTGAAGCCGCTGCAGGTCACGGAAAAGCAGGCGTGGCCGTGGTAGGTGATGGTAAGCATGGTTGCTCCTTTCCGGAAAGACGCTGTCCCGAATACCGCCTGACGGGTGGGATCCGGGACAGTGGGTTCCGTTTGAAATTTCTTAGAAGCTGCGGTCCTTCTCGGCGATCTGCTTCAGGCAGAGGGCCTGGAAGGCTTCGGGCGTCATGGCGCCCAGGTCTTTGCCCTCGCGGGTGCGGACGGAGACGGTGCCGTTCTCCATATCCCGGTCGCCGATGACCAGCATATAGGGAACCTTCTGCATCTGGGCCTCGCGGATCTTGTAGCCCAGCTTTTCGGAGCGGTAGTCGCCCTCGGCGTCGATATCCAGAGCGCGGAGGTTTTCCACCAGCTTGGCGGCGTAGTCGTGGGCCCGGTCGGTGATGGGCAGGACGCGGACCTGCTCGGGGCTCATCCACAGGGGCAGGGCGCCGGCGTACTTCTCGATCAGATAGGCCAGGGTGCGCTCATAGCAGCCCAGAGAGGTGCGGTGGATGATATAGGGAATCTTCTTCTGGCCGTCGGTATCGGTGTACTCCATGCCGTAGCGCTGGGCCAGGAGCATATCGACCTGGATCGTGATCAGGGTGTCCTCCTTGCCGAAGACGTTCTTATACTGGATATCCAGCTTCGGGCCGTAAAAGGCGGCCTCGTCGATGCCGACGGTGTACTCCACGCCCAGATCGTCCAGGATGGTCTTCATCGTGGCCTGGGCAAGCTCCCACTGCTCCGCGGTGCCCTCGTACTTGTTGTTCGGGTTGGCGGGGTCCCACTGGGAGAAGCGGAAGGTGCAGTCGTCGAGCATGCCGACGGTGTCGAGGCAGTATTTTGCCAGCTCCAGACAGCCCTTGAACTCCTCCTCGAGCTGCTCGGGACGGACCATCAGATGGCCCTCGGAGATCGTGAACTGGCGGACGCGGATCAGGCCGTGCATCTCGCCGGAGTCCTCGTTGCGGAAGAGGGTGGAGGTCTCGTTCAGGCGCATGGGCAGGTCGCGGTAGGAGCGGGCGCGGTTCAGGAAGACCTGGTACTGGAAGGGGCAGGTCATCGGGCGCAGGGCGAAGCACTCCTTCGTCTCGTCGTCGGGGTCGCCGAGGATGAACATGCCGTCGCGGTAGTGGTCCCAGTGGCCGGAGACCTTATAGAGCTCGCGCTTTGCCATATAGGGGGTCTTGGTGAGCTGATAGCCGCGCTTGCGCTCGGTATCCTCGACCCAGCGCTGGAGCTTCTGGATCACGCGCGCGCCCTTGGGCAGGATGATGGGCAGGCCCTGGCCGATATAGTCGACCGTGGTGAAGAACTCGAGCTCGCGGCCGAGCTTGTTGTGGTCGCGCTTGAGGGCCTCGGCCTGCTGGTCGAGGTAGGCCTGGAGCTCTTCCTTGGAGGGGAAGGCCACGCCGTAGATGCGCTGGAGCATCTTGCGGTTGGAGTCGCCGCGCCAGTAGGCGCCGCAGGCCTTGGTCAGCTTGAAGCCGTTGTGCTTCACGCGGCCGGTGGAATCCAGGTGGGGACCGGCGCAGAGGTCGGTGAACTCGCCCTGCGTGTAGAAGGAAATGACCGCATCGGCGGGCAGATCGTTGATCAGCTCCACCTTGTAGGGCTCGCCCTTGGCCTCCATGTAGGCGATGGCCTCGGGACGGGGCTTCTCGCTGCGCTCCAGATGCAGGCGCTCCTTGCAGATCTTCTTCATCTCGGCCTCGATCTGCTCCAGATGCTCGTTGGTGAAGGAGAAGGGAGCGTCAAAGTCGTAGTACCAGCCCAGATCAATGGACGGACCGATGGCCAGCTTGACCTCGGGCCAGAGGCGCTTGACCGCCTGCGCCATGATATGCGAGCAGGTGTGCCAGTAGGTTTTGCGATAGGCTTCGTTTTCGAACGTGTAGAGATTTTCTTCAGACATCATAATACCTCCCAGTCTGTGATTGGTTTCCGGGGGTGAAAAAAGACCACCCCCGACCGGATTGGTCAGGGGTGGGATAAATACTTATTCCACGGTTCCACCCTGGTTGCGGTTTGCGAAAAACCGCCGCTCATAGGCCGCTGTAACGGGCTGACCCGGTCTCCCATACTGGCCTGCGCGTTCCGGGAGACGGCTCGGAAGGGGTGGGAGCGTTCGCACACCGCAAGGCCCTTTCAGCACGGGGGGTCTCTCTCTGACCGGTGGACGCGGACGTCCGTCTTCGTCGTCGCTTTTTTCGATGCAACAATTATAGCACGGATTTTTGGGTTGTCAAGGGGGAAAAGTTTGGCGGATCCCGCCGGGAATCGCCTTTTATTCCGGGTTTTCCGGCTCCTTCGGCGGGAAGATCAGGTTGATGTCGTCCTCGGGATAGGACTCGATCGGCGGGGCCTCCGGCTCCAGGCCGTTCTGGGGGCGGAACACGGCGGTCTCGCCGTCCATCACGCCGCTCTCGACCGGCGCGGCCCAGATCGGGTCCGCCTCCGGCGGCAGGGCGCCGGCGCTCTGCTCATCGGGCTGCTGCTCCGGCGCTGCGCCGGGCTCGCCGCCCTGCGGCACAAAGCCGCCCTCCGGTACGCCGTCAGGCACGGCCCAGTCGAACGCCGTCTCGTCCTGCCCGTATTCGCCGGCGGCTTCCGGCTCGTACACCTCCGGCTGCGCCTTCGCCTCGGGGTCCTCCAGATGGAGCTTGACCTTGACGATCGGCGGGGTGCGGAAGCGCATCAGCAGGGCCAGGATCAGCAGGATCAGGAAGGCCGCGCCGCAGACCATGGAGACGGTCAGTCCGGCGGAGAGACCGGGGGGCTCGAACCGGAGCTCGACGGTGTGCATGCCCGGCTCCAGATGGAAGGCGATCATCGCCTCGCCCACGGGGGTGATGCCCGTCGGCTCGCCGTCAACGGTCAGCGTCCAGCCGTCGTCATAGGGGATGGAGGTGTAGACCAGGCCCGGCTCCTGCATGGAGATCGCGCCCTCGATGCGGGTATCGCTGACCAGGGTGGTAATCATCCGCCGATTCATCAGCTTCGCGCGCGCCGAATCAAAGAGCTCGGTCTGGAAGATCGCCGCGCCGAAGGTGGCTGAGCAGGGCGTGCTTCCATTCTTGGCGAGATAGCGCAGGCTGACCCTGTCCCCTTCCACGAGGGAGCCGAAGCTGCGGTTGTAGCCGTAGCCGTCGGAGTAGGTATACTGCCGGTTCCCGTTCACATAGACCACCAGATCCTTGCACTTGTTGCTTTTGGAGTAGATGCAGAGGTAGCCGTCCTTCGGCATGCGGAAGGTGACCTCGATACAGTTGTTCTCATCGGCGTTTTCGCAGACGGCCGAGAAGGTGGTCGTGGTCTTGGAGCTGATCTTCGCGCTGCCGAGGGCCTCCACGGATTCCGCATTGAACGGAGCGTAGAGCTGACCCTCCTCGCCGGTCATTTCCCGGAAGAGGCGGTTGAGCTGATCGTAGGGCTGGGAATAGACGTCCGGGACGAAGTTGAGCGCGTTGTCGCTGACCGCAAAGCCCAGCGGAACGTAGGCCTTGTTTTTCAGCAGGCGGACGCCCTCGTTCTCATAGACCTGCTCAAAATAGGTCCGGTCGTTGTGCCGCCCGCCGCGGTCGATGATATATTTGAGGTTCAGAAGCAGATTCGTGAAGGGGTCCGCCTCCTGATAGACGTAGCGGTTGCCGCCCACGCTCGCCGCCAGACCGATGCTCTGCAGGAACTTGGAGACGCGGCTGTTTGCGGCGGAGGAGAAGGTGCTGATGCCGTTATAGCCGAAGAGCGTCCCCTCGTTGAGGGTGTACTTCAAGGCGATCTCGGCGCGCCAGAGATCGACGGTACCCTTCTCCCGCTCCTCCATTTCGGTGATCAGGGGCTGGATCTGGGCGTTTTTCCAGGGGTAGAACTGTCTGCCGGTGGTACCGGTCGCCTCAACGCCCTGTACGGCGGTGAGGCAGGATTCGCCCAGGATCCCAATGCACAGGAACCAGACCAGCAGGGTCTTTTTGACCGTCCGGGTGGAATAGAGCAGCAGCAGGATGAAGCTCACCACGGCTGCAGCGAGGGTGGGGATCAGCACGATCGGCTCCCGGTGAACGTCCAGGATCTGCCAGAGGATCAGTGCGCACGGGACGCCGGCAAGGGCGACCCGCCACCAGCGGACGGTGTCCAGCTCCGTATAGGCGCGGCAGCCCATATAGATGACCGTGAAGCTCCACAGGAAGCTGAACCGGAAGGGCAGCATATTCGGGAAGTGGAAGCCGTGCCAGATATAGTCGAGCGTCCGGAACAGGAAGCTGCACCCGAAGAAAAAGAGCAGCAAAACGGCGAAAATACGCTCCCGGAGCGGAATGCGGCGGCAGAACAGATAGAGGATTGCAAGGATCAGCGTGATAAAGCCGCAGGCAATGTTCGGCAGGCCCTCCATCGTGGTCGGCACGATGCCGTCCGCGGTATTGGACAGCACCTTCCGGAAGCCGCGCAGCGGCATCAGGAAGGACTTGGCCGCAGCCTTGAACTCGCCCAGCTTGAGATTCAGGAGCACGTCGTCCGGGCCGCCCCAGACGTAGGAAACCTTGCGCTCGGCATCAAACCGGACGGGCTCCCTGCCGAAGAATTCGTTGAGCCCGGAAAGCTCCCCGGCGGTCAGGCGCTCGGCGGCGGTATTGATGGAATCCTCCGTTCCGACGTTCACGTTCAGGGCGTTCGCCTTCGGAAATTTGTTTTCGGCGTTGGAGGTCGCCTGCAGGCCCAGGAAGGCCGGAACGGTCAGCATGGCCGTCATGCCCAGAGCCACCGCCGTAAAGAGGGCGAACTTGAGCAGGCGGATTCCGAAGCCGCCGATGTCGTCCCAGTTGACGACGTGCCAGCCGATGAAGATCAGCAGGACGAAGATGCAGACGAAGAAGCCGATATAGTAGCTGCACCAGACGGCGAGAAAGAGGCTGAACGTATACAGCGTCCACTTTCCCTCCTTCAAAAGGGCGACGGTCCCCGTCACGACCAGGGGCGTCAGGGCGACGGTATCGAGCCAGATCGCGTTCCAGTAGTAGCCCATGAAGAAGGCGCACAGGGCGTAGGCCACGGCGAAGACCGAGACGGCAAGCTCCGTGCGGTCCAGGGTCTTGCGCAGGAAGAAGGCGAAGAACAGTCCGGCCAGACCGAACCGGAGCAGGACGGCAAAGTTGTACCAGTACATTGCGAACCGGACCGGCAGCAGGGCCGCGACCCAGTTCAGCGGGCTTGCCAGATAGTAGGCGAACATGGAGAGATAGTTGATGCCCATGCCCGTCCGCCAGGAATGGAGCAGGGAGTTCCCCTCCACGAGCCGCTCGCGCAGATCCAGGTAGAAGGGATAATACTGGTGCCACTGATCGTGGGCAAGGATCATCTGATCCCCGAAGGGCATGACCTCATGGATGGCCCAGAGCAGCTCGATGACCAGCATCGGCACGAAGAAGGCGAGCAGATAGACATAGCGTGCTTTGCGCGGCTTGGCAAGGAAGCCGCCCCCGGTCTGAACCCGGCGGAAGGAGCCGCGGAGATCCGTTTGCGTCATAAGATTCACCTCAAAAGCGCCGCGTGCGGCGCGGCAATGCAGAGCGCAGAGGCCGGACCGCCGCCCGGCAAAGCGCGTGATTTTCACAATAATTCAGTTTATTATACCATGAAAGCAGAACCCTGTCAATGCGCGGATTTCGCGCCTGCACAGGAAGCTGCCCCTTTGCAAAAGACGATTTCCCGCCGAAAAGGTTCCCGGACAGAAAAAAGGCCGGCCGGTTCTGACGAACCGGCCGGGTTCAGTTTGGATCCGTCCCGCGCGTCCGTCCGGACCGGCGCGCGGGTCTTTCTGGCGATAGCTTGCGCAGAACGGGAGCAGCGTATTCCGGAAAAATCAGGAAATCGTTACAGGGAGAAGTCCCCGTCCGAGCCGGGGAGAACGACCGGCTCCGCCGTCTCGTCCTGAACGCCCCTGCGGAGCAGAAGCAGGGCGTGGACCACGGCCCAGAGGGCGAAGCCCAGATAGATCATCGGGTCGCTGCGGGCGGAGTTGACGCCCAGCAGGTAGTCCGGCAGAGCCATCGCGGCGAAAAAGCCGGTCATCAGCCCGAACAGGACCGTGCTTCTGCGGTGTCCCGCTCCAAGCATGAAGCCGGGCACGAGGGCGTTGGTCAGCATCGCGCAGATCATGGTCAGAAGCTGCGGCACCAGCTCGATCAGCATGGGCTCGTGGCTCCAATCCTGAAAGCGGATCAGCAGGCTTGCGCCGGTATAGACGGTCAGCGGGACCAGAAGCCAGAAGCCCGCCTTTCCGAGGGTCTCCCGCATCAGGGCCGAGAGGGCCATGCAGATCGCGGCGAGCATGCCGAGCAGCTCGGCCATTCGCTCCACCTGCGTCATTGAGCTGCCCTCGTCCAGCAGACGGAACAGACTGCCAAAGAAAACCCCGATCGCAGCCAGCAGGAGGGGAAAGAGGACGAAGCCGTTCGCCCGCAGGCAGTCGTTCGTTCCGGGCAGGCGGTTGAGCCGCAGGCTGAACCAGAACAGCGCCGCAAAACAGACGGCGGAGAGCAGCATGAGCCAGATCAGGGCATGGCTGCCCGCCGCCAGCAGGCCGGCCTGGTCGAAGCAGTTTTTCAGGATATAGGCGCGCAGCAGCGCCGCGCAGACCGCGAACGCCGCGGCAAGGATCCACAGCGGGCGGGAATTGCGGGAATGTACGGGAGAATCCATATTCGTTCCTCCAGATCGTTTCGGTATTTTTTCGGTCTTTCATTATACCACAGCTTTCCCGCTTGCGCAAGAGCGGAAAGTGTTCCACGGGCATTTAAGTTTCTGCGGTTATCGGGAAAACTTTACCTTGAAATCACGGATAAATAATGCTATACTAAAGAAACTGCTGCGGCGGAAGCGTTCCGCCGTGCGGTTTTGCGATTATCCGCGCCGCCCCGGTTTTTCGGCGCACGGCGCGTTTCCTTGCTTATTTTTCATTTTTTTGGAGGCATTATGAATCAATCTGAAGCCATCAAGCTGTTAAACGCAGCCTGCATGCGGCTCTTTGGCTGCAACATGGACGAGGCGACCGACAAGCAGGCCTACAAGGCGCTCTGCACCGTCATCCGAAACGCCATGTACGACCGCCGCCGCGCCTTCAAGCGCAGCTATCAGGACGACGGACGCAAGCAGGTCTACTATATGTCCATGGAGTTTCTGGTCGGCACCTCCCTGCACAACAACCTCTACAACCTCGGCTGGGAGAAAGTCTTCACCGACGCGCTCAAAAAGCTCGATATCGATATCCATGACCTCTACGCCCTCGACCCCGACGCCGGACTCGGCAACGGCGGTCTGGGCCGTCTGGCCTCCTGCTATCTTGACGCGCTGACCGGTCTGGGCTACCCCGCCACCGGCTTCTCCATCCGCTATGAGTTCGGCATCTTCAAGCAGCAGATCGTGGACGGCTGGCAGATGGAGCTGCCCGACAACTGGCTGCAAATGGGCGACGTCTGGCTGGTCCCGAAGGAGGACGACGCCGTGGAGGTCCGCTTCGGCGGCGAGGTCAACGAGTGGTACGACAACGGCAAGTTCAAGGTCGCCCAGCACGGCTACTCCACGGTCATGGCCGTTCCCTACAACCTCTATATCTCCGGCTACCACACCAACGCCGTCAACAAGCTGGTGCTCTGGTCCGCGAAGCTGCCCCAGAGCTTTGACATGGCGGCCTTCTCCCGCGGCGACTACGTGCGCGCGCTGGAACAGAACACGATGGCCGAGACGATCTCCAAGGTCCTCTACCCCGCCGACGACCACATTCAGGGCAAGCGCCTTCGTCTGCGCCAGCAGTACCTGCTCTGCTCGGCCTCCCTGCAATCCATCCTCCGCTCCCACATCAAGCGCTACGGCACCCTGCGCTCGCTGCCGGACAAGGTCGCGATCCACATCAACGACACCCATCCGGCCCTCTGCGTGCCGGAGCTGATGCGGCTGCTGATGGACGTATACGACTTCGGCTGGGACGAGGCCTGGGATATTTGCCAGCGCACCCTTTCCTACACCAACCACACCGTGATGAGCGAGGCCCTGGAGCGCTGGAGCGTCAGCCTCTTCAAGGAGCAGCTCCCCCGCGTCTACGCCATCACCGAGGAGATCAACCGCCGCCTGATGGAAAAGCTGCGCGCCTTCTACGGCGACGACGAGGCCAAGCTGAACTGGATGGCTGTGATCGCCAACAACGAGGTCCGCATGGCGAATCTCTGCCTGGCCTGCTGCCACAAGGTCAACGGCGTCTCCCGCCTGCACACCGAGATCCTGGAGCAGACCATCTTCCACGACTACTACCAGTACACCCCGGAGCGCTTCCTGAACGTCACCAACGGCATCGCCTACCGCCGCTGGCTGGGCCAGTCCAACCCCGAGCTGACCGATCTGCTCCACGAGCTGATCGGCGACGGCTTCCTCAAGGACGCCAACGCCCTCGAGGAGCTGCTCAAGTACAAGGACGACGCCTCCGTGGGCAAGCGCCTGGCTGAGATCAAGCTGCACAACAAGCAGCGCCTGGCCCGGTACATCGCCCATGCCAACGGCGTCAATGTGGACCCGACCTCCCTGTTTGACGTCCAGGTCAAGCGTCTGCACGAGTACAAGCGGCAGATGCTCAACGTCCTGCACATCCTCTATCTCTACAACCAGATCAAGGCCCGGCCCAACGACAACTGGCAGCCGCGGACCTTCATCTTCGGCGCAAAGGCCAGCGCCGGCTATATCCGCGCCAAGCAGATCATCTCCCTGATCGTGGCGGTCTCCAACCTGGTCAACAGCGACCCGGACGTCCGCGACAAGCTGAAGGTCGTCTTCATTGAGGACTACCGCGTCTCCCTGGCCGAGATCATCATCCCCGCCGCCGAGATCTCCGAGCAGATCTCCATCGCGGGCAAGGAGGCCTCCGGCACCGGCAACATGAAGTTTATGATCAACGGCGCCGTGACGATCGGCACGCTCGACGGCGCGAACGTGGAGATCCACGAGCAGGTGGGCGACGAGAACATGTTCCTCTTCGGCATGAAGGCCGACGAGGTGGAGCGCCTGTGGCAGACCGGCTACGATCCCAACGCCTACGTGACGCCGGAGCTGCGCCGGGTCCTCAATATGCTCACCTCCGGCGAGCTGGGCCAGCGCTTCGACGACATTGCCGCCAGCCTGACCACCAGCCGCTTCGGCGTGGCCGACGCCTATATGACCCTGGCCGACTTCAGCGACTACGCCCGCGCCCAGCGCGACGTGGCCCGCGTCTACGGCGACCGCGCGCGCTTCAACCGCATGATGCTGGTGAACACCGCGAAGTCCGGCATCTTCTCCGCCGACCGCGCCGTCCGTGAGTACGTGGACAACATCTGGAATCTGTAAAAACGCCTGCCGGGCCGCCGCAGTCTGCGGCGGCCCGTTTCCCTGCCGGAGCGACCGCTATATTTCGTGGCTCCGGCTTGATCCGACCACAATTTTTCGGGTTCCGGAAATTTTATGTTGACTTTTCCCCCCGGTTCGGGATATAATGTAGGCCGTATGAGCCTGCGAAGGCTTTTGCATCGACTCGCTGCGGCTCCGCGCACCGGCGCCAGAGCTGTTGAGCATATTATATTCAGGAGGTGTATTCCATGCTGCGTACCTATCAACCCCACAAGCGCCACAGAGCGAAGGTCCATGGCTTCCGCCAGAGAATGGCGACCAGAAACGGCCGCAAGGTGCTTGCCCGCCGTCGTGCGAAGGGCAGAGCCGTCATTTCTGCTTAATTGGAACGGATGGCGGCTGCGCGCTGGCGTATGACCGCCGCGAAGGCATGGGAGACCGTCTCCTGCTTTCGCAAACGCGTTCGGGGTGAACGGATGGAGTATCTGTTCGCCCCGAACCCATATCGGAGGCATTTGCTTTGGAGTTTACCACGGCGCTGAAGCTCAATCACGTGTTTCGCAAGCTGTATGCCAAGGGCGAGAGCGCCGTTGGCCCTTTCGTCGTGGTCTACTGCAAGCGCAACGGAACGCAGGGTAATCGGCTCGGCATCACGACCGGCGTCAAGCTCGGCCACGCGGTGGACCGCAACCGCGCCAGACGGCGCATCCGCGAGGTCTACCGCATCCACGAGGATCGTTTCAAGCGCGGCTTTGACGTTGTGATCGTGGCGCGGCAGCGCGCCATCGACGGAGATTTCTCCGAGTTCGAGCGGAGCTTCCTGCGACAGTGCGGGCGTCTGCGTCTGCTGAAGGAGCAAACAGAATGAAATGGCTGTTTCTGAAGCTGATCCGCTTTTATCAGCGGTTCGTCTCCCCGGCATTTCCGCGGCGCTGCCGCTATGAGCCGACCTGCAGCGAATATGCCCGTCAGGCCATCGGCAAGTACGGCGCGCTCAAGGGCGGCGCTCTGGCCGCAAAGCGTTTCTGCCGCTGCAATCCGTATTCCAGGCACGACTACTTCGACCCCGTCCCGTGACGCGGTCACGGGAGCATCCGTGCCGGCTCCGGCCGGCAGCCACAAACTTATATGGAGAATTCTTTCAGATGAAACAACATCGAAACAACTCCCGACGCTCGGGCCTGATCGTTCTGATCCTGGTTCTGATCCTTGCCCTGACGCTCACAGGCTGCTCCATCTCCAACCCCGCCGCCCAGCATCTGACCGAGGACGGAACTTCGGTGAATATCGAGAGCCTGTCCACCGAATACAAGCTGGGTCTTTTTGACTACGTCAAGCTCCCGTTCTCCTATCTGCTGAGCTGGCTCTACAATCTGACCGGCAATTTCGGCGTTGCGCTGATCCTGTTCGCGCTGATCGTCAAGATCATTCTTCTGCCCGCCTCCGCCAAGAGCAAGAAGGGCATGATGAAGATGTCCCGCCTGACCCCGCAGGTCAAGGCGCTGGAGGAGAAGTACGGCGACGACAAGCAGGCCTATCAGGCGGCGGTCAACGAGCTCTACCGCAAGGAGGGCGCTTCCGGCTGCGGCGGCTGCATCTGGTCGCTGCTGCCCCTGCTGATCCTGATCCCTCTGTATGAAATCATCCGCGAGCCCATCACCTGGCTGATGTTCCACGGCAGAGTTTCGGACGCAACCCTGGGCCAGATCCAGAATGCGCTGATCTCCTCCGGCTCCATGACCGCCAAGGCGCTGTCCAGCGGGCGGAGCGCAGCCTACTGGCAGATGTCCGCCATGCCCTACATCCAGACCAATCTGGAGGCCATGAAGGCGATCAGTCCCTCGATCGTCGCCATGAACACCAAGCTGCTCGGCGTCGAGCTTGCCACGATCCCCCACGTGCTGTTCTGGAACTACTTCGCCGTCTCCGGCGTCTGGAACGCCGTCGGCCAGTTCCTGCTGCCCATCCTCTCCGGCGGGATCAACATGGTCTCCGTGCTGATCGGTCAGAAGCAGAACAACGCCGTCGTTGTGGATAAGAACGGCAACCAGGACGAGGAAATGGCCAAGAGCAGCCAGCAGGCCCAGTCCAACAAGATGATGACCTATCTGATGCCGCTGATGTCGGTGTACATCGGCTTCGTGGCGCCGGCGGGTCTGTCCGTCTACTGGATCGTGCAGGGCGTTTTCAGCCTGATCCAGGACTATTTCCTCAACAAGCATTATAAGCAGGTCTATGACGCCGAGGACGAGATCAAGCGTCAGAACGCCGCCAAGGAGGCCGCGCTTGAGGCCGAACGCGAGCGTCTGCGCGCCGAGCGCAGGGCCGAGAACCCCGACGGCATGGTCGGCGCAGCCAGCAAGAAGAAGCTCCAGCAGCGGCAGAAGAACGAGCAGGCCGCCAAGGAAGCCGCCTATCAGGAGATGAAGGCAGCCGCGTCCGGCATGACCGACGCCGAAGGCGCGAGCGAGGACCCGGACGACAGCCGCCGTCCCAACCGCCGCGGCAGAAACTATGATCCGCACCGCTACGACGACTGAGGTGCAAACAAAGGAGTAAGCAATGGAAAAATATATCATCACCACCGGCAAGAGCATCGAGCTGGCGATCAGCAATGCCCTGGCCGAGCTGCGGATGGACCGCGAGGAAGTCAGCGTTGAGGTCCTTGAGAACGCCAGATCCGGCTTCCTCGGCATCGGCGCTTCTCCGGCGAAGGTGAAGGTCACGTATCAGGTTCCGGACCCCGCGCCTGTCGCCCCCGCCGCCCCCGCCGCCCCCGCCGAGCCCGCCCCGGCCCTTTCCGCCGCCTCCCGCAAGCCCAAGAAGATGGCCCCCAAGCTGGAAAAGCCGCTGGAAATGCCCAAGCCGGCTCCCCGCCGTGAGGCCCCGAAGGCCGAAGCGCCCAAGCAGCCCAGACCGGAGCCCAAAAAGCAGGCGCCGCGCCGCGAAGCGCCCAAGGCCCAGGCCGAGCCCAGGCACTATCCCCCCGTCGAGCCCGGCTCCCAGGAGGAACGGGTGGAGACCTTCCTCAAGGGTCTGCTGGAACGGATGGATTCCGACGCCGTTCCCCACGCCTGGAGAGCGGAGGATACGATCAAGGTTGAGCTGACCGGCAGCGACCTCGGCGCCCTGATCGGCCGCCGGGGCGAGACCCTGGACGCGATCCAGCATCTGGCCAACTACGCTCTGAACCACGATACCTCCAAGCGGACCCGCGTGAGCGTGGACGCCGAAAACTACCGCGGCAAGCGCGAGGAAAGCCTCCAGCGCCTGGCCCGCAAGATGGCCGCGAAGGTCGTCAAGTACAAGAAGAATCTGACCCTGGAGCCGATGAACGCCTACGAGCGCCACGTCATCCACGCCACGCTCCAGGATTTCCCGAACGTGACCACCTACTCCACCGGCACCGAGCCCAACCGCCGCGTGATCGTAGCTTACGTGAAGGAAGAACAGTAATCCAACGTGCAAACAGGCCGCTTCCGAAGTTCTCGGAAGCGGCCTGTTTCTATTTTCACCTGTCACCGCAAATTCTCAATTCTCCCTTCTCAATTCTCAATTCAACCGCGGGGATTATTTCTCCGCCCGCAGGGTCACGGTCACAAGCTCCGGCTTGTTTTCGATCCGGAGCGGGAAGGACGAATTGCCCAGACCTCGGGAGACGCACATGACGGTATTCCCCAGGCGGTACATCCCGGCGGTGTAGTCCGGCAGAAGGCCCTGTCCGGGGGCGTAGACGGCCCCGATCAGGGGCAGACGCCACTGCCCGCCGTGGGCATGACCGGTCAGCACCAGATCCACCCCGGCCTTTTCATAGTATTCCGCATAGTGCGGCTTGTGGGCGAGCAGGATATTGAGCTCCTCCGGGTCGCGCTTCTGCATGAGGCGCTGGAGGGTATCGGTCTTGCCCTGCTGGCAGTCCACGCCGATCAGCCGGAAGGCGTCGTCGGTCGGATCCTCGGCCTGCATCGCGTAGGGCGAGAGCTCGACTGCCCGGTTGCGCAGGACCGTCACGCCGCAATCCTCGACCCGGCGGAGGAATTCCGTCAGCCGCTCGCGGGACATCCGGTGCTCGTGGTTGCCCGTGACGAAATAGCAGGGGGCGATCCTGGACGCAGCCCGGCAGAAGCGCAGGGCGCACTCCGGGTTCGGATGGTAGGAGTCCACGAGGTCGCCGGTGATCACGATCAGCTTCGGAAGCTGGGCCTCCAGCAGGGCGAGCAGATGGCAGTTGCCCTTGCCCAGCTCGTGATTATGCAGGTCGGAGACCTGGACGATGCGGAAGCCGTCGAGCCTTCCGCGCACCTTCGGCGAGCGGAAAACGTAGTGCGAGGCTCGCAGGTCGGTATTCTGCCGGTAGAAATATGGGATCGAGGCCGCTGCAGCCGCCGTTCCGGCGGCAGCCATCACGACAATGGCGGATCTTTTCATACAACCATCCTTTCCGGTTCAGCGTTCCGCTCCGGGAAGCCCGCTCAGGCTTCCGCTTCCTCCTCATGGGCCACGGTTTCAATGGAGATGACCTTGCTCTCTCCGTCCAGACGCATGACGCGGACGCCCTGGGCGGTGCGGCCGTACACGTTGACGTCTGCGATCTGCATGCGGATGATCACGCCGTTGTTCTCGATGACCATCAGATCCTCGTCGCCGGATACCACGCGGACGCCGGCGACCCTGCCGGTCTTTTCGGACAGGCCGTAGGCCGTCATGCCCTTGCCGCCGCGGGACTGGGTCAGGGTGCGTTCGCCGTTCTCGTCCAGGCGGAGGAAGGCGGACAGCTCGGTCCGCTTGCCGAAGCCGTTTTCGGTGACGGAGAGAAGGGTCTTGCCCTCCTCATAGATCCCGGCGCCGACGATGCAGTCGTCCGTGCCGAGGGTGATGCCGCGCACGCCTGCCGCGCTGCGGCCCATGCAGCGGACGTCGTTTTCATCGAAGCAGATCGCCATGCCGTCGCGGGTGGCGAGCAGGATCTTCTGCTTGCCGTCGGTGCGGCGGACCGCGATCAGGCTGTCGTCCTCATCGAGGGTGATGGCGCGGATGCCGGCCTTCCGGGCGGTGTTCAGCTCGGACAGGCGCAGACGCTTGACCGTGCCCTTCCGGGTGACCATGACCAGGAACTCCTCCTCGGAGAACTCGCGCAGGGTGACGCCGGCGGTCACGTACTCGCCCGCCTCCAGCGGCAGGACGTTGATCATTGCCGTACCGCGGGCCGTGCGGCTCGCCTCCGGGATCTGATAGCCCTTCTTGCGGTGGCACTTGCCGAGGTTCGTGAAGAACAGGATCACGTCGTGGGTGGAGGCCGCGAAGATATCGCGGACGAAGTCCTCCTCCTTGAGGTTGGCCGCATGGACGCCGCGTCCGCCGCGCCGTTGGGCGCGGTACTCCGTGACCGGCATGCGCTTGACGTAGCCCTGCTCGGAGATCGTGAAGACGCAGTCCTCCTCCTCGATCAGATCCTCGATGTCCAGCTCGTCCTCGACCTCCTGGATCTCGGTCTGCCGATCGTCGCCGTACTTGTCGCGGATCTGGATCAGCTCGTCCTTCAAAATGCCCTTGACCAGGTTGAGATCGGCCAGGACCTTGCGGAACCAGGCGATCTTTTCCTCCAGCTCCTTGTACTCGGCCTCCAGCTTTTCGCGCTCGAGGCCCTGGAGGGCCTTCAGACGCATGTCCAGGATCGTCTGGGCCTGGATATCGTCCAGCTCGAATCGTTCCATCAGACGCTCCTTGGCGTCGTCATAGGACGAACGGATGATGCGGATGACCTCGTCGATGTTGTCCTCGGCGATCAGCAGACCCTCTAAGATGTGGGCCCGCTCCAGCGCCTTTTTGAGATCGAACTCGGTCCGGCGGATGATGACCTGCTCCTGGAAGGACAGGTACTCGTCCAGGACGTTTCGCAGACTCAGGCAGCGGGGCTGGCTCTGGTCGTCCACCAGGGCGAGCATATTCACGGAGAAGGACGACTGCAGGGCGGTCTGGGCGTAGAGCCGGTTCAAAACGACCTGGGGGTTGGCGTCCTTTTTCAGCTCAATGACGATGCGCATGCCGTTTCGGTCAGACTCGTCGCGCAGGTCGGAGATGCCCTCGAGGCGCTTGTCCTTGATCTGATCGGCAATGTTCTCGACCAGACGGCGCTTGTTGACCTGATAGGGCAGCTCGGTCACGATGATGCGAACCCGGCCCTGGCCGTGCTCCTCAAATTCCGCGCGTCCGCGCACGAGGATCCGGCCGCGGCCGGTCGCATAGGCGGCGCGGATGCCGGAGCGGCCCAGGATGATGCCCTTGGTCGGGAAATCCGGGCCCTTGATGTACTGCATGATGTCGGAAAGCTCCGCCTCGGGGTTGTCCAGGACCTCGATGCAGGCGTCGATGACCTCGCGCAGGTTGTGGGGCGGGATGTTGGTCGCCATGCCGACCGCGATGCCCGATGAGCCGTTGACCAGCAGGTTCGGGAAGCGGGAGGGCAGGACCTTGGGCTCCTTCCGGGTCTCGTCGAAGTTCGGGACCCAGTCGATGACCTGCTTGTCGATGTCGCGGAGCATCTCGTTGGAGATCTTCGACATTCTGGCCTCGGTGTAACGGTAGGCCGCAGGGGGGTCGCCGTCGATGGAGCCGAAGTTGCCGTGACCCTCGACCAGCCGGTAGCGCATGGAGAAGTCCTGCGCCAGACGCACCATCGCGTCGTAGACGGAGGCGTCGCCGTGGGGATGGTAGCGGCCGATGACGTCGCCCACGCAGGTCGCAGACTTGCGGAAAGGCTTGTCCGAGGTCAGGTTGTCCTCATAGAGGGCATAGAGAATGCGCCGATGCACCGGCTTGAGACCGTCGCGCACGTCGGGCAGGGCCCGGTCCACGATGACGGACATCGAATATTCCATAAAGGAGGTTTCCATTTCCTTGACCAGATCGTTCGTTGTGATCGTCTGATTGGGGAACAGAATATCCTCCGGCTTGTAATCACGATTTTTTGACATTGGTATTCTTCCTTTTTTTGAGTTGCCAAGGACCAGTCACCATAGAACTCTTGGTTAATCCCTGATCCCTGATCCCTGATCCCTAATCCCTAATCCCTGGTCCTTAGAAATCCAAATTCACCACGTACTTCGCGTTCGTCTCGATGAACTGCTTCCGAGGCTCGACATCCTCGCCCATCAGGACGGTGAAGGTCTGATCGGCGGCGATGGCGTCGCCGAGGGTGATGCGGCGGAGGGTGCGGGCTTCGGGGTTCATCGTGGTCTCCCAGAGCTCGTGCGGGTCCATCTCGCCGAGACCCTTGAAGCGGCTGATATCGATCTTGACGTTCGCGTTGTCGCCGCGCAGCTCGGCGGAGATCCGGTCGCGTTCGTCATCGGAGTAGGCGACCTTCTCTGTCTTGCCGCGGCGCAGCTTATACAGCGGCGGGACGGCCGCATAGACGTAGCCGTTTTCGATCATCGGGCGCATATAGCGGAAGAAGAAGGTCAGCAGCAGGGTCCGGATATGGGAGCCGTCCACGTCGGCATCGGCCATGATGATGATCTTGTGATAGCGGAGCTTCTCTAAATTCAGCTCCTCGCCGATGCCGCAGCCCAGGGCCTGAATGACGGGGGCCAGCTTGTCGTTGTTGTAGATCTTGTCCGCACGCGCCTTTTCCACGTTGAGCATCTTGCCCCACATGGCAAGGATCGCCTGGAAGCGGGAATCGCGGCCGTTCTTGGCCGAACCCGCCGCGGAGTCGCCCTCCACGATGTAGAGCTCGGTCAGAGCCGGGTCGCGCTCGTTGCAGTCCCAGAGCTTGCCCGGCAGACGCTCGACGTCGAGCGCCGACTTGCGGCGGATGTTCTCACGGGCGCGGCGGGCGGCCTCGCGGGCGCGGTTGGCCATCATGGCCTTTTCCAGAATGGACTTGGCGACGGAGGGATTTTCCTCCAGATAGTCCGTAAGCTGCTGGTTCACCACGTTATCCACCAGGGTGCGGATATAGGCGTTGCCGAGCTTCTGCTTGGTCTGGCCCTCGAACTGAGCCTCGGGCAGCTTGACCGAGATGACAACGGTCAGACCCTCGCGGCAGTCCTCGCCGGAGACCTTGTCCTCTCCCTTGATGATGCCGTACTTGACGCCGTATGCGTTCAGCACGCGGGTCAGGGCCGTCTTGAAGCCGGTCTCATGCATGCCGCCCTCCGGGGTGTGGATGTCGTTGGCAAAGGAGACGAGGACCTCGTTGTAGCCGTCGTTGTACTGCATGGCGATCTCGGCCACGGCGTCGTCCTTGCGGCCCGTCATATAGATCGGGGTCTCGTGGATCGGGGTCTTATTGCGGTTGATATAGGTCACGAATTCCCGGATGCCGCCCTCATAGCGCATGGAGTCGCGCGGTCCGTCCTCGGTCCGCAGGTCGCCGATGGAAATCTTCAGACCGGCGTTCAGGAAGGCCTGCTCCTGCATCCGCTTGTGGAGGATCTCGTAGCTGTATTCCAGGGTATCGAACATCTCGGGGTCCGGCTTGAAGGTGACAGTCGTACCGGTGTCGTCGCAGGCGCCGATGATCTGCATCTCCTGGGTGATCGTGCCGCGGGAGAACTTCATCTGGTAGATTTTGCCCTCCTTGTGGACCTCGACCTCCAGCCACTCGGACAGGGCGTTGACGACGGAGGCGCCGACGCCGTGCAGGCCGCCGGAAACCTTGTAACCGCCGCCGCCGAACTTGCCGCCGGCGTGCAGGACCGTAAAGACGACCTCCAGAGCGGGGCGTCCGGTTTGGGGCTGGATATCCACGGGGATGCCGCGTCCGTTGTCCCGGACCGTGATCGTATTGCCGGGGTTGATCGTGACCATGATGTGATCGCAGTAGCCGGCCAGGGCCTCGTCGATGGAGTTGTCCACGATCTCATAGACCAGATGGTGCAGACCGGATTCCGAGGTAGAGCCGATATACATGCCCGGACGCTTGCGAACCGCCTCCAGGCCCTCCAGAACCTGGATCTGTGAGCCGTCGTATTCGGTTTCGACGGGATTCACCCTTGCTTCCATGATTTCGTTGTTTTCATTCATCATATCTCATTATCCTTTGCTGAGGTTGGTTTCGATGCCGGGGGAGCGAGGCTCAGCGGATCCCGCGCTTTTCAATGGTGGCCGCGTTGAACTGGACCAGCCAGACGCGGTCCAGACCGTATTCGGAGGTCACAATGAAGGACTTCGGAAGATCGTCCGTCGCGGGGACGACCTGACCGCTTTGCTCCGCCCGGGCCAAAAATTCCCGGGTCTTTTTTCCGTAGGAGCACTTGTCCAGATCAAAAATACCGACGATGGACTGCTCCCGGATCGAAAAATCGTTGCCGATGGGAACGTACATTCAAATCATTCCTTTGCTCGATCCGTGAATTCGATTTCACGGTTCCGCGGTTCTTATGATCCCGCCCTCGACGGAAAACGTCCGTCCCGCGTGGGTCACGCGGTCGGTTTCGCAGCAGGTGATCAGAACCTGACCGCTCCGGATGCAGTTGACCACGAAATCCTGCCGGCCCGCGTCAAGCTCGGAGAGCACGTCGTCCAGCAGGAGGACCGGCTGCTCGCCGGTATCCGCCTCAAACAGATCCCGTTCCGCCAGCTTCAGGGAGATCGCAGCGGTGCGGGTCTGGCCCTGGGAGCCGTAGGTCTTGACGGAGAGCTCGTTGATGGCGACCTCAAAATCGTCCTTATGCGGGCCGGAGAGGCACTGAGCCGAGGCCAGCTCCGCCCGGGCGTGGCTCTCCTGATGCTCGCGCAGCCAGTCGTAGACCTGGCGCGCGGAAGCCGTCGGGTCCTGTACCGTAGAGACCGTCTGATAGCTCAGACGGAGCTGCTCCCGGTCGGCGGTGAAGGCCCCGTGATGGACGGCGGCCCGCTCCGCAAGCCGGCGGATATATTTGGCCCGCGTGGTGATGATGATCGCTCCGGTCTGGGCCATTCGCTCGTTGTATTCCGGGAGGAGATCCAGCAGCTCGGGGTGCTCGTCCCGTTCCCGGAGCACGGCGGATTTCTGCGCGTAGTTGCGGCGGTATTCCTCCAGCGCCCTCGCGTAGCGGGGCCGGAGCTGACACAGGGCGTCGTCGAGCAGCTTCCGCCGCTCCGCCGCTCCCTTTTTGAGGACGGAAAGATCCTCGGGACAGAACAGGACCGTATTCAGAACGCCGTCCAGATCCTCGCGGGAGGGCTTTTTCACGCCGGAGAGAAAGAGCTGGCGGGGCCGTCTGCCCGCGAACATGACCGTTTTCAGACTTTGCTCCCGATCATAGGAGAAAACCCTTGCCTCCAGGGCGGCGAATTCCGAGCCGAAGCGGATCAACTCGGCCTCCTTGCGGGTGCGGAAGGCCGCGCCGCGGCTGAGGTAGCAGACGGCCTCCAGCAGATTCGTCTTGCCCTGGGCGTTCTGACCCACGAAGAGATTGATTCCCGGGTCAAATTCGACGGTCTGATCCTCGTAGTTGCGGAAGCCCGTCAGACGCAGATCGAGCAGCTTCATTGGCCCTGCCCGACCCGATAGGCCGCGCCGTCAAAGCCGACGACGTCTCCGGGACGGAGCTTTTTGCCGCGCATCGTGCAGACCTCTCCGTTGACTGTGACGGCTCCGTCCTGGATGAAGGTCTTTGCCATTCCGCCGGACGGCGCGGCGTCGGCCAGCTTGAGAAAGCTCTCCAGCTTGATATATTCGGTTGTGATCGGAATGGAGACTTCAGCCGGACGGATCCGGCGGATTCGTACTTTCATAAGATGCCTTTCTTTGCGTTCCGCACCCTCGCGCGGAGCTGTGTTTGAGCGATCAGCTTAATTCAGTCTGACCGGCTGGATCAGATAAGTAAAGTCGTATTCGTCGCTGGTCGGCGTGAGCAGGATCGGGTTCAGGCCGCCGGAGAGCTCAATGCAGACCTCCTCGGTGGGGACGGCGTGCAGGGCGTCGAGCATGTAGCGGCAGGAGAAGCCGTTCTCGGTATCCTTGCCGTCGCCTGCCATCCGGCAGCCGTCGGCGGCGGAGGCGATCGTCGTGACCGTGCGGAACTCGGCGCCGTCCTTGGCAAAGAGACAGCGGACCGGGCTCTTGTATTTCTCGCTGACGATCAGACTGACGCGCTCGATGGTCTCGGTGAACTCCCGCAGATTTGCGACCAGCTTGATGGGCGTGGATTCCGGGATGAAGCGCCGCCATTCCACAAACTTGCCGTCCAGCAGGCGGCAGATCAGGGACGCGCTGCCCACGGAGAACGAAATATGCTTTTTGCCCAGGGTGAACAGAACCTCGTCTTCCGTATCGGAGAGGATCTTTTCCAGCTCCTTGAGGGCGGCGGAGGGAACGACGAAGTGCATCGCCGGGAACTTTGCCTCGTTATTGTGCCAGGTGCGCTTGGCCAGACGGTAGCCGTCGATGGCGACCATCGTGATAGAGCCCTCCTCGGCCTCGACCAGACAGCCGGTATAGATGGCGTTGGCGCTGTCGTCCGAGACCGCAAAGAGCGTGCCGGAGATCAGCTCACGCAGCGCCTTTTGCGGCAGATGGACCGCTTTTTCCTCCTCGACCTTGGGAAGCTGGGGATATTCGTCGGCGGAGGTCGCCATCAGATGGAATTTGGAGACGCCGGCGGAGATGCTGACGCGGTAGCTCTCGTCCACCTCGATGGAGACGACCTCCTCCGGCAGCTTGCGGATGATGTCCGCAAACATGCGAGTGGGCATGACACATTCGCCGGGGTCCCGGACGCTCGCTTCGACCTGGACCGTGATGCCGGTTTCCAGATTGTAGCCGGTCAACTGGAGATTTTCATTGGCACGCAGATAGATGCCCTCTAAAAATACCAGGCTGCTTTTCGGGCTGACGGTACGCGAAACGATGGAAATGGCGTTGGAAAGCAGCGTTTTTTCACACGTGAACTTCATGGGCGTCTCCTTTTCTTTCTTTTCTTTCTTGATAGAAAGAGAGAATAAAATACAGTAGTCTTAATAGTAGAACCTGTGGATGGTGGAAAACGGTCGGAATCCGTTGCGGGACAAGGGATTTCTTTTCCACAGCCGATTGTGGGCAATCCGACGATTTCCACACGGGCTTTGTTGGAAAGCGGGTAAAAACCGGTTTTCCACAGTCCGGATTTCCACTTTCCACATGGCCTGTGGATGAAGTGCGGGCCTACAGCTTTGCGTTGATATTCGCGGTGATGTCGCGGATATTGTCCATGGTCTCCTTGTCCTCTTTGGCCAGGAGGGCTTCGACCTTTTGCAGGGCGGAAAGAACGGTGGTGTGATCGCGGCCGAATTCGCGGCCGATGGTCTTATAGCTCTGGTGGGTCAGGTCGCGGATCAGATACATGGCGATCTGGCGCGGCATGACGATGTTGTTGGATTTGAGCCGTCCGCGGAGCAGGTTTTCCTCCACGCTGTAGAAGCGGGAGACCTCCGCGATGATCAGCGCCGCCGTGGGCAGGTTGTGGCTGCCCTCGGTATACATATCCTTGATGGCGCGGGAGACGGAGGCCAGATCCAGCCGCATTCCGTCGAGCTCGTGATAGGCCTTGATGATATTGACCGTGCCCTCCAGGGAGCGGACGTTGTTGGTGATGTTCTGGGCAATGTAGCTGCAGATATCGTCCGGGATCTCCAGACCGAGAGAGGCGGCCTTGTTCTGGATGATGGCCATTCTGGTCTCATAGTCGGGCGGGATGATGTCGCAGATCAGACCGCCCTCAAAACGGGTGCGCAGGCGGTCCGCCAGCAGCGGGATGTCCGCGGGCGGACGGTCCGAGGTGAGAACGATCTGCTTGCGGCTCTCAAAGAGCTCGTTGAAGGTATGAAAAAATTCTTCCTCGGTGGCGCTCTTGCCGCCGATGAACTGGATATCGTCCATCAGCAGAAGGTCGGCTTCGCGGTATTTGTGGCGGAACTCCACGTTTTTATGCTCGCGCAGGGCAGTGATCAGCTCGTTTGTAAACTGCTCGGAGGAAATGTAGATAATGTTGAAATCCGGCAGATTCGTCTGAATCTGGTTGGCGATGGCGTAGAGCAGATGCGTCTTGCCCAGACCGGAGGGGCCGTAGATAAAGAGCGGGTTATAAGCCGTGGCGGGCTTGTCGGTGACGGCCAGGGCCGCGTTGTAGGCAAAGCGGTTGGAGGGGCCGACCACGAAGGATTCAAAGGTGAACTGCGGATTGAACTTGTTCGCGCCCTTTTCGCGGCGGCTGTTATATTCGTCCATTTCCTCCTCGCAGACCACGCGGACCTCATAGTCCTGCGCGGTCAGCTCCTGCATGGCGTCCTGGATATAGCCGAGGCAGCGGCGCTCAATGAAGTCCTTGCAGAACTCGGAAGGGGCGTAGACGGTCAGAACTCGGTCCGTACAGTCGAGGACGTAGGACTGATCGAAATAGGTGGAAACGATCCCGGGCGTCAGCCGCTCGTCCAGGTAGGCGATGACCTTGGCCCAGATAAAGGCGTTGGAATACATAAATGCACCCCCAGGGATAATAGTGAAACCTTGACCTGTCTATTCTACCACAAACGTCCGGATTTTACAAGGAATTTCTCCTCTTTTTTCCGCAAATTCTTTTTTAAAATGTATCACCCTTGCAGATGCGATCCGGGCCAGGTCACGTTTTTTGAAAAAAGACGAAAAAAATCTGAATTGCTCTTGCGCCGGGAAAGCGTTTCTGCTATGATGAAACAGAAGAAAAACGCCCATCCGTTCAAGTCCGACCGTTCCGCCGGCCGCCTGCTGCCGATCCTGGACTGGATCGACGGCATAGAGACATGGAATGCCCGGGCCGGCAGCCGCTATCCCGAGGCAAACAGCATGGCCGCCCTTTTTGCGCGGATCCACCGCCTGCCCGCCTTCGCCGGCTCCGACGCCCATTTGAAGCAGGAGGTCGGAAACGGCTTCGTTACGGTCGAGGCCGAGGCGCGAAGCCCGGAAGCGGTCCGGGAGGCCCTGAAGCGCCCCGGGAATCCCGTTTCCGGAGATAACTGTCAGCGCAAGAATCTTGCAAAATCACAATATATATATTTAAAAAAAACAAACGCTGGGTCGTTTCGTTATCTCAAGTGGTCCGCGTTCGCCATGCGCTGTGCCGTTCGAGACCTATTGCACCGGTAAATCGGGAGGCATCCGTTCCAAAATCGGACGCCTGCGGAATGTTTCACGTGAAACGGACGCCGCAGGCGTCCATTTTTTCTTGCATTTTACAAAATGTGTGCTATAATCAAGAAAAACGGACAGACGGAGGTTTTCATGGGCAAAATCATCGCAATCGTCAATCAGAAGGGCGGCGTCGGCAAAACGACCACGGCGGTCAATCTGACGGCGGCCCTTCACGATCAGGGCAGGAGCGTCCTGCTCTGCGACTTCGATCCCCAGGCAAACGCCTCCTCCGGCATGGGCATTTCCCGCCGCGCAAGCCATACCTCCTATGACGTGATCATCGGCGCGATCCCGGCGGAAAAGGCCGTTGTCCATACGAATTGGGGAGACGTGATTCCCTCGTCCTCCGCCCTGGCCGGCGCGTCCGTGGAGCTGGCTGCAATGGAGAATCGGGAGTATATTCTGAAAGCCGCGCTTTCGCCGCTCAAGGCGGACTACGATTTCATCTTCATCGATTGCCCGCCCTCTCTGGAGCTTCTGACCCTGAACGGCCTGTGCGCCTGCGAGCAGATTCTGATCCCGGTCCAGTGCGAGTATTACGCCCTCGAGGGTCTTTCCGATCTGATGTCCACGATGCGGGCCGTCAAGAAGCGCCTGAATCCGAACCTTTCCATCTTCGGCGTCCTGCTGACGATGTACGACGCACGGACCAATTTCTCCAATCAGGTCGCACAGGAGGTCCGCAAGCATTTCCCGGGCAAGGTCTTCCAGGCCATGATCCCGCGGAACGTACGTCTGGCGGAGGCGCCCAGCTACGGCGAGCCCGTGACCGCCTATGACCGCCACAGCCGCGGCGCGCGCGCCTATCGGGACGTCGCGGAAGAAATCATCCGACAAGGATAGGAGTAACTATGAAAAAAAAGCAAACCGGCCTCGGCCGCGGGCTGAGCGCCCTGATCGACGACGCGGCGCTGGCCGAAGCCTCCGGCGAGATTCGCAGCCTGCCTCTGCACAAAATCGAGCCGAACCCCCTGCAGCCGCGCCGGGAATTTGACCCGGAGGCCCTGCAGACGCTGGCGGATTCCATCGCCGCCCACGGTCTGATCCAGCCGCTGAGCGTCCGTGAGATGCCGAACGGCTACTACCAGATCATCGCCGGCGAGCGTCGCTGGCGGGCCGCCCGTATGGCGAATCTCGACGAGGTTCCGGTCCTGGTCCTGGACGCGGACGACCGCACGGTGATGGAGCTGGCTCTGGTCGAAAACCTCCAGCGCGAGGATCTGAACCCGATGGAAGAGGCGGCCGGCTTCCAGACGCTGATGGACGAATACGGACTGACGCAGGAGACCATCGCGGAGCGCGTGGGTCGTTCCCGGTCCGCAGTTGCCAACAGTCTGCGCCTGCTCAGCCTATCTGACGAGCTGGCCGATCTGGTCCGCAGCGGGACCCTTTCCGCCGGACACGCCAGAGCCCTTTTGAGTCTCAAGGACGAAAAGCTCCGCCGCCAGGCCGCCCAGCGGATTATGGCGCTCCAGCTCTCCGTCCGACAGGCGGAGACCCTATGCCGAAATCTCGGCAAGCCGAAGCAGAAGCCGGTCGAACAGCCGCTGACGGTGGACTACATTGCCGAGTGTGAAAAATCCCTGAGCCGTCACCTCGGACGGAAGGTGAAAATCGTCAACGGCAAGCGCAAGGGCCGCTTCGAGCTTGAATTCTACGGACCCGAGGACCTGAACCGTCTTTTGTTCGCCTTGCAAAAGACGCCGATCAAGGAGGAAACGAAAGATGGCTGAAACCGAAAAGAAAAAGACGGAAGACACGGGCGAGGAAGCCCTCTCCCGCAAACGCCGCACCGCTCTGGTCAGCTACCTGGCCATCCTGTTCGCGGTCGCCTTCCTGTTGGTGGCGCTCTCCATGGTGATCGAGAACAAGCGTCTGCAATCGACCAACGCCGCGATCAAGAACGACAGTCAGAAGACCTCTGCAAATCTGAACAAGACCATCACCGATATGCAGACCGAAAACGACGAGCTGACGGAGCAGATCTCGGCCCTGCAGCAGCAGCTTGACGAGCTTCAGACCGAGGCAGACCGCCAGGCAGCCGAGGCCGAGGATCAAATCTCCGCGCTGACGGCGGAGCGCGACAGTCTTCAGGAGGAAAAAACCGCACTCGAGACCGAAAAGACCGAACTGAACGAATCGCTTGCCGCCGCCGAGCAGAGGGCAGCGGACGCCATCGAGGTCAGCGAGCTGCTGCAAAAGGCCATCGCCGCCAACGACGAGGGAAAGCACAAGACGCTGCAAAACTGTCTGGAAAAAATCGAGCCGCTCAAGGACCTGCTCTCGCCGAGCGAGCTGGAATGGTACGAGAGCCTGATCATGGATTAAAAATCTGAATCAATCGAGGATAAGCATATGCTGGATATCAAACGAATCAAGGAAAACCCCGAAGAGGTCAAGCGTCTGCTCCGCGCCAAGGAGGTAGACTGCGACGAGGCCGTGGACAAGATTCTGGAGCTCGACCGCAAGCGCCGCGAGCTCATCGCCTCCACCGAGGCCAAAAAGGCCGAGCAAAACAAGGTCAGCAAGCAGATTCCCATTCTCAAGAAGGCGGGCGAGGACGTCGCCCCCATTTTCAAGCAGATGGGCGAGCTCAAGGCCCAGATCGCAGAAAACGACAAGGCGCTGACCGACGTCGAGGCCGAGTACCGGACCTGGATGCTCTCCCTGCCGAACCTGCCCGACCCCGACCTCAAGCCCGGCGGCAAGGAGAACAACGAGCCCCTGCGCTACTACGGCAAGCCCCATGAATTCGACTTCGAGCCGAAGCATCACGTCGATCTCTGCACCGATCTGGGTCTGATCGACTACGAGCGCGGAGCCAAGCTGGCCGGTACCGGCTTCTGGATTTATACCGGCATGGGCGCGCGTCTGGAGTGGGCCCTGCTCAACTACTTCATGGATTGCCACCTGCACGACGGCTATGAAATGGTGATCCTGCCCCACATGCTCGAGTACCAGTGCGGCGAGACTGCGGGCCAGTTCCCGAAGTTTGCCGACGAGGTCTATAAGATCGCCAACCCCACGGATGAGCGGATGCACTTCATGCTTCCCACGGCGGAGACGGCCCTGGCCTCCTTCCACCGCGGCGAGATTCTGAACGAATCCGATCTGCCCCATAAGCTCTTTGCCTACACGCCCTGCTTCCGCCGGGAGGCCGGGTCCCATCGCGCCGACGAGCGCGGCATGGTGCGCGGCCATCAGTTCAATAAGATCGAAATGTTCCAGTATACCCTGCCCGAGAAGTCCGACGAGGCCTTCGAGGAGCTGGTCCGCAAGGCCGAGAATCTGGTCAAGGGTCTGGGCTTCCATTTCCGTACCGTCAAGCTGGCGGCAGGCGACTGCTCCGCCTCCATGGCCCGGACCTACGACATCGAGATCCAGATCCCGTCCATGAACGGCTACAAGGAGGTCTCCTCCGTCTCCAACGCCCGGGATTATCAGGCGCGGCGCGGCAATATCCGGTTCCGCCGCGAAGCGACCGGCAAGATCGAATTCGTTCACACCCTGAACGGCTCCGGCCTGGCTACGTCCCGAATCTTCCCCGCTATGGTCGAGCAGAATCAGCGCGCCGACGGCTCCATCGTCGTCCCGGAGGTTCTGCGGAAGTACCTGGGCGGTCTGGAGCTGATTACGAAATAACCGGCCTGCGGCCGATTATTGATAAAAACTTTGAGAAAGGAGGAAAACAAAAATGGCAAAAGAAGGCAAGAAGGGCTTTATTCAGGAGTTCAAGGAATTCGCCATCTCCGGCAACATGTTTGATATGGCCGTCGGCATCATCATCGGCGGCGTGTTCAAGGATCTGGTCGCTTCCTTCACCGAAAACGTTATCATGCCCATTATCTCCATCTTCACCGGCGGCGTCAGCTTTGATAACTGGAAAATCAAACTGCCCACGATCTTTGAGAAGCTGGAAGAGGTCGAGGTTGACGGTGTGACGGTTCAGAAACCGGTTGAGAACTATCTGACCTTCGGCAACTTTATTTCCGCAATCATCAGCTTCCTGATCCTGATGCTGGTGGTCTTCCTGCTGGTCAAGGGCGTCAACAAGCTCCGCAAGGCCGCTGAGGCGAGAAAGGCGAAGGAGGAAGAAAAGAAGGAAGAACCCGCTCCCGAGCCCACTGCAGAAGAAAAGCTCCTCATCGAGATCCGCGACCTGCTCGCGCAGAAGAAGTAAACAGACAACACCTGAACAGGAGCACGCAGCAAGTTTGCTGTGTGCTCCTTTCACATATTCATTTGAAATCATAAATATTTTTTCAAAAGGGTATGAAAATCGTCGGAATTGTGGTAATCTAAGCAGGAAGAAGCCTTGTCTTCTGATGGGAACCGTTTTACGATCAAAAGGAAGGAGTGCGCCATGAAAAACAAAAAACTGATCAGCCTTTTGCTTGCGCTGATCCTGTTTGCGTGCAGCGCCGTTCCGGCGCTGGCTGCAGATCAGCCGGCTGAGCTGCCGTTTACGGACGTTCCGAAAGACGCCTGGTACTATCACGCCGTCTCGGTGTGCTGGTCGGAGGGCATTCTGCAGGGCGTTTCGGAGACGAAATTCGACCCATCTGCCAGCGTGACGCGGGAGATGGTGGCAATGATCCTCTACCGGATCGCCGGCGGCGAGCCGGTACCCTATGAGCCGATCTTTTCAGACGTCCCGGAGGGTGCATGGTACAGCGATGCAATCATCTGGGATTACCGGCAGGGACTTGTGAAGGGCGTCAAGCCCGCGACGGAGACGGCGCCTGCGGTCTTCGGCCTCGGAAGATTGACGACCCGCGAGCAGATCATGACCTTCCTCTACCGCCTTGCCGGCGAACCGGAGCTGACGGGCAGCCTCTCCGCCTATCAGGATGCGGGACTGGTCAGCGGCTATGCAAAGAATGCAATGATCTGGGCGACGCAGGAGTATATCCTGCTCGGCAATCTGCAGCACTATAGACTGTATCTGCGTCCGCAGGATAACTGCACCCGCGCCGAGCTGGCCCAGATCCTGCTCCGCTACCTGCATCCGGAGGAACGGAAGGAATTCACCCCGCCCCCCCTTGCCGAAACCCCGGTCAAGCTGAGCGGAAAGGCGACGATCAACACGACCCAGGTGCCGCAGCTCTACGGAACGAACGCCGGCGTTGCCGCGACGAGCGCCCTGATCAAGGCGTCGGATCTGAAGCTGTTCTGGCCGGACGTGACCCTGAAGCAAGCAACCTCCAACCGGAAATACACCTGCACGGTCCGCCTCGGCGGCAAGATCTTCCAGTATACGAACGAAACCGGCGGCGCGGCCTTTGACGGAGACGACTGGTATCTGCCCTGCCGGGATTTCCCGATCGCCTTTGGATATACCGAGTACCTCGACAGCAGCGAAAACCACGTTTTCTACACGAAGCCCCTTGTCAAGCTGAGCGGAAAGGCAACGATCAACGGGATCGCAGTGCCGCAGCTCTACGGACAGACCTCCGGCGTTGCCGTGACGAGCGCCATGCTCAAGTCGTCCGATCTCAAGCTGTTCTGGTCGGATGCGACCTGCACAAAGACGGCCTCCAACGGAAAATTGGTCTGCACGGTCCGCCTCGGCGGGAAAGTCTTCCAGTATACGAACGGAACCGACGGCGTCCTCTATGACGGGAAGGACTGGTATCTGCCCTGCCGGGCGTTCCCGAAGGCCTTCGGCTATTCCGAGTATCTCGACAGCAAGGAAAATCACGTCTTCTACACGCCCCTGCCGGACGTTTCCAAAATCCCGAGCGGCCGCAAGGTTCCGGTCCTGATGTACCACGCCACCGGCGAGCCCTTTTCCGGCGGCATCACGGAGCTGTTCGTGTCGGCGGCCAATCTGGAAGCCCAGCTCAAATATATCAAGCAGAACGGCTTCTCCGCGATCTGGTTCGAGGACCTGCCCAAGCTTTCCTCCTACCAAAAGCCCGTGATCCTGACCTTCGACGACGGCTACAAGGACAACTATACCGTTCTCTTCCCCCTGCTCAAGAAGTACAACGTCAAGGCGACGATCTTCATCTTCCCAAACAACATCGGCACGAACAACAACTTCCTGACCTGGGATATGGTGCGCGAGATGCAGGCCTCCGGTCTGGTCTCCTTCCAGAGCCACACGATGTCGCACAGCAATCTGGACTCCTTATCTGAGGCGAAGCAGAGAACCGAGCTGGAAGAATCCAAGCGGATCATCACGGAAAAGACCGGCCGGGAGTGCTTCGTGCTCTGCTATCCAAGCGGGAAATACAACAACACGACGCTCTATCTGGCAAAGCAAAGCTACCTCTTCGGCATCAAAATGAACGGCAACCTCTACACGACCGGCACGAACCGCTTCCTGGTCCCCCGGTACTACGTCGCCCGCTCCACCTCCTTGTCTGCGTTTGCCTCGATGATCACGCACTAAGCGAAAACAAAAACGACCGGAAGCGGTTTCCTGCCGCTTCCGGTCGTTGTCCGTTCAACCCTCGTTTGGAGCTTTGCTTCGTTTGAGAATGCCCGTCCCGTCAAATTCGGGAACGTATTCGAGGCTTGCAGCCTCCGGTCCCTGCAAAAAGCCTGCGTCCAGCCCCAGAAGGTACATCCAGGAGAGGACCGTGTCGTATTCCTCCCGCGTGATCCGCCGGTCGAAGGGCGGAACCTTAGCCGCGGGACCCATCGGCACGTACTGGCTCATCAGCGAGACCAGAACGGCGCCCTTCGGGAAGGTCTTTGCGATCCATTCCAGCACGCCGATCGAGTTGTCCACTTGACCGGGCAGGATCAGGTGCCGGATCAGCACGCCGCGCCTGAGCAGTCCGTCCTCGACCACGCAGGGACCGGTCTGGCGGTACATCTCCGAAATTGCCGCCTTCGCGACCTCCACGTAGTCCGGCGCAGCCGAGAGGACGCGGGCCAGGCCGGGATCGCTGTATTTCATGTCCGGCAGCCACACGTCCACGCGGCCCTCCAGCGCACGCAGGGTCTCCACGCGCTCGTAGCCGCCGCAGTTGTAGACGACGGGCACCGGCAGCCTCGGCTCCAGAGCCGGGAGCAGATCGGGCAGGAAGTGGGTCGGCGTCACCAGATTGATATTATGATGACCTTCCGCGATCAATTCCTCGAAAATCTCCCGCAGGCGGGCGGCGTTCAGACCGAAGCCGTGCTTCTGCGTGGAGATCTCATAGTTTTGGCAGAATTTACAGCGAAGGGTACAGCCGGAGAAGAAGACGGCGCCGGAGCCGTATTCGCCGGAGATCACCGGCTCCTCCCAGTAGTGCCCCGCGGCCCGCGCCGCGACCGGATAATCCGGCATTCCGCAGAAGCCCCGTTCCCCGGCGGTGCGGTCTGCGCCGCACATGCGCGGACAGAGGGTACAGTGTTCATAGGTCAAAGACAATTCAGCTCACCTTGCAAACCTGAAATCAAAAGCGCCGCCATTGTACCACACAAGGCTCAAAAATGCAATATGGACTTCCAACCGCATTTGTGGTATAGTTAGGAAAAACAGCGTGCGCGGATGGAACCGCGCAGAGAAATTGTTTCACGTGAAACAAAAGGAGCCAGCTATGCTGAAAATCGGTCAAAAAGCAACGGTGGAGATCACCGGTTATACCTCCGAGGGCCTGGGCGTCTGCCGGATCGACGGCTGTGCGGTCTTCGTTCCGAACGCGATCCGCGGCGAGGTCTGCGAGGTCGCGGTCTCCTATGTCAGCCGCAACAGCGCCCAGGCGAAGCTGACGAAGCTCCTCGAGCCCTCCGCACACCGGATGTCCCGCCGCCTCTGCCCCGACAGTAAGCGCTGCGGCGGCTGCGCTCTGCACCATATGGACTACGCGGAGGAGCTTTGCTTCAAGGCGCAAAAGGTCACCGACGCCCTGAACCGCATCGGCGGGCAGAGTCTGAACACCGTGCCGATCTTGGGCGGGGACGGATCGGTCCGCCGCTTCCCCGCGTTGACCGCCGGACCCTTGGATGAAACGCAGGAGCTCCGCGTTCCGCTCGCCTGCCTCTCCTATCGGAACAAGGCCCAGTACCCGGTGCAGGAACAAAAAGGAAAGGTCGCGGCAGGCTTCTACCGGCAGCGGACCCACGAGGTCATCCCGATCGAGCGCTGCGCCATCCTTCCGCCGGAGTTTGACGCGGCGAAGGAGGCCATCCTCCGCTGGGCGAACGAAAACCGCGTCCCCGCCTACGAAGAGGCGACCGGAAAAGGGCTGCTCCGTCATGTCTATCTGCGGCGGGGCGTCCGTACCGGGCAGGTCATGGTCTGCATCGTGGCGGCGGGCGACCGCCTCCCGCAGACCGACCGCATGCTCGCCGGCCTCCGACAGTCGGTTCCCGGCCTGCAGTCCGTCGCCCTTGCCGTCAATCAAAAGCCCGGCAACGCGATCCTGGGCGATGAATTCCATACGCTTTTCGGAACCGACGCGATCGAGGACGAGCTCTGCGGCTTCCGTTTCCGGCTCTCGCCGCGGTCGTTCTATCAGGTCAACCCGGCCCAGGCCGAGCGCCTGTACGAGCTGGCCGTCTCCCTGGCGGATCTGAAACGGAACGAGACCGTCCTGGATCTCTACTGCGGTACGGGTACGATCACGCTGGCCCTCTCCCGTGCCGCGGGTAAGGCCGTGGGCGTGGAGATCGTCCCCCAGGCCATTGAAGACGCGAAGGAAAACGCCCGGCGAAACGGGGTTGAAAATACGGAATTCTTCTGCGCGGACGCCTCCGAGGCGGCCCGTCGCTTTGCGGCGAAGGGTACCCGCCCGGACTGCATCGTCGTCGACCCGCCCCGCAAGGGCCTTGCCCCGGACGTGATCGACGCCATTGCCGAAATGTCCCCGGCCCGCCTCGTCTACGTGAGCTGCGATCCCGCCACCCTCGCCCGCGACGTCAGCCTCCTGACCGCCCGCGGCTACGATTTGAAATCCGCCGAAGCCGTGGATATGTTCCCCCGGACGTTCCATGTCGAATCAGTTGTGAAACTGATTCGACAATGAATTGCGCCTGTCGGCGCTCGAATTGCCTTGCGGCATGAATTGACCTTCGGTCATGAATTGCCCTGCGGGGCATAAGACGCAATTCAATTTACGGTGCGCAGCGAGAAATCATGCGCGCAGCGCAAACCATGACGTGCAGCGTCAATTCATTCAAAGGAGAAAAGCTATGGCAGACAAGTGGTGTGATCGTATGCAGGCGGAAGTTATAAGAGATCGTATTGTGATCGAAGAACAGGAACTGACCGAAGAGCTTTTAGACACTCTGATCCGGCTTTCAACGGACTGGGAAGCAGAAAACAGCTGCTATGGATACCGGAAGAACGAGAAAGCGGATATAGAGGGCAACCGGATATTCGTTGCCAAAGACGGTGAGGAAGTCGTTGGCTATCTGTTTGGATACCTGGAGAAATCCGAACGGTCCACCTCCATTATGCCGGATGGAACGCCGGTCTTTGAAGTGGAAGAACTCTATGTAAAACCGGAATACCGCAGCAAAGGCATCGGGAAAATGCTTTTTTCCCATGTCGAGTCAGCTGTTCGGAATGATGCAGACTATATCATGCTCGGTACAGCGACAAAGAACTGGAGAGCAATTTTCCACTTCTATCTGGACGAGCTGGGGATGAAATTCTGGAGTGCCAGGCTGTTTAAGAAGGTGACTCATGATGAGACGGTAGTATCGATAACAAGAACAGAAAGGAAAAATCATGAATAACATACACCTTGAAAAGCTTACTTGGGACACGGTTGACGACGTGTTGAAGCTTAAGGTCTCAAAAGAGCAAAAGGAATTCGTTGCCACGAACCGCGACAGTATGATCGACGCTTATTTTGCTTTGACGGAAGAGAAATTCCCCGTATATACGTTTGGTATCTATCTCGGGAAAAAGCCCGTCGGTTTTCTGATGATCGGCTACGACGTTCCGTGGGCAGAGCGGTATTACGATCTGCCGAGGGGCTACTATTATATTTGGCGTTTTATGATCGATAAAAGATATCAGGGCAACGGTTACGGGAGAGAAGCGTTAAAGCTTGCCGTAGACTTTATAAAAACTTCTCCGAGCGGAAAATCCGAATACTGCTGGCTGTCTTATGAGCCGGAAAATGAGGTGGCGAGGAAGCTGTATCTGTCGTTTGGATTTGAAGAAAAGAAAGAGCTCTGGAAAGAGGATCAGGAAATTCCAGCCGTATACAAGCTGTGAAATCCGATTTTCCGAGCCAGTTTTCTCAATCTGAAACCTCCGCTTAAAATGGTCAACGGCATATTCCTGACGCCGAGGGTTGTGACTTCAGCGTGAATATGTGCCTTTTATTCACGCTATTGTCCCAAGGCACGTGGAATCAGTCGTATTGATGTCTCGAGCCGGGTCGAGACTACAGGTTGAATGTATAAAAGACAAAGCTGAGACAAAGGAGAATATATGATAGAAAAATACTACCTGAACGGAGAATCGCTGCCAACAATACCTGTTCCGCATGATTGCGTCATAAAACACATTCAGTTAAAAGATCAAAGCATTGAATTTGTGTTTGAAGATGATATTTCTTATCACGATTCAATTCAATACTATAAGCCGGAGGCGAAATCGCTGATAATCAGGTATCATTTTGCTTATGATACAGATGATTTCTCTATTTATAAATGGGTAAAGCCGATGAGGCTGCTTTCAAAACTGTTTTCAATAGACGGTCACTATAAGCGAATTAAGAACAGTTTGCTTACTGAATTACCCGAAGGTAAGTTTAAATTTGAATATTTGTACCATAATGTGGGTTACTGCTCCATAATCACAAAGCTGTTCTCAAATGGCTACATCATTTTGGATGCGGATATTGATTATGTTGAGTTCGAATGGATTTGCTGACTTGATGCCACAATCTTGTTTGGTTAACGGCATATTCCTGACGCCGAGGGTCGTGTGGGCAGAGTAGATAACGGCGTTTTTATTCACGCTATTGTCCCAACGCATGTGGAGACGGTTGTTCAACTTTCCAAGGGCGAGAGATCGAGTACGCCGCTGCGGGTGGAGCTGGACGGGTCGGACGTGGACTTCGCATCTTTACGGGAGGATGCGACCTATCCGCAGATCAAGAATTACGTCCTGGAGCACTTCGGTCTCAAGGTGACGAGCCTGCAGATTGCCCAGACCAAGCGTGCCCTCAATCTTCCGATCGGGATCAACTACAACCCGTCCAAAAAGGAAACCCACTACATCCCCCAATGTCCGCCGGAAAAAGCTGCGGCCATCCGAACTGCACTGGAGCATTTCCAGATGCTGTGAAATATAATCCAGCAGCGAAGATTATAATTGTGTTGGGAGATTCCAATGAATACTTTTAAAGCATATGGCAATGAAGTAATCACCATTTTTCAACTTATTGGATATCATGAAAACGATATCACAAAAAGTATTGCCTGGGCTATGCATAAATGCCCTGCGTTTCTCGAGGGGATTGTTTTTGAAATAACTGGCCTGGAATCGAAAGCAGATGAAACGGAAATTCTTTATCAAGATTATGATCCGACGTCTGGCATTACTGATATTGAGATAACAGATCACAAGACTTATCATCTGATCATTGAGGCCAAAAAAGGTTGGGAGCTGCCAAAAGAGGAGCAATTGACAAAGTATTCCAAAAGAAACTCATTCATAAAAGCGGCGGTTGCAGAGAAAGTCATTGTTTCTATGTCAGAGTGTACGAATGAATATGCTGTCGACAATTTACCTTTTCTTGAAGTCAACGGAATTCCTGTAAAGCATATTTCTTGGAAAACTATTTATCAAATAGCTGAAAAGTCGAGCAATCAATCTAATCATGAGCAAAAGCGCCTGTTGAAAGAGTTAAAAACATATCTAAGAGGAATTATGACAATGCAAACAAAGGACTCCAACTGGGTATATGTAGTATCACTTGGAAGCGGAAAACCTGAGAGAGCCAGCGTATCGTGGATTGATATTGTTTACAAAAATAATAGATATTTTCATCCTGTTGGCGGACAGGGGTGGCCCAAAGAACCACCAAACTATATCGCTTTTCGGTTTGCAGGGAAGCTCCAGTCGATTCATCACATTGAGGATTATATTGTATCTAGAAATATGCATGATGAAATCGACGGAATGCCAGACGAGGCATGGAATACAAACCATTTTATCTATAAGCTCGGCCCGGCAATTGTCCCATCAAAGGAAGTAAAAACAGGAAACATATATCCCAATGGACGTGTTTGGGCAATGTTGGATACTTTGTTGACTTCTGATACTATTTCGGAAGCACGGGATATCTCAAAACATAGATAAAAGAATCGCACATTCGACAAATATCCCTCCTTCTGCTATCCTGTAAGCGGAAGGAGGGATGTTTGCTATGAAACGAATATCCTGCGAATACAACATTGACACTGCCTGCGTGGAGATCCGGTACGACAACGGCGTCACGATCTCTATTGACTGCATTACCGTCGAAAACACGATCCCGCGCAATATGTACGAGCGCTCCGAGCTGGACTACCTGGTCTACAACGCCCCCGCCGCCTATGCTGATCTAATCTTGTCCGGCAAAGCGGAGGATTACCTGAAAGCAGTTACAGAATATCGCTCACTTGATTAACACAAAAAGTGACCGCCGATGCAGCTATGATTATGTTTGCATCGGCGGTTTATCATATTTGTATTATTCAATCCAGTGCTCATGCAGGAATTTTTCGTACTGCCACTCCGGACCGTCGTAAAGCAACTCCAGGAGGACTTGCTGCAACTCGGCCTTTTTCATTTTAGACACGAATGTGACAAGCTTGTTCTCCAATTCCCCTTGGCGCTTTTCTTCTTCCTCCTGCACTGCGATGGATCCGCTGCCTGCGGAGGCGTTTGGGCAAAAGGACGTGGAGCGTATCTTCTGCCTGGAGCCGGACCCGCCGGCTGTCGATAATCTGAACGAATACATTCTCACAGCCCTGCGGGAGAAGAATCTGGATTACCTGTCGTTCTTCCTCCACCATTATGAGAGGATTTTGAATCGGCGCATCCGCTCCTTTTTGATTCGGGACGGATCGGACCAATACGATCCCGAGCGGTTTCTGGATATTAAGCTGGCCTGCCGGATGAAGATCCTGGAAAAGCTGGCAGACTATGATCCGGACGCAGGGACCAGCTTCACGACCTTTCTCTACCCGCATATCTCAGACGCGCTGCTGGAATTCCGCAAGGGCGAGGAGGCCTGGTCGCTGTCCTCGCTGACGGTTTACAAATTGGTGCGTCGGATGGCGCAGCTGTATTACAATTCTCCCAATCCGATTTCTGCCTTTTGCAAACAGTTTCGCTGCAAGCCTGAGACTGCAAAAGCGTTTTTGAATCTGGCTCGGGGCATCCGAAACCGGACGACTCTGGAGTTGACCGCGCCGGATGATGAGGAAGGTACCGGCGAGGACGTGACCCGGGACGATTCCTGGGATTACCCGGAGATTCTTTCCACCGATTTCCTCTATAAGCTTGTGCGTGCGGCGTTTGAAAAGCTGAACTACCGGGAGCAGCAGCTTTTGGAAAAACGACAATGTATCTGTATGGACTGCGGTTGCGTCGCGCCGATGAAGACACAGCCCGGCTTTGACCGTCTGGCGGAGATGAATGGGCTTCCGCCGCCCGTATGGGTGACGGAAGCCCGGTTTCTATCCTATTCGCGCATATAGCGCCAGAGGAAGGTTACGATCTCGCCGCGGGTGCAGCGCTTGTTGGGGCTG
>OMZQ01000049.1 GCA_900315595.1 uncultured Eubacteriales bacterium | reverse complement strand
ATCCGGCGTCTCACGGAAGCCGGATGACGGATGAGGGGGCGTATCGATGACCGATTCGTCATTCCAACCGTCAGCTTATCGGAACGTCCCCCTCATCCGTCTCGCTGCGCTCGACACCTTCTCCCCAAAGGGGCGAAGGCTTTGCATTCGGCAAATCGGGATTTGTCGAGCCGACGCATCCACGCCGTAGGGGACGGGTTCCCCGTCCCGCAGTACCGTTTCGCCAAGTCGTGACGTGCGGGCCGGGAGACCCGGCCCCTACGGGCGAGCGTATCATTCCCATTTGCATGGGCTGAACTGTTACCAGTAGGAAGCATAAAAGCGATGCTTTCCCCGTTGACAGTTTTGACTTCCTGTGGTATGTTTACCGCAGGAAGTTTTTAGACAAAACTCACTGATTCTATCGAAAAGAGGTCGTTTGTTTTATGTTTGAATACGTTTGCAAGATTCTTGCCGATCAGCTCGGTCTGAACGCGGCGGACATCACCGCCGAATCCAAGCTCGTGGACGATCTGGGCGCCGACTCCCTGGACGTTCTGCAGATGCTGATGCTCATTGAGGACACCAAGGGCATTACGATCCCCGACGAGGATCTGGCGGACTTCCGCACCGTCGGCGACGTGGCGTCCTATCTGGAGCAGCACGCATGACACAGGCGCAATATGACGTTCTGATCGTCGGCGGCGGCATCGGCGGACTGATGGCCGCCTACGGGCTGCGCAGGCAGAACCCGAAGCTCCGCCTGGCCATTGCAGAGAAGGGCCGGATGGTCGAGCAGCGAAGCTGTCCCGCTGCGGGCGGACGGCCCTGCGTCTACTGCCCGGTCTGCTCCATCACGAGCGGCTTTGCCGGGGCCGGAGCCTTCTCCGACGGCAAGTTCAACCTGGGCACCGCCTACGGCGGCACCCTGGGCGAGGAGCTGGGCGAAAGCCTGGCGATGCAGTACATCGACGCCGTCAGCGAGGTGCTGGACACCTTCACCCCGGCGGGCATCGAGATCCGGGAATATGGCTCCAACGAGGCGCTCAAGCTCAAGTGCCTGCAAAACAACCTGCGCCTGCTGGACATGAACGTGAAGCATCTGGGCACGGACAACAACCTGCTCATCATGAAGAATCTGATCGCCTGGCTCCGGGAGAACGGCGTGGACCTGCTCCCGAACACCGACGTGCGCGCGGTCGCGCCGGAGGACGGCGGCTGGCGGCTGACCACGAACCGTGAGGATCTGACCGCGAAGCGGCTGATCCTTGCCACGGGCCGCAACGGGGCCGAATTCGTCGGCGCGCTCTGCCGCCAGCTCGGCATCGCGATGAAGTCCAACGCCGTGGACATCGGCGTGCGCGTGGAGATGAAGGACGCAATCTGGCGCGAGTTTTCCAGCCAGATCTACGAGCCCAAGATCCTCTGCCGGACCAAGACCTTTGAGGACCGGACCCGGATGTTCTGCTTCAATCAGGGCGGCATCGTCTCCGCCGAGAACAACGACGGCGTGGTGACGGCCAACGGTCACTCCTTTGCAGACCCGGCCAAAAAGACCGAGAACTGCAACTTTGCGATTCTCTCCTCCATCCGCTTCACCGAGCCCTTCAACAATCCCACCGAATACGCCCGGAGCTTCAGCAAGATGGCGAATCTGATCGGCTCCGGCAACGTGCTGGTCCAGCGCTTCGGCGATCTGATCCGCGGTCGGCGGACGAACGACCACCGCCTGGGACAGAACACCGTAATCCCGACGCTCAAGGCGACGGCGGGCGACCTCTCCCTGGCCCTGCCGCACCGCATTCTGACGAACATCATCGAGACGATCTACGCCCTGGACAAGGTCGCGCCCGGCACGGCAAACGACGACACCCTGCTCTACGGTCTGGAATCCAAATACTACTCCATCAAGCCCGTCCACGACGGGGATTTCCGCATCTTCGAGGGCATCTATCTGATCGGCGACGGCTCCGGCATCTGCCGCGGGCTGAGCCAGTCCGGCGCGATGGGCCTGTACGTCGCAGACCGCATCCTGGCGGACGGACAGCGCTGATGCTCGGCCTGTTCTGCCCGCAGGGCTTCGCCCCGGACGTGTGGGCCATTGATTTTGCCGCCCTCCGGCGGGCGGGCTACGAGGGGCTGCTCTTTGACGTGGACAACACCCTGGTCCCGCACGGGGCGGATCCCACCCCGGAAACGGACGCCCTGTTCGCGGAGCTGGACCGGCTCGGCTTCCGCTGTCTGATCCTTTCCGACAACGGGCCGGACCGCCTTCGGCGGTTTCTGAAGAACGTTGACGCGGATTTCATCGACAACGCGGGCAAGCCCCGCAAGCGGGGCTACCGCGAGGCGCTGCGGCGGCTGGGCTTGCCGCCGGAGAAGGTTGTGATGATCGGGGATCAGGTCTTTACGGACGTCCTCGGCGCAAACCGCTGCCGCATTCCGACGATCCTGGTCCGCTACATCGGCTGGGACCCGGACGCGGACCCCGGCAAGCGCCGCCGCGCCGAGGCCTGGATCTTAAAGCATACCGCGCACAAGCCCGCCCGGCACCGGCTGGACGGCTTCATTCGAGAGGAGGCGAGGGCAGATGGCCAAGCAGCGCAAGCTGTTCTGTGAGCGCAACGCCCTGTTTTTTGAAATCTCCCAGAAAAAAGGCATCCTGCTGCGGCGTCTGTCCGATCTGAGGAGCAGCGACCGCTTTGCCGTGACCCGGTCCGAGAAGCCCCTGCCCCAGGTGGCGGCGGAGCGCGAGACCCATCTGATCAAGCGCGCCCCCGGCGTGGATCTGACCCTGCAGGAGAACAAGGCCGTCAACATCCGTCTGGCAAGCGAGCGGCTGAACGGTCTGCTGATCCGTCCGGGCGAGACCTTCTCCTTCTGGCGGACCATCGGCAGGACCACGAAGGCCAAGGGCTATCTGGACGGACGCGTGATCGAGCACGGCAAGCTGGTTCCCGGAACCGGCGGCGGTCTGTGCAACCTGGGCAATACGCTGCACCTGCTGGTCCTCCACAGCCCGCTGACCGTGACCGAGTTCCACCATCACTCCGACGCCCTGGCCCCCGACGAGGGGCCGCGGGTCCCGTTCAGCGCAGGCACCTCGGTCTGCTACAACTACATCGACTACCGATTCCGCAACGACACCGACCAGACCTTCCAGCTCTGGCTCCGCGTGGAGGGGGAAACCCTGCACGCGGCCCTGCGCTGCGAGCGTCCCCTTGGCGTTCGCTACGAGCTGGCGGAGGAGGATCACCACTTTCAGCGGGAGGGAGACAAATACTACCGCGTCTCCAAGATCTACCGTCTGACCACCGACGCCGCGAGCGGCGAGCTCCGGGAGAAGAAGCTGATCCTGGACAACCACTCCGAGGTCATGTTCGACCCGGCCCTGATCCCCGCCGATCTGCTCCGGGACGGATCCTGACCTTCCGGGAAAAGATTCCCGGAGGTTTGCCGCGCATCCGAAAAGCCGTTCAAAGTCCCCGCGGGCTTTCAACGGCTTTTTGTGATCCGCAAACGCATGTGAATCGGCTTGCGCTTCCAAAAGGAAAGTTGTTTTGCTTGTTTTTTCAAAAAGAATGCTAAATCACTTGTTTTTTGAAAAAACAACTAAAAATGCTTGCGTTTTTCCCGCAGACGTGGTATCATATCCATAGCAAACACTGGGAGGTGCGGCGAATGGAACGCTATACCGCGATGATCGCCGACGTGGCGGATTCCCGGCGGCTCGATCCGGAGGCGCGGACGGATCTGCAAAAGCAGCTCTACGAATCTGCGGAAACGCTGAACGGTCTCTTTGGCCCCTCCCTGGTCAAGCCGGTGGCGTTCAGCGCCGGAGACGAGATCCAGGGCCTGTTCCGCTCGCCGGAGGCCGCGATCCTCTGCTGGCGGCTGCTGGTTTTGACGCTGGACGGGGCGGCGCTCCGCGCCGGCTTCGGCGTAGGCGGCTGGGAGGTCCGGATCCGGGAGGCCGGAACGACGGCGCAGGACGGCACGGCCTATCACCGCGCCCGCGAGGCCATTGAGGCCGCCGAAAAATACGGGGAGACTGCCCTGCTCCGGTCGGGAGACGATCCCACGGATGCAGCGGTCAACGCTCTGCTCGGCGCGGCCCTGCGGATCTGCGCCGGACGGCGCGGCAGCCGGGCCCAGCAGGAGGCGGCGCGGACGCTGGAGCTCTCCTGCCCGCTCCAGTTCGGCGGCGTGCCCGCAGGCCGGGACGGAGTCCCAGTCCCGAACGGGGCGGACGGCTTCTTCGTCCGCTCGGGGATCGCCCGCGGAATGCCGATCCGGGTGGCGGAGCTTTTGAAGGTCTCGCCGCAGAGCGCCCGGGGCACGCTGAAGGCAGCGGGCGTCTATGAAGAACGGAATCTGATCATTGCAGCCCTCGGACTGCTGCACGATAGGAGAGAGAGAACATGATCCCAACCTGTCTGCTCGCCGCGCATTTGCTGGCGGACTTCTACGTTCAAACCGACCGGATGGCCCGGCGGAAGCGCAAAAAAGCCGCGTGGGGCCTGATCCACGCGGGCGTCGTTCTGGTCGTATTTCTGGCGGTCTGTTTCATGCTGTACCGGCCGGGTACGGCGGTCCTGGCGGCGCTTGCCGTCGGCGGGACCCATCTGATCATCGACCTGGTCCGGGCGGCCTGGGACCGGAAGCACGCGAAGCCGATCCAGCGACTTGCCAGCTTCGTGACGGACCAGCTTCTGCACGGCGGGGTCCTGGCTGCGGTCTGGCTGATGGCAAGACCCTTCTTATGCGGTCTCGGCCTTCGGCTGGCCTGCTCGCAGACGGCGCGGGCGGCCGTGCTGATCCTGACCCTGCTGATCGCGCTGTGCAAGCCCGCCTCGATCCTGGTCCGGCTGACGCTGGACGCCGTGGCAGGCGGAACGCAGGCCGCAGAAAAGCCGGACGCCGTTCCGGACGCGAACGCCGGGACCGTCATCGGGATCCTGGAGCGGATCATCACTGCCGTTTTGATCCTCTGCGGGCAGTACAGCGCCGTCGGACTGGTGCTGACGGCCAAGAGCGTTGCCCGGTTCAAGCAGCTGGAGGATCGGGATTTCGCGGAAAAATACCTGATCGGGACCCTGACGAGCCTCGCCCTGGCCCTGATTGCCGCCGTTGCGGTAAAGCACGTGATTTGAGGCCACGCAAAAAAAGCTCCCCTCGGGCAGCACTTCATAAGGAAGTTGCTTTGAGGCGGCAATTGCCAGCTCAAAAGAATATGAAAACGGCGTGATCGCAATCGTCACGCCGTTTTTATCTGCTCGGTCTGGATTTTGTGGGGCAAAATCCGATGCTCGCTATAGCTGCGGACAATGACCTATTCGGCAAACCGGAATTTGTCAGTTATTTCTTGGCTATGGTATCCTCAAGCTTCTGTATATGCTCTTCTAAATCTTTTATCTTCTTTTCATGCATTGTCAGCACTTCGTTATTTGCAAAATAGAATATAGACAAAACAAGCGCTGCACCGATTTCCATCAATATAGGGTCGTTGCTTTCAAAGAGCTTCCATCCGCCCAAAAAAACAATCAGGTAGATTGCCAGGAAGCACAGAATAAAGGTCACAAGCCACCGCCACAACATTATTGCTTTACTTTTCATTTAAACTTCTCCCAATCCCGATTTTCCGACAAACTTCGATTTGTTTTCATCATTGTACCATTGCTGACCGGCGTGGTCAATTATCTCGCGTTCAAATGACTTCCTTACGAAGTGCCTTCTTCCAGGGAGCTTTTGCGCCCTACGGGCGCGCTGCGTAATCCACGACCTTGTTCACCTGGTCGCGGAAGGAGCCGCCGAAGCGGCCTTCAAAGAAGGCGCTGCCGATCGTAAAGGCCCAGGGGGCGGCGGCGCAGACCTCGTCGAGGCGGGCAAAGCTGTTGACGCTTCCTGCCAGGACCACCGGCACGCCGGGCAGACCGGCGACGAATTCGCGGTTCAGCCGGGCGGCGTCGCCGGTATAGCGGTAGCCCAGAAGGTCGATGCCCCAGGCCCCGCCCTCCAGCGCTTCGCGGGCCTGGTCCAGCATTTCCGTCAGGCTGCCCTCCAGCACCGACGGGCGGCCGGTGATCCTGCCGACGAAGGGCAGATACCGGATGCCGTGATCCGCGCAGAGGCGGCTGATTTCCTTGGAATACATCGTCCCCATCAGCAGGTCGCAGCCGCAGGCTGCGGCCATTTTTGCGCCGGCGAGACCCTCGGCCTCGGAATAGCAGACGACCTCCAGTGCGGTCTGCTTGCCGCAGTCCTTCATCCGGGCATAGAGACGCTTCATCTCCGGGAGCGGAAGTCCCTCCTCCTTGAAGCCCCAGAGCTTCGCCCGGCTGTCTGCACAGGCTTCGAAAACCTCCGGGGCGTTGGGTACGGTGCGGTCATTCTGCGTCAGCATGACGATCAGTTCCGGCATGCGGATCCCTCCAGTTCAGAAAAATGTGCGGGGCGAGGGCGGTCAAACTGCCTTCTGATAAAACGTATCTTTTCATCGAATCAAAGGATCAGAAGTACAGCTCCGCCGCAAGATTGCCGTGGACGTACCAGCAGAGCGCTTTTTTCAGAAACGCCTCGTCCACGCCAAAGTATTCCGCCAGCTCCCAGCGCTCGGTGACGCCGTCTGCGATCGCTGCGTCCAGCGCCTCCACGGGGATCAGGGTCTCAATGGCGTATTTATCCGCGCGGTTTTCATGGAGCTTGCGGACGTCGCAGGGAGAATAGCGGTTATAAAAGCTGCCGGTCACGCAATGGCCGAGCTCATGGGCCAGCCGCACCCGCTGCTCAGTCTCGGTATGGCGGCTGGGCAGGTCCATACCGATCGCACAGCGCCCGCCCTCGTCCATCACGCTCATCGAGCCGGTCTGCGGCAGAGGCAGATGATAGATCGGGATATTCAGTTGCTCTGCCTTGCGGTAGAGCGAAACAAGCTCAGTCATACGCTCACGAAGCCTTTCCGGAGAAATCTGCGTTATTTCAGCTTCTCCTGCTTTGCGCGCTCGCGCTCCTTGACAAAGGAGGCGAACATTTTGACCTCCTCGAACATTTCGTTCGTGATCGGCTGGTCGCCGCCGAACAGGGCAAACTTCACGTCCTCGTCGTTGATGATCAGGTCGGGCCGCTGGATCGGGAGGCGGGCGTCGTTGTCGATCAGATAGGAGGGCGGAACGTGGAAGAGCTCAGCCATGGCCTTGATCTTCCCGGAGGGAATGTCGGTCACGCGGCCGCACTCCCACTTGCTGACGGCGTTCTTCTGGACGCCGAGGATCTCGCCAAGCTGCGTCTGGGTGAGATCAGCCGCGCGGCGAAGCGAACGGATTTTCTGGGCAGTCGTCATTCTGGATACCCCTTTTCATTTAGTGGTATCTTCATTGTAGCAAAAACTTTCAAAAAAGTCAAGATAGTATCTTGACAAATAGATACTTTTGTGGTATAATCCGAGTATCTTAAGAACAGGAGAGATGAATCAAAATGAGAACAGAGCATTTGATCAAGGCACTTTGGTACGAGGACGCCACGCCGGGCGACTGGGCGGACGAATTGGGGATCACGCCGGAGGCCCTGTTCCAAAAGGTCTTCGGGCACGAGGACTTCACGGCGGCGGAGATCCGCAGGCTTTCTGCGCGGCTCGATCTGGACGCGGAGGAGGAAGACCGTATTTTTTACGCATAAAGTATCTTGAAAGAGTTATTTTACGCACAAAAGAGGCTTTCCGCCGTATCAAACCCGGATGCAGCTCCGCATCCCCGGCAGGGGGCTGCGCGCGGGATGCTGCTCATTCATCGACGCCGGGAGTATCCTATCACGAAACCTGTCCTATAAACGGGACGAAACGAAGCCCGCCGTCTGACCGGCGGCGGGAAGGCTTGCAAAGCAGGAGGTATGCAGCATGAAAACGCAGACAAACGCGCCGCCCATCGGGACGGCGGAGCTCCGGCGGGCGACGGAGCTGCTGCGGCAGTACCGGGCCGGAAAGGCCGGGCTGGACCGCAGGATCATTGAGAACGAGGAGTTCTGGCGGCTTCGCCACTGGGAACACATCCCCGAACAGGGCACCACCTCCCTCAAGACGCGCTCGGCCTGGCTGGTCAACGTCATCCTCTCGAAGCACGCGGACGCGATGGACGCCTACCCCGAGCCCGCCTGTCTCCCCCGCGCTGCGGACGACGAGGCCGAGGCGGAGCTTCTTTCCAAGGTCCTGCCCGTGATTCTGGATCAGAACGACTTTGAGAAGACCTGGTCCGACAACTGGTGGAAGAAGCTCAAGGCGGGCGTTGCCGTCTACGGCGTCTTCTGGGACCGGAGCCGGAACGGCGGCCGGGGCGACGTTGCGATCGAGCGTGTCGATCCGCTGAATCTCTATTGGGAGCCGGGGATCACCGACCTGCAAAAGAGCCGGAATCTCTTTCACGTGGAGCTGACGGACAACGAGACGCTGATCGAACAGTGGCCGGAGCTTGCGGGAAAGCTGGGCGGCGGCAGCTTTACGGCGAGCCGGTATCTCTACGACGAGGCCGTGGACACCACCGACAAGAGCCCCGTGATCGACTGGTACTACAAAAAGCGCGTGGGCGGCAAAAGCATCCTGCACTACGTCAAGTTCGTCGGCGAGACCGTCCTTTTTGCGACGGAGAACGAGACGCAGGCCGCCCTGCGCGGCGCGCGTCCGCTTGCCGAGCGCGGCCTTTATGACCACGGGCAGTATCCCTTCTTTGCCGACGTTCTCTTTCCCGAGGAGGGAACTCCGGCAGGCTTCGGCTACGTGGATATCTGCAAGGACGCCCAGCGGCAGATCGACTTAATGAACAATGCGATTGTCGCAAACTGCGTAGCCGCCGCGACCCCGCGCTGGCTCAAGCGCGGCGACGACGGCATCAACGAGGCCGAATACGCCGACTGGACCCGGCCCTTCGTCCACGTGCAGGGCTCCATCGAGGAGAGCGCCCTGCGGCAGATCACGGTCAGTCCCCTCTCCGGCAACTATCTGAGCATCCTCGCCTCGAAGATCAACGAGATCAAGGAGACCTCCGGCAACCGGGACGTGAACAACGGCGGGATCTCCGGCGGCGTCACGGCGGCCTCCGCGATTGCCGCCATGCAGGAGCAGTCCGGCAAGCTCTCGCGCGACCAGATCCAGAACTCCTACCGCTGCTTCCGCCAGGTCGTCACCTGCGTGATTGCTCTGATCCGGCAGTTTTACGACGCCCCGCGCAAGCTGCGGATCACCGGCGTCCAGGGGCAGAACGCCTACCTCTGCTTCGATCCGGCGCGGGATCTTTCCAGGGAGCCCGTCAGCCTGGACATCGAGGTCTCCGCCCAGAAGCAGAGCGCCTACAACCGCCTGAGCTACAACGAGATGGCGCTTCAGCTCTTCCAGCTCGGCTTCTTCAACCCTGAGCTGAGCGACCAGGCGCTGACCGCCCTGGAGATGATGGACTTCAAGGGCCGCGACGAGCTGCGCCGGACGCTGACCCGGAACGGGACCCTCCTGCGCCGCCTGCTGGAAACCCAGAAGGCCCTGGCCGCCCTGGTCTCCGGCGAAGCGCCGGCGGAAGCGGAGCAGACGGGCCGCCATCCGCACCGAAGAGGCGGGCCGGTCCGCGGCAGACAGACCGACCGGATCGGAAACGAACAGAAGAAAAATGCCATCGCAGAACGCGCCCGCGCCAGAGCCGCCGCCCTGACCCAGCCGCGTTAACCCCCGATCTTTGAAAGGAGAAACGACTATGAAAACCAAAAACGAACCCAGCAAGCTCGTCACCGTCACCCTGCCCCGCGCCACCGGCAGCGAGGAGAACTTCGTCTTCGTCGGCCTGAACGGAAAGGGCTGGAACATCATGCGCGGGGTCCCCGTGCGTGTGCCCAGACCGGTCTATGACATCCTGGCCGAGGCCGAGACCCAGAAGCGCCGTCAGGCGGACTTCATTCACCGCCAGCAGGAAAACGCCGCCCGCTCCGCCGTGAGCGCAGGGCTGTAAGGCAGGATGGACCGATCAAAACGGAAAAGGAGGAAGGACTATGTTGATTCGTGCCGAGCTGATCGGCGCAAAGCCGCACAGCGCCACCTATGACGGGATCGTGGAGACGGTCGGGGATCTGAGCGCTGAGCCCCGGCTGGCCGCCATGGACCCCGGCAGTATGATGTACTGTCTGGCGGACAAGGGCATCTACGTCAAGACCGCCGCAGGCAGTTGGGAGGTGGCGGGATGAGCCTTCTGCAAGCCCTGATCGCCGCGAAGCTGTCCGGCGACGAAGGCGGAGGCGGCGGCTCCGTGACGGTAGACGCAGCGCTCTCTGCGTCATCTGAGAACCCTGTTCAAAACAAGGCGATCACAAGCAAAATCAACCAGATGGACCGCCAGCTTGGAGAGTTGGACACATGGATCGGAGATAAGCTGGACGCGCCGATTGTCATCACCGTCACCGGCACCACCCCGACCATCGAGCCGCAGGCCAACACCATCTACAACTGCGGCGAGGTCGCAAGTCTTACGATCAGCAACCCGCCCGCGACCGGGGCCTATTCCATCGTGTTTACCTCTGGATCGACCGCAACCACAACCACCATTCCGGCAACAATCCTTGGTTTG
>OMZQ01000004.1 GCA_900315595.1 uncultured Eubacteriales bacterium | reverse complement strand
CTTGTTTGTGGTAATTCCTGTATTTGTGGTTTGGCTATTCACATTATGACAGGTAAATCCACGTTTTGCAAGTCGGGAGTCACTTCATATTATCTACGGGCGGAGCATTTCCAAAAAAATTCTATTTTTCCCTCTTGACAAGGCCGGAGCGATCCGCTATAATAGCTCCGCAAAACAAAGAAGGTCGGTTGCGCCGCCTCACCTCACGCCCCTGGCAAAGAGGTTCACACAGCGAATCCCGGAGGGTCCGGGGGTATGTGCGGGTGTGCGGGTGCAGTCGGCATCCGCATTGTTGTATTTTTTGGAGGTGTTTTCGATCGCTAAATTAACCCATCAGCTCAACGAGGAGATTCAGGACAAGGAACTCCGTGTCATCGGCCCCGACGGCGCACAGCTCGGCATCATGTCCAGCAAGGCCGCGTTGGATCTCGCTGCAGAACAGGAGCTGGATCTGGTCAAGATCTCGCCCACTGCGAATCCTCCCGTCTGCAAGATCATGGACTATGGCAAATTCCGCTTCGACCAGATGAAGAAGGAAAAGGAATCCCGCAAGAATCAGCGTGTTGTGGAAGTCAAGGAAATCCGCATGTCTCCGAACATCGACACCAACGACCTCAACACCAAAATGAAGAATGCGATCAAGTTCCTGAGCGACGGCAACCGCGTCAAGGTCAGCGTCCGTTTCCGCGGGCGTGAAATGACCCACACCAATCTTGGTGAGCAGCTGCTGAACCAGTTTGCTGAGGGCTGTTCGGAGGTCGCAAACCTGGAGAAAAACCCGAAGATGGAGGGCCGGTTCATGTTTATGTTCCTGTCCCCCAAGGCGGAAAACAAGAAATAAGCCAACTTTCTTAGAATAACCGAAAAAGGAGAACCAACTATGCCGAAACTGAAGACCCATAGCGGTGCCAAGAAGAGATTCAATCTCACCAAGACGGGCAAGATCAAGAGAGCACACGCGTTCAAGAGCCATATCCTCACCAAGAAGACCACCAAGCGTACGCGTCGTCTGAGAACCACGACCTACGCCGACGTCACCAACCAGGAAGCCATCAAAAAGATGATTCCTTACAAGTAAGAGATAGGAGGATATACAAATGGCACGTGTTAAAGGCGCAATGATGACGCGCAAGAGAAGAAATAAGACCCTGCGGCTTGCCAAGTCCTACTGGGGTTCCAAGTCCACCCACTTTAAGATGGCCAAGCAGGCCGTGATGAAGTCCGGCACCTACGCTTACGTCGGCCGCAAGCTGAAGAAGCGCGATTTCCGCCGTCTGTGGATCACCCGTATCTCCGCGGCTGTGGCTCCCTTCGGCATCAACTACAGCCGGTTCATGAACGGTCTGAAGAAGGCCGGCATCGAGATGAACCGCAAGGCCCTCTCCGAGATGGCCATTGCCGATCCCAAGGCCTTTGAGGCCCTGGTGGAGACCGCCAAGAAGGCGCTGTAATTTCAGATTGCAGAGCAAACGCCCGGCAGCCAAAGCTGCCGGGCGTTTCATATCTTCTTGGCTTTATTCGGCCTGCGCGGAGATGCGCTCCATCATCACGTACCGGCCGACGCAGGAAAAACCGGCGTCCTCAACGGCCTGCTTTTCCTCGTCCTCGCAGAAATAGCCCAGGACCGCGCTGCCGTCTTCCTTGGCTGCAGCGGCGCAGGCGCGGAGCAGCTCGGCGGCTGCGTCCGGGTCGAAATCTCCGGCAAAATCCAGGCTGAAGATCTCGGCGTAGTCGTCGCGGCTGCAGCAGGCCGCTGCCTTCGGCATGCCGTCGCGGACCAGGACGAAAAGGATCCAGTCGTCGAGGGTCTTTTCGATCCGGTCGGCGTTCCAGTACATGGTTTCGCCGTTTTTCGCGTGCAGGACCCGGAACAGGTCGTAATTCTCCCGCCCGATCCGCATCACGGTCTCGGCGGGCGGGTCCGGCTCGACCCGGGGCAGGTCGCGCAGGAGCATATTCCAGGTGGACTCTCCCAGCCGGAAGCCTCTGGATGGCAAGAAGTCCAGGGCCTCGCGGTTCTCCGCCGGGAAGCCGAGGTAGATCGAATCATCGGGGAAGCGGGCTTCTGCGAAGTCCAGAAATTCCGAAAGCATCCGCTCCATACCCCTGCTTGCGCCCATGGAGACCGTACCGAAATAGCGGTCCTCGGGCAGCTCGTAGTATTGTACCCAGCCGCAGAATTCGCCGTCCAGGGTAAAGAGCAGGACCTCCTCATTCTCCCGCGCAAAGGCCTTGCGCGTGCGCTCGATGAACATCTCCTTCGTCTTGTAGCCGTCGTACCACACCGGGTAGCCGGTGCATTCCGGGATCAGGGCGAGCTCGTGCATCCGGTCGATATACCGGTCAAAATCCGCTTCTGAAAGCACAGTCAGCATTTTACGTTTCCTCTTTCCCGGTCTACTTCTCTTCCAGGATCTTGTTCAGCTCCTGCATGAAGCTGTGGATGTCCTTAAACTGGCGGTAGACCGAGGCAAAGCGGACGTAGGCGACCTCGTCGAGGGGCTTGAGGCGCTCCATGACCATCTCGCCGATGGATTGGGTGGTGACCTCGCGCTCCAGCGAGTTCTGGACCTTGCTTTCGATCTCCTCCACGATGGTTTCCAGAGCCTGGGTGGAGACCGGGCGCTTTTCGCAGGCGCGGAGCATGCCGTTCATGATCTTATTGCGGTCGAAGGGCTGACGGCTGTTGTCGCGCTTGACCACGATGATCGGCAGGACCTCCACGGTCTCGTAGGTTGTAAACCGCTTCTGGCAGGACAGGCACTCGCGGCGGCGGCGAATGCTCAGGCCGTCCTCGGAATGGCGGGAGTCCACGACCTTGCTCTCGGAATAGCCGCAATGCGGACACTTCATAGGTATTCCCCCTCTTCTGTTCTTCTGATTTATTATAGCAAACCCACTTCGGCCTGTCCAGCATATTTTCGGGTTTTCGCAAGATTTCCGGCGTGTCCGGCACTTTTTCAACGTGCGGGATTGCATTTTGACCCGTCCGGTGGTATAATAAATTGATTTTCAGATGATGCTTTTCCACACGGAAGAAAGGAGCACGATCCATGAAACGAATGCATCTGCTTCGGAGCCTTGCCATGCTGATGGCGCTGCTGACGCTTCTGTCTGTCTCCGTTTTCGCAGAGCCCATCCGAACCGCCCGTGCCGCAGCGCCGGCGGCGGACGTTACCGATCCCGTCGATCCGACCGATCCGACCGACCCCACCGATCCGACTGATCCCACGGATCCGACCGATCCCACGGATCCGACCGATCCCACCGATCCCACCGATCCGACCGATCCCACGGATCCCACGGATCCCACCGATCCGACGGAACCCGACGAGCCTCCCGCACCCGCCGAGCCGACGGACGAGGAGCTGATCGAGATCTACCAGATCCCCGATACCTGGGCGCGTCCCGCTCTGCTGTTCGCGGTGCGGACCGGCCTGCTCGTCGGCGACAGCAAGAATAATCTTCACCCGACGGACAACGCCACCCGTGCGGAGCTTGCGACGATGCTGACGCGAATCGCCGTCACGGGCGTTGAAGCGGATCTGTCCGGTTTCCGGGATCTTTCAGCCTCAGACTGGTACTACGCATCGATCGCGAAGGCCGTCGCCCTCGGACTGATGAAGGGTGTCTCCAAGACGAAGATGAAGCCCGGAAACGACATCACCCGCGAGGAGGCCTTTATCATGCTGGCCCGGATGTTCGGCGTTCGCAGCAAGGATAAGTCCGCTCTCTATTCCTTCAAGGACTGGAAGAAGACCAGCGCTTGGGCGGCCAGCGACGTTGCCGCTATGGTTCAGGCCGGCTACATCAAGGGCTCCGGCAAAATGATCAAGCCCACCGACAAGATCACCCGTCAGGAAATCGCGCAGGTCATCTATAACATCCTGGACGACTTCGGCGCAGAGTTGGATCTGACCTGCGCGGGCAGCTACGCCCTGTCCGCTGAGGCGCTTGCGCCGGGCACCGTGGTGGACGGCGATCTGCTGTTCTGCAGCGACAGCCAGGAGATCACCCTGCAAAACGTGACCGTCACCGGTCGCCTGGTCATTCAGGGGGCGGAGCCCGCGACGCTGGTTCTGGAGGGCTGCTCCATCGGGACGCTCGTGCTCTGCCGGGACGTGGAGCTGACCCTGGACGGCGGCGTGGAGAAGATCGTTTCCAACACGCCGAACGTCACCGTCAACGGCGCGGCTGAAAGCGTGGAGATTTGGGAGAGCACCGTCACGGTCAACGAGGGCGCGACGGTACAGACCGCCGATCTGATGACGCGGGAATCCGTGCTCCGCGTTCTGGGCCGGGTCGAAACCGTCAACGTCCTGGAAAAGGACCAGACGATCACCGGAACCGGCTCCATCGGCACGCTCAACGTCTATCAGTCCGGCCTCGATCTCTCCTGTCCCGTGGATGCGCGGAAGGACGACGTGGATCTCGGTCTGACCGAGATCCAGGTGACCAAGTTGGAGGAGACCAAGCTGGCCGAGGGCGAGGTCACTGCCCCCGCCTCCGTTCGGATCGAAAATCTGGAGGACGTTCTGCGCGAATACGACGTCTCCTGGTCCATCCGGGGCAAGGAGGTCTATCGCGACTGGTACTTCCTGCTTCAGGGCTCCGGCGTGTGCGCGGCGGACCTTGATTTCAGCAGCTTCCTGGAACCCGGCATGCAGGAGGCAACCCTGCCGATCACCTTTACGATCCGCTGGAACGGCGAGACGCGCAGCTACACCTACGAGGCGGACGTTTCCGACGGCCTGTTCCACGGCATCGGCGAGGTAAACGCCATCAAACAGGAGACAACGAAGGCCACCGTCGCCGCCCCGAAGGCAGCGGCCTCCGTCAAGCTGACGAATATGCCCCTGCGGGAGCGCGAATACACGGTCGCCTGGTACGTGGGCGGCAAGAAGCAGTATTCCGAACAGAAGACGCTTGGGGAGGGCAACATCGTCAGCGCAAACCTCGATTTCTCCGAGTACATGAGCCCGCAGACCGCCCGCAACAGCGTGGAGATCGTTTTTGAGATCACGCTGGGCGACGAGACCCGCCGCTTCTCCTTCCAGGCCGACACCTCCGACGGCGTGGTGAAGGGCGCAGCCACCGTGCGGACGCAGAACATCCAGGCAAAGGTCCTGTATACCTGTCCCCTGTACGGCAACTCCCTCTACGGTCAAATCGGCACCGTCTCCGCCGGGACCTGGGTGACCTACATCCTCTACAACAACCAAAACGGCTATTACTACAGCGCCAAGATCCGCCTGCCGAACGGCACGGTCGGCTGGGTGAAGCACTCCAATTTGCAGGTCTCCAGCGGCAATTTCTACGTGACCTGGGACTATTCGACCGCCGTGAAGGAATATTGGGTGAACAGCGTCAAAAAGGCCTCCTCCTCGTCGGGCTATCTGATCTGGACCAGCCTGTACACGCAGAAGGTCAACATCTTCACCGGCTACGCCGGACACTGGAAGCTCGTGCAGTCCTACCCCTGCTCCAGCGGTCTGAACACCAGCAACACCCCGCCCGAGGACAAGACGATCCAGAGCAAGACCATGCGGTGGAATTTCTCCGACGACGGCAATTACTACGTGGATCACGTCACGGTGCTGGATTCCCGCGGCCGCGCCTTCCACTCCCGCCCGAAGTACTACAGCGGTGCCGTCAAGGACGCGACGATGGGCCGCCCGTCCTCCCACGGCTGCGTCCGCATGATGGACGACGGCGTACAGTACATCTACAACAACTGCCCGATCGGAACGAAGGTCGTTCTGCACTGATCCGGCACGTCTGCACAGGCCCCGACCGGGGCCTGTGCGTTCCAAAGGAGAACACCGATGAAGCAAATGATCGCCCTTCTGACGGCGATGATCCTGCTGCTCACTTTGCCGGCCTGCGGCGCGCAGCCCGCTCGGACCGCGCGGGACCGGGAGGTCTTCGCAATGGATACCGTGATGGAGCTGCGCGTCTATGACAGCAGCGACGCCGTGCTGGACGAAATGGACGCGGCGCTCGCAGCGCTCAGCCGGGAGCTGAACGCGGAGGACGACAACGGCGGTCTGTACGCGCTCAACCGGGCGGGCGGCGGGGAAAACGCCGCGCTTGCGGATCTGGTCCGCCGGGCGGCGGCGCTCTCCGCGCGCACCGGCGGGGCTCTGGACGTCAGTCTGCACCTGGCCTCGCTCGCCTGGGGCTTCCCAAGCAAACGCTATTCGATCCCCACCGAGGCGGACCTGACGGAGTTGGCCAACCACTGCGGAATGCGGCTGGTCAGCTGCGCGGGAGACCGGATCACCCTGCAAAACGGGGCGGAGCTGGATCTTGGCGCGATTGCCAAGGGCTATGCCGCAGACTGCTGCCGCGCGATCCTGGAGCGCGCCGGGGTGAGCGGCATCCTCTCCCTGGGCGGCAACATCCAGACCGTCGGCAAAAAGCCGGACGGGACCGACTGGACCGTTGCGATCCAGGACCCCGACGATCCGGGCAGCTATTTACTGACCATGACGGTCACAGGCACGAAGTCCGTTGTGACCTCCGGGGACTATCAGCGGTTCTTTGAGCGGGACGGTGCGCGCTACTGCCACATTCTGGATCCGGAGACCCTCTCCCCTGCCCGGAACGGCCTGCGCATGGTCACGATCGTTGCAGACGAGGGCTTCCTGGCCGACGGGCTTTCCACGGCCCTGTTCGTGATGGGGCTGGAGCGGGGAATCGAATTCTGGCGCGCCGGCAATGACTTTGAGGCGATCTGGCTCACCGAGGACGGGACTGTTACCGTCACGGAGGGCTTGGAGGATCGGATCTCCTACAAGAACGCGGAGGTCGTCCGGCGATGAAAACGCTCAAAACCAAAACCTGGGTGCTTCTGCTGGCGGCGATCTTCGTCCTGCTGGCCGGGATCGTTCTGCTGCAGCGGCTGACGGAGAAGCCTGCCCGGACCGCATCGGTCTGGGTCGCCGGAAAGCTGGATCGGACGCTGGACCTCACGACCGACGGCGTCTACCGAATCGAGACCGGAGACGGCTGGAACGAGCTGACCGTCTCCGGCGGAAAGGTCGCCGTGACTGCGGCCTCCTGCCCGGACGGGGACTGCGTCCGCTGCGGCGCGCAGAACAGCGGCCCGCCGATCACCTGCCTGCCCAACCGTCTGACGATCCGCTTTTCCGCAAGCGGCGGCGTGGACGGCGTGGCAAAATAAATGCGAGAAAGGAACCAATCAAATGGAAGCAAGCGAAGCCTACGCGCTGACCATAACGCCCAGCCTCTGCGACTTTGACGGGAAGCTCTCCATCCCGGGCTGCTTTTCCGTCTTTCAGGACATTGCCGCCGACCACGCGGAACGGCTCGGCGTCGGAGCCGACGCAATGTTCAACCGCGGCCTGTTCTGGTTGACGGTCAAGACGAAAATCCACTTTCTCCGCCGTCCGGCCATGCCGGAAACCGTCACCGTCTCGACCCGGCCGCTTGCGCCGGAGAAGGTCCGCTCCATCCGCGAATACCGTCTGACGGCAGGCGACGAGCTGCTGGCCGAGGGCAAGACCGAATGGACGGTCATTGAGACGGCTTCCGGGAAGATCCATCCCATGGCGGACGTCTTCGATCCGGCTCTGGAGCTTGGCCGGGAGGCCGGTTATACGGCTCCCTTCTGCCGGATCGACCCGCGGTTCGCGCCGGAGGAGCGGCTTGGGACCTATACGGTCTGCTCGGTGGACATCGACTTCGGCGGGCATATGAACAACGTGGCCTACGTACGGGCGGTATACGGACTGCTCTCCACCGAGGCGCGGCGGACCGCCCCGCAGAACGAGGTGGAAATCGCCTTCCGAAGCCCCTGTTACGAGGGCGAGACCCTGACCGGCTTCTGCCGCAAGCTGGCTGACGCCTGGGAGCTCGGTCTGATCAAGGCCGACGGCACGCCCGCCGTATTGGTGCGGATGGCGTAAGACCGAATCTGACACGTTGCAAAGGGGGCTGGCGCCAAGCGCCAGCCCCCTTTGCGTTGGGTTTGAATTCAATTACATGTGGCCGATTTCAACGGACCAGCCGTACGGATCCTTGACGCGGCCCCACTGGATATCGGTGAGGGTCTTGTAGGCGTAGGCGGAGATCGGGCCGATCTCGCCGTTGTTGATCTTCATGACCTTGTCGCCCCACTTCAGCTCGCCGACCGGGCTGATGACAGCGGCGGTACCGGTGCCGAAGACTTCGTTCAGCTTGCCGGCGTCATAGGCGTCTGCGATCTCCTGGATGGTGATGGGACGCTCGGTGACGGTGTAGCCCTTGTCGCGCAGGACCTGGATCATGGACTTGCGGGTGATGCCGGAGAGGATGGAGCCGTCCAGCTCGGGGGTCAGGACCTCGCCGTCCACGACGAAGAAGATGTTCATCGCGCCGACCTCGCCGATGTACTTGCGCTCGACGCCGTCGAGCCACAGAACCTGAGAGTAACCCTTGGAGTGGGCAACCTCCTGTGCACGCATGGAGGACGCGTAGTTGCCGCCGGTCTTGGCAAAGCCGGTGCCGCCGCGGACCGCACGGACGTACTCTTCCTCGACGTAGATGGGAACGGGCTTCAGACCGCTCTCATAGTAAGCGCCGGACGGGCTCAGCAGGACGGCGTAGATGTAGGAGCTGGCTTCCTTGACGCCCAGCTTCGGCTCGTTGCCGATGACCATCGGGCGGATGTAGAGGGAAGCGGCGGGATCCTCGGGGATCCACTCCTTATCGAGGTTGACAAGCTCCTTCAGGCTCTCGACGCAGAAGTCCACGTCCAGCTGGGGGATGCAGAGACGCTCGTTGGAGATGTTCAGGCGCTTGAAGTTCTCCTCGGGCCGGAACAGCAGGACGCGGCCGTCCTCGGCACGGTAGGCCTTCATGCCCTCAAAGGTCTCCTGCGCATAGTGCAGGACGGTGGAGGCGGGGCTCAGGGTGATGGGGCCGAAGGGAACGATGCGGGCGTCATGCCAGCCCTTGCCCTCGTCGTACTCCATGAGCATCATGTGGTCGGTGAAGACGGAGCCGAAGCCGAGCTTCGCGCCCTTGGCGGGCTTTTCCTTGGGATGTTCGGTTTTGATGATGGTGAGACCTTTCACGATAGTACCCTCTTTTCGTATTTTTTTCGTTGATTTTCGAAGCGTATTGCGATAAAATGCAGGTATTGGGAGGTGGGTCATATGGCCTATTCGGGCAACGCCCTTTCCGTCCGCGCGGCGGATCGGATCATGGATATGATCACGCACGGGAGATTCCGGCCCGGCGACAAGCTGCCAAACGAGCTGGAGCTGGCCGGGGAGCTGGAGATCAGCCGAACGACCCTGCGCGAGGCGCTGCGCATTCTGGCGACCAGAGGTCTGGTGGAAGTGCGGCGCGGCGTCGGGACCTTTGTGACGCGCAGCCAGAGCATTCACGCCGACTACGACGTTTTAAGGATCCAGAACACAAACGTCAACACCAAGGATCTCTATGAGATGCGGCTGATGTTCGAGCCGCAGGCCGCGCGGTATGCCTGCCTGCGGGCCACCGATGAGGAAATCGAAACGATCCTGCGCTTCGGTGAGCTCGACGAGCAGCGCATCCGGCAGGGCGATCCCCTTTGGGACGAGAGCGAGCAGCAGTTTCACAACGCGGTCGCCTCGGCAACGCACAATCCGTTCATCACGGCCCTGCTGCCGATCTTCAACCGCGCGATCCACCGCGGCATCATCCTCGCCAACGAGGCTCCGCAGGTGGTGGAAATGACGATCCACGACCACCGGCTGATCATGCAGTACCTGCGCGAGCGGAACGCAGAGGGCGCCCGGACCGCGATGTATCTGCATATCATCAATACCATGCGGGAGTTCTCGATCGAGCTGGATTAGAACTCCTTCAGATCCTCGGCCACTTCCACGCTGAACGGGAGCAGGTCGAGGATTTGCGTTTTGACGTCAACGCCCTTGGCGACCTCGGTGAGAACCAGACCGTTCGGACCCAGGCGGAAGACGCAGCGCTCGGTCACGTAGACGACCTCCTGGCCGTTGGCGTGGGCGTTCTCGGCGGAGAAGCTGAGCGCGGTGACGTGCTTGGTGAACTTCGGGAAGCGGCCCTCGCTCAGGATCTTCAGGCCCGTTTCGTCGGAGTGCTCGATCTCCAGACCGCCCGCAGAGAAGGTGGTGCAGAACACGACCTTGTGGGTGAACTGAGTGATGTTGATGAAGCCGCCGATGCCGGAGAGCTTCTTGGGGTTATAGTGACCGTTGACGTTGCCCTCGGCGTCTACCTCGAGCGCGCCGATGAAGCAGATGGACAGACCGCCGCCGTCATAGAGGTCGAACTGCTCGGCGGTGGTGCAGATGCTCTGCGCGCCCATCGCCGCGCCAAAGGCCAGACCGCCGGCGGGCAGGCCCTTCATGGAGCCGGCCTCCACGGTCAGGGCGACCTTGGAGAGCATCCCGCTTCTGGCCGCTTCCACAGCCACGAACTCGGGCGCGCCGACGCCGATGTTGACCACGTCGCCCTCGCGGAGCTCGCGGGCCGCGCGGCGGGCGATCAGACGCTTGGCAAGGTCCTTCGGCTTATTGGAGGCGTGATCCTTGGCGTAGGCTTCCAGCTCCTCGTCGGTCATGGGGATCTCGCCGGTATAGTGGACGTCGGTGCCGGGGATGCCCTGGATCTGGGTCTGCTCCGGGGTCACGCAGATATAGTCCACCAGGACGGAGGGGATGATGACCTCCAGGGGACGGCGCGGCTTTTCCAGCTTGCGCTCGACCTGGACGATGACGATGCCGCCGCGGCGCTTGGTCGCCTGGGCGATGGAAAGCGGGTCGCCCAGAACGGGCTCGTTTTCAAAGGAGATATTGCCGTACTCGTCGCAGCTGCTGCCCTTGATGAGCGCGACCTCGGGCTTCGGGGTCTTGTACTTCAGGCGGCGCTTGCCGTCGATCACGATCTCCTGGACCAGCTCCTGCTTCGACTGCTCGTTGAGCTGATAGCCGTTGTGCTTCGGGTCAACGAAGAGGTTCAGACCGACATCGGAGATGATATAGTCCTGACCGCTGGCCGCAGCGCGGACGCAGTGCGACATCGCGCCGAAGGGAAGGTTGTAGGCCTCGATCTTGTTGTCGAGGATCATCTGCGCGGTCTCGGGCATGGAGGCGTAGTGCGACATGATGAGGGTCTTGGCCGCACCGTGGACGATGAACTGCTCGCAGGGGGAGCCGATCGTCCAGCCGCCCAGACCGGCGGTGCAGTAGACGGTGAGGTCCTTCGGATGGCCGGTTTCCACGAAGCGCTTGTCCAGTGCGATCAGAAGCTGCTCGGCATTGTACATGCCGAGGAAGTTATTGAAGATGATCTCCTGTCCATCGCGAATCAGGTCCACTGCCTGCGCGGGGGAGATGAATTGAGGCATAGAAGTATTCCTCCGTGTTCAGAAAATGGTATCGCCGCTTTGCCGCAGCAAAGCGGCGATACGTTTACGCGCCGTAAGGCAGATTATTTGACGCAGGCAGCGCCCTTGAGCAGAGCCTCGCGGTTCAGGGGGATCAGCTTTGCCTTGCGCTCGCCGAGCTTCTCCAGCAGGGCCTTGAGGACGGTTTCAATGTCCACGCACTTGGAGTAGCCCAGGTAGGCGCCGAGCATGATCATGTTGGCAACCTTGTTGTTGCCGAGCTCCGCGGCCAGCTCGTTGCAGGGAACGTAGTAGGCCTTGACGTCGGTGCGCTGCACCTTGACGTCGATCATGGAGCTGTTGACGAAGATGGAGCCGCCGGGAACCACGGTGTCCTCAAACTTTTCCAGGGACGGGCGGTTCATGACGATCAGAGCGGTGGGACGGGTGACCATCGGGCTGTCGATCTCCTTGTCGGAGAGGATGACGGAGCAGTTGGCCGTGCCGCCGCGCATTTCGGGGCCGTAGGAGGGGACCCAGGTGGTGTGCTTGCCTTCGTGCATCGCGGCAGCGGCAAGAAGCTGGCCCATGAGCAGAACGCCCTGGCCGCCGAATCCTGCGAAAATATTCTTCTCAATCATGGATCAGACCTCCTTAAACGTGCCGAGCGGGTAGTAAGGAATCATGTTCTCTTCCAGCCACTGCATGGCCTCGACCGGAGACTTGCCCCAGTTGGTGGGGCAGGGAGACAGGATCTCGACCATGGAGAAGCCCTTGCGGTCGATCTGGGTCTGGAAGGCCTTCTTGATGGCAGCCTTGCAGCGGGTGATGTTGGCGGTGTTGTTCACAGCGCAGCGGGCGATGTAGGCGGAGCCGCTGATGGTGGACAGCATTTCGGCCATCCGGATGGGCTCGCCGCAGTGCTCCTTGCTTCTGCCGTAGGGGCTGGTGGTGGTCTTCTGACCGACCAGAGAGGTCGGGGCCATCTGACCGCCGGTCATGCCGTAGATCGCGTTGTTGATGAAGATCGTGGTGATCTTCTCGCCGCGGTGCGCGGCGTGAACGATCTCAGCGGTGCCGATGGAGGCCAGGTCGCCGTCGCCCTGATAGGTGAAGATGAAGTTATCGGGGTGGACGCGCTTATAGCCGGTGGCGACAGCGGGTGCGCGGCCGTGGGCGGCCTCGTACATATCCACGTCCATATAGTTGTACATAAACACCGCGCAGCCGACAGGGGCCACACCGGCGGTCTTGTTGCGGATCCCGAGCTCGTCAATGACCTCGGCAACCATGCGGTGCACGATGCCGTGACCGCAGCCGGGGCAGTAGTGGAACGGAACGTCGGTCAGAACCGGGGTACGATCAAAAATCACTGCCATACTCTTATGCCTCCCTCATTTTCATAATGCGCTCGATGATGCCTTCGGTGGTCGGCATGATGGAGCCGGCCTTGCCCATGAACTCCACGGGCTTGACGCCGTTGACAGCCAGACGGATGTCCTCAAGAAGCTGGCCGTCGCTCATTTCGACGGTCAGGACGCCCTTGACGGAATCCTGCGCAACCGCGTCGTGGACCGCTTCGGTCGGGAACGGCCACAGGGTGATCGGGCGGACCAGGCCGACCTTGATGCCCTTTTCGTTGAGCTCGTTGACCGCAGCCTTGCAGACGCGGGCGACGGTGCCGTAGGCGCAGAGAACGATTTCGGCGCCATCGGTGTTGTAGCACTCAACCAGGACTTCCTTCTGCTTGATGACCTCGTAGCGGGCATGCAGACGGTCGATCAGGGTGTTCAGATCCTCGGTCTCGATGTACAGGGAGTTGAGGACCGCGCGGGGCTTGGTGCCCTTGGGATCGTAGCCGGTGGCGGCCCAGGGCTTCTCGGGCATGGTGGGGTTGGGGTTCTCCTTGAGCTCCACGGGCTCCATCATCTGGCCGATCAGACCGTCGGCAAGGATGATGACCGGGGTGCGATAGGTATCGGCGGTATCAAAGGCGCGCTGCATCATGTCGCAGGTCTCCTGGATGGAGGAGGGAGCGTAGACGACAGCGTGATAGTCGCCGTGACCGCCGCCCTTGACGGCCTGGAAATAGTCGCCCTGGGAGGCCTGGATGTTGCCAAGGCCGGGGCCGCCGCGCATCATGTTGACGATGACAGCGGGGATCTCGGCAGCGGCGATGGTGGAGATGCCTTCCTGCTTCAGAGAGATTCCGGGGCTGGAGGAGGAGGTCATCGCTCTGGCGCCTGCGCCGCCCGCGCCATAGACCATGTTGATGGCCGCAAGCTCGGATTCAGCCTGCAGGAAGCAGCCGCCGACCTCAGGCAGACGGCGGGACATGTACTCGGGAACGTCGTTTTGCGGGGTAATCGGGTAGCCGAAGAAATAACGGCAGCCGGCCTGGATGGCAGCTTCGGAAATCGCTTCGCAGCCCTTCATCAGTTTCAAAGCCATTCTCTCTTCCTCCTTACTTCTCGATCCGGATGGCGACATCCGGGCAGGTCTTGGCGCAGGACGTGCAGGCAATGCAGGCCTCCCCGTTCACGACCTCGGCCGGATAATAGCCCTTGGCGTTCAGGTGGGAGGTGGAGATTGCGAGCACACCCTTGGGGCAGGCACGGACGCAGAGCCCGCAGCCCTTACAGGTGTTCTCCAGGATGGATACTTTAATCATGGCATTTCCTCGCTTTCCATAAATTAAATACGGTTTAGAGACCCTCTGACAGGTACTTATCCCAGCTTCTGTGCATCATCACCTTAATCGGCTGATACCGACCAATGTACGCGCTGTCCAGATCGTGGTCCTGCGCATACCGCCGGAATTCGTCCAACACGCTCTGCTGCCCCACCGTGCCCCAGACCGGGATCCCGGTCTGCTCCGAAAGGCCGCGAACCAGCTCATAGCCCATGACCAGGTGGCTGACGTCCGTCATTCCGGCCAGATTGCCGTTGTTGACGATGCCGGTCACCTCGAGCCGGCCGGCAATCTGGAGATTGCCGAGCACCGCCAGGGCGCTGGGGACGTTCGCCGCCATCGGGCGCAGGGGGTTGACAATGAACAGAACGTGAAGACGCTCCGGCGGGATGTTCGCGAAATTGGGCTTGTACTGGCCAAGGGCGACGGTGCCGATGTCGTCGCCGCCGATGTCAAAGATCACGGTCCCCTCCCCCGGCGTAAACGCGGAGTATACGCGCGGAGAGAGCGCCAGGATCTCGATCTTATCCATCGCAAACGGCGGAGAGATCAGCTCCACGCCCGCGGCCTCCAAATCCGCGGCACGCTCGCTGGAGCGAAAATAGGCGTTGATGACATCCAGATCGACCAGCGTACAGGGTCCGGACTTCCTTGCCTGCAGCGCCATATTGATCGCAAGCTCGCTCTTGCCGCTGCCGAAGCTGCCCATCAGGACCCAGTAGTCTTTCATCTCGGATGACCTCCTGCCAGTTGTCGGACAACCGGAAAAAGTTGTCTGACGATTACATTTATTGTATCAAAAAACATAGGAAAAGTCAATCGGCATTTGGCTGTTTTTTTGCACGATTCGTTCGTTTTTCGGGGCAATTCCTGGGCAATGGAACAAAAGACGAGCCGGACCCGTTTTTCTGCAATTTCCCTCTTGACACGTTATACTATGTGTGGTATAGTATAATGCGAAAGGGGGCATTTGATGGATACCCAACTCAAGCGCGGGCTGCTGGACGTGTGCGTGCTCGCGGCGATCAAGGACGCAGATTCCTACGGCTACCAGATCATCAAGGACGTGAAGCCCTTCGTTGAGATCGCGGAATCAACGCTCTACCCGATCCTGCGGCGGCTGGAGGCCGCCGGGCAGCTCACCGTCCGCTCAGCGGAATACAACGGGCGGCTGCGGAAGTATTACCACATCAACCAAGCCGGGCTGGACCGACTGGACCAGTTCCGAAACGAATGGAAGGAAGTCGCTTCCATCTACAATTTTGTATGCGGAGGTACGGAGCATGAAGAAGGCTGATTTTTTTGACGCCCTGCGGCGCGGTCTCGCCGGTCTGCCGGAGGCGGACGCGCAGAACGTTTTGGATTACTACGGCGAGCTGATCGACGACCGCGTGGACGAGGGCATGGACGAGGAGGCCGCCGTGGCTGCCCTGGGCAGCGTGGACGAGCTGGCTGCCGCCGTGCTGGCCGACCGGCCCGTGACCGGGCTGATCCAAAAATACATGCAGCCCAGGCAGGAGACGAAAAACGCAGCCCAGGAGGGCAACACGTGGACGATCCCGGGCGGCTTCCGGGCCATTTCGGTCCAGAACCGCGCCGCCGACGTGCGCCTGGAGCACTCCCCCGACGCAGACTGCCACGTGACCTACGAGGGCAACGGCAGAAACGCGCCGCGGGAGGTCGTGGTGGAGAGCGGAACCCTCTGCATCCGCGGCGAGCGCGGCCTGACCCGGGAGGTCCGTGGGAGCTGGGTCGAGAAGCTGTTCTCCCGGCTGGAAACCGACTTCTCGACGGACGAGCGGATCACCCTCTGGCTGCCCGGAACGGACTACGAAAGCTTGGGTGTGTCGCTCAAGTCCGGCGACTTTGACCTGAACAGCGGCTTCCGCATGGGGAACGTCGTGCTGAAGACGGTCAGCGGCGACGTGGACGTCGAGGGCTTCTCCGGCGGGCAGATGCGGATCGAGACCGTCTCCGGCGACGTCAAGCTCGAGGGCGCGGAGCTTTCCGATGAGCTCCGGGTCAGCACAGCCTCCGGCGACGTGAGCGGAGAAAACCTCCGCTGCCGCGCCGCAGCGCTCCAGACCGCGAGCGGGGACCTGGGCATCGAGCTGCTCTCCTGCGACCGGGCCGAGTTGAAGACTGCCAGCGGCGATTTGGACCTGGAGCGCGTCATCTGCGCCGGCCCGCTGACTGCCATGACCGCCAGCGGCGACCTGCGGCTGGCGGGCTGCGACGCCCACGGGGCCACCCTCCGCACCGTCAGCGGCGACGTGGACGCGGAGTTCCTGCGCCCGATGCGCTATGAGCCCCACACCCTCAGCGGCGACGTCAGTCTCCCGGCGGGCGGCGCGGACCCCGACGCGGACCTGTGCTCCATCCACACGGTCAGCGGCGATATTCGCGTAACGGTAGATTAACGCCAGAAAATTCAACCGCCCGGAGGGCGACGGTCAGACTGGAATAAGCCTGCCTCGCTCTCCGGGCGGTTTGTTCCGCTTCGCGGAACCGGGCGCGGAACAACTCTGTAAAACGAACTGCTTGCCAGGGCTCCGACAGAGCCTTCCCCCCTCGGGGGGAAGGTGCCGAGCGCAGCGAGGCGGATGAGGGGGCGTTCCGACAAGCTGACCGTTGAGTATACAAATCTGTGATCGATACGCCCCCTCATCCGTCATCCGGCTTCCGTGAGACGCCGGATGCCACCTTCCCCCCGAGGGGGGAAGGCTTTTCGCGCGGCCATGGCGCGAAGCGCTTTTCGGGGGTATCGCTTCATTCATACGGGGATACCATCGCCCTTGCGGGCGATTTGTTCCGCTTCGCGGAACCGGGCGCGTGGGTACGCGCCCCTACAGGGTAGGTGCGCTTCGTTACGGATGGCGCAGCCGATTTCCATTCGTTTTGCGCAGCAAAACACCACAATTCTCAATTCTCAACTCTCATTTTCTCAATCCTGTCCTGCGCAGGTGGGAGTTGATGACGAAGCCGACGGCTGCGCCAAGCAGAAGGGCTGCGTGGTCCCAGCCGGCGTCGGGGAGCTGGTCCGGGCTGGAAATGGCGGCCGGGAGCATGGCGATGATCTCACCGACGGAAAAGCCGAGGGTCTCGTTTTCCGCGTAGAGCTGCCGGCTGAAGGCCGCGTACAGGCCGAGCAGACAGATCACCAGGCTGATCACCGCCGTGATGATGTGTCCCGCCTGCGTGTTCGGATACCGGGCGACCCGGTTCCAGATCTGGAAGCTCAAAACAGCAGCGATCAGGCTCAGAATGCCGATCAGCACCGGGGCGTCCGTCACGAAGCAGATCGCCGCGCCGATCGGAAGACAGGACAGCAGCGCACAGAGCGCGGCCAGCCGGATCCGCTGACCGTTCGCCCGCCGAAACGCTCGTTCCTGTTCGGTTTGCCGCATCGGGATCCCTCCTTTTGACCGGATTGGTTTGGAAATCAGTCGATCTGGAGATAAAACACCTGCAAAACAGCCTCGAACAAATCCACGTCGTCCGGGTAGAACACAGCGCTCACGCCGCTCCGCTCATAGGTGCCGTCAATGGTACGGAAGGTGAAATTCGCCCCGTTTTCCAGGAAGCAGGTGCTCAGGAAGGTCACGTCCGGCAGGCCCAGATCCGTGACCATGTAGTCCGAGAGCGAGGAGAAGATCTCGACCGGGAAGGTCAGATTCTGCTTGGATTTTTTCACGACGACCTTGGAAAATTCCGTGACGTACTGCTTCTGCCGGGCCATTCTGGCTGCGTTGGCGTCCAGCGAGTAATGCGAGCGGGTCCGGATGTACTGCTCCAGCGCCTTGCCGTGGAGCTCGACGTTCTCGCCCTCGCGGAGAACGACCGAGCGGTCGGGGGATTCATAGTCGATCAGCGACTTGACCGTTACGCCGCCGACGGCCTCGTTCGCCGCCTGAATGCCCTCCATATCCAGGGCAATCACGGAGCTGATGGGCAGGCCGTAGAGCAGGCGGGAGACCGCAGCCTTGGTATTTTCACAGCTTTCCAGCCCGCTTTGATAGGCGTAGGCCAGCGCAAGCTGCTCATAGCGGGTTTCGAGGAAGTTGCCGCCCGCCGTGTAGACGTCCACCTGGGCGTAGGTATCGCGGGAGAGATTCAGGATCGTGCTCTTGCCGGTGACGGTGTCGATGCCGATCAGAAGCAGAACGTCCGCCTGCGTGCTTTTCCCGGATTCTTTCTCCTCCTCGTTGAGGGGATGGTCTACGCCGAGGAAGAGGACGGTCGCCAGGTTTTCATTCAAAACGTAGGTATGTCCGCGGTAGACCCAGATCTTGCCGTTGTCGCGGCGGATGATGAAATTCTCCTCCTCGCCGGAGGGAACGTCGGCGTCCTCCACGATGCGGATGGTCTGGTCGCCGGAATTCAGCGCCTCGCCGGCGTAGGCCCCGGTCTGCTCGCCGTAGATCAGCAGGCCGCTGCCGCTGAGGAAGTGATCCGCCAGCGAAAACACCTTATAGCCGGTGGCAAGCAGGCGCACCAAAACCAGGATCAGGATCAGCAGCGCAATCGGCCCGGCGCTCCGTTTTTGGGGCACAGGCTTGGGCCGGGCCTCGAAGCGCCCGACGTAGCCGCGTTCACTTGGTTGGTTCATCACTGATCAATACCCCCTGAATCAGGTATCGGGCCGTGCTGTGCTCCAGGCAGGTGCTGAGCACGACGAGGCGGTCCTCCGTCGTGATCTCCAGATCCTTCCGGACCTGCTGTACCGTGGTCTTGGGGTGGAGCACGTAGTCCTCGATCCAGTTCGCATAGACGTCCTCATCGGTGAAATCAAAGCAGTTGAGGATGTGGCGGGTGTCGAACTGGATGGCACAGGCGATCCGGTAGGTCAGAATGTGGCCCGGCGTATAGATATAGAACGTATCGTGCTCCTCGAAGAACGCGGCGTCCTGGAAATTGACCAGGCTGGAGAACATTGAGACGCCGTCGTACATGTTGTGGCCGTAGATGACGGTCACGGGGTCGGTGAAGTCCTTGCTGTTCGCCTTCTGGGTGTAGAGCTCACCGGTGAATTCATAGACCCGGTCAATATTGTGATGGAGATAGTAGTTGTCGTCGTCCTTCGTGCGGGCCTGGAGCACGGGCAGGTCTACGTCCCACTTCCGTTTCCCCATCGGGATATAGATCCAGGCGTACGCGTCGGGGTTCCGCTCCTGCAGGGCGGCGAAATCGACGGGGTTTTCCTGCGGTCCCGGCTCGTCGGTCTCGATCTCCGAGGAGGGATCGACGCTCTGATCGGGTCCGGTGGGGGTATGCATGCTCGTCGCCGCGGTGGGAAGGGTTTCGGAGCGGGAGGTCGGATCGATCCGGTGGTAGACCTCCGGGGAGAATCGTCTGGCGTTGCGGATGACCAGCAGCAGGATCCCGACGCCGATCAGCAGGACCAGGCTGAGAACCAGGATCAGGATCCAGACGGTTTTTTGATTGGAATTGTTCTTTCCTGCCATCGGAAAGCCTCCTTACACAGGGTTCTTGATACAGGTTTCGTTCTTACTTGCGCAGCCACGTGGAGGGCGACATGGAGATCAGCATGGGGTAGATCTCCAGTCTGCCGAAGAGCATGGCAAAGGACAGCACCAGCTTCAGCACCGGCTTGTACGCGGCAAAGTTCGCGGCTGGGCCAACCAGATCCAAGCCGGGTCCGATGTTGTTGAAGCAGGAGGCAACGGCGGTGAAATTCGACTGGAGGTTGAAGCCCGGCTGGAACGAGACAATCAGGAGAAAGACCACGAACAGACCGGCATAGAGGGCAAAGTAGTTGGCGACGCTGATGAGGGTCGTGTTGTCCACAGTCTTGCCCTCGAAGCGGACCGCGCCGACGGAGCGCGGATGGAGCAGGTGGCGCAGCTCGCGTTTGACGATCTTATAGAGCATGACCAGACGCGAGACCTTGAGGCCGCCGGCAGTCGAGCCCGCGCAGCCGCCCATGAACATCAGCAGGACCAGAAGGGTCTTGGACAGCTCCGGCCACTGGTTGAAGTCGGCGGTGGAGAAGCCCGTGGTACTGGTGATGGTGTTGACCTGGAAGAAGGCCTGGCGCGTGGCCTCGGAAAGGTTTTGATAGAGCGGGAAGATGTTCCAGGCAATCAGGCCCGTGGCGCTGAGGACCACGATCACGTAGGTCCAGAGCTCCTCGCTTCGGAGGATCGAGCGGAACCGGCGCAGGATCAGCAGATAGTAGAGGTTGAAATTGACGCCGAAGAGCATCATGAACGCCGCGATGACCCATTGCAGATAGGGGCTGTAGGAGGCGATCGAATCGCCCTTGATGCCGAAGCCGCCGGTTCCGGCGGTGCCGAGCGCGTGGATCGCGCTGTCAAAGACCGGCATCCCGCCCGCGAGCAGAAGGACGAATTCCGCCGCCGTCAGAACGAAATAGAGGACGTAAAGGATTTTGGCGGTATCGCGCAGACGGGGGACCAGCTTGCCCATGGTCGGGCCGGGCATCTCGGCGCGCAGAACGTGGATGGTCCGGCTCGAAAGGTTCGGCATGATGGCGACCATCAGGACCAGGACGCCCATGCCGCCCATCCAGTGCGTAAAGCTCCGCCAGAACAGCAGGGAGTGGGACATGGATTCCACGTGCGTCAGGATCGAAGCGCCGGTCGTGGTGAAGCCGGAGACGGTTTCAAAGAAGGCGTCGATATAGCTTGGGATCTGGCCGGAGAGCACGAAGGGGATCGCGCCGATCGCGGAGACGCTGAGCCAGGCGAGAGCGGTGATCAGAAAGCCCTCCTTGGCAAAAATGACCTGGCTGGTATTGCGGAAGAAGCCGCTCAGCGCACCGCCGACCGCCGCGCAAATGGCGATCGTGATCAGAAACGGAACGGTGCCGACGTCCTGATAGATCAGGGAGACGATCAGCGGGACGAGCAGCAGAGCGCCCTCCAGGAGGATGATGCGGCCCGTCATGTAATAGACCATTTTTCGGTTCATCGCAGCGCCTCCGTCATCTGAGGATGTCGGTCAGCTCGTTGAGCCGAAGCTCGCTGGAGATCACGACCACGTGGTCGCCGGGCAGGATCATATCGTTGCCGCCGGGGATGATGGGCGTGCGGTCCCGGACGATGCCGGCGATCAGGGTGTTCTTGTGCGTGGGCAGATCCTTGAGCGGCTTGTTGGTGACGAAGGAGGCCTCGGTCACGGCAAATTCTACGGCCTCCGCCTTGCCGTCCATGAGCTGATAGAGGGTCTCGATCTTGGCCGAGTCCACGGAGCTCTGCAGGGCGCGGGCATAGCGCAGAACCACGTTGACCGTGATGTCCTTGGGCGAGACCACGGAATCCAGGCCCACCTGAGCGGCCATCTGGGCCATCTCGTCGCGGTTGACCTTGGCAATGACACGCGGGCCCTTCTGACTGGCGGCGTAGCAGGAGACCAGAATGTTTTCCTCGTCCATGCCGGTCAGGGCCAGGAAGGCGTCCTGCTCGCGCAGGCCCTCCTCCAGAAGGATCTCCTGGTGGGTGCCGTCGGCGCAGATGGCAGAGATGCCGCGCATTTCCTCGCTGAACTTGCGGCAGATCGCGCGGTCCATGTCGATCACCTTGACGTCAGAGCCGGAGGCGATGAGCTGCTTTGCCAGGTAGAAGGCGATCCGGCTGCCGCCGAGGATCATGATGCTCCTGGCCTGCTTCTGGTTCATATTCAGCGAGCGGAGCAGCTTCTGCATCTCGGAGGGCTTGGCAGTCAGGCCGATCCGGTCTCCGCCCTCCAGGACGAAGGCGCCGTTCGGGATGAAGACGTCGTTGCCGCGCTGGACCACGCAGATCAGGAACTTGGCCTTGTGCCGCTCGCGGAGGGTCCACAGGGGAATGCCGCAGAAGGGCGAGTCGTCCTTGAGCCGGAGCTCGATCATCTCAAAATTGCGGCGGGAGAAGGTTTCGACCTTCGCCGCGGCGGGAAGCTTGAGCATGTGGTAAAGAGCGCTCGCCGTGAGGCGCTCCGGATTGATGGCCATGGACAAGTCGAGCTGCTCCTTCATGAAGCTCAGGGATCTGTCGTTGTATTCCGGATTCCGGATACGGGCAATCGTATGCCGCGCGCCCATGCGCTTTGCCAGGAAGCAGCAGAGCATATTCAGCTCATCCGAGCCGGTGACGGCGATGAAGAGCTCCGCGGACTCCACGCCCGCCTCGGAGAGGACCTCGGTGTCCACGCCGTTGCCGCAGACGCACATGACGTCATAACGGTTGACGATTTCGTTGATCACGGTATCGCGGTTATCCACCGCCACCAGATCGTGGCCCTCATGGGCGAGGGCGCCGAGAATGGTTTCGCCGATTTTTCCGCAGCCGACGACGACAATTTTCATAGAACAAATACCTCGATGATTGATAATTCTTCAGGTCTCCGACCGGGCCAGTCTCGCGGCCCGCTCCTCGCGGGTTTCAAAGCCGTGGATCCAGTCGGATTTCAGGTAGTAGATCAGATAGATCAGTGAGCTGATCGACCAGGTGATCGGATAAGCCCAGAACAGGAGAACGATGTTGTGCGAGATCTTCATGGCGACCGTGATATAGGCGATACGCAGGACGCACCAGACGGCCAGCATGATCGCCATCGGCACGAAGGCCTTGCCCGCGCCCCGGCAGATGCCCGCAATGCAGTGGGAGAAGGAGAGCAGGCAGAAGAACAGAGACTCCGTTCGCGCCTGGGTGACGCCGATCTCAATCGAGGCCGGGTTCTCCACGAAGGCGGAAATGAAGGGTCGGGCGAAGATCATCACGATCACGCCGATGAGCTCGGCCATCGCAACCGCCGTCAGGATGCCGAACCGGGCCCCCTTCCGGGCGCGGTCGTATTCCCGCGCGCCGAGGTTCTGGCCGATGTAGGTGGTCAAAGCCATCGAGAAGGAGGTGATGGGCAGGAAGGCGAAGCCCTCGATGCGCGAGTAGGCCCCGCAGGCCGCCGTGGCGACGTCGCCGAAGGTATTGATGTTCGACTGGACCATGACGTTGGCCAGACCGATCACGCTGTTCTGGATGCCGGTGGGGATGCCAAAACGGAGGATCTCCTTGAGCAGTTTCCCGTCGATGCGCAGTTTCCGCCAGGACAGGGCATAGACCGTGCCCTTCTTGGACAGCTGCAGCAGACAGAGCATCGCGGAGGCAAACTGGGAGATCATGGTGGCGATGGCCGCCCAGCGAATGTCCTTGCCCAGCGGGCCGACAAACAGCCAGTCGAGCAGAATGTTCAGGACCGAGGAGAAGATCAGATAATACAGTGGCCTTCGGCTGTCGCCCACCGCGTTCATGACGCCCTTGAGCATGTTGTACATGACCAGGGCCAGGGAGCCGAGAAAGTAGTAGCGCAGATAGTCGATGGAGTGCGGCAGGATCTTCGGGTCCGTGTGCATCCAGCGCAGGATCTGGGGCGTGAGGATCACGCCCGCCACCGTGAGCAGCAGGCCGCTGAGCAGAGAGACCACGATGCTGGTGTGGACGGCCCGGGAGACCCGGTCCGGGTCCTCGGCGCCGAAGTAGCGGCTGATGACGACGCCGGCGCCCATGGAGGCCCCGACGAAGAAGCTGATCATCAGATGGATCAGGCTGGCCGAGGAGGTGACGGCGGCAAAATTCTGGTCGCCCAGGTAGTGGCCGACGATCCAGGCGTCGGCGGTGTTATAGAGCTGCTGAAAGAGCTGGCTCAGGAAAATCGGCACGGCAAAGGTCAGGATGACCTTTTTGGGGTCGCCCTTCGTCATGAGCGTAGCTTCCGAGCCGTGATGGTGCGAGCTGTGATGGAGATGCAATGGGATGGGCATGAAAAGTCCCTCGTTCTTTCTATCCAAAACCTTCAGACTGTATGATTCAGATTATTATACCTTTTAATCTTCCATTTGTAAAGAGATATCCGCACATTTTCCCCATTTTCCGCGGTCAAAATTTCACGATTTTTTGCCTTGCCAGCACAATGGAATTGTGCTACAATAACTGCGTATTTTTTTGTGAGGGGGTCCTGGGATGAATTCCGTCGGCTTTGACAATCAGAAATACCTGCAAACCCAGTCCGCCCGAATCCGGGAGCGCATCGATCAATTCGGCGGCAAGCTCTATCTGGAATTCGGCGGCAAGCTCTTTGACGACTATCACGCCTCCCGGGTCCTGCCCGGCTTTGCGCCGGACAGCAAGATCCGCATGCTCCTGGAGCTGAAGGACAGCGCGGAGATCGTGATTCCGATCAACGCCTCCGCCATCGAGCAGAACAAGGTACGCGGCGATCTGGGCATCACCTATCAGGAGGACGTGCTCCGGCTGATCGACGCCTTCCGCAGCGAGGGTCTGGCGGTCAGCGGCGTGGTCATTACCCAATACGCCGGTCAGCGCGGCGCAGACGCCTTCCGCCGCCATCTGGACGATCTGGGCATCCGGGTCTACCTGCACTACCCCATCGAGGGTTATCCGCACAACGTCTCGCACATCGTATCCGAAGAAGGCTTTGGGAAAAACGACTACATCGAGACCTCCAAGCCCCTGGTCGTCGTGACCGCGCCCGGCCCCGGCTCGGGCAAAATGGCGACCTGTCTGAGCCAGCTCTACCACGACTACCGCCGCGGCGTCGTGGCAGGCTACGCGAAGTTTGAGACCTTCCCGGTCTGGAATCTCCCCCTCAAGCACCCGATTAACCTGGCCTACGAGGCCGCCACCGCCGATCTCAACGACGTCAACATGATCGACCCCTTCCACCTGGCCGCCTACGGCGTGACCACGGTCAACTACAACCGCGACGTTGAGGTCTTCCCGGTCCTGCAGGCGATTTTCGAGCAGATCATGGGCAAGAGCCCCTACCAATCCCCCACCGACATGGGCGTGAACATGATCGGAAGCTGCATCATGGACGAGGACGCGTGCTGCAGCGCCTCCCTGCAGGAGATCGTCAGGCGGTATTATAAGGCCCTCTGCGACCGGCGCAAGGGCATGGGAACCGACGAAACCGTCTTCAAGCTGGAGCTGCTGATGAAGCAGGCCGGCATCACCGCCGAGATCCGGCCCGTGATCGCGGCGGCGGAGGCCGCCGAGGAGGAAACCGGCCTGCCGGCCGTCGCCATCGAGCTGCCCAACGGGCAGATCGTGATCGGCGGGACCTCCGAGCTGATGGGTCCGTCCGCAGCCGGTCTGCTGAACGCCCTGAAGGCCCTGAGCGGGATTCCGCGCCACTACCACGTGATCTCCCGCAGCGCCCTGGAGCCGATCCAGAAGCTCAAGATCCAGCGCCTGGGCAGCCGCAACCCGCGCCTGCACAGCGACGAGATTCTGATCGCTCTGGCAATCTCCGCCTCGTTTAACGACATGGCGATCCCGGCCATCGAGCAGCTTGGGACCCTCAAGGGCTGCGAAGCACACTCGACGGTCATCCTCTCCGGCCCGGACGCAGACGTCTACAACCGTCTTGGCCTGCGCGTCACCTGCACGCCGAAGTACCAGACCAAGGCGCTGTACCATAAATAACGCAAACCGCACCGAAGGGGCTGTATCGCAGAGATACAGCCCCTTCGGTGCGATTCTCCATGATTCAATTCAGACTGTTTTCCGCCTTTACGGTGTCGTTTTCATATTCCGTCGCAAAATATACGTCAAAGATGGCGCGGGCAATATTGCCGAGCGCGCCGCCCTGGGCTCCCTTCTCCACGTAGATCGCAACGGCGATCTGCGGGTCGTCAAAGGGGGCGTAGCAGACGTAGGCCGCATGGTCGGAGCCCTCGCCTCCGTGCTGGGCGGTGCCGGTCTTGGCGGCGACGGGGATCTCATAGTCTCCGAAGACCTTGTAGCCGGAGCCGCCGGGCTCGGAGGTCACCATGTGCATACCCAGGGTGTAGGTCTCATAGGCGTCCTCGCTGATCTCCAGGCGCGCAGCTACGGTGGGCTTCAATTCATACACCAGATCCTGATAGTCCGGGGAGATGATGCGGTTGAGGAAGGTCGCCTTGTAGCGGACGCCGTGGTTTGCCAGCGCGGCGGTATAGACCGCCATCTGCATCGGAGTAAAGCGGTTTTCACTCTGGCCGATCGCCATGGAGATCGTATCGCCGTCCGTGAAGACCTGGAGGCTGGGGTCCAGGTAGACCTTCTTTTTGGTTTCGGGGTTGGCCCGGTAGCCCGTGACCTCATCCAGCTCCACGCCGGTCGGCTCGCCCAGACCGAGGGTCTTGGCCGTCTCGTCCATGAGCCGCCAGCCGGTCAGTCTGCCGACCTCATAGAAGAAATAGTTGCAGGATACCTTGAGCGCCTGGGCGCAGTTGATGACCCCGTGGGTCAGCTTGCTGGAGGTCCAGAGCGAGCAGGCAGGCTGGTAGCCCTCGTAGTAGTCGTAGATGCCCTTGTCCTCGATGGTGGTCAGGGGCGAGATAATGCCGTTGTTGATGGCGGCGATGGAGGTACACATCTTATAGGTGGAGCCGGGGGGATAGATCTGATTCAGCGCCCGGTTGAGCAGGGGGGCGTTTTCCGCCTCCGAGAGCTCCTTGAAATCGCGGGAGAAGTTGGCCAGGTCGTAGGTCGGATAGGAGGCGCAGGCCAGGACGGCGCCGGTCTTGATATCCAGCACGACCACCGCTCCGCCCTCCGCGTCCTTGCCGTCTCCGGCCTCGTTCACGCCGTTGGCGCGGAGGTTCAGGATATAGTCCTTCAAAACCTCCTCGGCGGTCATTTGCAGGTTGATGTCGATGGTGGTCTCCACGTTGGACCCGGCCTTCGGCTCGACCACGTACCGCTGAGAGATGATATTGCCCTCGCGGTCCACGGTGGTGCGGAGGATGCCGTCGGTCCCGTGCAGCTCCTCCTCAAAGGCCAGCTCCATGCCCTGCTTGCCCACGTAGGCGTCCATGGAGTAGCCCTTGTCCTTGTAGTCGTCCCATTCCTCGGCGAAGATCGCGCCGGTCCGCCCCAGAATATGGGCGGCATAGGTGGTGTTGTACTCGCGGACGGTGCTTGCCTGGACCTGCATACCGGGGATGTTCAGCTCGGTCAGCTCGGTGATCTGGCTGGTATCCTCGATGTCGGAGAGCAGGGTGTAGGTGGACAGGGCGGTATAGTTGCGCAAATCCAGCTCGTAGCGCAGGCCCAGAACGCCGCGCACGTCCTCGTCGCTCCAGTCGTTGGGGATGCGGAAGCGGCTGCGCATGAGCTTGATGAGCTGGGCCGCGGAGACGTCGGAATCCCAGTTGTTTTCCTTGAGGAAGCGGCGGAAATAGCCGTTCCAGGTGTCCCCGGCGGCGTCGGTGGTATACTCAAAGGGCTTGGAGTCTGTGATCGGCAGGTGGTCGGTATAATCGACGTCCAGCTCCCGGCACAGGTTCACCAGGCGGCGCAGGGATTCGTTGGGGTTCGGGGAGTTGAACAGCGCGTAGTTGATCAGGATCAGGTTGTAGCTGGCCCGGTTTGAGATCAGCACGTTGCCGTTGCGGTCCAGGATCTCGCCGCGGGCAGCGGTGACGCGGGTATCGTAGGTGAAGGTGCCGACGGTCTGGCCCGCGTTCTTCGGCGCATCCACGACCTGAAGCCGGATCAGCCGGTAGGTATACAGGCCGATCAAAAGGCCGAAGACCGTCAGAAACAGGCCGATGCGAAGTCTGAGATTATAGGTCATAGCTGCCTCCCGTCTTATGAACCGCCTTGACCAGCAGATAGACCGGCGGCATCAGGATCATGGACAGCAGAACGCTGGGCAGGATCGTCTCGGTATAGTAGGAGGGTCTGCCGGCGGCCAGCAGGAGCTTGAGCGCATAGATCACGGAATCGTGGAGCAGGCTGACGGCCAGGCAGCAGAGAAAGGTCGGGAAAAAGCGCATGGTCAGCACCGCGCGGCATAGCACCGCCGAGAGAATGGCCCCGGCGGGGAGGATCGCCACGGAGAGATTGCCGTAGTCCGCTCCGGACAGACACCAGAACAGGGACGCCAGCAGGGCGAACAGGCCGCCGCCCTCCGGACCCTCCCGGACGCAGACGCAGACGATCAGAAGCGGCACGGGGTTGAGCTTGAGGCCGAGGATCGGATGCTTGGCGAGGATCACGGTCTGAAACACCATCGTCAGCAGAAAAAGCGCCGCATAGAGCGTCCACTTGAGCCCGGTTTTCCACTGCCGGGCCGTGATATGCAGATGGCTGAGCACGTGCGATCCTCCTTTCTTCCGGTTCTGCCGCAGGCGAAACCGTCAGTTGTTTTCGTAATGGGTGATGATAAAGACCTGCTCCAGATTGTCCAGATCCGCAGCGGGACGGAGCAGGGCGTATTTGGCTACGCCGGTCTCGTCAAAGCCGGCGTCCGTGATATAGCCGATGATGAGGCCGCGGGGGTAGACCGTGGAGCCGGTGGTCAGGACCTGGTCGTTGTTCCGCAGGACGGAATCCGTGGGCAGATAGTTCATGCGGAGCAGACCCTCGGAGCCGGTGGCCAGAGCACCCTCGACCTTGCCGGTGTAGCCGGAGGAGGCGACGCTGGCGGAAATGCCCAGGACGGAGTCCAGGACCGTGGTCACAGTGGCCCAGTTCGGCCCGGCCTCGGTGACGAGGCCGACGACCTGGCTGTATTCGGTGATGGCGACCATGCCCTCCTCGATGCCAGAGCTGGTCCCCTTGTCGATGGTGAAGGCGCTTTTCCAGTTGCTTCCGTTCCAGGAGATGATGTAGGCGGACGTGGGGTGATAGTCCCTGTGCTCCTCGACCAGTCCCAGGAGCTGGTGCAGGCGCTCGTTCTCGCGCTGGAGGGAGTCGGCGCTGCGGACGTCCTCCTCCATCGCCATGATCTGCTCGCGCAGGGCCTTGTTCTCGGCCTGGAGGCTTTCATATTGGAACACGTAGTCGTAGTAGCGCTCGACCTGGCGGACCAGGGTGCTGCCCGCCGAGCGGAACGGCGCCAGGATGGTCTGAACCACGGTCTGCCCAGGACGGCGGCTGCTGACCGCGTGGAAGACCGTGATGCCCATGGCAAGCAGGACCGCAATTGCGATCAGCCACTTGGCACGCGCGGAGAAATGCTTTTTCATCTTCCGTCCTCCCTCAGGACCTCGACGCCATAGTCCCGCAGGCGCAGCGCCACGTGGCAAAGCGGCAGGCCCATGACCGTGAAGTAGTCGCCCGTGATCCCTTCGACCAGAACCGCGCCAAGGCCCTGAATGCCGTAGGCTCCGGCCTTGTCCATCGGCTCGCCGGAGGCGACGTAGGCTCGGATCTCCGCCGGGCTCAGGGATCGAAAGCGGACCTCGGTGTGAGCGCATTCCGTCTGCGCCTCCCCGCCCACGGGCAGGAGGGTGAAGGCCGTGTAGACCCGGTGAGTCCGCCCGGAGAGGGCCGTCAGCATCGCCTCGGCCTCGGCAGGGCTGTGGGGCTTGCCCATGATCCGCCCGTCCAGCACCACGATGGTATCGGAGGTCAGGATCAGCTCGCCCGGCTCTGACACGGCGGCGACTGCCCGGGCCTTGGCCGCGCAGGTCGCGCGAACGGTCTGCTCGGGATCGTCGGTCTCATATTTCGATTCGTCCAGATCGGCGGCGCGGACCGTGAAATCCAGTCCGAGCTGCCGCAACAGTTCCCGCCGCCGGGGCGACTGGGAACCCAATACAAGCTGCATAACAGGCTCCTTGCTCATAGATTGGGAACCGCGATTCCCATAGAGTTTTATTATACGACATTTGCCCGGCTCCGTCAAGCAAAAGTGGGGAAAAAGTCGTCCGAATAACGGATCGACCCCCCGACCTGTCCGGGGACCGGACGGGTCGGGGGGCAGGGAGCCCGGAAGCGCTTGCCGCTCAGCCGCGGGTCAGATACTTCTCGGTCAGGGCGAGCTGCTCGGGGGTGTTGACGCCGAGGATCTGTTCGTTGAGCTCGGCGGTGTAGACCGCAACGCGCTGACCCTTGCCGCGCAGGATGGCGGGCACGTCGGTCAGATAGTATTCGTTCTGAGCGTTGTTGTTCCGGATCTCGTCCAGACTGGTCAGCAGGGCCTTGCAGTCGAAAGCGTAGATGCCCACGTTGAGCTCGCGGATGGCCTTCTGCTCCGGGGTGCAGTCGCGGTCCTCGACGATGCGGAGGAAGTCGCCGTTCTCGTCGCGCAGGACGCGGCCATAGGGCAGATACTCGTCGCAGGTGCCGGAGAGCATGGTGCAGGCCGCGCCGGACCTGGCATGGAAGTCGAGCAGACCCTGATAGACCTCCTTCCGGAGCAGGGGCATATCGCCGTAGCAGACCAGGACGGTGCCTTCAAAGCCCTCCAGGTGCTCGCGGGCGCACATGACCGCGTGGCCGGTGCCGAGCTGGGGATCCTGGACGGCGCGGGGATAGTCGGGGAATGCTTCAAAGACCTTTTCGCGCATATAGCCCGCGACCAGGACGGTATTCTGAACGGGAATGAAGTCGAGCGCGCGGAGAACGTAGTGCAGAAGCGGCTTGCCGCAGGCCTGGCGGAGCACCTTTGGAAGGTTGTTCGCCTCAGACATCATGCGGGTACCCTTGCCCGCCGCGAGAACGACTGCTTTGATAGACATAGTATCACTCCTGATTCTTTCTTTGTGCCGGGGTTCTGTCCTTACTATATCGGATGCGGTCGGAAAAAGCAAGCCTTTTTGAGAATTTCGCATTTACAAAACCGGGTTTGCGGGGTATAATGAGAGGAAGCAGCGGCAGAACAAGGGAGGTGCGGGCTTGGAAATCGTCCGTTCCGGAAGAAAAACGCTGGGCATTCAGGTCCGGGCAGACGGAACCGTCGTGGTTCGCGCACCCCTGCGGATGCCGGAGGCGGAGATCCTGCAGGCCGTGGAGCGGCACCGGGCCTGGATCGAAAAAACGGCGGCAAGCGTGAAGTCCGCCGCGCCGGAGCCGGCGGACCGGCTGACCGAGGCGGAGATCCACGCCCTCGCGGATCGGGCGATGGCCGTCCTGCCCCCGCTGGCGCGGGCCTGGGCGCAGAAGCTCGGCGTGCGCTTCGGGCGGATCACGATCCGCAATCAGCGCTCCAAATGGGGAAGCTGCTCGGCGCAGGGCAATCTGAACTTCAACTGTCTTTTGATGCTCTGCCCGGAGGCGGTCGCGGAATACGTCGTGGTTCACGAGCTCTGCCACCGCAAGCATATGAATCACTCCCCCGCCTTCTGGGCGGAGGTGGAAAAGGCCCTGCCCGATTACCGGACGCAGGAGGCATGGTTAAAGGCACACGGCACGCAGATTCTGCGCCGTATGACCGGATAGGAGATTGTATGGTCAATTTTGAGAGCGATTACATTGCCGGGGCGCATCCGAAGCTGATGCAGCGCCTGCTGGAAACCAATCTGGAGCCCGGCGCGGGCTACGGAGACGACCGCTGGTCGCGGTCTGCGGAGCGGAAGATTCTGGACGCCTGCGGCTGCCCCGACGGCTCCGTCTTTTTCCTCAGCGGCGGGACCCAGGTCAACGTGGTGGCGATCTCCGCCCTGCTTCGGCCCTGGGAGGGCGTGGTGACGGCGGAGACCGGACATATCCACGTCCATGAGGCCGGCGGTCTGGAGGCCATCGGCTGCAAACTCCTGCTCCTGCCCGAACGGGACGGCAAGCTGACCGCCGCCGCAGTACGCGAGCTGACCGAGACCGTGCTGGCGGATGAGAACCGCGAGCACGTCGTCTGGCCGGGCGTGGTCTACGTGACGAACCCGACAGAGTGGGGCAGTCTCTATACCCGGCGGGAGCTGGAGGACATCGCCGCCGTTTGCAGGCAGTACGGTCTGCGCCTCTATCTGGACGGCGCGCGGCTGGCCTACGGTCTTGCGAGCCGGGCAGCCGACCTGGATCTGAAAACGATCGCCGCCCTCTGCGACGCCTTCTACATCGGCGGAACCAAGTGCGGCGCGCTCTGCGGCGAGGCGCTGGTCTTCCCGCACGGAGCTCCGACGCATTTCGCCAACTACACGAAGAAGCGCCTTGCCATGCTGGCAAAGGGCCGCGTCTTCGGCGTGCAGTTCGACGCCCTGTTCACCGACGGCCTCTATTGGGAGATCGGACGACACGGGATCGAGGCCGCCGAGCGGCTCAAGGAGATCCTGCGCAGGCACGGGCTCCCGACGTTCCGCGAGACGCCGACGAACCAACAGTTCGTCGTGCTGGAAAACGAGGCCCTGGCCCGTCTGCGCGAGCAGGTCGCGGTCAGCTACTGGTCCCGCGCCGACGAGACCCACACCGTCGTCCGCTTGGCGACCTCCTGGTCCACGACCGAGGCGGACCTGGAAACCCTGGACCGGGCGCTGGGCGGCTGATCCCCTCCATCATTTCCCCTTACGAAGGAGTATCTATGCAGCTTGGAACACATACCCTCCCCGTCGGGGCGATCCTCGCGCCGATGGCAGGGGTGACGGACCACGCCTTCCGCGCGGTCTGCGCGTCGCTCGGCGCTGCGGCCACGGTGACGGAGATGGTCTCGGCAAAGGCGCTTTGCTATCAGGACAGGAAATCCGCGTCCCTGCTGCGCCGGAACGAAGGCGTGATCTGCGGGGCGCAGATCTTCGGCTCGGAGCCGGAGATCATGGCGCGCGGCGCTGCCCTGGCCCTGGAGCACAGCCATTGCGACTTCATCGACCTCAACATGGGCTGCCCGATGCCGAAGATCGTCAACAACGGCGAGGGCTCGGCCCTGCTCAAGGATATTGATCTGGCAGGCCGGATCATCCGCGCCGTGGTGGACGCCGTGCCCGTGCCTGTGACCGTCAAGACCCGCAAGGGCTGGGACAAGAGCCATATCACCGTGGTGGAGCTGGCAAAGGCCGCCGAGGACAACGGCGCAGCGGCGATCGCCGTCCACGGCCGGACGAAGACCATGCTCTATTCCGGCACGGCGGACTGGGATATCATCGCCGAGGTCAAGCGGGCCGTGAAGATCCCGGTGATCGCCAACGGCGACGTCCTCTCCGCGGAGAGCGCCCTGCGCTGCCGGAACCGGACCGGGGCCGACGCCGTCATGGTGGGCAGAGCCAGCTTCGGCGACCCCTGGCTCTTTGCGGAGATCCGTGCCGCACTGGCGGGAGAGCCGATCCCGGCGCGTCCCCCGCTCCGGGTCCGCATGGAGACCGCCGCCCGCCAGATGGAGCTGGCCTGCGCCGACAAGGGCGAGCATATCGCCTGTCTGGAGGCCCGAAAGCATCTGGCCTGGTATCTGCGCGGCGTGGCCTACAGCAACTACTACAAGCAGCAAATCTCCGCAATTCAGACGATGGACGACGTCCGCCGGGTGATCGCGGGGATCCAGCGGGATCTGTCTTAGAGGAACTGTCAATGGATGAACGAGAAATCATACAGAAGGTTCTGGACGGCGACAACGACGCCTTCGGACTCCTGGTGGAGAAATATCAGACGAAGGTCTACAACCTCGCCCTGCGGATGAGCGGGAACGAGGACGACGCCTTCGACCTGTCGCAGGAGGCCTTCCTTCGCGCCTGGCGGAACCTGGGGAGCTTCCAGTTTGAATCCGCCTTTTCCACCTGGCTGTTTCGGCTGACCTCCAACGTCTGCCTGGACTTCCTGCGGGCCAGGAAGCGCAAGGCCACGGTCTCGCTGACCGTCACCGACGACGAGGACGGAGAGACCCAGCTTGATCTGCCCGATCCCGCCAAGACGCCGGAGGAGGCCCTGCTTGCCGCCGAGGATCGCCGGCTTCTGACGCAGGCGCTCAACGAGCTGCCGGCGGTCCAGCGCCAGATCCTGACCATGCGGGCCATCGACGATCTGAGCTACGCCCAGATCGCGGAGATCCTGCAAATCGAGGAGGGCACGGTCAAATCCCGTCTCTCCCGGGCGCGGACAGCGCTTCGGAATAAATTATTGCAAATTGGGAACAAATCGAAAACAGTTTCGTCTGTGAGGTAGAAAGGAGGGATGCGCATTGAACTGCGAGCAGATTTATGAATTGCTGAGCGCGAGGCTCGACGGGGCGCTCTCCGCCGAAGACGAAGCGCGTGTACAGGCGCATCTCGACGCCTGCCCCGACTGCCGCCGCCTGTATGAGGCGATGGCGTCCATCGAAGAAAAGACCGCCGAGCTTGCCGTCCCCGCCCCGGAGGGCCTGAAGCGCGGCGTGATGTACCGGATTCGTCAGGAATCCGGCAAGCAGAAGAAAAAGCGCGGCTATTGGGGCGCCGGCACGGGCTTCGGCCTGATTGCCGCCGTTCTGGTTCTGCTGGTCGGCACGGGCGTGATCCGCCTGCCCCGTCCGCAGACGGCTGCGAAAGCCAGCGCCGGGGGGGCGACCGTCTCCCAACCCTCCCCGTCTGCGGAGAAGCCCGCCCAGCCGGCAGAAGAAACCATCGCCTTTGCGCTGCCGCAAGCGGACGCGAGCGATAGCAGCACCGGTTACTTCTTTTCACCCGGCTCTCTGGTTGCAAGCGCCGTACAGGCTCCGGACAGCACCGCCGCACCCGGCGCCGATCTCAACAGCCCCGGCGAAGGCAGCAGCGAAAGCAGCGGCGAAGGCAGCAGCGAAAGCAGCGGCGAAGGCAGCAGCGAGGGCTTGCCCGGGGTTCGCGGGCCCGTGCGGCCCGTGGACGAGATGCTCCGCCTCATTTGTGCGGATCTGAGCGAGCAGGCGGAAGCCCCCATCCTGCTCTACACCGAGTTTTCGGCGGACAGTCTGCTGGACCTTCTGGCGGAGGCAGAGCCGGAGCTTTACGACCGTCTGGTGCTGGCTGAGCCGACGACGCCCGCCGAGGTGCTGGGCGACGAGAGCACCGAGCCGGACGAGAGCGGGCTGACCGTCTTTGCCACGGACTACGAGACCGCGCTGGCCGTGCAGGAATGGCTGCTCCAAAATCTGCCCCGGTCGGCAGAGCTGGACGCCGACGGTCAGGCGGAGGAGCAAGAGCTTCTGGTCCGGATGGAGGAGCTTGATCCCGAGAGCGGGGCGCTGAACCGGATCGTGACCTGGGCTCCGCGCACGGCGGAGATTGTCTGGCCGGAAGCCTGGCCGGAGGACTGGGCCGTCCGTCTGCGCACCGGCGAAAACTGGGCGCTGTTCTACCCGGAGGAGGACTTCATCCCCGAGGCCGGAGATCTGGCTCTGCTGATCTTCGCCGCACGGGAAGCCGAATCCGAAACGCGGTAAACGACGGACGCCGGGCTGCTGAACAACAGCAGCCCGGCGCTTTTTCGTTGGGATCACTCCAGGAAATAGGTTGCCTCGGTATCGGCCACCGAGAGGGCGAAGGCGAGGGGAAATTTCGCCATGGCCTGACCGACGGTGCGGTTGTCCTCGTCGCCGGAGAAGCCCATGTGGTAGCGGATGGCGAAGGCCTCCTGGTCGGTCAGGTCCATGTATTTCATGATCATCCAGACCGATTTCTCGCCGTGCCCGAAGGGCAGGGGATCTTCAAAGTTGTAGGTAGCCACCTTCTGCCAGACGCCGCGCTCATCCTTGACGTTGCGGAAGCCGGGACGGTAGCAGCCGATCTTGCAGACGTCGTGGAGCAGGGAGACGAGCGCGATGCTCTCCGGGCTGTAGTCGTCGCCCACCAGCTTGTAGACCTGCTGGACGCGGGGGCGGTTCATATAAGCCCGCAGGCAGTCGTAGACGTTCAGACTGTGCTGGCACAGTCCGCCCGCCACGGAGGAATGATACCGCGCGCTGGCAGGGGCCGTGAAGAAATCCGAATCCAGCAGGAATTGCAGAAAGGCCTCCGCCCCGTCGCGGGTGATGTATTTCCGGTAGAGTTCGACAAATCGTTCCTTGGGTTCCATCGGCAAGTCTCCTCTGTTTTTTTCTTTAGTATAGCCCAAGCCCGGAAATATTGCAAGGGAAAATTGAAGACGGAGGACGGAAACGCCCGGCTGTATCCCGATTTGCGGGATACAGCCGGGCGTTCAAGCGCATCAGAGGAATCAGCTTTCCAGCTTTTCCAGCGTGCAAGTCTTGGCGATGGACTTGCGGATGGCGGCGCGGAGCGGGAGGACGGAGGACGGGGAGACAGACAGCTCATCGATGCCGATGGCCAGGAAGGTTTCGAGCAGGGAGATGTCCGCGCCGAGCTCGCCGCAGATGCCGATCCAGATGCCGGCGGCGTGGGCCGCGTCAGCCGCGATCTTGATCGCGCGCAGGACGGCGGGGTGATGCGGGTCGAAGAACTTGCCCAGATCGTTCGCCTGACGGTCGCAGGCCAGGGTGTACTGGGTCAGGTCGTTGGTGCCGACGGAGAAGAAGTCCACTTCCTTGGCCAGCGCATCGGCCACGAAGATGGAGGCGGGCGTCTCGATCATGATGCCGATCTCGGTTTCGGGGTTGAAGGGGATACCCTCAGCCTTGAGCTCCTCCATGACCTTGGCGCAGGCGCGCTTGCACTCCTTGACCTCCCAGACGGAGGTGATCATCGGGAACATGATGGCGACCTTGCCGTAGGCGGAGGCGCGGTAAAGGGCGCGGAGCTGGGTGCGGAAGATCTCAGGCCGGTTCAGGCAGATGCGGATCGCACGGACGCCGAGGGCCGGGTTCTCCTCCTTCTTCATGTCAAAATAGCTGACCTGCTTGTCCGCGCCGATGTCCAGGGTGCGGATGACGACGCGCTTGCCGTTCAGACCCTCGGCCACGGCCTTGTAGGCCCGGAACTGGGTATCCTCGTCGGGGAAATCGGAGGCCTTGAGGTAGAGGAACTCGGAGCGGAACAGGCCGATGCCCTGGCCGTCGTTATTGAGCACGGCGGGCAGATCGTCGGGGGAGCCGATGTTGCAGTAGACCAGGATCTCGCGGCCGTCCAGGGTCACGTCCTTCTGGCCCTTCATGGTATCCATCAGGACCTTCATCTCCTGCTGCTTCTTGAGCTTGGCGTTGTAGGCGGTCAGCGTCAGCTCGTCCGGCTCAAGGGCGACCTTGCCGGTTTCGCCGTCGATGTAGACGGTGCGGCCCTCCATCTCGGTCTTCAGGCTCTCGCCCAGGCCGCAGATGGCGGGAATGCCCATCGTGCGGGCCAGGATCGCGGTGTGGCTGTTGCCGGAGCCGCCCTGGGTCATGAAGCCGAGGATCTTGCTCTTGTCGAGCTGGAGCGTCTCGGACGGGGCCAGATCGTCGGCAGCCAGGACCACGGGCACGTCGGAGTCGATGCCGCCCTCGACGACACCCATGAGGTTGTTGAGGATTCTGGCAGTCACGTCGCGGATATCGGCAGCGCGGGCCTGCATATAGGCGTCGTCCATCGCGGCAAACATGGCGGCGAACTGCTCGCCGGCGCACTGCACGGCGTATTCGACGTTGCAGCCCTCTTCCTCGAGGGTGTCCATCACGGCCTGAACGTAGTCCTCGTCCTCAACGAACATGGCGTGGGTCTCAAAGAGAACGGCGGCCTCGTCGCCGGCCTCCTCGCGGCACTTGTCCGCCAGGCGGTTGAGCTGCTCGATGGACTTTTCCTGCGCGGCGGCCAGGCGCTCCTTCTCGGCTGCCTGGTCGGGGGCGTCATACTTGGTGACGGTGGCGTCGCTGCGGCGGAAGAAATAGATGGGGCCGCTGGTCACGCCCTTGGAAACGCCCTTGCCCTGTAACAAAATCATGGTTTACCTCCTGAATATAGTAATGATAGAAGCGCGGGCGGGGTTTTTGCCCCGCCCGTTCGGATGTTACGGATTACAGATTCTCCTCGAGGAACTTCTTGACACCCTCGATGGCCTCGTCCTCCGCGGGACCTTCCGCGGCGATGGTGATGGTGTTGCCGGTCTTGATGCCCATGCCCATGACCTTCATGAGCTGGGAGGCCTTGACGGTATTGCCGTCCTTGGTGATGGTGACGACGGTGTCACCGAAGCCCTTGGCGAGCTTGGCAAGCAGGCCGGCGGGACGGGCATGGATGCCCAGGGGGTCCTTGATGGTATAATCAAACTGCTTCATAACGATACCTCTCCTTTGAATGATGATGGGCTCCGACCTTGAAATCGGTTTCACTCTCCTAATCATTTTACACGGTTTCGCGGTCCCTGTCTACATGGGATAATTGACAAGATTGCAATCGGGTTTTTATGCACATTCCCTACAAGAACTTCCATTCTTTCGTGTAATAAGTACAAATCCGGCGGAATCCTCCGCCAATTCCGGATTTGCTCTTGCAATCGTTCCCCGGTTGTGCTATCATGGTTCTATCTATGAAAACGATTTCAATACAGAGGGATTCTTATGGCTGATTTACTGACTTTGGGTGAGCTTCTGATCGATCTGACGCAGACGCACGTGGACGAACGCCAGGTGCGGCACTTTGCCGCCAATCCGGGCGGCGCGCCGGCCAACGTGGCCGTTGCAGCGGCGCGGCTCGGCGCTTCCGCCGGCTTCATCGGCAAGGTGGGCCGCGACACCTTCGGACGCGACCTGCGCGCCGTGCTCGTGCGTGACGGCGTGGACGTGACCGGTCTGTATGAGACCGCAGAATGTCTGACCACGCAGGCTGTCGTCAGCGTCGCCCCCAGCGGCGAGCGTTCCTTTTCCTTCTACCGTTCCCCCGGCGCGGACACCCTGCTGACCGCCGAGGAGGCCGTGCGTGCCCTTTCTCCCCTGCCGAAGCTCCTGCACTTCGGCTCCGTCAGCCTGACGGCCGACCCCGTCCGCACCGCGACGCTGGAGGCAGCCGACTATGCCCGCGCCCACGGCGTGCTGATCAGCTACGATCCGAACTACCGCGCGAACCTCTGGCCCGACGAGACCACCGCTCTGACCTGGATGAAGGTCCCGCTGGAGAAGACTGACGTTCTGAAGCTCAGCGACGAGGAGCTTCCCCTGCTGACCGGCACGGACGATCCGGTCGCCGGCACGGCTGCGCTGGCAGCCCTCGGCATCCGGCTGATCCTTGTGACCCTCGGAAGCAAGGGCACGTTCTACCGTCTGGGCGACGCCGTTGGCTCTGTCCCCGGCGTGCGCGTCCGGGTCGCAGACACGAACGGCGCGGGCGATACCTTCCACGGCGCGCTTTTGAGCCGCCTGGTCGCCCGTCCCGACGGCCCCCTGAACGCGCTGGAGGCGCCGGAGCTGGAGGAGATGCTTCGCTTTGCCAACCGCGCCGCGGCCCTAACCTGCTCCCGCAGCGGAGCGATCCCCGCGATGCCCACGCTGGCGGAGGTCGCCGCCTTTGCAGACTGAAGGGAGGAACCGATGGAATACGCTGCCTTTGTCAACCGTCTGAACGCCCGGCTGGACGAGCTCAAGTGGCTCTACTGCGAGCTGTACCGGAATGACGTCCGCGCCTTCGAATACTTTGTGGATATGCTGCGCCGCAGCTATGACGACCGCAAGCAGGCGCTCCGCGACCGAGACGAGCGCCGTCTGGCCGACCCGGACTGGTATCGCTCGAACAAGATGCTCGGCATGATGCTCTACGTGGACAATTTTGCCGGGGATCTGAAGGGCGTGCGCGCCAAGCTCCCCTATCTGAAGGAGTGCGGCGTCAATTATCTGCACCTGATGCCCCTGCTCCGGACCGTCAAGGGCCGCTCCGACGGCGGCTATGCCGTAGCGGACTTCCGCGCCGTTCAGCCGGAGCTCGGCACGATGGAGGATCTGGAACGCCTCGCCGACGACTGCCGCGAGGCCGGGATCAGCCTGGCGCTCGACTTTGTGATGAATCACACCAGCGAGGACCACACCTGGGCCAGAGCCGCACGGGCCGGCGATCCCGTGGCCCGGGCGCGGTACTTCTTCTACAACGACCGCCGGATCCCAGACGAGTTTGAAAAGACCGTCCCCCAGGTCTTCCCCACCACGGCCCCGGGCAACTTCACCTGGCTGGACGACTGCGGGCAGTGGGTGATGACCTCCTTCTATCCCTATCAGTGGGATCTCAACTACGCAAATCCGATGGTCTTCAACGATATGACCGAGAATCTGCTGTATCTGACGAACCGCGGCATGGACGTGATCCGTCTGGACGCGATCCCCTATATCTGGAAGCAGCTCGGGACCGACTGCCGCAACCTGCCCCAGGTTCACACCCTGTCCCGGATGCTCCGCCTGGCCTGCGAGATCGTATGCCCCGGCGTCCTGCTCCTGGGCGAGGTCGTGATGGAGCCGAAGAAGGTCGCGCCCTATTTCGGCACGCCGGAAAAGCCGGAGTGCCACATGCTTTACAACGTTACCACGATGTGTTCCACCTGGAGCTGCCTGGCGACCCGCGACGTGCGGCTGCTGGGGCGGCAGATGGAACAGCTTGCCGCCCTGCCGCGGTCCTGCTCCTTCCAGAACTATCTCCGCTGCCACGACGACATCGGCTGGGGTCTGGACTACGCCTGGCTGCAGCAGTTCGGCACGGAGGAAGTGGCGCACAAGAAATATCTCAACGACTGGTTTACCGGCAAGTGGCCGGGCAGTCCCGCCCGCGGCGAGCTCTACAACGACGACCCGCGCCTGGGCGACGCCCGGCTCTGCGGCACGACGGCCTCCCTCTGCGGGGCCGAGGTCGAGGAGAAGGCCGCCGTGGACTGCGATCTGATGCTCCATGCCTGGATGCTGACCCAGAGCGGGATTCCCGTCCTCTACAGCGGGGACGAGATCGGCCAGCTCAACGATTACGGCTACCACGAGGACCCGGACCGGGCCGAGGACAGCCGCTACCTCCACCGCGGACGGTTCAACTGGGCCGACGCGGAACAGCGCGGCGACCGGAAGACCCGGCAGGGCAAGCTCTTCGCCGGTCTGCGCCGGTTGGAGACGATCCGTGCGAGGGAGGCCGTCTTTGCCGCCGACGCGGAATTCGTCGGCTTTGACACCGGCGACAACGCCGTGCTGGGCGTGCGCCGCACGCGCAGCGGCGCGGTTTTGACGGCCCTGTTCAATTTCAGCCCGGAGCCGCGGACGGTGCATCTCGCCCCCTGCGAGGCACGGAATCTACGGAACAACCGGCATCTGGATCTGGAGACCGTGGAGCTGCCCGGATACGGCTTCCTCTGGGCGAAGCACGTATAACCAACGCATATCAAACTCTCACGAAAGGCGGTGTATGACCGATGACCATGAAGGAGCTGGCGAAGCTGGCGGGGGTCTCCCCCTCGGCGGTCAGCCGCTATCTCAACGGCGGTTCTCTGAGCCCGGAAAAGCGCGCCGTCATACGCGAGGCCATCGAGAAAACCGGATACGAGCCCGATATGGCCGCCCAGGCCCTGCGCACCCGAACCACCGATCTGATCGGGATCGTGGTGCCGCGTCTGGATTCCGAGGCCGTCTCCCGCATGGCGGCGGGGGCATCGGAAGTGCTCTCCCGCGAGGGCTACGTCTGCCAGTTTGCCGTATCCGGCATGGACCCTGAGCAGGAGCTGAATCAGCTCCGCCTGTTCCAGACCCGCTCCGTGGCCGGTGTGATTCTGATGGCCACGGTCTGCACCCGGGAGCATGAGCGCTTTCTCCACGATCTGCCGATCCCGGCGGTCGTGGTCGGGCAGAAATACCGAAGCGTCTGCTCGGTCTACCATGACGACTACGGCGCTGCCCTGGAGCTGACCCGTCTGGTCCTCCGCAGAGGACGGTCACACCCGGTCTACATCGGCGTGACCGAGCGCGACGCCGCCGTCGGCGTCTCCCGGCGGCGCGGCGTGGAGGCCGGGCTGCGGGAATTCGGTCTGGATCCGGAGGCGCTGCCCGCTGCGCTCAGCGACTTCTCCCTGGAATCCGGACGCGAGGCGATGCAGCGGCTCCTGGCGGAGCATCCGGAGCTGGACGCCGTGATCTGCGCCACCGATCACATTGCCTTCGGCGCGATGGAAGCGCTTCGAGCCGCCGGCAGACGGCTGCCGGAGGACGTGAGCGTCGTCGGCGTGGGCGATAGCTGGGCCTGCTCCCATATCTCCCCCCACCTGACCTCAAGCCGTTTTTACTACCGCGCCAGCGGACAGGAGGCCGCGCGGATGCTGGTGGAGCTGCTCCGCTCCGACGCACCGGTGCGCCACATCCGACAGACCATGCTGAGCTATACGATCCAAATCCGAGATTCGATTTAAGGAGGCCGCTGCCATGCGAGAATGGACCCGCGAGGAACGCTACCGCGTTCTGAAAAGCCCGAACGAGATCCGAAGCCTGTATGACCGCATCCGGGGCTCCGTCTACCGGCAGACCTATCACGTGCAGCCGATCACCGGCCTTTCCAGCGACCCCAACGGCTTCGCCCTGCACCGGGGCGTCTGGCACCTCTGCTATCAATGGTGCCCCTGGGGCGCGGTCCACGGTCTGAAATACTGGTATCACGTGACCAGCCCCGATCTGCTGCACTGGAAAAACGAGGGTATCGGTCTTGCCCCCGACCGCGACTACGACAACAAGGGCGCCCACTCCGGCTCTGCGATCTCGGTGGGCGACAAGCTCTATTTCTTCTACACCGGCAACCACCGGGACGAGAACTGGGTCCGGACGCCCTGGACCTGCGCGGCTTATCTGGACGAGGACGGCAAGCTGCGGAAGCTCCCGGAGCCCCTGTTCGGGCCGAGAAGCGACTACTCCGAGCATCAGCGCGACCCGAAGATCGTCTGGAACGCCGAGAAGCAAAAGTATTATATTCTGATCGGCGCGCAGACGCTGGACAAGCGCGGCTGCGTTCAGGTCTACGAATCCGAACAGCCCCTCACCGGCTGGCGCTTCGCCGGGCAGCTCAAGGTCCCAGGCTTCGAGCGCTTCGGCGGGATGTGGGAATGCCCCTACATCGTGAACATTTCCGGCAAGGACGTATTGATCTTCTCCCCGCAGTACACGACCCTGCCGATGCGCGGCAACAGCACGAACCACAACGTCTATCTGATCGGCACGATGGACTACGACACGCTGACCTTCACGCCGGACGGGTCCTACGACTATCTGGACTGGGGCTTCGACTTCTACGCCGCGCAGGGCGCGGCCAACGTGGACGACCCAGACAAGGCCGTGCTGATCGGCTGGATCGGCCTGCCCGACAACCACTATCCGACCGCCGAGGAGGACTGGGAGGGCTCGATGAGCCTGCCCCGCGAGCTTCGCATCCGGGACGGCAAGCTGATCCAGACCCCGATTTCCGGGATCGATACCCTGCGCGGCGCGGCGCTCACCCCGAACGGGACCCTGCCCCGTGCCTGCGAGCTGGAGATCGGCGTCCCGGCGGGCGATTTCGATTTGAATCTCTGCACCCGCTCAGACGGCTCCGGCGGCCTGCGCCTGCATTACGACCAGAACGCGGGTATCTGCACCCTGGACCGCTCCGGGATGGATCTGCGCTTCAACGAGAACGTGTACGAGCGGCTGGACGTGAAGCTGGAAAGCCCGCTCCGCAGTCTCCGCGTCTTCCTGGATCACAGCTCCGCCGAGCTCTTTTTCAACGACGGCGAGCGCACCTTTACGACCCACCTCTACCCCACCGAGCGCGAGCTGAACTACACCGTCAAGGACGGCGCAAAGCTCCGCATCTGGGAGATGACCCGCTCCGTGACGGACGAATTTGCAGTATGACAGAGGTTTCAACATGAAAGTATTTGCCAGTGATTTTGACGGTACCCTGTATTTCTACAAGGGCGCGACCGAGGCCGAGCGTCTGCCGCCGGTCAGCGTGGAGACGATCCGGCGCTACCAGGCCGCGGGTCACCTGTTCGGCCTTTGCACCGGCCGCCAGGTGGGCGGTCTGACCCCCTTCATCGGCGGGATCCTGCAGCCCGACTTCTACATCACCTCCAGCGGCGCGAACATCGTGGGCCGGGAACTTGAGCCCATTTTGAAGCGCGGTGTGGACCGCAGCGTGGCGGACGCCCTGATCCGGGAATACAACCCGAAGGGCTACCGGATGACCCTGGATATCGAGGGAGAGATCTGCGTCTTTGCCAGGATGGACTATCCCGGCTTCTACCACGTGATCACCGGCGTGGACGACGCGCCGGACGGGCTGATCCATCAGGTCAGCATCCACACCGAGCGTCTGGAGGACGCGGCTGCCATCGTGGAGACCGTGAACGAGCGCTTCGGCGATTTCGTCCAGGCCTTTCAGAACGTCGTGGAGGTCGATATTGCGCCCCGCGGCTGCTCAAAGGGCAAGGGTGTGCTCTATCTGCGCGACTACATGAAGCAGCACTGGGGCACGGTCAAGCTATACGGCATCGGTGATTCGATGAACGATCTGCCCCTGCTGGACGCCGCCGACGTCTCCTACACCTTCCCCTACGCCCCCGAGCTCGTACAGAAGCGGGCGACGAAGGTCGTTCCGACCATCGTGGACGCCCTGCTCGACAGCATGAACGACGACTGAAAAGAATCTTTGCCATGGACGAATTGAACACGCTCAGCCGCGCCATGCTGGACGCGCGGCACTATGAAACCAACCAAAGCGCCTTTATCATGCCGGAGGATCGGCCGGCCTTCCACCTCTCGCCCCGCGTGGGCTGGATGAACGACCCGAACGGCTTTTCCTTCTACAACGGTCAGTACCACCTGTTTTACCAGTATCACCCCTACGATTCCCACTGGGGGCCGATGCACTGGGGCCACGCGGTCAGCAGCGACCTGCTGCACTGGGAATACCTCCCCGCAGCCCTGGCCCCGGATATGCCCTATGACTACGGCGGCTGCTTTTCCGGCACCGCTCTGACCCTGCCGGACGGACGGCACGCGTTGATGTACACCGGCGTGGCCGACAAGATCACCCGTCACGGCGGGCGGCAGCAGGTACAGACCCAGAACCTTGCCTTCGGCGACGGACTGAACTACGCGAAGTTCCCGGGCAACCCGGTCATCACCGCCGAGGACCTGCCCGCCGGCGCAAGCGACGAGCATTTCCGCGACCCCAAGCTCTGGCAGGAGCCGGACGGGCGCTATCGCTGCGTCATTGCTAGCAGGGACAACGAGGGCGGCGGTCAGGTGCTGCTCTATGAGAGCGAGGATCTGGTCTCCTGGCGTCTGATCCGCAAGGCGGCGGAGAATCATAACCGCCTCGGTCTGATGTGGGAGTGTCCCGATCTGTTCCGTCTGGACGGGCAGGACGTTCTGCTCGTCTCGGCGCAGGATATGCTCCCCCAGGGCTTTGAGTACCACAACGGCGACGGTGTTTTCTGCCTGATCGGCACCTTCGACCCCGAGAGCGGCGAATTCCGCGAGCGGGCCAATCAGGCTGTGGACTACGGCATCGACTTCTACGCCCCGCAGACGATCCTGACCCCGGACGGACGGCGGGTCATGGTCGGCTGGCTGATGAACTGGGACACCTGCAACCAGCACTACCGCAACTATCCCTGGTTCGGCCAGATGAGCCTGCCGCGCGAGCTGTTTTTCCGCGACGGCGTCCTCTGCCAGCGTCCGATCCGGGAGCTGGAACAGCTCCGGGCGGACCGCGTCTGCTGCGAGAACGTGGAGATCCGCGGCGAAAAGGTCTCCCTGCCCGGCGTAGACGGGCGGCAGCTCGATCTGGAGCTGGAGGTTTTCCCGCTGGACGGCCCCTACCAGCGCTTTTCGGTCTGGTTCGCGCAGGACGAGCAGTTCCACACCGGCGTCAGCTTCCGCCCGCACGAATCTGTGCTGAAAATCGACCGAAAGTTCTCCGGCTCCCGCCGCGCCATCATCCACCAGCGCCGCGCAAAGGTCGCCCACAAAAACGGCGCGATCCGCCTGCGGCTGATTCTGGATCGGTTCAGCGCGGAGGTCTTTGTGAACGACGGCGAAAAGGTGATGTCCCTGGCTGTGGACACCCCCGTCACCGCCGACCGCATTTCCTTCTTTGCGGACGGCGCCGTTCGGCTCAACGTCAAAGCAAGCCATCTTACCAAGTAGTTTTCAGCTTCGGCTGAGAATATAATACGAAAAGGAGAGTTCTGAAATGGCACTCAACTACCGCAAATGCGCGGAAGAGATCTTTGCCAATCTCGGCGGCAAAGAGAACATCATCAGCGCAGCCCATTGTGCCACCCGCCTCCGCCTGGTCATCGCCGACAACAGCAAGGTGAATTCCAAGGCTCTGGAGGACGTGGAAGGCGTCAAGGGCATGTTCGAATCCAACGGTCAGCTCCAGCTGATCATCGGCACCGGAACCGTCAACAAGGTGTATGACGAGTTCCTGGCCGTCACCGGGCTCACCGCCGCCACCAAGGCGGAGGTCAAGGAGGCCGCCGCCTCCAAGATGCCCTGGTGGAAGAAGATCCTCAAGACCCCCGGTGACATTTTCGTTCCCATCCTCCCCGCCATCGTGGCCTCCGGCCTGATGATGGGCCTGGTGGAGGCCCTCGGCAAGGCCATCGGCCACACGGATCCCGCTACGGGTGAATTTATTGCCACCTTCGCGAAAACTCCCTGGTTCCAGTTCCTGGATATGATCGCCAACACCGCCTTCGTCTGTCTGCCCGTGCTGGTCGCCATCTCCGCGGCCCGGGTCTTCGGCGGCAACGTGTTCCTCGGCGCCGTCATCGGCTTCCTGATGATCCATCCCAATCTGATGAATGCCTGGACCATCACCCCCGAAAACCAACCCGCCATCTGGCATCTCTTCGGCGATCTCAGCAAAACCCCGGTATTGTCATTCTTCTTTGACGTCAGGCAGCAAGGTTATCAAGGACACGTAATCCCAATCATATTGTCGGTATTGTTGATGAGTACGGTGGAGAAGAAGCTCCACAAGATCGTGCCTGAGATGATTGACCTCTTCGTGACCCCGCTGGTCACCGTTATGGTCACCGCTTTCGTGACCTTCACGGTCATCGGCCCCGTCTTTGCCATCCTGGAGACCTGGGTGCTGACCGGTGCCAAGTGGCTGGTCACGGAGACCAAGGGCTTCGGCGCGCTGGCCATGGGCGCGCTCTATCCCTGGACCGTGGTCATGGGCCTGCACCACATGTACAACGTCATCGAGGCCGGCATGCTTGCGGAGTATGAAGGCGCCTACAACATCTGGATGCCCATTGCCTCTTCCGCCAACTTCGCGCAGTTCGGCGCCTGCCTTGCCGTCTTCTTCATTGCCAAGAACCGCAAGACCAAGTCCGTCGCCCTGCCCGCCTCCCTCTCCGCCTCCCTGGGCATCACCGAGCCCGCCATCTTCGGCATCAACTTCCGCTTTATGAAGCCCTTCATCGCCGCCATGATCGGCGGCGCCGTGGCTGCGCTCTTCGGCTCCCTGATCAAGGTCAACGTGAACGGCAATATGGTTCCCCTGGGCGCCAGCTCCTACGGCGTCACCGGCATCCCCGGCCTGCTGATCATCAACAACATCCCCATGTACGCGATCCAGATGCTCATCGCCTGCGGCCTGGCCTTCTTCCTGACCTTCGTGCTCTGGAAGGAAGACAAGCCCAAGGAAGAAAAGGCTGCTCCCGCTCCCGCTGAGATCAAGGTGCCTTCCACCTCCGTGATCCGCTGCGCGGCCGGCACCGTTCTCCAGCCCGTGCCCGGCAAGGTCATCCCGATGGAAGAGATCCCCGACGAGACCTTTGCCTCCGGCGTTCTGGGCGAGGGCGTCGGCATCGTCCCGACGGCCGGCGTCGTGGTCGCTCCGTTTGACGGCGAGGTGACCTCCGTGTTTGACACCAAGCACGCGATCACCCTGGAAGCCAACGGCATGGAGCTTCTGATCCACGTCGGCATCAACACCGTCAGCATGAACGGCGAGGGCTTCACCGCCCTGGTCCAGGACGGCGACAAGGTCAAGGCCGGTCAGCCCCTGCTGAACTTCGACGTCAGCAAGATCAAGGCTGCGGGCTGCAATGAGACCGTGGTCGTCATGCTCACCAACGCCGAGGATCTGGACGGCGTGGCGTGCGGCGCAAAGTAAACGATCCCTGCCCCATCTCCCGGCGGAGCCGCTCGGCTCCGCCGGTTTTTTTGCGTTTTAAAAATCTTCCGTGCTTAAGCTTGCTATAAGGTTCGCCCGCTACAATCACGCCAGAACAAACGAACCGGCAGGGTTCCAATTCCGCCCAGGAGGTGATTCCGATGCTGCAATCCGCTGCCGCTCCCGTCACGCTGAATCCGGAAAACCCCATTTCCGTGATGCAGCGCGTGGAAATGAAGTATATACTCAACGCCCGGCAGACCGCCGCTCTGCTCCGGGGACTGGAGGGGCACATGGTCGCCGACGCCTTCGGCCTGACCTCGATCGCCTCCCTCTACTATGACACACCGGACCGGCGGCTGATCCGCGCCTCGCTGGAAAAGCCCCCCTTCAAGGAAAAGCTCCGACTCCGCTCCTACGGCCCGGCCTCCGAGACCTCGCCGGTCTTTCTGGAGCTCAAGCGGAAGGCCAACGGAACGGTCTACAAGCGCAGGGTCCGATCCACGATTCCGGCGGTGGAGCAGTTTTTCGCGGGCGAGGCCGAGGCCCGCGACGGTCAGATCGACCGGGAGCTCGCCGCCTTCCGCGACTACTACGACAATCTGGCTCCGGCCTGTCTGATCATCTACGACCGCACCGCCTACTATGAGCCGGACGGCGAGCTGCGACTGACCATCGACGCAAATCCCCGCTACCGCACCGAGCGGCTGGATCTCACGAGCGGCCTGGACGGGATCCCCCTCCTGCCCCAGGGCAGCGCGATCCTGGAGATCAAGGTCCAGAGTGCGGTCCCCCTGTGGCTCACCCGCATTCTCTCCAGGGAAAAGATCTACCAGGCCAGCTTTTCCAAATACGGCGAGGCCTACAAGCGCGAAATTCTGAACGTCAGCTAAGAAAGGATGCATGCATATGTTTGAAACGATCTATACCTCCGCCATCACCGCGGGCCAGTTTTTCACAATGGCGGCTGCCGCCCTGGTCTCCGGTCTGATCTACTCCTGGCTGATGTCCTTCCGCATTCGCTCGACCAAGCGCTTCTTTTTGGTGACGACGCTTCTGCCCCTTGTGGTCGCGGCGGTCATATCCTTCGTCAGCGGCTCGATCGGCGCGGGCGTCGCCATCGGCGGCGCGTTCGGTCTGATCCGCTTCCGCTCGGCTCCCGGCAGCGCGGACGAGATCGCCGCGGTGTTGATCGCAATGGGCTCCGGGATTGCCTTCGGCATGGGCTACGTGGCCTACGGGGTCATTATCCTGTTGGGGCTGGCTGCGCTCTACTTTGTGATCGCCGCTCTGCCGATTTTTGAGCACCGTGGGCTTTCCGCCGAGAAGCTGCTGAAGGTCACGATCCCCGAATCCCTGGAATACAACGGGGCCTTCGACGAGATCTTTGACCGCTATCTGCGCAGCGTGGAGAGCGTGGGCGTGAAGACCACCGGAATGGGCTCGATGTTCCGTCTCTCCTACCGGATCACGATGAAGAATCCCGGCGACGAAAAGGCCTTGATCGACGCCCTGCGCACGAAGAACGGGAATCTGGAAATCTCCATTCTGCCCTACGCTCTGGAGGTCGGGCAGCTCTGATGCACCCAACGATACCACCGGGAACGGCCCGCACGGGCCGTTCCCTTTTGCTTGACTTTGCCGGGCGGCTGCGGTATAATGCCCCTTGCAAAGCTGGGTGTATCCGATACTTAATCAGGAAGCGGGTCCAGGGCCTTCGCCCGATCCCCGCGCCAGACCGTGGCCGTAGATGGCAGGGCGGAGCCTCCGCCCGGAGCAGGGACAGCGGCTCGCCGCAGAGCCGAATGCCATTGGCGCAAGCCGAGAAGGCGTCCCTTGCCGCCATGAGCCGGAAGACTGGCCCGCGCCTTTGCCGCCGCCGCGAGCTCCGGGCGGACGGAAGCCGAAAGCGCTTCCCCGCGGAGGGAAAAGCCCTCCGGGTGCGGCAGAGCCTTTGCGGAAAAAACGCCGGGCTTTCCCGGCAAATCAAGACAAAGGAGAACACATTATGAAGAGAATCAGAAGCATTCTTTCTCTGTGTCTCGTCCTGACGGTGCTGCTTGCGGCGGCGGCGCTGAGCGGATGCGACAAGCAGGAGAAGACCCAGCAGACTGACGCAGCGGTCCAGACGACCGTCTCTGCGGTCCAGACGACCGCCGAGGCTGCCCCCGCGACCACGACAGCCGCCCCGGACGGACGGACCGAGCTGGGCGAAGGCGCGCACACCTTCTATCTGGACGTGACCAAGTCTGACGGCACGACGAGCAGTTTCGTGATCCACAGCGACGACCAATATGTGGGCGAGGCCCTGACCGGTCTGGAGCTGATCGACGGCGAGCTGGCAGGCTACGGCATGTACGTCACGACCGTGGACGGCGAGACCCTGGATTGGGACACCGACGGCATGTACTGGGCCTTCTACGTGGACGGCGCCTACGCCTCGACCGGCGTGGACACCACCCCGATCACGGAAGGCGCGACCTATGCCCTGACCGCGACGAAGGGCTGATATGGGCCGGAAGCGGCTGGACCTGCGGCATATTCTGATCTTCGCCCTGCTCGGAACGATGCAGTTCTGCTCCAAGCAGGCACTGGAATTCGCGCCGAACGTGGAGCTGGTTAGTACGCTGACCATGGTCTACACCCTCGTCTACCGCAAATACGCCCTGATCCCGATTCTGGTTTTCATCCTGCTCCAGGGTGCTTTTTCCGGGTTCGGGCTCTGGTGGTTTCCCTATTTTTACCTTTGGCCGGTGCTCTGGGGCGTGACGATGCTCCTGCCGAAGCGCATGCCGGACTGGCTGCGCATGCCGGTTTACGCCGTGGTCTGCGGCCTGTTCGGTCTCTGCTACGGGAGCCTGTACGCTCCGTTTCAGTGTTACGCCTTTCTGGACGGAGACTGGAACCGGGTTCCCGCATGGATCGCCGCAGGACTTCCCTTTGATCTGATCCACGCCTTTGGCAATCTGGCCCTGGGAACGCTGGTCTGGCCTCTGACCTGCCTGCTGCGGCGTCTGGAGACAGACCGGCCCGACACACACTGAGCGCAAAAATACGGACGAAGCAAAAACCCGATCGGGTTCTGCTTCGTCCGTTTGTTTTCCTGCGGCGCACCGGACGGCGGTGCGCCGCAGACGGTTGAAAATCAGTTCTCGAGCTGCTTCAGCTCTTCGGAGAGCTCATAGGAATAGCTATTGCGGTTTTGCGTGACGATATCGTTGTACAGCTCGGCCGGGTCCGTGTAGCCCTTGGTGGAATACCAGCTGTCCGGGAAATAGGAATAGCCCGCAATCCCGTTTTTGTACTCCACAAAGCATTCGCCGTCTGCAATGACCGTAATATCGTCATAGCGCACCGGGTAGTAGACCGTGGTTTCCTCGAAGTCTTCGTCGCTGCTTGTGACCTGAGCGGAGAAGACGACGCAGAGGCGGTTGGAGTAGTATTCGTCCTTCGGCGTCAGGAGGATCTCGCCGGCGTAGGTCAGCTCCGAAACGGTGCTGTCGAAGCTGTAGGCGTCGGCAAGGTAGCTTTCGATCTCGGCCTTTGCCATCTCCTGGAACGCCGTCTGCTGATCCGCGCCGATCTTGCTCAGGCTGTCCAGTTTTTCGTTGGTCTCGAAACGCTCAAAGCCGCCTCCGGCCTCCCAGTCCATCGAGTCGCCGTAGTCCATGATCTCGTTCCAGGCGGATACGGGGTTCGTAAAGCTCTCGCTGGAGGACCAACCCGCGCCGATCCCGCGAATCTCCTCATAGCTCATGCCGTCGGCTTCGGAGAGAATATTCAGGAAATGGACGGGGAACCACATCTGATACGGGGCTTCGTCTCCCTTCGTGACGGTTCCGCGGTAGATCAGATACAGCTCGTTATAGCTGGAATAGTAATCCTCGTTGGTGACGCCAAAGAGATAGCCGTCGGAGGTCAGATCCGACAGAGCGGCCTCCGAGCCGTAGTACCGGGCAAAGAAGGAATAGATCTGGTCTTCCGCCTCGGACTGCGCGTTCGTGAGGAAGTCCTCCGTCAGCTCGGAATAGCTGTTCACGTATTCGACCAGGCCGGTGACGGTATACTCCTTCTCCCTGACACTCGGGATCTTGCCGTATTCCTCGACGAGGTATTCGTCGTCAGTGTAGGAATCCAGACTGACCGTGACCGTGTCGCCGTTGGACAGATCGTACTGCGGATCGACCGTGAAGCTCCAGGAGTTGAAAATTTCCCCGTCATATTCGATCTCGCAGCTGCCGTCCGAGGAGATGCCGGAGAAGGAAACAGTCAGATGCTCGAACGGGTCGAACGTTTCAACTTCCTTCAGGCCGCTGACCGTGTAGGTGCCCTTTTCGTATTCGAACTTGACGTTGAAGCACTCCTCGATCTTCTTATAGACGTCCCACTCATAGGCGATCTTTTCGCCGTTGGCGCAGTCGTAGGTCTTATCCAGGTCCACGTCAATCAGCATGGGCAGATAGTCAAACGGGGTGCCCCGCCTGAGCTCGCTCGACGACAGCTTCAGAATTTGCTTCGCGTCGTCAGAAAACTCGATGTCTTCGCCGTACTTCTTCTCGATGGCTTCCCAGTCGATGGACGCCCGGACGCTGCCGTAGCCGTCGTAGCCCTCTGCTTCGATCTTCAGATACTCGTTGAGGTTGATCGTCTTCGGGCGCGTCAGGAACAGGATCAGTCCCGTTACGATGGCGGCCAGCACCAGCACGCCCACAACGACGCCGATCACGATCTTCTTGGTCTTGGGGTTTTTCTGCTTGGGCGCTTTGGGCGTCACCGGCGCATAGTAGGGCTGTGCATTGCCCACGGGCGCGGCCGGCGCGCCGGCGCTGGGGATCGCAGCCTCCGCTCCCTGCTGCCCGAGCTGAGCGCCGCAGGCGGTACAAAAGACCGCTCCGTCGGGGCACTGGGCACCGCAATTACCACAAAACATTTTCATTCTTCCTTTCTGATGATGTGTTATGATCAGCTGACCCGCTCCGGGCGGCGTACAGCCGTTCTAACGATAGCTATGCACGCCGGGGAGAAGGGTGTTGACACCGACGTAGGTGAACAGGACGGCAACAAAGCCGACGACGGCAAAGATCGCGGCGGATTTGCCCCGCCAGCCCCGTCCGAGCCGCAGGTGGAGATAGATGGCGTAGATGATCCAGGTGATCAGGGACCAGGTCTCCTTCGGGTCCCAGGACCAGTAGCTGCCCCAGGCCTGCTCGGCCCAGATCGCGCCGGACAGGATCGTGAAGGTCAGAAACAGCAGGCCCAGACAGACCGAGCGGTAGCTGATCGCGTCGAGCTTCTCCCGGGGCGGGATATGCTGGCCCCAGAAGTGATCGTCCCGCATCCGGCCGCGGAACAGGAAGATCGCAGAGACGACGGCGCTGACGCCGAAGGAGCCGTAAGAGATGATCGCCGTGGAGACGTGGAAGCCCAGCCAGTTTGAGCGCAGGGTGGACATGAGGTCGCGTACCTCCCGATTCTGGAAGGCCGCGTAGCCGATGATGAGGCAGATCAGCGGCGCAACGAAGGCTCCGAGGACCGGGAACTTGAACCGACGGGCAAAAATCAGGCTGACCAGGCAGAGGCCCCAGGCAAAGCTGGTGGCAAACTCATACTGGTTGGTCAGCGGAAGCCGTCCGGCTGCGATGCCCCGGCAGACGATGGCAGCCGTGTGCAGGATCAGACCGACGAGCTGCACCAGCAGGGCGAGCTTGGAGAGCTTCTCCTTCCGGATCGCCAAAAAGACAAAGTGGATCGCCATTGCCAGGAAATAGCAGCCCAGGACAAGATAGAAGAGGGTGCTTTCGGCTTTCAGCATGGTCATTGCTCCTTATGATGATTTCATTGGGGCAGGCGAAGGGTATCCTATGTGGTTTTTGGGCCGTTCTCTCCGGCGGCCTCGCGCAGACGGTCGCGGAAGAGCGCGCCGCCCTTGCGGCTCTCGCCGTGGACGGTCCAGCCGGCCTCGGTCTGCTCGGCCCAGAGGCGGCGGGGCTGGAGATAGAAGGACAGGACCAGACCGGCCAGCGTGACCAGACCGCCCAGAAGGACGAGCCAGATGAAGCGCTCCCGCTTGAGCTGGAGCAGGGTGTAGCTCTGCGGCTCGGAGAAGACGACCCGGATGCTGTCGGTGGAGATGGCGGTCTCGCCCTCGGCCTGATAGCGGGTCTCGCTGTAGACGCCGTTGTAGTAGGTGGACCAGGCGAAGGCGTCCGCCTTCATGCCGCCGAAATCCAGGGCGTCCCGGTAGTAGCCGTCGAAAAAGAGGGCCATCGGCGTATCCAGAACGTAGAGGTAGTCGCCGGCGCAGAGGACCTCCTCCTGGACGACGGCTCCGTCCTTTGTGACCGTGACCTTCGCAGCGGTGCCGATGGAATTCTGGAAGACCTTATAGCCGAAGAGATCGCCGGGCCGATTGACGCTGACGACGGCGGATTCCGTGACCCCTGCGGGGTCGCGCATCGTGACGTCGGAGGTGAACTGACTGGCAACGCCGCTGTCGGTCAGGGAGACGTCAAAGTCATTGATCGTCAGGGTGCAGCCGGTATCCCCCACGGGAAGGGTCTGGCCGGGAACGCCGTGGACCGTATAGAGCTGACGCGTCGTCTGGCCCAGGGTGAAGCCGACGATCAGAAGCAGAATGCCCAGGTGCGTCACCCACGCGCCCCAGAGACCGACGCTGTTCTGCGCGGCAAAGAGGGTCTTCCGCCCGGCCCGCTCGCCCGAAACGGGCTTCATATGCAGGGTTTCAAAGACCGCAGCCGCGTCGGGAACCTGCTTTACGGTGCAGACCGCAGGCTCCTGCCTGCGGCGGGCGGGCTTCGGCTCTGCTTCCTCTCCCGCCGGCGTCCCGGCTTCGTCGAAGGCTTGCGCGGCCTCGCTCAGCCGCCAGGCCGTCTGTGGGTCGCGAAAGCGCTTCATCCGGCTGAACAGGCTCGGCAGGCGGATCAGATTGCAGTAGAGCAGGTCGCAGACCAGCAGGACGGTCAGAACCAGGAACCAAGCGCTGTGGAAGACGTCGTCCAGACAGAGCCCCACGATCAGCGCCCCGCCGCGTTCGCCGTAGGCGCCGAGATACTCGTCCAGCGTCCCGCCCTGCGGGATCACGGAGCCGAAAACGCAGGCCAGGGTCAGAACTGCCAGCAGCAGGATGGCAAATTTCATGGAGGTCAGAAACCTCCAGGTCTTTTTCAGCATCGTCTATCCTTTCATGCGGGGCTTCCGTCCATCCGAAGGACCTTCGGCGGATCAAAGCCCGGCGCAGGCGGTTTTTGCTTCGCAAAGCCGGTTTCATGCAGGATTCCGGGAGAAGCTGCCCGCCTCTCCCGGAATCGGCGAATGGTTTGGTTTGGGGATCAGCCCTCGCCCAGCAGCGCCATGCCCTCGCTGATCTTCTCCTCGGCAACGTCGAGGCAGTGGTTCGCCAGGGCGGAGTTGTGCGCGCCCTCGGAGTTCTCAACGTAGCAGAAGTCGAAGAACCACTGGGCCTCGCGGTGGAGCTTGTGGAGCGTGGCGATCTTCTGCTCGGAGAGGTTTCCGGCAGAGAGCGCGTCGGCAAAGGCGTTCTTGAAGGCGGCGAGCTTATTGCCGATCACGGTCTCGCGGGCCGTGACGGCGTCCTGGATGCGGTGGACCTTTTCAACCATGTTCGTGCTGCCGTGGCACTGGACGCAGGTGGAGAGAATGGTCTGGCTTGCAAGCGGGCTGACCAGCTTGTGGCTGTGGTTGACGGTGCCGTCCTCCTGCATTTCAATCGCCATGTGGCAGTCGGCGCAGCTCAAGCCGTTCTGGGCGTGGACGCTCTGAAGGTAGGTCTCCATCTCAGGGTGCTGCGCCTTGAGCATCTTAGTGCCGGTGGCCTCCTGGATCCAGTCGTAGAAGCCCGGCTCGCCGTCCTTGCCGGCAATGCCGTCATAGTAGGCGAGGATCGCCTCGGGCGTCATTTCCTCGACGCTGTGATAGGGCATCATGGCCTCGCTGTCGGGATTGCCGTCGCCGTCGCTGTCCACGTTGGTGAAGTAGTACTCGATGTGGCACTGGCCGCAGGACAGGGTCGCGGGGTCGATCGTGGAGACGTTCTCGCCCAGGGCCTTGTTCACGTAGGTATGGGTCACGCGGAGCGCGCCCTTGCTGCCGGCGTCGTTGCCGTGGCAGGTGTAGCAGCTGATGACCTCGCCGTTGGCCATGATCTCGTTATAGACCTCTTCAAAGTCCTTCGTATAGACGCCGACGCCCTGGTCCTGGACCATCTTGGTAAAGGACGGGGATTTGCAGGTCAGGCAGTTTGCCGTTGCGTGGGGGCGCTTGGTCTCGTGGACGTCCTTAAGGGTGTAGGCGTGGCCGCGGGCGGAGCCGTAGTCCTTCGCAAAGCCGTAGCCCTCGTAGATCTGGACCAGATAGGGGTCCTGCTCGAGATAGCTGACGATCTCGTCGTTGTCGGCATTGGCATACATGGTCTGGGTGATGTAGGGGTAGATCTCCTTCCAGGCCTCGGCGCCAATGGTGCCGTCCTTGAGCGTCTGGGTCGGGGCGGCGACGGTGCGGTAGCTGATGTCCTCCGTCGTCAGGGGGCCGATCTTGCTGCGGTCGGCCAGGTGATACATGCTGTCCTTTTTGTTGAACACGCCGGTCAGCAGCAGGATGGCTGCGGCGATGATCACGATGGTGCAGATCACCTTGTAGATGAGCATTTTCTTGTTCATATCGTTTTTTCTCCTCTTTGGTCTCAGCCGTTCGGGGCAGCCTGGGACGCAGGCGCTTCCGGGTTCGCGGAACGCAGGGGCAGGTTGATGACGTGGGCGGGGCATTTTTCGGCGCACTTGCCGCACTGGATGCAGGCCTCGTAGTCGATATGCGCCAGGTTATTTTCCACGGTGATCGCCTTGGTCGGGCAGAGCCTGGTGCAGAGCATGCAGCCGATGCAGCCGGCGGAGCAGACCTTCTTGACCGTCGGGCCCTTGTCCCGGTTGGAGCAGCGAACACGGACCAGCTTGCTTTCGGGAACCAGCTCGATCAGATTGCGGGGGCAGGTCTTGGCGCAGAGGCCGCAGCCGACGCACTTGCGGGGATCGACGGCGGCGATGCCGTCCTTGACCGTGATGGCGTTTTCCGGGCAGACCTTCACGCAGGAGCCGAGACCCAGGCAGCCGTAATCGCAGTCGGTAAAGCGGATGCCGTTCATCTGGGCGGAGCGGCAGTCCTCCAGGCCGACGTAGGTTCCCTGATTCTTCGTGAACTCGCAGCTTCCCTTGCAGCGGACGAAGGCGACCTTCTTTTCGACGCTCCCGGCGTCGGTGCCCATGATGGCCGCGATCTTCTCCGCGACCGGCCCGCCGCCCACCGGGCAGCCGTTGACCGGCGCCTCGCCCTTGACGATGGCGGCAGCCATTGCGTCACAGCCGGCGAAGCCGCAGGCGCCGCAGTTGTTTCCGGGCAGGATCTCGCGGACGGCGGTCTCCCGCTCGTCCACGTCCACGCGGAACTTCTTTCCGGCAAAGACCAGGCCGAAGCCGACCAGGACGCCGATGACGGTGATGACGAGGGTCGTGATCAGAATTATGTTACCGTTCATAACGCGCCCTCCTTAGAACGACAGGCCGGAGAAGCCCATAAACGCAATGGACATCAGGGCCGCGGCGATCAGAACGATGGGCGCGCCGCGCAGGGGCGCGGGCAGGGCCTCCTCGTCGATCCGGCTGCGGACGCCTGCCAGCAGAACGATAGCAACGGTGTAGCCCACGCCGGTGCCGAAGCCGGCCAGAACGCTCTCAAGGAAGTTGTAGCCGTTCTGAACGTTGGTCAGCGCCACGCCGAGGACCGCGCAGTTGGTGGTGATGAGGGGCAGGTAGATACCCAGGGCCTTATAGACCGAGGGCGAGGATTTCTTGAGGAACATCTCGACGATCTGAACCAGGGCCGCGATGACCAGGATAAAGACGATGGTCTTCATGTAGTCCAGGCCGTTGGGCTTGAGGACGTAGTCATACAGCAGGCTCGCGACCGCAGAGGCGATGGTGATGACGAAAATGACCGCGCCGCCCAGGGAGGCGGAGGCCTTCATCTGCTTGGAGACGCCGAGGAAGGAGCAGATGCCCAGGAACTGATTGAGCACCACATTGTTGATGAAGGCAGTGGTGATGATAATTAAAATCAGAGATTTCATTTGTCAGCCGCCTCCTTCTTTTGGCAGGCAGCCGCGCAGGTGGCGCAGCAGCCGTCGCAGCCGCTTTCGACCAGCTCGCGCTGGCGCGTCTTGATCCCGATCGCGTTCATGATGCCGATAAACAGGGCGATGACCAGGAAGGCTCCGGGAGGCTGGACGAAGATGCCGATGGGCTCAACCGCAGCGGGCAGGATGCGAACGCCGAAGGCGGTGCCGCTGCCGAGGATCTCACGGACCGCAGCCGCCAGCGTCAGCGCCAGGGTGAAGCCGATGCCCATGCCCAGGCCGTCCATCGCGGACAGGCCGACGGAGTGCTTGTTGGCGTAGGCCTCCGCGCGGCCCAGGATGATGCAGTTGACCACAATCAGCGGGATGTAGATGCCCAGGGCCTCGTAGACCGCGGGGACGTAGGCCTTCATGAGCAGCTCCGTGACCGTGACCAGGGAGGCCACGATGACGATGTAGGCCGGAAGCCGGACCTGGTCGGGGATGACCTTCCGCAGCGCGGAGATGACCACGTTGGAGAGGATCAGCACCGCCGTGGTGGAAAGGCCCATGCCGATGCCGTTGGTCGCCTGGGTGGAGACCGCAAGCGTCGGGCACATGCCGAGCAGCAGGATCAGGGTGGGGTTCTCCTTGATGACGCCGTTATACAGGCGCTCTAAATACTTGTTCATCTCATTCCCCCCTTATCACGTTCGCAAAGAAGTCCAGGGCGGCGTTGACCGCGTTGACCGAAGCCTTGGAGGTGATCGTTGCGCCGGTGACGCCGTCGATTGAATTGTCGCCGGAGGCGTTGAGCGCAAAGGCCGTCACGCGGCGGTTGTTGAACTGGTCTATAAAGGCCGGCTCGCCGCAGAGCATGCCCTTGCCGGGCGTCTCCTTGAGGTTGGTATAGGAGATGGAGGTCACGACGCCCTCGGCGGTGACGCCGACGGTGAGGGAGACGTTGCCCTCGTAGCCCTCGTTGGAGGTCACGTTGATGCCGTAGCCGACGGTCTTGCCGGCGGCGTCCTTGCCCTCGACGGCCTCGTTGATCGTGACGTTGCCGAATTCCGTGCCGTAGGTCTTGCCGGCGTAGTCGGCGGTCAGGTTGTCCAGGAAGGTGAAGTCCTCTGCACCGGGAAGGACGGACCGGTAGGCCGCCGCAGCCTTGGCGCGCTCCTGCGCGTCGATGGTGTCCTTCGTGACGCTGAACGCGCCGGACAGGGCCAAGCCTGCGACCAGAGCGATCACGGTCAGGGCGATCACAGGCTTGGGAATCAGCTCGCCCAGGGTCTTGCGCGGCTCGCCGCGCTGAATGCGCAGGGCGGACTTGCGGAAGGCGTAGGGCTTGGATACGACGTAGGTGTCGATCAGCGGGACGAGGAGGTTGCCCACGATGACGGAATAGCTGAAGGAGTCGGCGGCGTGACCGCAGATGCGGAACAGCGCGCCGAGGACGCCGATCAGAACGCCGTAGACCGTCTGGCCGAGGCGGCTGACCGGGGAGGTGACGTAGTCGGTGGCCATGAAGAAGGCGCCGATCATCACGCCGCCGCCGCAGAGGTGGGCGGCCAGGAACTTGGGATCGAAGCCCTGCCCGCCGAAGATGGCCATGAACAGGGTGAAGCCGCCGAGAACGGAGAAGCAGATCTGTCCGTGAATGATATCCAGCGACCAGAGGATCATGCCGCCGATCAGCAGGCAGAGGACCGAGGAGCCGATGACGCCGTTGGTGGTTCCGAGGAACATCTGCGTGATGTTCACAGCCTTGCCGGCGGCCAGCTCAGCCACGGGCGTCGCCATTGACACGCCGTCCACCGCGAACTCCGTCATTGCGGTCGGGAAGGAGATCAGCAGAAAGCATCGCGCCGCAAGCGCTGGGTTGATGAAGTTCTTGCCCAGGCCGCCGAAGCAGCACTTGACCACGCCGATGGCAAAGATGCCGCCGATGATCGGGATGTAGAGCGGCACGCTGGGCGAGAGCGTCAGCGCAAGCATCAGGCCGGTCACGATGGCGCTGCCGTCCTTCCAGGTGTCGGGCCGGTTGGTCAGCGTATCGAAGATAAATTCCGTCGCCCAGGCCGAGACGACCGAGGCCACGATGATCCAGAGGGCGTGCAGGCCGTAGACCGCAACGCCGACGGCCGCGGTGGGAAGCAGGGTCAGACAGACCAGGAACATGATCCGGGCCGTCGTCAGCTTCCCACGGACGTGCGGGCCGGAGGAGAGATTCAACGTCGGATTCATTTTTTACCTCCCGCCTGTGCGGCGCGTTTCTGCGCCATGATTTCAGCCTTGACCCGCTTGAAGGTCTCGGTCAGCGGACGGTTTGCGGGGCAGATATAGGTGCAGGACCCGCAGGCCACGCATTCCAGGCCGTAGAGCTTCTTTTCGTAGCGCTCATAGTCGCCCTTGCGCACTGCGTCGGCCATCAGGCCGGGCAGCAGACCGGTGGGGCAGACCGTGGTGCAGCGGCCGCAGCCCAGGCAATGGGTGACGCGCTTGCGCGCAAGCTCCACGCCGTCCTCGACCAGACAGGTCAGGCCGTTGGTCGTCTTGACCACCGGGACCTCGAGCGAGCCGAGGGCGAAGCCCATCATCGGGCCGCCGGCCAGGACCTTCTTCGGGTCCTCGCGGAAGCCGCCGCATTCCTCCAGCAACTCGCGGACGTTGGTGCCGTCGCGGACGATGAAGTTTCCGGGCTTTGCGATCGCCTCGCCGGTCACGGTCAGCACGTGGGTAAACAGCGGCTCGCCGTAGCAGACGGCGCGCTGGATCGCGTAGATCGTGCCGACGTTATCCACGATGCAGCCCATGTCTGCGGGGAGCATCTTCACGGGGTAGTCCGCCCCGACGATCACCTTGATCAGATTGTGTTCGCCGCCCTGCGGATACTTGGTTTCCAGCGCGCGGACGGAAATCCGCTTTTTGCCGGAAGCAGCCTGCTCCATCGCGGCGATTGCCTGCGGCTTGTTCTTTTCGATGCCGATGACGCCCTCCGCGTTCGGGAACAGGCGCAGGATGAGCTCCAGACCCTCGACGATCTCCGCGGCCTTCGTCCGCATGAGCTGGTCGTTGCAGGTCAGATAGGGCTCGCACTCCGCGCCGTTGGCAATCACGTAGCGGATCGCGTCCGGATTCTTCGGGGCCAGCTTGACGTGCGTGGGGAAGCCCGCGCCGCCCAGGCCGACGATGCCCGCCGCCTTCACGGCGTCTAAGATATCCCGGTCGGTCAGATTGCTGAGATCGCGCCTGGTCTCATAATCTGCGGCGGGCGTGAACTGCCCGTCGTTTTCCACGACCACGCATTCCAGAAGCTGGCCGGAGATGGTGCGCCGCTTTTCCACTGCGGCGACCTTGCCGGAGCAGGAGCAGATGACGTTGGCCGAGACGAAGCCGTCCGCCTCGCCGATCACCTGCCCCGCAAGGACCGGGTCGTTTTTCTTCACGACGGCCTTTGCAGGCTTGCCGATGTGCTGGGATAGGGGAAACACCATCTCCCCGCTGGGGTTAAACGGACGCAGCGGCGCTTCGCTGCTCAGGTCCTTGTGTCCCTTCGGATGCACGCCGCCGCGAAATGTGATTCTCACTGTCCTTTTCACCTCCAAGTTAATGCCTTGCGATCCATCGGCAGCCCCGCCCGACGGCAGCGCCGCAGAAGGTTAGAGATACCGATTCAACAATAATTTATCACATTCGTCCCGTTTTGTAAAGGGAAGTGTTTGGAAAATTGCATTTTTTGTCCAAACCAGTCCGCCGCGCGCTTCCGCAGCTCCGGCGCGGAATTTTTTTGAAAAATAAAAAAATTATGCTTTACTTTTGACAAGCCCTGTGCTACTATATATCGGCTGGCAGAATGCCATAGCCCCGGCGCTCAGTTTGCGGATCACACCGACCGCATACTTAGCCCATGGGCAGAAATAATTGAAAGGTGGTAAATACCATGATCCAGAAGGAAAAGAAGTCCCAGGTCATCCTGGACAACGCGACCCATGAGGGCGACACCGGTTCTCCCGAGGTCCAGATCGCCATTCTCACCGCCCGCATCAACGAGCTGACCGAGCACCTGCGCGTGCACACCCACGACAACCACAGCCGCCGCGGCCTGCTCAAGATGGTCGGCAAGCGCCGCAGCCTGCTTGACTACCTGGCCCGCAAGGACATCAACCGCTACCGCGCCATCATCGCCAAGCTGGGTATCCGTAAGTAATTCGTCAAAAGACGGGGTTTCCCCCAGGGGAAACCCCGTTGTTTGAATCCGCCCCGCATGGGAGCGCCTTTCGCGTTTGAAGGTGCTGTGAGAGTCAATAGGCAACAGGCATCAGCCCTGGTCCCTGATCCCTGACCCCTGATCCCTCTCACATCAGCTTCAAGTGCGAAACCTCCCATGCACCACACACCTGTACCATAGGAGGTTATTCATGGTTACCAGAAAACAGTACCCCAACCATCACATCTTTGAGACCGAGATCGGCGGCCGCACGTTTACCGTCGAGACCGGCAGGGTGGCAGAGCTGGCCGACGCCGAGTGCATCTGCCGCTACGGCGACACCGTGGTTCTCTCCACCATCACCTGCAACCCCATCCCCAAGGCGGGCATGGACTACTTCCCCCTGACCATCGAGTTTGAAGAGCGTCTGTACGGCGTGGGCCGCATCCCCGGCTCCTTCAACCGCCGCGAGGGCCGTCCCTCCGAGAAGGCCATCCTGACCATGCGTCTGATCGACCGCCCGATGCGTCCCTTCTTCGACGATGAGCTCCGCAACGACGTCGTGATCACCGAGACCGCCCTGGCCGTGGACCACGACAACCCCGTTGAGGTCGTCGCCTCCCTCGGCGCTTTCATCGCCACCGCCTGCTCCTCCGTGCCCTGGAACGGCCCCATGGCCACCACCGAGGTCGCGTATCTGGACGGCGAGTATATCGTCAACCCCTCCGCCGAGCAGCGCGCCGCGGCGCTGATGTTCGTCACCATCGCCTCCACCGCCGAGAAGGTCGTCATGATCGAGACCGAGGCCAAGGAGGTCCCCGAGGACATCCTGCTCAAGGGCATCGAGCTGGCCCACGAGACCAACAAGAAGATCGTCGCCTTCATCAACGAGATCGTCGCCGCCATCGGCAAGCCGAAGTTCACCTTTGAGAAGGCTGCCGTCAACCACGACCTGCTCGACGATCTGTGCGCCTACGGCATGGATCAGATCGAGTTTGCCCTGGACACCGACGACAAGAACGTCCGCGAGGAGCGTCTGACCGCCGCCCGTCTGGACTTTGCCGAGAAGTTTGCCGAGAAGTATGAGGACTTTGAGGAGAACATCGAGGTCTGCCTGTACAAGATGCAGAAGAAGGTCGTCAAGAAGTGGCTGCTCGCGGGCAAGCGCGTGGACGGCCGCGGCATGGACGACATCCGTCCGCTCGACGCCCAGGTCGCCGTTCTGCCCCGCGTACACGGCTCCGGCCTGTTCACCAGAGGCCAGACCCAGGTTCTCTCCGTCTGCACCCTGGCCACGATGTCCATGGAGCAGAAGCTGGACACCATCTTCCCCGAGGAAGGCAAGCGCTATATCCACCACTACAACTTCCCCGCCTACTCCACCGGCGAGGCCAGAGCGGCCCGCTCCACCTCCCGCCGCGAGATCGGTCACGGCGCACTGGCTGAAAAGGCCCTGATCCCCGTCCTGCCCAGCCTCGACGAGTTCCCCTACTGCATCCGCGTGGTCTCTGAGGTTCTGTCCTCCAACGGCTCCACCTCTCAGGGCTCCATCTGCGGCTCCACCCTGGCTCTGATGGACGCCGGCGTGCCCATCAAGCGGCCCGTGGCGGGCATCTCCTGCGGCCTGATCTCCGACAAGGAGACCGGAGAATGGCGGACCTTCACCGACATTCAGGGCGTGGAAGACTTCCACGGCGAGATGGACTTCAAGGTAGCCGGCACCACCGAGGGCGTCACCGCCATTCAGATGGACCTCAAGAACGACGGTCTGACGATGGAGATCATCGCCGACGCGCTGGAGCGCTGCCGCAAGGCCCGTCTGGAGATCCTCAATGAGGTCATTCTCCCCTGCATCCCCGCGCCTCGTCCCGAGGTTTCCGAGTGGGCGCCCAAGATGCTCACCATGAAGATCGACGTGGACAAGATCCGCGAGGTCATCGGCAAGGGCGGCTCCATGATCCAGAAGATCGTGGCCGAGTCCGGCGCTCAGGTGGACATTGAGGACGACGGCACCATCCGCATTGCTTCTCCGAACGCCGCCTCCTGCGACGCCGCGAAGCGCATGATCGACGACATCTGCTTCGTTCCCGAGGTCGGCAAGCTGTACTACGGCAAGGTCGTCCGCATCATCCCGATCGGCGCCTTCATCGAGCTGGCCCCCGGCAAGGACGGCATGTGCCACATCCGCGATCTGGAGTTCAAGCGCACCGAGAAGGTCGAGGACGTGCTGAACATCGGCGATATGACCTGGGTCAAGGTCACAGAGATCGACGAGCGCGGCCGCGTCAACCTCAGCCGCAAGGAAGCCCTCAAGGAAATGGGCCAGAAATAAGCAAAACGCCTTTCATACGGCGCTGCCCCGGGCAGCCCGAACGAACAGGGCCCCGCCATCGGCGAGGCCCTGTTCGTTTCTTCATGCCCCGTGCGCCGAAGCGCCTCCCAGTTCCCGACGTCAATCGCTTCTTGCATTCCGCTGCGGGTTGTGGTACAATGGGGTAAAAGGGCGAGTTTGCCCGAAAATCGATTCTTTCTTCCGGAGGTACCGTCATGCGTTATCAAAAGCTGGGAAACACCGATCTGAACGTCTCCGTGCTGGCCCTGGGAACCTGGGCGCTCGGCGGGGGCAGCGTCTGGACGGATCGCGACTCCACGAGCGCGGAGGCCGCGCGTCTGCTGGACGCCTGCAAGGACGCCGGCGTGAATTACATCGACACCGCTCCGGTCTACGGCACCGGCGCAAGCGAGGAGCTGCTGGGTCAGGCCCTGCAGGGCCGCCGTCACGACTTTATTCTGCAGACCAAGTGCTCCCTGAACTGGCGCGGCGAGGGCGGCAACTTCCACTATTCCCGCGACGGCTACACCGTGAACAACGACACCCGGCCCGAGGCGATCCGCCGCGACGTGGAGGACTCCCTGCGCCGGATGAAGACCGACTACATCGACTCCGTGATCGTCCACTACGTCTGCAAGAGCTTCCCCGTGGCCGAGACCGTCGGAGCGCTGGAGGATCTGATCCGCGCCGGCAAGATCCGCGCCTACGGTCTTTCCAACAGCCAGCCTTCGGATCTGCGCGACTATCTGGCGGCCCCGGACAGACGGGCGGGCGTGGCCGTGGTGCAGGAATTTTTCAGCGTCCTCTCCCCCTTCCACGGACGGGATTATTTCCCGGTCTGCCGGGAGAACGGCGTCAGCTTCCAGACCTACGGCGTGCTGGAGGAGGGCTTCCTGACCGGGCCGGCCTTTCTGGACAAGGCCTTCCGCAAGACGGACATCCGCGCCCGCCTGCCCTGGAACGAGGCCGAAAAGCAGGAAGGCCTGCGCCGTGCCTTCGCGCTCTGGCAACCGATCTGCGACGCCCACGGCTGCAGCTTTGCCGCCCTCGTTGAGGCCTGGGCGCTGACCCAATATGAAAAGATGAGCCTCCTGGTTGGCATGCGCCGCCCGGAGAACCTCCGCGACAATCTGAAGTGCCTGGAGCTGAAGCTGACCGCCGACGAGATCGATCAGATCGAGGCGGCCGTGCGGGCCATCCAGGTGGAGGTGCTGGACAAGTAAGGCTTCCGAAGCAGGCCGCAGCGGGGTTTTCAGAAATCAAATACAGGAAAGGTGGCATCCGCATGAATGAAGAAGCGCTGAAATGGGAAATTCTGAATCGGAGGACCCTTCTGCACACGCCGATCTACGACGTCCTGTCGCAAACGGAGCGGGCCGCCGACGGTCTGGAAGGCGAATACGTCGCCATCCAGGCCCCGGACTGGGTGATGACGATCCCGGTCTGGCAGGGACAGTTCATTCTGGTCCGGCAGTGGCGGCACAGCGCCGAGCGGCTGACGCTTGAGTTCCCCGGCGGCGTGCGGGATGCGAACGAGGACCCCGCCGAGACCGCCCGCCGCGAGCTGCTGGAGGAGACGGGCTTCCGCGTCGGCAGGCTGACGAAGCTCGGCGCCGTCAACCCGAACCCGGCCCTGTTCAAGAACACTTTCCACGTCTATCTGGCCGAGGAGCTGGAGCCCTCCGGGACGCAAAGCCTTGACCCGGACGAGCTGCTCACCTGGGAAACGCGCCCCGTTCCGGAGGTGCTGAACGCCTGGGGCAGCCCGGAATTCTGCCACGGGCTGATGGGGACCGCCCTGGCCTTCTATCTGCTCCGACGGCAGGAGGAGGGCGCGCCGTGAATATTTACGCCTCCGCTTCCCTGCTCGCCATTCTGGTTCTGCTCTACTGGGTGATGACCGAGGTCTTTACGGTCCTGTTCCGTCTGATCGGTCTGCCCGAGGAGAAGGCCCGGTTTCAGGTGGTCTCCCTGCTGACGAGCTGCGGCTTTACGACCAGCGAGAGCGAAATGTTCCTCTCCACCAAATCCCGCCGGAGGCTGGCACGGATCTGCATGCTGGTCGGCTTCATCTTCAACGTTGCCATCGTCTCCATTCTGATCAACGTCTTCCTGTCGTTCAACAACGCCGCGCTCGGCAAGATCTACGGCATTCTGATCCCGCTCGCCGCGGTGACGGCCGTTCTCATCCTCTCGCGCACCTGGAAGATCCGCAAATGGCTCGACCGGCTGATCGAGCAGGCCGCCGGAAAGCTCTCCGGCAACACTGGCTCCAACAGCATTATCATCATCGACCAGATCGGCAATGACTGTATCGCCCAGGTCACGCTCAAGCACGTTCCGGAGGTCTACCGGGACAAGCCCCTGTCCCAGACCGGACTCAAGCAGGAGCAGAACATTCTGGTCCTGCTCGTAGAGCGCCACGACACCAGACCCGCAACGGCCGTCGCCCGCACGGTATTCCGCGACGGCGACCGTCTGACCGTCTTCGGCGGCTACGCGGCGATCTGCGCGGCCTTCCACGCCGTTGAGCGCTTTACAGACGACTCCGATTTCTGATAAGGAGGAATCGCGCATGATCCCCATGCTGTTCTTTCGCATCCACCCGATCCTGATTGGGGCAGCCGTGATCCCGGCTGTGATCCTGATGCTCTATATTTACCGCTCCGACCGTCTGGAACGGGAGCCCGTGGGTCTTTTGGTCAAGCTCGCCCTGCTCGGCGTGCTGGCGACCGTGTTTGCCATGATCGGGGAAAAGCTCGGCTTCTTCCTGCTCCGCGGGCTGAACCAGAGCTCTGCAGCCTACCAGCTACTGATGAACTTCCTCGTGGTCGGACTTTGCGAGGAGGGCTTCAAGTTCCTCCTGCTGCGGGGCTCCACCTGGAACAACCCAAATTTCAACTGCCGCTATGACGGCGTGGTCTATGCGGTGTTTCTCTCGCTGGGCTTTGCCCTCTGGGAAAACATCTCCTACGTTTTCGCCTTCGGCCTGAGCGCAGCTATGATCCGTGCCGTTACGGCGATCCCCGGACACGCCGCCTTCGGCGTCTTCATGGGGGCCTGGTACGGTCAGGCGAAGGCGCAGGAGCGGGCCGGGAACCTTCCCCGGTGCCGGTTCTGCCGCAGAATGGCTCTGCTGGTCCCGGTGGCGATCCATGGGCTGTACGACTATATCGCCCTGCGTGAGACCGACGGGGACACCGCCGCCCTGTTTATCGTCTTCATTGCCGTCGTCTTCGTGGCGGCGTTCTGGACGCTGAAGCGGATGGCAAAGCTGGACCGGTTCCTGTAGAACGATTGAAACGCTCCCGGCGGCCGGATCAAATCCGGCCGCCGGGAACCCGCATATTCTCAATTCCCTGTGCGCGCCCGGAGGGAGCGCTGCGCCATGCTCCGATCAAGCGGCTCCTTCCCGATCCAGCCAGCGGCAGGCGTTCAGCGCTGCGGCTGCGCCGTCGGATACGGCGGTGGCAACCTGACGGAACGCCTTCGTGCGGCAGTCGCCCGCGGCAAAAATGCCATCGGTCGGGGTGGTGCAGTCCTCCCCCGCCTTGATGTAGCCCTGTCCGTCCAGGGGCGCAAGGGCGGCGTAGGCAAGGTTCTCCGGCTCGGTGCCGATGGCCAGGAAGGCCCCGTCCACCGGCAGGGAGCGCTCCTCGCCGGTATCGACGTTCCGAATGCGCAGGCCGGTCAGCGCGTCCTCGCCCTCGTAGCCCACGCAGAGCGTGGAATAGAGGATCTCAACGTTCTTCCGGCTGAGGACCTGGTCGATCATCCGCTGTTCGCCGGTCAGGAAGGCCAGGTTCTGGACGACCGTGACCTTCTCGCAGGTATCGGACAGCAGAAGGATCTCCTGCAGGGCGGTGTTGCCGCCGCCGATGACCGCCGTGTGGCCGCCCGCGTAGAAGGCGCCGTCGCAGACCGCGCAGAAGGAGAGTCCGTTGCCGATCAGCTCCTCCTCATGCGGCAGATTCAGCCGGCGGTGCCGCGCGCCGGCAGCGATGATCACTGCCCTGCCCGCGTAGCGGGCCAGCTCGCCGATGACGACCTTCGGCTCTCCGTTCTCGATCCCGGTCACGGTGTCCATCTCGACGTCCGCGCCGAGGGCCATCGCCTGCTCCAGCATCCTCTGGGCCAGGTCGTTGCCGGAGATCGTCTCAAAGCCCGGATAGTTTTCCAGCTTCGGGGAAAAGGTGATCTGCCCGCCGAAGGTGTCCTTTTCCAGCACCAGGACGGTTTTGCCCGCGCGGCGGGCATAGATCGCGGCGGTCAGCCCGGCCGGGCCGGCCCCGATGATGATAATGTCGTACATGTTCTGCCTCCGTAAACGCCGCCCGGCGCAGGAGCCGAGCGCGGATTCTTTTCTGTTATTATACCATGCGAGCTTCCCGCTTGCAACTCCAATTCCGCGAAGTGCGAAAAATCCGCGCGGCGCGGGGAATATTTTCCCGCCACGGTGCGTTAATACGAAAAAAACGGTTTACAAATCCCGCAAAATGCGGTATTTTATTAGAACGTAATGCTCCTTGATTTGAAGGGAGGAATTCCTTTTGCGATTCTTCAAGAAATCCCTCTGCCTGGCCCTGACGGCGGCTCTCCTGCTGACGGTCGTTCTCTGCGCCTTCGGCGCCGTCTATGCCGACCCCACCGATTCGACGCAGCCCGTTGAACAGCCGTCCGAACCGCCCGCTCCCCCGACTGCGCCGCCCACCCATCCCACGGATCCGCCAACGGAGCCCACAGAGCCGTCCTCGGAGCCGCCCGCTCCGCCGACCGAGTCCTCAACGGAGCCGGTCGCAGAGCCCACGGACCCGTCTTCGGAGCCCTCTGAGTCGTCCTCCGGCACCGTAACGCCGCCCGCGCCCACGACCCGGCCCTGGACTCCGCCGACCTCTCGCACCACCTGGACTACAAGACCGACGCCTACGCAGCCCTATACGCCTGCGAGCTCCTGGCCCTGGGACAGCAACGACGCCCTCCTCGCCGTGCTGCATACCGCGGACGCAGATGCGGTCTCCGTTCCCGACGACACGAACATCGAGCATCGGGGCGAGAACGGGAGCCTGACCTACGAGATCCCCTACAACTGGACGGCGCAGGACGTCATCAACTGGTTCGTCCTCAACTACAGCCTGACCCCGGAAACCTTTGCCGTCTCCTTCCTCTGCCCCGGGACCGGCGAGACGGCCGGTTATAACCAGGACAGCTATTTCCTGGCGGCGAACACCTATATGCTCCCGCTTAACATGTATTACTGCGAGGAGCAGACCGCGGGCAGCGTCACCGCCACGACGCGCATCGGCACCGAAACGCTGACCACCGCCCGGGAAAAGAGCATTCTGGATTCGAACAACGAGGTCTCCCAGCAGATGATCCGCCGGTTCGGCACCTACAAGGCCTTTAAGGAGGAAATGCTGGAGCGCTACGGCGATCTGGAAAAGGATACGGTTCCCGAGACCTACTACGAGAACAATTACTACAGCACCCGCTTCATGCTCCATACGCTCTCCTATCTGTACGATCACGCCGGGGAGTTCCAGGAGCTGCTCGAGCTGCTGCGTCAGACCATGCCGGACCGCTATCTGCAGCGCTACGCCGACGGGATCGAGATCGCCCACAAGCACGGCACCTTCCAGGGCTTTTATCACGACGTCGGCATCGTCTACACCGCCCAGCCCTATCTGCTGGCCGTCTATACGAACAACGTCATCGGCATGGCGGCCGGTGAGGATCTGATCGGCCGCGTCTGCCTGGCCCTGACCGCCTGGCAGAACCGCCCGACCGAGCCGCCCGACGAGCCCACCGAGCCGGAGACCGACGCCCCTACCGAGCCCGAAACGGAAGCTTCGACCACCACCGTTGCAACAAGAGCGCCGGAGTCCACCGAGCCCGCTCCGGCGGACCAGACCGCCAAATCCGGTACCCCCTGGTACTTTATTGCCTTCCCGGTCGTCATCCTCCTCGGCGCGATCGCGACCGTGGTCGTCTTCTCCAAGAAGAAATAGCGCACGGACAGCAGCACGGTCCGCAGGAGGCAGAAACGGAACGCCGCGCAAAAATTCCTCCCCTTGAGGGGAGGGTGGCATCCGGCGTCTCCCGCAAGCCGGATGACGGAAGAGGTGATCTTCGTTGCGCTTCTGCGCCCGTCGGAACGGACTGCGATCCGGTACGACACCTCTTCCGTCGCCTGCGGCGACACCTTCCCCTCGAGGGGAAGGACTTGGGGGCAAACGCTTCCCCGCGCTGAAAAAAACAACCCTGCCGTCTGAAAAAACCACCGCGCCGTCCGTAAAACAACCATGCCGTCCGAAAAATGGCGGTTGCATTTTCCACGCGAATCGTATATAATACCCCGTAGATTCCCCGCACCGCCCAAAGCCCCTGCGCCAGAATCTGATCCATCCGGGTTTAGCGAAGTTTGGTATCGCGCTTGGTTTGGGACCAAGAGACCGTGGGTTCAAGTCCCGCAACCCGGACCATGTCGAGTGTTCATAACGGATTTGAGTTATGAACACTCGACATTCTGTTTTTCATGGTCTGCCGTCCGTTTGGGCGGCGTTTTTCTTTCTTCAGGCAATCGCATCTGCGGGACGATGCTCTGGTTTGGGTTTTTCGGGCAGGTACTCAACGGCGACGCCCTGGCGGGTTTCGGCTCTGTGGTTTTCCTGCTGAAGAAGAGCATCCTCGAAATCCGCTTCGCTCAGGTCGATATAACCCACGAAGCGGTAATAGATCACGACGCGCTGGGTTCGATGCTTGCCCTTGCCCTCCGTTTCATAGACGTCGATGTGGTCGATCAGCTCCTGGAGCAGCGGCGCGGTTAGGGTGCCCATCTCCATAAATCTGCGGATCGCCTGCAAGAAGCTGTCACGGCCCTGCTGCATGGAGCCAAGCTCGGAGAGCCGCTGGCGGTAATCCGAAATCTTGTTTTTCAGTTCCATCCGCTCTACCTCGTACTTGTGAGACAGCTGCATGAACCACTCGTCCGTCACCTTTCCGCTGGCGTTATCCTCATAGAGCTTTTCATACATCCGCACAACAGTCTCGTTTCTGGCAATGGCTTTCTGCAACTCTCCTTCCAGACGCTTCTGCTCCGCTAGCATATCCCGGTTCGTCTTCTGCGCCAGGATATCCGCAAAGGCTTCCTCGTCATACCGAAGAAACGACGCCAGCCGCCGCAGCTCCAACAGCACGACCTGCTCGATAGCGTCAGCCCGAATATAATGCCGGGAGGTACATGTGCCGCCGTAGTCACCAGAATAATTGGAACAGGAAAAGAAATGAATGTCCTTATTGCGCGTGTTGGTATGATGCCAAAGCTTGCTGTAGCAATCCGCACAGTAGAGATAATCCACCAGCAAATTCTTGGGACCGTTTTGTTCCTTTGGCGCACGGCGCTTCGTCTTTTTGATCTTCTGCTGTACCTGCTCAAAGGTATCCCGGTCAATGATCGGTTCATGCTTGCCCTTGAAAACAACCCAGTTTTCCTCCGGGTTTTCGAGGCGCTGTTTGTTCTTGAAGCTCTTGGAATAGGTCTTGAAGTTGATCACATCGCCACAATACTCCTGCTGGCGCAGTATCTTCTCCACCGTCGTGTGCTTCCAGAGATAGGGATTGGGCTGCGTCTTCTTCCCGCCGCGTCCCTCGCCGCGCTCCCGCCAGTAAGCAGTGGGATTGAGAATCTTCTGATCTGTCAGAATCCGGGCAATGCTCTCGTTTCCCTTGCCCTCGATGCAGAGACGGAAGATCTGTCTGACGATCGCTGCCGCCTCCGGCTCGATAATCCAGCGCTTCTTGTCCTCCGGCGATTTGATATAACCATAGGGCGGCTGGCTCAGCGGCTCTCCGAGATTACCCCGGATGCGGTGAGCAGAACGAACCTTACGGGAAATATCTCTGGCGTACATCTCATTCATAATGTTCTTGAAGGGGGCGATCTCGTTCTCGCCCTCGTCGCTGTCCACCATGTCGTTTACGGCAATGAAGCGGACGTTACGATCCGGGAAATAATTGTCCGTATAGTGGCCGACAGAAACGTAATCACGCCCCAATCTGGAAAGGTCCTTTACCATCACGGTGGTCACGTAACCAAGATCAATGTCGTCCAGCATGGACTGGAAGCCGGGACGGTTGAAGTTCGTCCCGGTGTATCCGTCGTCCACGTAGAACTTGGTGCTTCCAAGCCCCAGCTCCTTCGCCTTCTGAGATAGAAGGCGTTTTTGATTTCCAATGGAATTGCTCTCGCTTTCGCTGCCGTCGTCACGGGACAGGCGGCAGTAGAGCGCGGCGATGCCTGTGGGTTCAGGCTTGCGTTTCGACTGCATTGCTTCCTCCTTTCATGGCAGCCGGGCACACATATTCCGACTCCATTTTACGGTTTGGGCCGGCATCCGTCAAATCTGCGAAATCGTTATTCAGATAGTGACAGACGCGGTCAAAGATGGTTTTCTCTTTCTGCTTCTTTGCTTTGAAATCAATCGGCGTATATCGGCTTCCCACCTGATAGGTCACGCCGTTGACCACATAGCTTCGCGCAGGGGCACCAAGCCCGAAAAGGTAGTAATTGTCTCTCATGGCGGCCTCCTTATCTTGCGTCCCGGCTGCGGTCCCGCTGGCGTTTCAGAAGCTCAAGACCTTTCAGAATGTCCTTTTCAATATCAGCGGCGGTGTAGTGATCCGGGAAGAATCTGCCAAAGGTCTCCCGCTTCAGGCGGATTTGCTCCTGCTGGTTCGGCTTGGGCTCCGCTAAGGTGGTGTCGATCAGCCAACGGTCCAGGGCTCCGACGTTATAAGCCTTGTGCAGCCGCACAGCCTGGGCGTAGGACGGCGTACAGTCGTTTCGGGCCATGGCGTCCAGCAGATCGAACTGGGCCTGCTCGTCCAGGTAGGAGAGCTCCACGCCCACGGAGAAGGCGATCTTCCCCTCGTCCATCATGGTCAGCAGCTCCGGTCGCAGATTGGTCAGCCGGATATAGCGGAACACCTGATCCCGACTCTCGTTGGAGGCCGCGCCAATTTTCGCCGCTGTGTCCAACCTTGTCGCAACTTGCGACGAAGTGAGATCCGTCCGCCGTCCCTGCCGTTTCAGAGCTTCCATTTTGAGCTTGTAGGCAAAGGCCTTTTCGGAAGGCAGGATATGCTCGCGGTGAAGGTTGCTGTCCACCACAAGCACCGCCGCCTCGTCCCGGCTGATGGGATAGACAAGGGCGGGAACCTGTTCGATTCCCGCCAGCTTTGCGGCATGGGCACGACGGTGCCCGGAAATGATTTCAAATCGGCAGGGATCATTCTCTGCCGGACGGACGATCAGCGGATTCAGGATGCCGTTTTCCCGGATGCTTTCGGTCAGCGCCTCCATATCCGCATTGTCCTCAACTTTGTAGGGGTGTCCTTCAAAGGGCACCAGGTTTGCAAGGGAAATCTGTTTTACATCTTTCATTTTGTGATCCTTTCCTTTCTTAGAAAATTTGTGAATTCGATTACCGTTCGCGGCCACGTTCCCGTTGGAGCTCTCTGCTCTCCAGATCATGCTCTGCTTCCAACAGACCCAGCAGGCGCTCCCAGCGGTCCTCGATCCGCTTTGCGACGGCAAGCTCCTTCCGAAGCGGTTTCAGTTCTTCGGTGGCCGTCGCGATCTTCTGCTTGTATTCCTCTGTCAGATCCGGCGACTTCGGCCTGCGGAGCTGGTTCCGGCAGCGCTGCCGCTCCACCTCCAAGACTTTGATTTGACTTTCAGTTTCCGTCTGAAACGAGGAAAGCTCCTGGACCGTGCGGATACCCTTCCCGGTCAGGAGCTCTTGTTCTTCAATCAGTTGATCCAGCTTTGCCACCTCCATCCGCATGGAGGGAGATAACGGTTGAATGTTCCGCCGCCTTGCTTCCTCATCCTGCATCAAGCCCAGCAGCCGCAGCACCAGATAGAACACCAGGTCCAGAAGCACCGTGCCTGTCTCTCTGGCGTGCGTGATGTTGTAGTCAAGCTGCCGTTCCAGACTCAAAAGCGGAAGCGGTCTGCTTTTCGGCGGCAAGTGGCTGTTGTAGACGATCAGAAAATGATTGTCGTCGAGATGGTCGCGGAGGATGCTCTGGATTTTGCTCACGGGATAGCCGATGCTGTCCAGCCGGACAGCCCGGCTCCAATCCGGGGCCTTAACAGAGATATGATCATAGCTGTCTCCCCGAACGATGGTATAGCCCTTTTGCCGCAGGCGCTGCAGGAAATCCTCCATACGGAAAACGTAAGCAATGCATTCCTCCACATCTTGCTTCAGAACGTCCCGGTGGGTCAGCTTTCCGGCCTTGCGGACCCAATAGGCGTCCTTGTCGGTCTGATACAGTCTGGATTTGCCCAGCACGGACAGCTCGTGATTCAGACACAGAGCGTCTGACACCTCCCGCAGCCGCACGTGGTCCCGGATCTTATTCTGAAACTTCTCGCCGGTTTTGAAGCTGACGGAATTTACTATAAAATGGTTGTGCAGCGAGTCCGTATTCAGATGGGTCGTGACGACCACCTCATAATCCGGCCACATGCGGCGGGCTGTCTCAAGCCCGATCTCGTGGCAGGTCTCCGGCGTCAGCTCTCCGGGGCGGAAGCTCTGATACCCGTGGTAGGCCACGTTTCCTTTGAGCTTGCCGAAGCGCCGTTTGGTCTCCATCATGGACTGGCAGGCATTTTCCAGCGGACAGTTCAGCGCTGTGACATACATCCGTTGATCAGTCTTCTCTGCGTTTGCGGCGTATTCCAGGGTGCGGTACAGGTCTTCGTCCAGATACTTGCGGTCGATGGTTTTGTCCGGGTTCTCGGCGTAGTCGATCACGTCCTTCAAGCGGCCCTTGACGGGCCAAAAGCCTGTGGTCGCCATGGTTATCCTCCCGCAAGCCCCACCCGGATTTCCTCCGGCGACTGTTTCCCAGCCAAGAAATATTTCTCCCGGAGGGTTCGGTAGGCGGTCTCATAACGGGCTGCGTACTCCGACGAAGGCGCATGGTTCATGAGCCAGAGCAGATCGCTGTGCAGCCGCCAGTAGCCCTCTCCGGGCGGGAAGGCTCTGGGCGAGAAGCCCAAAGCCCGCTGCCGCAGGTATTCTCCCTGGGAAAGGCCGCAGGCCACCGCCAGCTTTTCGATTTGCTTCTTCTCCGCCGCCGTAACGGTGAAGTTGACTTGGTTTTGCTTCAAAATGATTACTCCCTTCTGATTATGATTTGTGTTTTGGAATGTTGGATGGAACATGGGGGCTTGGGGATCTCCCCAAAGGGCAGGACGGGTCCCGGCCTGTTCGGAAAAACTATGGTTTTTCCCTGCTTGTTACGGTATGAGACACAGCCCCCGCAGGGATGACTCCCTCCGGTCTGGCTGTGCCTCATGCCGCTTTTGTGGCGCATGGGTTCCTCGCAGAGCGTCTTTTCTGCCGGGAAAGCGGTGACGTCAATTTGACGCCACGCAGCGTTGGAGAAAAGAAAAATGACGTCACAACGACGTCATCCAAACAGCTCCAAATCGTCCAACACGCTTTGTTCGTCCTGTTCTTCGGCTGTTAAAGCAGGCAAAACTGTGCCCGTGATAGGCGGCAGCGCCTGCATTTCCTCCCGGAAGATCTGGCGGATGCTGTCCAGCAGGGTGGGATCAACCGCATTTGCGTTTTCAGCCCGGACGCGAGTCAGCACGGCGTTTACCACAAAGCGGTTGCAGTCCCCGTGCTTCAAGCCCCGCAAATACTCCGCTGCGCTGCGGTCCTCGGCGTCTTCCAGATTGAAGCGTACCGTCATCCGATAGACGCTCATCTCTACTGTCCCGCCTTGATCTGAATGCCGGCCAGGTATTCATAGCCCTTAGCCGCCGCGCAGATGTCATCCACAAAGCGGACGCGCTGGGAATCGACCTCGCCGAAGTGCTTCACCAGGCAACCGCCCCCGCCCGTGATCCAGAGAGTCATGGTGCGCTCGTCGTAGCCATGCTCCCGCAACCTTCGGAAAAGCTCGTCCACATAGGCCGCAGCGGTAGCCTGGATGATGGCCAGATCCTCTGCGTCGATATTGGCTGTGCCAGTGCAGAGCACCTCGTCGATGATGGCGTCGTTGAGCTCCCGCCTGGTCTGCCGCAGGAAGGCCTCTCGCACCGCCAGCGTACACTGGTAGACGCCGATCTTCTCCGTGAACATTCTTCCCGACTGAGGCTTGCCGTTGATCAGGTAGAGAATATTCATAGTGCCGTTCCCAACGTCGGCAATCATATTGACGCCGGTCATCAGTCCTTTGAGCTGCGCGATGGCGGCGTAGCCCTGGGGATAGACGCTGACGCCGACGATACGGATATGATAATCCATTTTTCGGAAGGTGAACGTCACCTCGGAATACCGGCTGAGATAGGCGGCAAAGGCCTCCTTCTGCCCTGCGGTCCAGGTCAGGGGCAGACCTACCGCCAGATAGACGCTCGCTTCCTTCAAGCCCTCGTCGGCCAGCTCCATGGCGATAGCCGCCAGGGTCAGCACATAGTAGTCCTCGTCCAGGCTCTTGTCCGGCAGAAACTCCTTGTGTCCCTCTCCGATGAGATAGTATTCTCCGTCATAGATCAGCAGGTCCCTGGTAAACAGAGGCTCGCTGTCATAACGCAGGAGGCCGGTGGGAAAGCAGTGATTGGCAGTCTTCATGTTGCCGAAGCCGTGATCAACACCGATGATCTTAAAGCCGTTACAATCTTTCATAATGATTTCACTCCTTCTTTCTGTTGAATTGTTTTTGTGTTGGTTCTGTTTTGCTTATGCTACCATCTTGATCACCTCCAAAAATGAAAACAACCCCTGCCCGAAAGCAAGGGTTGTTCATTGCTCTATTGTAATACGACATAAATCAAGCAAATTGTTCCTGTAATTTCAAATTATTAGCGTTTTTCTTTTCTCTGCTTTTCTGAGCTGCTCTTCTTCAAAACCGAGATCGGTATCCGTAAAACGCTCATACTGCAGTCCCAGCTTTTGGATACGCTTCTGCACGGCGCTGTGAGTCCTGAATCCCAGTTTGTCTGCGATTTCGGAGAGTGTATAGCCAAGATAACGCAGACGGAGTATTTCAGCATCTGCTTCATCGATCATACCAAGGAATTGTTCTCCCGTTGCACGAATGACGGCACTATCCTCCACAGCGGGCTGCAGATCCACCGGCTCCCACTGAAGAGATCTTTCCGCATTCTCAGCCTCCGGCTGCAAATCCTCAAGGGAAAGCACCTTTGTTTTTGCTCGTAAATGATTCCACTTGCGGCGAAAGTCCCGCTTCTGCGTGCTGTTGGTATGGGAAAAGTCCTCATGGCAGGGAATCTCACGCGCGATCTGAATTGCTTCCGTCATGTGATACTTCGCCATGGTCTGCGGCACCAGGGCTTTGATCATGGGCATGATATCCGAAAGATGTGTGATCGCAAACTCCCCGTCCACGTTCCGATAGACCTGCAGCCATTCCCATGCGTCCAGAAGGATACCGGCGTCCTCCAGCATCGTCACCCAATAATCCGGGGTACGGGAGAGCAGTGTGGCGGGTTCGTTCTGTCCATAGGATTCCGGCGTGCATTTCTGCCCCATAGCCGGCCAGACCAGGAGAGAATAGCCAAGGACGATACCCAGAAGAAACGCTTCGCTTTCCACTTGGGCAATTGTTACCGGGTCCCGCAGAAGCTTTTGGACGTTGCGAGAGACTCTGCGAAACTCAATTGGCTCGCAGTCCATGATTTCCTCCGGCAAAAACAAGAACGCCGGGATATACTGTGAATTGGTGTATTCTACAGGTTCCCCATCTTGTATGCGCTTTAGCGTGGTCATTCTTTGCTCCTATTTATAAATACGACTTTTCTTCCTGATATTGTTCCAATAAACTGATAATTTTTAGCTTAAATCGCGCTTAAATCGTATTGTATCACAGGGCAAGTCCCATAAACCGGATAGAAAGATGTTTATCTATCCAGTTACGGCACAGTTACGGCATACGGCACACATTGAACTCTGCAGCGTCCCTGCCATCAATGAAGCATCCTCAAATTGAAAAACAATTATTTGGATTCGTTATATTTCACATTGCACTTGTTCTTCTTAACATACTGCTTTACAGTTTTTTCAGTTACGCTTCCCGGAGTAACCCAGAGCGTAAAGAAAGCATACAGTTGCCCAATAAGCGCACGATTTTCGATAATCTCGACCTGATCCGGCATTACCAGTTTTTGCATATTATTATTCATAAGAGCGCCTTCGCCGATCTTCTTCAGCCCTTTTGGCAGGGATAACCGTTCTATTGCACATCCAGCAAATGCATAACTTTCAAGGTTTATGAGATTCTTCGGCAGGGTGACTTTTGAAAGCCATCGGTTCGATTGAAATGCACAATCCCCGATATCAGTCACACGGTTGGGGATTTTAACCTCTCTAAGTCCTTCGCAATGCTCAAATACAGCTTTTCCAATTTTCGTTAAACTGGTCGGGAGGACTACAGAGCCCATTTCAACATGTTCTCTCTGAAGAATATTGCATCTTCCAAAGGAGTAATCGCTCAACACTTTGACACCTGCGGGAACAATAACGTCACCTCCCGCTCCGTAATAATCAAACAGGATTTCATTTACAATTACAAATCCATCGGCATCAGCAAGCTGTTTGCATCCAAAAAAAGCGCATGGTCCTATCGAAACAGCCTTATTGGGTACCGCAATTGACGCTAAGGATGTACAACCGTCGAAAGCATACGCACCGATCGTCTCCAGCCCAGCGGGTAATGAAATGCTTAACAAACCGCTGCAGTTGTAAAAAGCGTTTTTGTCAATGCTCGTCACGCTGTTTGGCAGGATCACGCTTGTCAAATCAGCACAGTCGCGAAAGGCATCACTTCCGATACTCGTTACACCATCCGGCACCTCAACTTCCCCGCCAGGGCCGACGTACTTCTTCAATATGCCGTTTTCGATCACAAAATCATTCGGGTTGCTCATTTTCTTCTTTTTCCTTTCTTCTGTCGATGGCTCGGTTATAATTCCCGGCGCGTTTCCTCAGCTCGTCTACAAGCTGTTTTCCTTGCTCTGCAAGCGACCTGATCTCGTTGTGCTCCAACTGTTGTTTCAGTAAAGCATGGATCAGACGGTTGCGATCCTCTTTCCAAGTCAGTATGCGGTCCGGAAGGTCGTCGGAAAAATACCTGTGCAGAAGGTCCTTCCGATTGGACTCCATCAGCTTTTGGATGTACACGACCTTGGAGTTTAGGGTTGGTTCATTTTTACCGCGCTTTTTCAGATACGCTTCCCACTTATCCGCGTGGCGCAGGATCGACTCGGTTCGATCCTCCATGATCGCATACTCAATGAACATAGCCTCCAGATTAAAGCCGTTGTTCAAGGCGCTTTTCAGCCGCGTGAATTGCTCTTTGTAGTTCTCATATTTGAGTTGATTATCTGTCTTGTCCATGGCTCATCCCCCCAATTCTTTCAATTTGAAATACACGCCGACGTTGGCTTCGGCGTCGCACCAGGCACGGTGGGCGTCGGGCTGGGCGATGCCGAAGGCGGCGGAGAGGGTTTCCAGCTTAACGTTCGGCCAGCCCCAGGTGGCGAGAAACTGCTTTGCATAGAGGTAGGTGTCAAAGAAGGGGTTTTCCAGCCGTACGCCGGCGCGGTTGGCGGCACGGGTGATGTAGTGCAGGTCGGAGGCCTTGATGTTGTGTCCCACCAGGGGCAGGTACCCCGCGAACTTCGAAAAGGCGCGGATGACTTCGGAAACCGGAGGCTTGTCAGCCAGCATATCGTCGGTGATATGGGTAATCCGGCTGATCATGGGCGTGATGCGCCGACCTGGGTTGCAGAGCCAGTCCATGCGCTCGACGATCTGTCCCTTCAGGACCTTCACCGCGCCGATCTCGGTGATTTCGGCCTCGGCGTCACCGTTGGCCGCGCCGAAGGTGCCGGTGGTCTCGATATCGAAGGCCACAAAGCTGTCGAAGTCCGGGACGGTCAGCTCCCGCAGCTCGCCGGGCATGCCGTCCTCCAGCTCGTCATACTCCATGCCCATCAGCTCGAGCTGACTGAGGAGCTGCGCCATCTGACGGCGAGTGCCGCTGATCTTCAAAATCTTATAGCCCGTAACCTTGTCCTCGTCCTTGACCTCCGCGACCTCCGTCCGGGCGGCAGCCGCAGTCTGCTCCAGAGAGCGCTGATAAGCCTTTGCGCTCTCCATGTCCATCGTCTCCAGATAGCGGTCGATCAGTGCCGGGGCATGGCTGCCGCCGGTCTGCTGAAGAGTACGCAAATCCGCGGCTGCCTGCGCGACCTTCTCCCGGACGGCGTCCTGCCAGGTTTTGGCCTTCGTGCTGACGTTCGCCCACTTTGGATCGAAGAAGGCCTCGGAGGCGAACAGCGGCTCTGCCAGCTCTCCCAGCGGCGCGGCAACGGTGTCGAAAAACCCCTTGATCTCCTGCCGTTTGGCTGCCTTTTCGGCCTCCTTCATCCCCTTGACGAAGCCGTCGATCTCGGCCAGGGGCTCGTCGATCATGGCGGTCAGTTCCTTGATCCGGGCCTCGACGGTCAGATAGGGCTCCATGTAGACCTTCTTGATCTCCTTGCGCCGCTCGTCCAGGGCCTTTTTCAGCCTGGTGAGCTCGGCCTTGTCGGCCTTGGCCAGCTTCAGGCTGTCCTCAGAGTAGACCAGGTTTCGGTAGCCCTCCAGCCGGGCTGCCAGATATGCCTTGATCTCCTCAAAATTGTCAAATTCCGCAACCCCCGGCGCCTGCCGGGTCAGAATCGTCAGTTCGTTCATTTGCTTATTCTCCCATCCGCTTCCAGCATTTTTCCCGCAGGAACGTCTTGATTTCTCCCTGATCACGGTTCTCGTAGTAGGCCACCAGCAGGCGCTTGAATTCGGGGACCTCCTTTTCCGGGATCACCAGCAAGCCGCCCGCGCGGGCGATCAGGAAGTGATTTGCGTAAATCACGGCGGCGCGCTTGTTGCCGTCGTTGAAGATCTGCGTCTTCATGCAGTAGAGGCAGAGCTCGATTGCCGTGTCGATGGCATCCCTATCGGCGTTCAGCCGCGTTTCCAGGTTTTCCCGAACGACGGATTCATTGGGCATGGGCGGGATATAACTCGTCCCGCCGATGGTGACCGGTACGCCCCGGATGCGGCCGCCGTCTGCGTAAAAGCCCTCGTTTACCAGCTTGGCAATGTGGCAGAGGACGTAATAGCTCGATGGGCTCTGCAGCACGTCCTTGTCCAGGATAAACTCCCAGGCGTGCTTGAGATTCAGGATCTTCTGCACGTCCGAGGCCCGGACGCCGTTGACGATCCCGTTTTCGATGATCTCCTCCGTCTGAGGGAAGGAGGTTGCGACGCCCTCCAATACGGCCTGGTCGTAGATGTTGGCCTTCAGATTGGCCCGGGCGAAGTCCAGATTCAGCAGTACCCCAGGCGAGAGCTCGCCGTCCTGCCAGCCCAGCGCGGCCAGGGCTTTTTCCGCGTGACGGATCGTCTTGCGCAGCTCCCGGGCCTCTCTGGCGTTGCGGAGCAGCAGCTGATACAAATCGTCGGAATAGACGTCCACGTAGGTAGAGGTCTGGCGGCTCGCCACCCGCTTGCGGACGTAGAGATAACGTCGGCCGTCCTTCTCCTTGACCTCCGGCGTGCCGTCATAGGGCAGCAGCTTCAGCCGCGCCTGCGCGTCCGCCCGCTGCCGCAGCAGTTCCTGTGTTTGCAGTTCATTCATGGGAATACCTCCATAGGGAACAATTCTGCTTTGATTATACAGAATTGTTCCCTATATTTCAAGAGAAAAATAGGGGAAACCTTGTTTGGATTTTCAAAGAAATGTTCCCTATTATCTTTGTGGCTTTATTCTGCCTTATGGAGCATAATAATACGCAACACAGGAAATCCGCATTCCGGGCATACGCCGCCTTCCATTGGTGTTCCACAGCGTGGGCAATTCATGTTTGTACCTCCTCGATGGTGTTTGAATTGGAATAGAAATCTAATTCGGCTTACTCCATCCATTCTGACACAATTTTACCGTCCTCAGTCCATACTTTTTCGACCGTTTCGCTGATATCCTGCATCAGATGGGTAACCGAGAAATCTGCGTGTGGGAAGTTCTTCAAAATACTTTCTCCCACACCGGCGATCGAGCCAAATTCATTTCTGAAGCTGTTCTTCCCCAGCAGCTTCCATGCAAGCAATCCGCCCGCTTCGATACCGTCGGCAATTGTTGCGCAAACAGAATCATCTGTTGTTTGAATGCTGCAAAGGTCATCGTTCTCGCGGATCTCGGCTAAAACCTTTTCAAATAAGGTGTCGTCCAAGCAGGAACCTTCCATATAGAATCGAGCCAATGCTTCTTCGAAGATCATGCGAACAGTATCAAAGTCCTCCGGCCTGCATTTAATCACAACACGGTTTACTTCTTCGGCGTCTTCGATTTCTGCGTAGTCTTCTGTATCACGCTTAACGGGCAACTGCTCATCACTGTAATAATCTATGCTGATACTCAAATAGCATCGGTCAAAATCTTTTCGCAGATGCTCCGGCGCCTCAATCCTTTCAAGCGCGTAACAACCTGAAAATGTGTTGGGGCCTATGGAGTTGACACTCTTGGGAAAATAAACAGCTTTCAGGTTTTTACATGATTTAAATGCACCATCGCCAAGTTCGGTTAAGTGTTGCGGTAAAATGATATGGGCCAGGTTTTCACAGCTTTGGAAAGCATTTGCCCCTATTGAAACCACCGATTCCGGAATTGTGATTTCCGTCAATGACGCACAGCCGTAAAATGCCAGGCTTCCAATCGTTGTGACAGTTTCCGGAATTCTTACAGCAGATAAGGCTGCACACCAGCTGAACAGGCTGCCTGCAATCTCCTTTAATCCATTCGGCAGGGAGACGTATGAAAGGCGGCTACATTGATAAAACGCATTCTTTCCGATTTCAGTAACACTGTCCGAGATTGTGATTCTGACACAAGATTGGCTGCCTTCGAATGCCCAAGGTTCGATTCTTTCAACACTCGCTGGAATAACAGGCTCTTCCTTTTTCCCACTATAGGAAAAAATACTGTTTCGAATTACCAGGAATCCGTTATCATCTGCCAATCCAGGGCTGTTCTTAAATGCAAACTCGCCGATTTCGGTAACGCTGTCCGGAATATTGATCGTTTTCAAATTTGAGCAGCCGCAAAATGCGTATGCACCGATCGTTTTCACCCCTTCGGGAATATGGACCTTCTCAACATCTTCACACCATTTGAATGCTTCCGGCGCAATAAATTGCACACCTTCTTTGATTGTTACATCCGAGCTTTTCCCGGCATGAGAATACAACGTATCCAGCACAATGATATTTCCGGCTTCATCGGCTAAACCGTCACAGCCGCGAAATGCATTATCGCTGATACGCTTGATGCTATTAGGCAATTCAAGCATTGCCAACTTTTTGCAATCTCCAAAGGCCCCGTCACAGATGGTCAGCGGTTTTCCACCCAGAATCTTGACACTTTCGAGCTCAGCGCAATCGCCGAATGCCGATTCACCTATTTCTGTAACACAACCTGGGATTATTACAGAGATCACGTCCGAGTTGCAATAAAACGCCATCGACCCGATTTTTTTGACGCCATCCGGTATTACAACAGAAGAATTATTCCCTTGATATGATTTCAAAACTCCGCTTTTTGTGATTGTAAAGTCTCCCATAATCATTCTCCTTTTATGTTTTGATGATAATAATATGGCGTTTCTATGCTATGAATTGGATGCGTTCAACATTATCCGATACTTTTCAATGGCTTCCTCCGGGGCGAGGAGTTTGACTTTTCCTCCGAATTGGAAGACCCAGGCGAAGAAGGTGGGGCTGAGGGAGACCTCGGCGGTGAGGCGGAAGGTGTGCTCGTCCACGGGCTCGGTCTTCGCCCGGTCGCCGAAGTGGTCCAGGACCGAGTTCATAGCCACAGCGTCGCAGAGGAGGGTGACCTCCGTGCGGTCGGCGTCGAAGAGCTGGAAGGCCTTTTCGGAGAAGTCCGCGATGCTGTAATTTTTCGGCCGCGGTACGGCGGGCTCTTCCAGGATGCGCGGGGTCTCCAGGATGCGGTCCACCCGGAAGGTCGCCACCTTGCCGTGCTTGTCCGACCAGCCCACGACGTAGTAGCAGTCGCCGTTCCAGGTCAGGGTGTAGGGACTGAAGACGTAGGGCTCGCCGCCGTTTTTCAGCTCCTTTTTCTTCGCTGGCGTGAAGGCGAAGTAGAGGAAGGAGATCTTCCGCTTCGTGTTGATGGCCTCGTTGATGGCGTCCACAAAGTAGTAGATATGTTCGTTTTTCGGCTTGATGCGGTCGGCGATGGAGATGTTCCGTTTGAGCCCCGCCGCCGTTGGCCGGCTGGTTAGGTTCAAGAGCTTGGCCGCCAGGGTGCGGCTCTTTTTCTGGGTGATGAACTTGGAGGACTCCACCGCGTCCAGCAGCAGCTTCAGCTCCGGCAGCTCGAAGGGCCGGGAGGCAAGAAAATACTGATTCTGCGTGGAGCGCTTGACCTCGATCTCATAACCCGCCGACTGCAGGGCCGCCACGTCCTTCTGGATCGTGATCCGGTAGGCCTCCAGCCCCCAGCGCTTCTTCATTTCTTCCGTGATATAGCCGATCGTCAGCGGATGCTGCTCGTCCGTCTCCGTCCAAAGCAGCTCCAGCAGCCGCAGCAGCCGGACTTTTCCGTCGTTTTCCATAAATGCCTCCTTTGAGATACGGATTGCCGCGTCGCTTCGCTCCTCGCAACGACGGATAGGGCAACCACTGGCAGAAAGCAAAAGGGACCATGGCAGCAGCGCGTATCTGTTACCATGATCCCTTTCTGTATTCTCTTGTATATTATACCAACAATGATGCGGTTAATCAATAGGCAATACGCCAAAACGCGGTAAGATGTTTCGGATTTGCGACAGCATAACCAACCTTTTCCCTACACCATTCATAATCCGGGATCGTGCTTGTTATGAATGTATATATTTCGAGCAGAAAAGCTCCAAAAACGCCAAAACCCGCCCCAGGTGCGGCGGTTTTGCGGCACCTGGGGCGGGAAAAAGCACAGGTCGAAGATACAGACTCAGAAATCACCTACATGCTCTGCATTATTACAATCTTCGATTGTTATTGTATCCCCTTCGTCTGTTACATATTTGCCGTTCTCGTCAAAATCATCCTCATAAAGTTCGTAACAATAAGCCTCCTTGCATATACCCATAGCCAGCCAATCCTGTGAAATGTCCCATGCAACATCGTCCATGTCGGTTACAAGAGCTACCTTGTGGTCAGCAACAATAATATGCATTTTGATCCCCTCAATCTGATAAGTATTTGGGAGCAGGTCCGCCCGCCTGAGTCGATTATAATATATATATTTCAAGCAGAAAAACCTCAAAAACGCCAAAACCCGCCCCAGGTGCGGCGGATTTGCGGCACCTGGGGCGGGAAATATGGGATACATGAAAAACGTCTGAGATCAGTAGGGCTTATTCGTCCTCATCAAGGCCCATCATCTGTTCGATCTCTTCCACCGCCATTCCGGTAATCTCAGCGATTTCATCCAACTCAAGCCCGGATTCCATCATTTGAACGATGGCGTCGTAGTCTTCCATACGGCGAGCAAATACAATTCCGTCGTCTGTCCGTTCGAAGGCAACCTGATTTCTGCCGCCTGTGGATTCAGAGAAGACAGATTCTCCACGGAGCATCAAACCGGGTGAGCAGGCTTCGACGTTCTCGCACATTACCTCAAACAAGCCGTCCCAATCTTCCCAGACGGTATAGGTGTCCTCATCCAGTTTGATTGTTGACTCTATTAAAGTAATTCCTTTTACCCAGTTGTCATTCGACAGCTTCCGGGTTTTTAAAAACGCTTTCATGAGCTGTGCTGCCTGCTCAGCGTCGGAAACTGATTTGCATTCAACGGTAAAGCCAGCCTGTGTCCACATAGTGAGTCCTCCAAATGTTTCTTCTTACTTTGAATATCAGCAATATAGTTCAATAGGTCCGCACATGATTTCGTTAATTTCTTCCGGCGTTGCGCCAAGCTGCGGCAGAATCTTTTCTACATCCACACCAGGCTTTTGCTCATACATCAAATAACTGACCACGTAGAACAACGGGTGCGACCAGTCAGGGTCATGGTACTGCAAGCACCATTTTTCCGCTTTTTTCAGGTCATCGTCCAGTTCTTTCGGAAGCACAGAAAAGATATTTGCTTTTGCATAAGTGAGTAGTTTCTGATACAGCTCTGTCAGGCGATCCTCGTCGATATCTACGGCTAATTCGTCAAACTCACATTCTTCTTCAAGCTCATACTCTTCTTCAAATTCTTCTTCCATTACAGCGACCTCCTTGTATATCTCGTTAGGTGCATTATTTTCAGGCGGGAAACAGACAGGATTTTCCGGGTAGATCCATATATTTACCTCAAAAGTTTATGGGTGCGAACGGCATCAGGCTGCCCGCCTGAGTCGATTATAATATATATATTTCAAGCAGAAAAACTCCACAATCGCCAAAACCCGCCCCAGGTGCGGCAGTTTTGCGGCATCTGGGACCATTTATCGATTGTTAAGCATCAGGCTGCAAGCCAAGAACTTGCGAGAAGTATGCCTCATTGCCGAGGAAGTATTCCTCAATCAAGTGCCAGCGCTCTTCGGTCGTCATCTCTGTCAGGAAGAAGGCCAAGAGCAGCCGTTCGTTTCTGCGGTGTCGGTTGTGAATGGCGTGCAGGACACTGTTATAATAGTTCTCATTCGCCAGCCGGAGCAGCTTGGATGGATCGTTGATACGGATGAAAACCTCGGATTTTTCACCGCCGCGGATTTCGTAGCTTGCAAGGTCTAGCAGCTCCAGAACCCGGAGCAGCGGCATGATCTCAATGGCCTTATCCCGGAGCTGCGGATAGTATCTGTGGAACGTGTTCCCGCCTTGATTCGGCGCACATTGGTTCAGCAGTCTGCGCAGCAAAGACGGGATTTGCGCATAGGCCGGATTGCTGACAAAATACGTCGTTTCTTCACTGCCGACCTGCTTGCGCTTGCGCAGGACACGAACTGTGCGCCGGACCTGCGTGAACTGTGCCGTCTCATCCACATTCTCCGAAAACACTTCTAACAGCATGGACACCTTCTCGTGCGCGATGACCTTCTCGTCCAGTTCCGTTTTCAGCGCGTTTTCAAACTCCTGTCTGGTAAACTGCTTCTTCTCTGCGTTTTTATAGTTTGCAAAGACTTTTACGATCGCTTGCGTGATAGCAAACAGCTTCTCGTCCACTGCGCCGAAGTCGTCGTGATACCGGATTTCAGCCAAAACGCGTGGAGAGATGCTGTACTCACCCTTCCTGCTTCGCAGCTTTTCCGAGAAGAACTGCATTTTGAACATGCCGAACGCACGGTCGGGGAAGCAGTTTTCCCAAATCTCCGCCATATCAACCAGATAGGTGTTGCCGTCGCTGGAAATCCGTACATCGGAGGCGCGGGAGAGGTTTCCGGAGGATACGATGCGGTTGTTGGAGCCCTTCTGGAGCTTTGCGTAAGCCCCGTATTTTTTCAGGAACTGTTCTTCTATTTCAAAGGGGACGTTTACATAGTTCTTGGCCAGCATGGGCTTCGGTCGGACAATGAGAACCGGGAAGCTGTATTTGTTGCTCAAATCCTTTGCCAGAAGCAGTAATCCGGATTTCGTGCGGGTTTCCAGTTCGTCTTCTTTGAATAAGTAGGAAAAGGTATCTGCAGAAATCAGCAGATTGCGCCGATTTTTCATTTGATAAATCTGGCAAAGCTTTTTCAGCATTTCCCGCAGCTGGAACTGGCGCATTTCGGAGATCCCGTTGAGTACCCGAACATAGCGGAGATCGCTGGGGAAGAAATCGATGTGCGCCGTGCCCTGTATGGACTGGCTTCGTGCCGCACGACCAATCTCCTGAACGTAGTCTGCCAGCGTGCCGGTAGGCGCAAAGTGAACCACGTGTCGGATATCGCCTACGTCAATGCCCATGCCGAACGCTTTGGTACAAAGTAGGCCCATGGCTGTGCCGTCTTTATAGTCCTGCTCGACCAGCTTCCGCTCTGCGGTCGCCATCTGGCCGTGATACCGCCGCATACGAATATGCTCTGCTTTGCTGAGTTGGCCGTATGCCTGATCCACCTGGCTGCGGTACGGGAAATAGGCAAGCACCTTCTCTTGACGCTCCACCAAGTCTCTGACACGCGTCAGAGTCAGATCTATCTTTTCATCTTCAACCCGCCGTGTCAATTTGTCCTTTTCGTGATGCACAATATCAAAAACAATGTTTGTGCGTTTCACGTTGCCAAGATGAATGATCGTTTCCTCCAGGCCAAGCTCCTGGATGGTATCGTTTACAACATCATCCTCTCCGGAATACACAGCCGTTGCAGTCAGGCAGAGCACCGGGAAGGACATACCGTCTCTGCGGACTTTTTTCAAAAAGTCGCCGAGGAACCAGTAATCTGAACGGAAGTCTCTGCCCCAGCTGGTCACAGTATGCGCCTCGTCGATCACAATCATTCCGATCCGTCTGCCGCCCAGGAAGGTTTGCAGATGGGTGGTCAAAAGAAGCTCCGGTGCAAGATAGAGCAAGGATTTTTCGCCGCGGTGAATTTGGCTGATTACCTCCATGCGCTCTTCTATAGACATTGTGGAGTTGATATATGCAGCAGTCGTAATGCCGCGCTCCCTCTGCAATTGATCGACCTGATCGTTCATCAATGCAATCAAAGGGGAAATCACGATCGTTACAAGGTTGTACTTCTCCGCGAGATACAGCGCCGGGAGTTGAAACAGAATGGATTTTCCGGAGCCGGTAGGCGCCGTGATAAACACGTTGCTGAAACGGTCACCGTTCAATGCCTTTTCGCATTGGGCGGCGATTTCTGCGATGATGACTCCCTGGGAAATCGTTTCTGTTTCTCTCGAACGGTCCGGATCATGATAGAACAGCAACGGACGAAAAGCGGCGCCCGCTCCCCAGTATCGACGCAGGAGAGGGAGAAATGCTGTTTCGTCATATGCTTCCTTCTTTGTATATCTCTCCAGATCGTCGAAGCAACAATCGACGCCAAGCGCAGTCAATGCTGACGCAAGCCCCTTCTGTCGAAGATCAAGCTTGTCGCCATGCTGGAGGAAGATAGCCGGCGCTGCATCTCCGTTCAACAAATCCAGACGGTATTTCCAGTCTTTTGCGCCGCCAATTACGATCTGCTCGCATTCAGAAAGCGCAACGGGATCAGGAGTTTCGGCCCAGAAAGGAATGTATTCGATCCCGGGATTATCCGGTGAGAGCGGAAGAAGCAGGGCCTGGTTATCCAGCAACTTTACGTCCATGTAGAAACCAGCCAACAGCAGAAGCTGCTCGTCCTGGATTTCACGCTCTTCCTGCAGCGCATCAAAGAGCGCAAGTGCCTGCGTCTGGGGGATGCAGCTGGGTGTCCATGGAGTAAGCATATTATTCTCGACAACGATGATATGGTCTGCACGAACACGGGACAGAGAGTCTCGGATGACAAGGAGTTCCTCGAAAAAGCCAACCAACGGCCTGTCGGCGGTTGCCATAGCTGTCAGAAGATCAAGCCAGCGATCGTTCAAGCCCGCAAGATTCAGATGCCCGTCAGATAATAGAGAGTCATCCTGCAAAATTGCGTTGCTGTGGGAAATCAGCTGTGCAATCTGATCGGTTGAGAAACCACGGAAAAACAGGATCGTTTTTCCGGATGCTTTGGCTATAAACTGATGAACCTTCTGCAAAAACACTTCCTGCAGCAGCACTTTGTCCATGTTCATTCTCCGTTTCTTTTTCTGCTGTTCATCATACGTTAATGACAAACTGGGTGTACCAGTTTTCTTTGTAATTATATCACAATCTGTCGCAAAAACAAAGCGTAATCTTTGCGTTTTCCCTTGTATATGTCCATGATGGTCATAATTTGCAACATCTGAAGTCTCATTCAATTTGCAAACGCTTTTTGGTGAATCTTCCAGTAAAAAGCAAAAAAAGGCAGGGACGTAGCTTGACATCCCTGCCCATATGTTTGTTATATGTTTATTAACGATAAATCAGCTCGCTTCTAGCAATTTCTTCTGCACGTTCTTTTATGTTGTTCATGTGCCTAACCCATCCCATTTGGTCGGTAGCCTTGAGTTGCTCAGTAACTCCTTCTGCTTGGACTATCTGAGTAGTGAGACGCTCCATCATTTCGTTGGCTTGACGGTCGATTTCCTGGAGGTGATCGTTGAGGGTGCCTTTCAGAAGCATCCCATCGAAGATGCCGCGGTGGTGGTAGCGTAGGTAATGGTGTCGCATGGTCCCGTACTTACCGATCCTCGGTGCTTCGGGCGGATCAAGGTCCGGGATCAGGTAGTCTCCTTCCCAATGGTAGGTCAGTTCTTGCATGGTGCGGTCCTCCTTAAAATCAGTTTTTGATACGGTGCAGGATATGCCCTGCTACGAAATTCTCTTTTAGGAAATACGTTTTCTCTTTGCCTTTACCAGCTTAAGCAGAAGGGCGTCCACGTCCTCTGTTGGTTTGCCTGTCTGCAGCAGGTAGTTTCGAAAATGGCTCATCCCCGTAATGGCCAGCCGGTGCTCGAAATCATCCAGATACAAATATCGTTTATCTCGTTTCAAAGCGTTCGCCTCCTTCCGTCCACATTGTAGCCGAAGGAGGCGAGCTTGTCGAATGTGCGAAAATATTCTTTGATTACTTGAAAACGGAATATGTGCCCGCTGCCTATGTGTGTTCGTTAAATCCGTTATAAACACTCGGACCAAAAATCGGGAGACGCCCTGTGCGTCGCCCGATTTTTGCGTCATCGTATTTGGTTGCGGGACTTGAACAGGGCGGCGGCGCCGCCGTAGACCTTCTATTGCCGTTCCTGTTCTACTGCCTGATCCTTCAAATCTTTTTGAATGTAACGTCACCCTTGTTCCGCTTCCAGGGCCTTCAGCCCGCGAAGGAGCTCCGGCAAATGTTGGAAAATGAAACCGGGGCTGCTCTCTTCCTGATCGAAGATCCGTTTCATCTTCTGCAGGCCCTCGTTCTCCGGCTCCTTCTCGCAGGCAAGCTCCAGCTCCTCCATAAAACGGAACACGACGTCGCTGTACCCGTTTTCTTCGTCATACAGGGTCTCGTCTGTCTCCAGGACGGGCAGGAAGCGGGTCAGGCGGCTGAAGTCCCGCGGCGTCCCGTCCGCGGAAGGCGCGGCGGCGGACTGCGGGGCTGTCTCCGCTTTGGCGGTCTCCTGTTCTTTTTGTGCCGCGGCTTCTTCCGCGTTCCGTTTCTCCCGGGCCGCCTTTTTTGCGCGGCGCTGGGGGCGGTTCTTGGCCTCGCTGGCGAACACCTCCACGGCGGCGTCCGTCATGTCCTCATCCCAGACCGTTCCGGACACTTTTGTTTTCGCCCAGGGGCAGAGCTTCTGATAATCCGAGTCCAGAACCACCGTGTAGGGCGGGCCGCAGCGGTCATCCACAGCCATATACAGATGGCGGCCCTCGCAGATCAGACTTGTGGGCCATTTCACGTCGGGATCGTCCACCCGGTCAAAGATCTCTTTTGTGATCTCATACAGATCATGATTGGGTCCGCCTCCGATCTCCGCCGTGTACAGGCCGGTTTCCGGGTCATAGCAGCATCGCCAGCAGTTTCCTTTTTTGAATATCATCATAAATGGCTCCTTTGCAGATTCTGAGAGTCGCCTGGGCGGAAGGTCCAGGCGAATTCACAGTCGCAGAACTCCTTGTTCGCCGTGACGGTTTCTGCGGGGCGCAGCGTATAGCCCGCTCCGGCGCGGAAAAAGCAGCCGCAGTTATCCCGCTCCACGCCATAGGCCATGACAAATTGCTCGATTCGCGTATCCATCTCAATGCATTCCTCTTACAGCAAAGCCGCCGGTTCTATTTCATGACCGGGCGGATCGTAAATCCGCCGTTGCGGAACCCGTTGTTGCCGATCCCGATGAAGGTTGGAATAAAGAAGAGGCAAATCGCGCGGTCTTCGAAGGGCCGATTGCGGGTTGCCGACCAGTAATAGCCGGACGATTCCGCACCTTCTATCGAACAGCCGCGGAAATACCCTGCCGCCGGGAGGAAAATGCTTTTGTCCGTAAAACCCGCCTTTTTGCCGGTGATCTTGTATCCCGGCGTGTTTTCGAGCTTTGTCCACTCCCATTTGCAGTTCCGTTTGTCGCACAGCTCCTCCCATTCCGCGCTTGTGGGAATGCGCCAGGCTCCGCCCCAATTCGCAGCGGCTGCATCGTCCGCCGCTTCCAGACTGAGGCCGCCATCCGCAAAATTGTATTTTGTCAGGGCGTCCGCGGAGCTTCCATGCTGAATGGCCCCCCAGGAGTAATCGTCTTTCTTCCCGGTCTCCCCCCACGCGTAATAGCCGCCGGGATCGCTGATCTTCGCGGCGCCGAGATTCATGGTCGCCCATTTTACGGAGAGACCAAGATCTACGTAATCATGGCCGTTTCCGCCTTCTGCCACCGCCTGGAAGGTGTCTGTTAGATCGGATAATTCAATCGTCTTTTTCATGATGGGGTGCCCCTTTCTGTTTCCGTTCTCGCGGTAGGGTAGAGTTCCCCTCCTATCTCGTGAAAAGCCCACACAGGCCGCCAACGCGCCTCACACGCGCAGATGCTGGGGCATGTTGTATTGTGCCGGAGTATCCGGAACAAGGGCTGAAAACTACCGCGCTTTCCCGGTTTGCTGCTCCAGCCAGCTCCGAATGAGATTCTTCATCTGCTCCTGCGCCCGGTCAAAGTGGTGGGTCTCGCCTGGGATCAGCTCCAGCTTGCAGCTTTTGTAGCGCTCCGCAGCCGCCGCAACGTCCCGGAGCGGAACCACGTCGTCCGCTTCTCCGTGGAGCAGCAGCACCGGGCCGGGGAAGGCGTCAATGGCCTCCTCCACGTGAATCGCCTGGGCGGAGCGGACGTACCCGGCCTCCAGCGTCAGGCCCTTGATGGTTGGAAACGCTTCCGGGATATTGGCAGGGTCAAACCGGACCCCCAGCATATTGCCTTCTCTGGCGCATCGGGGAATCATAAAGGCGGGAGCCCGGAGAATCAAGCCCTTGACGCGCTCGGGTTCCTTTCCCGCAGCCAGCGCCGCTGTCAGGCCGCCCTGGGAATGGCCGGAAAGCCAGATTTCTGTGACGAAATCCAGACCTTCGGCGTAGTCGATCATCGCCAGAGTGTTGGAGATCCATTTGTCCAGCGTATGCTTGCGGAATTCCCCGCCGCTCTCGCCGTGGCCGTACAGATCGAAGCGCAAGGTCGCGAATCCCGCCTCCCGCATCGCTTCGCAGGCCGCAACCGTGTGGTTCCGGTCCTTCGAGCTGGTAAAGCCATGCAGCACAATCACCAGCGGCCCCCGCTCCTCCGCAGCCCGCTCCAAGATCCCCACCAGCCGAATCCCATGATCCAACACTGTGATTTTCTCAGTCATCTGCTTCACGTCTTTCCTTCCGCCTCTTTCTTTGGCATTTGCCAGTTCGATTCGCAGCGATTTCTGCCGGGCCAAAGCAGTCAGCCTTCCATTTGTAATATCGAGTAAAATAAAGCCCTTTTCGCCACACTCATCAAAGCCGCGTCCTTCCAAACAGCCTGGGTAACAATAATATCCAGCAGAGTCCAATTTTTCCGCGGAATGTGAATGTATGTGGCCAAGTGCGAGATAATCGATATTCTCTCCCTGAAGGCGCTTTAGATTTACCTGATCAACCCCGCTGACAGATGCGATTTGTCCATGCAATACAACAATATTGAAGCTTCCTGCCGTATATGGGATGCGCTCATAAAGAGAATCTGCATGCTTCTCTTGTTGCGGTAAGAGTTTCCCCGTGATACTCCCGGGAAAGCGCACCAAAGATAGCGTCTTCATCCTCGGCAACAAAATTGGAAACTCTGTTACTGTATAAGCAGCGAGGACTGTGTTTCATGGGATTGCTCCTTCTAATATAGGGGTGTTGTAGATCGCAACGTTGGAAAAACATCACGTTCTTTTCACGACAATTATCAGATTATAATCATCCAAGGATAACTATACCACAATCTGGATTGGAGTGCAAGCCTTCATCGGCCAAGTGCTTGCATCGACATCCACGTCAATCATGCAGAAGAAACGCACCCGGGCGCTGCGTACAGAGCCCGGGTGGATTGCTTTTTCATTGATCTGCGGTGCAGATTCTGACCGCTTAGAGTTCGTCGATCTCCGGCAGCTCTGCGCTTTGCAGGACGTCGATCATGAGGCGGGCGGCGAGAGTGAAGCCAAGCTCGAAGGCTTCTATTTCGGACTGGGTCAGGACCTCGTTGAAGACGTCTATGGTTTTCTCATACTGCTCTGTCTGCTGCTCGGACAGCATGGCCTTCATTCTGTCGCTGTTCTTGGCGTACAGGCAGAGCTTCCGCTCCATGGCGGAGCCCTTTTTCACGAGCCTGTCCTGGTCGTCCAGGCCACTGAGCCAGATTTCCTCCAACATGCTCATTGGTCATCCTCCTTCTCTGCCTTGGTGGGAGTCGGTGGCGCGCGATTAAGTGACGGCCCAAATCTGCAAGCTTCTGCGCCGCAGATTTGGCTGCCGGAACTTATGCATAGCAGTGCGCCGCTACAGTATCCGATCGCAGAATCTGCGCCGCCACATTCGGAGTTGATCCGTTCCCTTTGTTTACAGCGGCGCAAAAACAGAAATAAACGGCACGGAATTGGAATCGTTCTTCCAGTTCCGTGCCGTTTTGCGGTTATAGGCTTTGGGGTTTGCGGGTTTACGGGTCACCGGGTTCAGGGCCCAGGTGGTGCGGCGGGCGGCGTTCAGCTCCCGCTGCTTCTTTTTCGAGAGCTTCTCGTAGGGAATGAATTTTTCCATAGGGTCTCCTTTCTGCACTCATGGGCGATTGCTTTTGGGCTTTATTATATCACGGCTGTCAATAGGGCGTTCCGATCAAACCATTTCCACACCCAATCATAGCAAACTTATAACGAAATGCTTACACACGCAAAATCGCCGGAACAAGTCCGATTGACAAATCAGCCGTTCTGTGATAGGATAAGCCCACGGCAGAGCCGCGACTGCAGCGAATTTGGCAGACACGCCGGATTTCTGCGCCGTCATCTCTGGAATGGTTCCTGCATCTCCTTATTCTGACATATTGATTGTTAGGTGATTGCTGTGAGAAATTTTGGTAAGACAATCAGTTTGTTCTTGATTGAAGGCGACCCAAATAAACGGTGGGTATGCGAGCTTTCCAATTGGAATGGTAAAGCCTATAAATTGCCTCGCATGGAAATAAGAAAATGCTTTGACCGTCCGGATCTTGCTGCCTGCGGAGTCTATTTTTTGTTTGGCAAACGGGATACTGATGGAAAAGGAATTGCATATATTGGCGAGGCAGAGAATGTTTTTGATCGCTTAAAACAGCACGACTCTCCAAACGGTAAAGATTTCTGGAACGAGTGCATTGTCTTCATCAGTAAAGACAATCGGCTGAACAAGGCGCATATTAAGTACCTTGAACACCGGTGCTACCTTCTCGCCAAACAAGCAGATCGTTATATCCTTGAGAATTCTACTGTACCAGCAGATGCATCTTTGACTGAGGCTGAGCAAGCCGAAATGGAAGAGTTCCTGTACAATATTCGCCTAATCATCAACGCTCTTGGCCATAAAATCCTTGAATCCGTGGTAGAAAATGGGAGCGAAGCAGGAATAGATGGGGCCCAGCAATACAAATATATACAAGCTGCCAGAGGGGCAGATGCAACAGGTATCCAGACCAGTGAAGGTTTTGTCGTTTTGAAAGGTTCTAAAATTGCATCTTCTGTTACAACCTCTTGTCCAAAGCAAATCCAATCTCTGCGAATGCAACTTATTGCTGATGGAATCGTTGATGATAGCTGGACTTTTACAGAGGATAAAGTATTTAGCAGTTTATCGACCGCTGCAGGTGTTGTTATGGGGAGAAGTGCAAACGGCCTGACTGAGTGGCGTTCAAAAGAATAAATAGCGGCAGTTCCGTCTGCCGTTCATATGCGGGCGTGGTGGAATTGGTAGACTCGACGGATTTAGGTTCCGTTGCCATCCGGTGTGCGGGTTCGAGTCCCGCCGCCCGCACCACAGCGTCGGAGATCCCTCCGCACGGCTCAGAAACGGCAAACGCTTGTTGCGCTTGCCGTTTCTTCGACTGTGCTCCGGGTCTCCTCCTTTTCCCCATCGAACCCGCTGCGCTGGGCTTCGATGGGGGCCCTGCTTTGAGATCCCTCCGCACGGCTCAAAAAAAGCAGGCGCTTATTGCGTCTGCTTTTTCTTCGACTGTGCTTCGGGTCTCCTCCTTTTCCCCACCGAACCCGCTGCGCTGGGCTTCGATGGGGGCCCCGTTTTGTGATCCCTCCGCACGGCTCAGAAAAAGCAGGCGCTTATTGCGTCTGCTTTTTCTTGTGGCGTAAAACCACTCGCTTAGCGAGTGGTTTTACGCCACAACAACAGCGTGAATAAAATGACTGCTGCTTTGCTTCAGATATTCTTGTAGAGCTCGTAGCAATCGTGGCCTTTCGGCACGTCCTTGAGCTCGCCTCTGAGCAAATAGCCGTTCTTTTTGAAGAAATCGACGTTCCAGTCGCCCGCGCTTGTCAGGACGATGTGCGTACCGTTTTCCCTTGTGAAGTCCTCGGCCGCCTTCAAGAGCGCCGTGCCCAAGCCCTGACGTCGGACCGCTTCCTCCACAAAGACTGCGTCCACAAAGCCGTAAGCGCCCTTGTTCACTTCCGCGATCACGCCCGCCGCAAAGCTGCCGTCCTTGTCCGCAAGCTTCTTATAAAACCCGACGTTCTCGTATTTCGGCTCGTAGGCATCCATGTAAGCGCGAATCCCGTTTTCGATCACCTCCGCGTCGTCCTCGCTGCCGAGCGAAACCCGGAAGCGTGCCCCGCTGTTGTCTGACGGCACGTAGTCCGGCGTTTCCCGGTCCAGGTATTTGACCAGGGAATAGCTGAGATAGCCGTTTGCGTGTTTCAACGTCGTAAAAACCGTGTAGCCGTGTTTTTCATAGAAGGGTCTTGCCATATAGCTGGCGGTGCCCAGCGTCACGACCCGGCAGCCCTTCTGCTTTGCGATCCGCTCGAGTTCGCGGATGATCATAGAACCGATTCCGTGATGGCGATAGCGTTCATCCACCCAAAGGGTGTCAAGGAACATTCTCGACCAGCGGTATTCGTAGGCCTGGGCAATACATCCGCCGACGATCTCGCCGTTTTCGTTCTCGACCTTGAGGACGAATTCTTCTTCATCAGCATCTACCTCGTGCGGCACGATTTCATTGATCTTCTCGCCGATATATGCGGCTTCTTCTTCTGTCAGGTTCATCATTTTGTAATCCATTTTACGTTTCCTCCTGTTCCGGCGGCGGGGATCGCTCCCCGCCGCCCTGTTTCAGTATTCTTACAGCTTTTTGCAGGTGAAATCGTCGTACATCACGCAGCCGTCGCCGAAGGTCAGCTTGAACATTCCGCCCTTGCGGCCGAACTCGTTTTCGCCCAGGGGATAGAGGCGGAAGCGCATCTCGTCCCCGTCCTCGTCGATGGCCTTGGCGTGGAGCTCGCCATCTTTCATAAAGACCTCGTCGATGATGAAATCGGCGTCTTCGGGGTGCTCGTACTTGCCGCAGAAGTTCTCCCACCCGGACTTGTCTGGGTCCCGGATCGCGATATCCTCGATGCAGACGATGGGCTCCGGCTCCTTGTCCCTTGCGATCGCTTCCATACCGTCCCAGTAGCCCTCATACGCTCTGACGTCCCGGTAGTCCCGGTTGCTGAGGATCACAAGCACCCTGTCCGCGTCGAGAAAGCGCTCGAACCAGGTGGCAACGCCCGGCATTCCGCCGCTGTGGCTGACGACCAGACCAAGCGCCTCGTCGTGCCCGACGGCCCAGCCGAAGCCGTAGCCCAGCCCGTCGTCCTCGTCGAATACGGCGTCCTCGCCATTGTTGAGCTTTGCGGGGGTGTACATGATTTCCTGCTCTTCCTTCGTCAGCACCTTGCCCTCGCGCAGGGCCCGGTCCCATTTGAGCATATCGAAGATGTTGGTGTACACGTAATCGTCGCCGTTCAGTCCGTCAAAGGCGGCCACGTCGCCGTACTCCTCAGAGTCCACGTCGGCCACGTATTTGTCGTCCTCGAACACCGTTGCCCGGGCGAAATTCTCAAAGGGAATGCCGTCTCTGCGGATGTGGCAGCAGCGGGTCGAGCGCATACCGGCGGGCTCGAAGATATTTTGCTGCAGGAATTTTTCAAAGGGAACGCCGGAACGCCGCTCCACCAGCAGAGCCAGCAGATTGTAAGCGGTGTTGGAGTATTCCAGTCCTTCCCCGGGGGCGAAATAGGGCTTCGCCTTGGTTTCCCGGAGGAAGCGCAGGATCTCGTCGTTGCCGGGGACCCGCTTTTCTTCCTTCCAGATCCTGAAGAACCAGTCCGCGTCAACAAAATAATCGGGGATGCCGCTGGTGTGGCTCAGCAGATGCCGGACCGTCACGCCGGGATAGGGGATCTCCGGGAAGTATTTGGTGATCTCGTCGTCGAGCTCGAGCAGGCCTTCCCGCCGGGCCAGCATGACCGCCGCCGCGGTGAACTGCTTGGTGACGGAAGCCAACTGGAAGATCGTGTCCTCCGTGATGGGCAGGGTGTTTTCGGGGTCCCGGAAGCCGAGGGCGCCCTTGGAGACGATCTCGCCGTGTTCGGCATAGAGCCAGGCCCCGTTGAAGCAGTCCTTTTCGTTCAGCGCACAGGCCAATTCTTTCATCAAATTATGTTTATCCATATGTATCTCCATTTCAGGTTGTAGGGGCCGATGCCCACATCGGCCCTTACGAGGTCGTCGTTTTAGGCTTTCTTATAGAGCTCGTCGAAGACGGTCAGGCCTTCGGCGCTGAGGCGAAGGGTGAAATCGAACTTCTTGATGCCGAACTCGTCGCCCCCCAAGGGGTAGAGCCGCCAGGTGAAGCCCGCGCCGTGGCCCCGCATCCATTTGACGTACAGCTCCCCGTCCCGGAGGAAGACCTCGTCCGGGTAGAAGCAGTCGTCCTCTTCGTGGGCGAATTTGCCGCAGAAGCTCGCCCAGGCAGACTTGTCGGGGTCCCGGACCATGCGCTCCTCCAGGGTGCGGAAGGGCTCGGGCTCCCGGCCTCTCATGATCTCCCGGATCGCCTTAAAGAAGGCCTCAAAGGCAGGCGTATCCTCGGGATCGCGGCAGAGCAGGATAATCAGGACAAGGTCCTTGTCGATGAAGCGCTCATACCGGGTGTGGGCGCCCTTGTGCCAGCCGCCGTGCTCCACGATGAGCCCCTGCTCCGGTTCCTTCGGGATGGCCCAGCCGAAGCCGTAGCCCTCTCCCTCCTCGTCCACGTATTCCTCGCCGCTGTTGAGCTTCACGGGGGCGTACATGAGCCGCTGGGTCTCCGGAGTGAGCAATCTTCCTTCCCGCAGCACCCGGTCCCAGCGGAACAGGTCGAAGATGTTGGAATACACGTTGCCTTCGCCGCTGGTCCCGTCCTCCGGGATCACGTCTCTGTCGTTTTGGGAGAAATCCGGAAGCAGATACCGCCCGTCCTCCAGCACCATGGCCCGGGCGAAATTGTCGGAGGGCCAGCCGTCCCTGCGGACGTGGCAGACCGCGGTATCGCGCATGCCGGCGGGCTCGAAGACCCGCCGCTTCATAAAGTCCTCGAAGGGCAGGCCGGAGACCCGCTCCACGATGAGGGCCAGCAGGCAGTAGTCGCTGTTGGAATAGCAGGAGTCCTCGCCGGGGGCGAAGTAGGCCTCCGCGCCGCTCTCGCAGAGGAAGCGGAGGACGTCGTTGTTGTCGGGGATCCGGTCCTCTTTTTCCCAGATCCCGATCAGCCAGTTGATGTCGTCAAAATAATCGGCCACGCCGCCGGTGTGGGTCAGCAGGTGGCGGACCGTGACGCCGGGGTACGGGAGTTCGGGGAAGAACTTCGTAACCTCGTCCTCCAGGTCCAGCAGGCCCTCCTGGACCAGCAGCATGACCGCCGCGGCGGTGAACTGCTTGCTGACGGAGGCCAGGTCGAAGACGCTGTCCTCCCGCAGGGGGAGCCTGTCCTCGGTGTCGCGCCAGCCCAGGGCGCCCTTGGTGAGAATCTCGCCGTGCTCGGCGTAGAGCCAGGTGCCGTTGAAGAGACCCTTCTCATGGGCCTTCCGGATCAGATTTTCCATCATAGTTTTCTTATCCATCCGTGTATTTCTCCTTTAATCCTTCGCGTTTTTGTAAATCTTGCAGGCGATGTCATTGATCGCTTCGTCGGCGGCTTCCGTGACGTTGTTGTACATGATGGCAACGCAGATATCTTTTTTGCGGGAAAAGACCCAGCTGGTCAGAAAGCCCCAGTTCTCTCCGCCGTGGCCGGCAACGCTGTCTTTGCGCGCTTCCGACTCCCAAACGTCGAGGCAAAGGCCGTAGTCATCCATGACAGGCGTCATCATACGCCGCGCGGTCTTCTTTTTGAGGAAGCCGCCTTTGCGATAGCTCTTCGAAAGCTCAAGACCGATCCTGACCAGCTCCGTGGGCGTCGTCCAAAGCCCCGCTGCGGCGTGCTCTGGATAATAGTGATAACCGTGGGCAGGGTCCTCCTTCTGCGCCAGCCTGAAGCCGAACGCGGCGTTGGAAACCAGCTCTTCGTCCAGCGGCTGGAAAAAGCCGGTGCGCTTCAGGCCCAGCGGCTCGGCGACCTCCTTTTGGAAGGCCTCGCGGAGGGTCGTGCCGGTGATACGCTCAAAGGCGAGCTGTGCCAGCGTGATGCCGCCGCCGGAGTACATGTGCTGCTTGCCATAAGGACGAATCCTTCTGAGCTTCGGCGTGTTGCCCTTGCCGTTCAGCACGTCTTCGAGCGAAAGCGGTTCGTGATCCGCCCGGTAGCCGGGGAAGCCGTGCAGGTTGTAGCCCGCCGTGTGGGAAAGCAGCGCGGCGAAGGTCACGGGGCCCTTTTTGACGAATTC
>OMZQ01000053.1 GCA_900315595.1 uncultured Eubacteriales bacterium | reverse complement strand
AGGATTGAATGGGAAAGATGCATAAACCTGCTGTGGCATGGCAAGCTCGAGCTCCCGGAGCCGGAGGATAACGGATTGTCGCAATTCTCAGCAGCTTGGCTCCCTGATCTGAGACGGTACATTACAGCGCTGGAGCACGGGTACCGCGAGCAGGCCAAAATGCTGCGCCTTTACAGGGCGCAGACCAGCCGAGGCGACAGTCTGGGGAAGCTGATGGAGAACCAATGGTCGAACGATGCTGCGCTTGGTTACGCGGCCATGGGGATGCAGGCCGCGCAGATTCGCCCCGATCAGGGCGTCCTGGCGCTGGACGCCATGATGGAGGCCATGGAGCATTACAGTCTGGACGAGGCCAGGAATTACGAACGAGGGCTGCGCGAGGGGGACGGCTTGGACGGCGGGCGGTCGGTGACCGCCCCTACGGACGGCGGGACGGGAGACCCGTCCACTACGGAGACGGGGGACGGCGGAGACGGCGGCCAAGGGTCTGGCCGCCCTACGGGGACGGGGGACGGCGAAATGCCGCGCGTGCTCGGCCCGTCCGCGGAGTTCGTGCCGGAGGGGTAGCTCCATGAGTAAGACCAAGGTCAATCCGCGGCGGCAGGTCTGCACCGGCGAGGACGTGAAGCGGGCGGAGAATCGGGGAATTGAGACCGGGATCCGGCAGGCGCTGAAGATTGCGTTATACATCCTGTTGGACAAGCACGGCGCGCCGGCGGAGGACGTGCAGGAGCTGGCTGCCGAGTTCGGCTGGCTGGCCGAGCGTATCAACGAGGGCCGCATCTCCTGGTCATTCGTCGATCAGGTGCTCAAGGAAAACAACGTGGAGGTGCGGCTGAGGTGACAACAGAAATCTATGGCTGGGGGAGGGTTGAGAATGATCAGACCGACTGATATGACAACGACCGGCGGCAACGATCAGTTCTACCCGACGCCGCCGTCCATCGCAGAAAAGATGCTGGCGGGTCTGGACTTCACCTACATTCAGTCCGTCCTTGAACCGTCTGCCGGCAAAGGCGATCTGATCCAAGCGTTGATGCGCGACTATCTCGTAAAACGCTGGCGTTGCGCCGATAGAACCCTGGATATTGATGCTTGTGAGATCGACCCATATCTCCGGCAAATCCTCAAATACAATTTCTCTGATGAAAGGCGGCACGAGGTCAAGAACGAGAACGAGAAGGACATAATCGGAAAAGCCGATCTCCACATCGTACATGACGATTTTCTGTCCTACCACACGTACAAGCGGTATCAGCTGATCTTGATGAACCCGCCCTTTGCCGATGGGGACAAGCACCTGCTGAAAGCGATTGAGATGCAGCGCGGCGGTGGGATGGTGATCTGTCTCCTGAACGCGGAAACGATCCGCAATCCCTACACCGCGACCCGGCAACTGCTGAAACGGCAGCTTGACGAGCTCGGCGCCACCGTTGAATTCGTCGAAAGCGCTTTTTCCAGAGGCACCGAGCGCCGGGCTTCCGTTGATGTTGCGATCATCAAGGTCAACGTTCCAATCCCCGCCGAAACGGAAGAAAGCACGTTTTGGGAACGGATGAAACAGGCGCAAGAAGCTGAGACCGTCCAGGACGCCGAGATCCACGACCTTGTTGCCGGCGACTACATTGAGCGGGCGATCCAATACTACAACACCGAGGTTGCTGCCACAATGGAGCTTGTCAAAGAGTACATGGCGCTTGTTCCCTACATGGGGCGCACGCTCAATCCAAAGGAGAGCTTCGACAAGATGCCGATCCTCACCCTGACCGTCGGTGATGACAACTACATTCGGGGCTTCGATCTCAACAAATACCTCCGCACGGTCCGGTTGAAATACTGGTCGGCGCTTCTGTCCAACAAGGAATTCACCGGCAAGCTTACCAGCGAGCTTCAAAAAACCTACCGTGAGAACGTTGACCGCATGGCAAACTATGAGTTTTCAGCCTTCAACATTAAGCAGATCGCCGTTGAAATGAACGCCTCCATCACCAAGGGCGTTAAGGAAGCAATCATTGACCTGTTTGAAAAGATGACGGCAGAACACTCCTGGTACCCGGAATGCTCGCAGAATATCCACTACTTTACCGGCTGGGCAACGAACAAGGCCCACAAGGTCGGCAAGAAGGTCATCCTTCCCACCTATGTCTTTGAGTACAGCTACCGGACCTCCGGCCGCGAGTTCTGCAAGAACACCGCCTATGCCGTGATCTCTGATCTGGAGAAGGTGTTTGACTACCTCGGCGGGAAGCGTCCGGAGGGCTACGACCTCTCTGCAAGACTTGCATGGGCTGAACAAGGCTCCCTGCGGAACATCGAGCTGGCGTACTTCAAGGTTGACTTCTTCAAAAAGGGCACCATCCACATCAAGTTCCTGCCTGAGACGATGCCACTGATAGACCGCCTTAACATCTATGCGGCGAAAAACCGGAATTGGCTGCCGCCGAGCTATGGCAGAGCCGCCTACGCGAATATGAGCAAGGCCGAGAAGGCCGTCGTTGACAGCTTCCACGGTGACGGCTCCGATGGCTCCGGCGCACAGATGTACGCCACGGTCATGAGCCAATCCGCATTCTACCTTGCAGACCCCGCGACCCAAAGCGCCGTGCCGCTCCTTGCGGCCGCGACGTAAAACACCGCCATGCGGGGCAGCACCCGCAGGGCAACATGAAAGGGGACAAATCTCATGAACACCACGGATCGGTGCGGCTGCCATCGGCCCACCGTGGAGAAAGCGGGAGCCGGCGGGTTGCTTCCTGCAACTTAATGGAGGACGGCATGAAACGAATTCGAAATCCCGCACAAATCTCCATGACAGAGGAAATTATCGTGGACAGCTTCGCCGGAGGCGGCGGAGCGTCAACCGGGATCGAGGTGGCGACCGGCAGGGTGGTGAACATTGCCATCAACCACGACGCGGACGCGATCCTGATGCACAGCGTCAACCATCCATTCACCGAGCATTACCAGGCTTCGGTCTGGGACATCGACCCGGAGGAGGTCTGCAAGGGCCGACCTGTCGGGCTTGCATGGTTCTCCCCGGACTGCAAGCACTTCTCGAAGGCAAAGGGCTCCGCCTTGGTTGACAAGCATATCCGTGGCCTGGCTTGGATCGTTCTGCGGTGGGCCGCCACGGTTCGCCCTCGGGTGATCATGCTGGAAAACGTGGAAGAGTTCCAGACCTGGGGGCCGGTCCGAAAAGGAAAGCCCGTAAGTAAAAAGGCTTGCAAGACCTTCCAGCAATGGAAATGGCAGCTGATGAACTTAGGCTACGAAATCGAACACAGAGAGCTGGTGGCGGCGGACTACGGAGCGCCGACCTCCCGCAAGCGGTTTGTGCTGGTTGCCAGGTGCGACGGGCGGCCCATCGTCTGGCCGGAACGAACCCACGCCCCCGCAGATCATCCGGACGTGATTGCCGGGAAGCTGCTGCCCTGGCGGTCTGCTGCGGAGATCATCGACTGGACACAGCCCATGTACTCGATCTTTGCCACAAAGCAAGAGATCAAAGATCGATACGGCGTCAATGCCGTGCGACCGCTTGCCGACAACACCATGCGGCGCATCATTCGCGGCGTGGACAAGTTCACGATTCGGAGCGGGAAGCCGTTTCTGGTTCCGACCGGCTACGGGGAGATGTCGGCGGCAAATCTGATCCAGTACCACACGGAGCAGACAGAAGCTGCCCGCGTGAACGGGCTGACAGAACCGATGCCGACTGTGGACGCATCCAACCGCTACGGGCTGACAGCGGCGCATCTGACGGAGTATTACGGCAACGGGCAGCCGGTCGACCTGCGCGATCCTGCGCATACCGTTACGGCGCACGACCGCGAGGCGTTGACGGCGGTACACCTGGACAAATATTTCGGCGGCGGTTATTCCGGCTGCGGAAACAGCGCAGACGAGCCGATCACTACGATTACCAGCGAGCCGAGGCACAGCATTTGCGCGGCGCATATCGTGGAGTTCAAGGGGCAGGACAAAGGGCAGAGCGCCGCTGATCCTCTGCGGACGATCACGGCGGGCGGCGGTGAATTCGGCGTCGCGTCCGTGCGCATCGAGCGCTATGCACCCGGCGCGGAAATGGGTTACTGGCCGCAGATCCGGGCGCTGCTGAACCGCTTCTGCGGCTACACGCTGAAAGAAGACGAGATCCTGCTGCTCACGATCTGCGGGACGGAATACTTCATTTCCGACATCCTGCTGCGGATGCTGACCCCGCGTGAACTCTACAACGCCATGGGATTCCCGCCGGACTACATCATCGACTTCGTGGACCCCAAGACCGGCAAGGAGTATTCCAAGTCAGCAAAGGTAGCCCGCTGCGGAAACGCCGTCTGTCCTCCGATGGCCGAGGCTGTGGTCAGAGCCAATCTGCCTGAATGGTGCGGTGGAAAGATTGAAACGATGGAGCAGCTCCGAAAGGTGGTGGCGGTATGACCGATAGGCAGCGGGAGGAGTTGGCCGTCCTGGACGCAAAGGATCAACTCACCGAAGAGGAAGAACTGTTTGCTGCCGTAAGATTGATTTCCAAACATTGTAGCCTGCGCGGGGACGATTGCAGCGATTGTCCATTGTTGCATTGGTGTGAGATTAACGATGCCGTAGGGTTAAGCGCGGTGCCAGACGAATGGCCAGACCCGGAGGAAGGAGGCGACTGATATGCTCTACGGCTACGTCCGCGTCTCCACGCGGGAGCAAAACGAGGACAGGCAGATGATCGCCATGCGGGAGTTTGGGATCGAGAAGATATTCATGGACAAGCAGTCCGGCAAAGACTTCGACCGCCCAGAGTACAAGAAACTGGTGCGGAAGCTGAAAGCCGGCGACGTGCTGGTGGTCCACAGCCTGGACCGCTTTGGCCGAAACTACGATGAAATCATCGAGCAATGGAAGCTGATCGTCAAGGAAAAGGGCGCCGACATTGTGGTGCTGGACATGCCCCTGCTGGACACCCGCAACGACAAG
>OMZQ01000012.1 GCA_900315595.1 uncultured Eubacteriales bacterium | reverse complement strand
GCTCTGGTGACGGCAGTGCTTACACTGATACAGCTTACGTCCCTTGATGTGGTAAAACTCACGGCAACCACACTTCGGGCAAATAAACCCGTCCGGCCATTTCTGCTGAAACAGGTATTCTTCGCAGCTTTCCTCGGTCGGGAAACGATTCAGAAACTTTCTCAGACTCAATTCTTCCTTGTGGTGAATAGCTCACGCCGCCTTTCGTTCTCTATGCACCAAGTATATCGTGGCCGATGTCCCATAAAAGGCACATTAACCTATATCTTGTATTTTGCTGATTAAAACCGATAACCAGAAACTGGATTTGTAATTATATTTGTAATTATATTGGTATTGCCATATTCAGATCCAAACTGATACATCCGGTAGGAGGGATCCGAGCATGCGAAAATACACCAGTGTCGTCGTGGTTGACGACGACATGATCTCCCGCGGCTACATGAAAATGTTCATCAAGCCGTCCCGCAGGTACCAGATCGCAGCCTGCCTTTCCCTGGCGGACGATCTGCCGGACTGGTGCTTTGAAAACGGCCCGCCGGATTTGATCGTGATGGACATCATGATGATGAACGGGCGCGACGGTCTGACCGTTTCGGCACAGATCAAGAAGCGATGGCCGGAGACGAAGATCATTCTGACGACCTCGATGGCCGACGTGGACTGCGTGGACCGGGCCAGGGAAATCGGCGTGAACAGCTTCTGGTTCAAAACCTATCCCGAGCTCCCGCTGCTGGAGGTCATGGATCGGACCGTAGCCGGCGAAAACGTCTATCCCGAGCATACGCCTGAAGTCAGCCTGGGCGAGCTGCGCGCCTCCGAGCTTACGTTTCAGCAGCGCCGCGTTCTGCGCCTGCTGACCGAGGGTCTGTCCAACCGGGAGATCGCGGAACGCCTCGTTGTTAGCGCAAGCACCGTCAAGACCCATCTCGATGATATTATGGATCGAACCGGGATCCATTCCCGCACCGCCCTCGTCGCGCAGGTCGTCCGTCTCGGACTTGTGGACAGCACGCCCGAACGGCAGCGTACCGGCGAGGAACAGCAGACGAAAACAGAAAAGGAAGGTTATGCGCAATGAAGATCAAACTCGCGATTCTGGAATCCGACGTCGGTTATCTCAACCGGATCGTCAGCGTATTCGGCTCCAAATACGCTGATAAACTTGAAATCTACTCCTTCACCGAAAAGGATCGAGCGCTTTCGGAGCTGCAGCCGATCCGCGCGGACGTGTTTCTGGCCTCTGACAGCTTTGAGATCGACCCTAAGCAGCTTCCCAAGCGCTGCGGCTTCTCCTATCTTGTGGATTCCGCAGAGGTGGAGCTGCTGCGTGGGCAGCAGACCATCTGCCGCTTCCAAAAGGCGGATCTGATCTACCGCGAGATCCTGAGCCTCTACGCCGAGCATGCGGGCAGCATGACCGAGCTCAAGTTCTCCGACGACGGCTGCCGGGTCGTCGCCTTCGCCTCCCCCAGCGGCGGAGCGGGCAGCTCCACAATGGCCGCCGCCTGCGCCATGCACTTTGCAGCCTTGGGCAGAAAGACGCTCTATCTGAATCTGGAGCCCTTCGGCTCCGCCGACGACTACTTCGCCGGGCAGGGACAGTTTGATATGAGCGACATCATCTACGCCCTGAAAACCCGGAAGGCCAACATCTCCATGAAGGTCGAGAGCGCGGTGAAGCAGGACCCCCGCGGCGTGTACTTCATCTCTCAGGCTAAGCTCGCTCTGGATATGCTGGAGCTGAAAACGGAGGAGATCCTGCGGCTGATTTCCGAGCTTCGGCTCAACGGCTCCTACGACTATCTGATTCTTGACGCTCCGTTCGGACTGGACAAGGACGCGCTGACGGTTCTGCATCAGGCGCACGCCCTGGTGATTGTGGGCGACGGAACGCCCACCTCCAACACCAAGATCTTCCGCGCCGTCACGGCCCTGTCCATGAAGGAGACCAACGAGGACACGCCGCTGATCAACCGGAGCGTGCTGGCCTACAACCGTTTCTCCAGCAAGACCGGAGCGGCCATCTCCAATCTGGAGCTTCGTGCCATCGGCGGCGCGCCGCGCTATGAGCACGGCACGACCGAGCAGCTTCTGGCCCAGCTCAGCCGGAACCAGCTGTTTGAAGCGATCTTCCAGTCCTGACCCCGCCGAAGCAAGGAGGTACTGCCATGACGTTTGAACAGGAACAGCAGCTGATCGGCGAAATCAAAACCTATATCGCCGAAAATCTGCCGCTGAGCAAGATGAGTGACGACGACCTCAACGAGAAGGTCGAGCTCCTGGTCGCGGAGAAAATCGGCGGGCTCTATTGCCCCATCGACCAGCGGGTTTCCATTGCCGAACAGATCTTCAGTTCCATCCGCGGCTTCGGCCTGCTCGACTCCATTTTGAAGGACGACACCATCACCGAGGTGATGATCAACGGGCCGGAAAACATCTTCATCGAGCAGAACGGCCGGCTGTTCAAGCTGGACAAGCAGTTTGAAAGCCAGCGGCGGTTGGAGGACGTGATCCAGCGCATCGTGGGTCTGGCCGGCCGCGAGGTCAACCAGGCCAACCCGATCTGCGACACCCGCCTGCCCGACGGCTCGCGTGTGAACGTGGTGCTCCCGCCCATCGCCCTGTGCGGTCCGACGCTGACGATCCGTAAATTCTCAAAGACGCCGATGACGATCGAAAAGCTCATCGAATACGGCTCGATCACCCAGGAGATCGCCGACAAGCTGGAGCTTCTGGTCCGGGCCAAATACAACATCTTCATCTCCGGCGGCACGGGCTCCGGCAAGACGACCTTCCTCAACGCCCTTTCCAACTACATCCCGCACGACGAGCGCGTCATCACGATCGAGGACTCCGCCGAGCTGCAGATCAAGCGCATCGACAATCTGGTCAGCCTGGAGACGAGAAACGCCAACGCCGCCGGCGTGGGTCAGATCACGATCCGAGATCTGATCAAGTCCTCGCTTCGTATGCGTCCGGAGCGGATCATCGTCGGCGAGTGCCGCGGCGGCGAGGCTCTGGACATGCTCCAGGCCATGAATACCGGACACGACGGCTCCCTCTCCACCGGCCACGCCAACTCCACCGAGGATATGCTCAGCCGTCTGGAGACCATGGTGCTTCAGGGCTCGGTCGGACTGCCGCTGGAGGCCATTCGCCAGCAGATCGCCTCCGCCGTGGACATCATCATCCACCTCTCCCGTCTGCGCGACCGCTCCAGAAAGACCATGGAGATCACCGAGGTCGTCGGCTACGAGAACGGGCGCGTGGTGCTCAACCCGCTCTACAAGTTTGAGGAGGACGAGAACAGCACGCTGGAAAAGGTCTCCGGCTCGCTCAAGCGCACGAACAATCCGATGCAGAACATCTTCAAGCTCCAGCTTGCAGGCTTCCGCACAGACTTCTAAACCCGCACTGCTGAACGAAGGCTCCCATTCTCTACGATCGGAGGTAGCAATATGGCACTGTTCAAGAAAAAGAAGGAGACACAGCCGCCCGAACCCCAATGGTTCACCTCGGTGACGAACCTGCCCACCTACAACTACAAGGTCTACTATATGACCAAGCTGGAAAAGATCCTGTATTTCCTGCTTGCCTTCGTGATCGGCGCCGTCGTCGGCTATCTGTTCTACGGCGGCCTGGGGCGGGATGAATTCGGCCAGCGGACCACGCTGAGCTGGATCCTGGACATTTCGATCCCAGCAATTGTGGGCTTGGTGGCCGGTCGGATCTTCGTGCCGACCCGGACCAAGCAGATCCGCGACAAGAACGCCCGCAACCTGAACAGCCAGTTCCGCGATTTTCTGGAGGCCTTCAACACCTCCATCGGCGCGGGCAAAAACGTGGTGGACTCCTTTCACGCCGTCTACGACGATATGCGCATCCAGTATGAAGAGGACGCCTTCATCGTCAAGGAGCTGGAGGTGATCCTCTCCGGCATGGCAAACAACTTTGCCGTGGAGGATCTGATGGAAGATCTCGGCAATCGAAGCGGCAACGACGACATCGTCAGCTTCGCCAACGTCTTCCGCATCAGCTACCGCAAGGGCGGCAATCTGAAGGACACCATCAACACCACCCACAGCATTCTCAGCGACAAGATGGAGATCAAGGAGGAGATCGAGACGATGGTCTCCGCAAGCAAGATGGAGCAGACGGTCATGATCTTCATGCCAGTCGGCCTGATCGGCATTATGAAGTCCATGAGCCCCGACTTTGCCGCGAACTTCGCTACGCCCGCCGGCATCGCCTCCACCACGATCGCCATCGCTCTGTTCATCGTCTCCTATTTCGTGGGTCGCAAGATCCTCAACATCAAGCTGTAAGGGGGTGAGGAAATGCTCGGCACGATTGATTTTGTCGTTTTCGGCTTCGGCGCACTGGTCGTACTGTTTTGGCTTTTCCTGTTCGCAAAGGGGCTCCGCAGCGCCAGCATGTTCGAGCCGCTGGAAGAGAAGGATTTCCCGCTCAAGGAGGTCTATTTCGTCGGCTACGCTCTGCTCGAGCTGATCCATTACCAATACCGCACCAAGCGCGACCGCGTCCTCCGCAAGGAGCTCACCGTCCTTTACGGCGAGAAATACGCGGACTATTATCTGCGCGTGATCCACTCCCAGCAGATCACCTTCGGTCTGACCGTGCTCGCGCTGGCCGCTCCCCTCTACGGTCTGGGCGATAATCTGGCGCTGTTCATCGTGGTGGCCGTCTTCGCCGGCGTGGCCTACTATTACTTCGGCACGCTCACTGCGGAGACCATCAAAAAGCGCTCCGACGAGATGCTGCACGATTTTTCCGACGTCGTCTCCAAGCTGGCCCTGATGACGAACGCGGGCATGATCCTGCGCGAGGCCTGGAGCATGGTGGCGGATACCGGAACGAGCACCATCTATCAGGAGATGAAGAACTCCATCATCGAGATGGACAACGGCGTATCCGAGGTGGACGCCATTCTCAACTTCGGCACCCGCTGCATCATTCCGGAGATCAAGAAATTTGCCTCCACAATGATTCAGGGCATGGTCAAGGGCAACGCGGAGCTCTGCGAGAACCTGACGCAGCAGAGCAAGGAGATTTGGGGACTTCGGAAGCAGCAGGTCCTCCGGGCCGGCGAGAAGGCCTCGTCCAAGCTGCTGATCCCGCTGCTCATTATGTTCGTCGGTATCCTCATTATGATCATCATCCCGATTTTCGCGAATCTTGGCATGTGATCGTTTTGGGTACGAAATAGAACGGAATTTGAGAAGAAAGGAGGAAACGAAAATGTTCAGCAACCTGAAACTCATGGCTCTCAGCGCCAAGTGCGCCCTCCGCCGCTTCTTTACCAAGGAAAACGGCGACGTCAACGTGGTTTCCATCGTGGTTCTGATCGGCATTGCCGTCGTTCTGGCGATCATCTTCCGTGATGCTATCTCGGATCTGATTACTAGCCTGCTTAAGACCATCAGGGGCAATGCCGAAGGCGCCATTGATAAAGGTGGAGCCGGCGGCGCTGGCGGCGCTGGCGGCGCTGGCGGCGGCGGTGGCGGCGGCGGCGGCTGATCGTCCCACTTCCCCAGACGGGCGTCCTCCGAGCGGGACGCCCGGACCGTGGGGCGCACGGAGCTTTTTCCGTGCGTTCCACGGTCCGAACAAAACCGAAGATTTCCCCGCGGTTCGCCGCGGGTTCCCATACCAGGCCGGAAAGGAGCTGACCAATATGCAAGCGGAGAAGGAACGCGGCGCGATCATTATGGAAGCGACCTTCGTCTTCCCGATCATGCTCATCGTCATTCTGCTGATGCTGGTCCTCGGAAACGCTTACTATCAGAAGTGCCGGATCGACGCCATCATTGCAAAGCAGACGATCTCCGGCGCGGCCTACTGCGCCGATCCTCAGCTTATGGGCATCGAGGGGGGCAGCATCCCGAACGCCAATAACGTGACCGTCTATCCCTATCGGGCCTTCAGCGGCTCCGGCGCGACCGAGATGAAGCGCGCGCTCGGCAAGGTCACGGAGCGGGTCAACGAGCAAATGGACAAGCTCTCGACCGGTCTCTTTCTGGATATGCGCCCGAAGGACGCAAACATCAAGATCGACTATTCCAACATGGTCCTCACCGCTGCCTTTTCCATTGAGGCAAGCTACAGTATTCAGTTGCCGGTCCGAATGCTTTTCATGGAGGACTGGTACGTTCTGAAGATGAACACCCGCCTGGAAATGCCCGTGGGCAGCGCGACCGAGCTGATTCGCAACACCGACATGGCTGAGGACTATATGGAGCGCTACGGCGTTGGCGAGGGCTACGGCAAGGCCAAGGACAAGATCATCAAGGCGATCCAGAAAGTCCACGATTGGCTTTCTTGAGAGGAGGCGCATTGGAATGAAGCATAAAAGCACCGTCTTTCTGGCCATCATTCTTGTGCCCTGCATCGTCATCACCTCCATCTTCGTGGATCTCGGCCGGAGCTATATGTCCCGAAGTATGGCCGAGTCCGCCGGCGATCTCGCGCTCAACACGCTGATGACGAATTATGACGCCGACCTGAGCGAATGGTACGGCATGATCGCATCCTGCCAGAACGTGGACGAATACTATGAGGTCACGGCCAGATATTTCCTGCGGTGCATGATGTCCCAGAAGATGGAGAAGGACGAGACGATCCTCGTTTCCGACTATGCGCAGCAGGCATTTGAAGACAAATCCATTACAGATCTGCTCCTGTGCGACGTGCAGACGCCCGCTTCGGAGATCATCCGTCCGGTGCCGGACGCCAATCTGTCCAGCTCCGGTCTGGTCAAGGCCCAGATCATTGAATTCATGAAGTACCGCGCCCCGATCGAGATCTGTCGGGGTCTGTTCGGACGCCTGAGCGGCGACTCCGAGAGCGACGACAACGGCGGCGGCACGGATCAGTCCGAGGACCGCAAGGGCGCCTCGGAAGCCAGCAAGAACGAACAGCACGTTGAAAACAAACGGAATTACTATGAAGCAGAGGGCGAGCTGGACTCCGCCGCCTTCCACACCTACGTCGCCATCCGGCAGTATTACCGCGACGGCGTATGCGAGCCCTACGACAAGCATCAGAATCCCGCTCCGCTGGACAACGCAAGACTGGGCGAATACTGCGACAAGATCAACAGCTACCGCGTTTCCTACGCCTCCATCCACGCGCAGTACGTGGAGTATTTCGCCACGACGGAAGGGCTGAGCGTCTATCAGCGCCCGGTCGTCAAGCAGTCGGACTACAACGAGACGGAGCCGGAAAAGGTATTTAAGAAGGATAAGGACGAGAAGTATTACGAGGATTTCTTTGAAGAGGACAAGAACGAGTCCGGCGAAAAAATCTGGACCGTCACCGGAGAGAACTATCACGCGCTGCTCGATCTGCTGAAAAAGAGCGTCGAGGAATTTGACGAGGCCCGCAGCGCCTACGCCGAGGCGGCAAACGAAATGCTGAACCGGCTCTACGGTCCGGCCGACACCGACCCCAACGCGATCCAGTGGTGGGTGCGCATGAACAAGGCCGTCAACGCCTCCTCCGGAAAGAACCACACGAAGGCCGTCCGCGAGGCCGGCGAAAAGATGATGCTCCTGGCAATGGAGGTTCGTCTGGCGGAATCCGACGAGGTTGAGATCATCGACCCCTTCCCTGCCCCCTCCACAAAGCCGGAGAGCGAAAAAACACCCGAAGAAAAAGACCATGAACGCGACGTCCACGACCGGGCAGAGGAGCTGCTCGAGCAGGCGGACAAGCTGCGTGAAAAATATCTCACTGCGGGAAAGACCGACGCACAGGACGCCTATCTCTATGCCGTAAGCGCCCTGGAGAAGGTTTCAAAGGAGAACGCCGATCTCATCGACCCGACCCGCGCCACCGTGGAGCTGGACGGCGCCAGCTACCCGATCAACAACGTACTCGACGGCATCGCCACAAACCTCTCCGGCATGCTGGAGAAGCTTGACTTTATGATCGAAAAGCTCGATCTCGCCATTGACGGCGACGGCGACGAGACCAAGAGCCTGAAGGAGCTGGAGAGTCTCGCGGACAAATATCACAGCGCCCTCAACAAGTTTTCTTCCTCCGCCAACGAGGGCGGTACCCAGATGAAGGATTACGACAAGAAGGCGATCAACGGCGAGCTGACCGGCAAGGAAGCGCAGATGAACGTCTCCGAGGCAGCAAAGAAGATCACAGCCGCCGCGGTTCGCGCCCTGCGCGCCAGACTGGTGAACATCCGGTCGCAGCTTCAAAAGGTATCCGACGCCATCAAGGGCTTCACCTACGGCGGCGTATGCGTGGCGGAGCTGCGTGACGTGGAGGCCATGCGCAAGAAGGTCAATAATCAGGCCATCGTCAACTACTTCGATCAGGACTGGACGAACGCCGGCGTCAAGGCCGCCGCTGAAAAGACCTTCCGCGAGCTGGTCAAGCCGGAGGGCGATACCGTGGTCACGCTCGACCATCTGACGGAGGACAACTACGATCCCGATATTGACCCGGTGAACCCAGAAAAGCACCAGACTCCCGAGCTCTACGTCTACTTCCACAGTCTCTGGGCGGACAAGCCGGACGACGCGCTGGAGGAGAGCGATAAAATCAAGGACGCAGTGGACGACCTCTGCGACAGCATGAAAGAGGCCTCTCTGGACGACGTCGTGAAGGAAGATAAGGACCGCGTGGACATCAAGCGCGAGTTCTCCGGCGACAGCGAATTCAGCGTCGCCTCCGGCTTCCTCGACGGCGCGACGGGACTGATCGAGGCCGTCATCGACGGCAATTTCGACAAGTTCCGCGACGATCTGTACGGCGTCACCTATCTGATGGGAATGTTCAGCTTCGACACCTACTCAAACGAGGGAAAATGGAAGCTGCAGAGCCTGGACAACCGAAAGGACAAGATCGGCCTGATCAACTACTCCTTCGCATATAAAAACGTGGAGGATCAGTGGAACAGCGACGAGCTGACCGATCACTGGAACAAATCCCTGACGAACAAGAAGATCTGCCGCGAGAACAACGCGGCCTGGGAGGCTGAGCTGGAATACCTCCTGTACGGCAAGAGCTCCTGCTCGAAGAACGTCCGGGACGCCTATTCCTCCATCTTCGGCATCCGCACGCTGATGAACCTCGGTTCGGCTTTCCAAAACTTCTTCCCGAGCGGCGTCAACAACACCTCCCGCGTCTTTGACGCGATTGCTTCGGCCATCTCCGCGGCCTGTCTCGGCATCATCCCGCCGCCGGTGTGGAAGTGCTTGCTGCTTGTCGTGCTGGCGATGGCCGAGTCCGGCATGGACCTTCTGCGTCTGTCCCGCGGCTTCCCCGTTCCCCTCTACAAGGTCAAGGCCGAGCAGTGGTATCTCCACATTCCGGATGCAGAGGAGATCGAAGCCAAGGCGGACGCCATGGTGCAAGGCGGCGCTGATGCGATCCTCGACACGCTCAAGAGCACCGTCAGCCAGGACAAGCCGGAGGAAAAGCCGATCGGCGTGGACCCCATGCCGAACGGCAACAACGGTCTGTATTACAGTGATTATCTGATGCTCTTCCTGTTCCTGGGCGTCTCGTCCCACGGAGCGCTGGAGCGAGACATCTACCTTCGCACCGCAGAGGTCATTCAGACGAACATGCGGCAGCACGACGGAATCGACGAGAGCTATTCGCTGAAAAAATCCCAGGTCTATTTCAAGCTGCACTCCGTGGTTCGCGTCCGCCCGCTGATGATCACGCTGCCGATCGTCCGCAGCTATGACGGAGCGGATACGAGCGTTCTTGAGACCTATTCGGATTGGTGTACCTATCAGGTCGAACTGGTCCGCGGATACTCGTGATCCGGCTTCACCCGCAATTCAACCGCTTCGATAAACCATCGGAGCCGCATGAGAAGGGAGGCTTCCCCATGCAGGAAAAGAAAGAGCGCGGCGCGATCGTCATGGAAGCGTCGATTGCCCTGACGGCGTTCATGTTTCTGATCCTGACCCTGCTTCAGATCGTAAACATCTATTATATTCAGGGCCGCGTCGGCGTGGCGCTGAACGCCGCCGCAAAGGACCTTTCCCAGTATTCCTTCCTCTATTTCAAGCTGGGAATGAACGACGTAGATGCAGCCATGAGCGCTGACACCGACGCTTCCCGGCAGTCCGCCTACAATACCATCGACAATCTTTCCACGCTGCAAAGCTCCATCACCGGTCTGGGCACCGATGCCTCGAACATGAACTTCGAGGGCATCCGCGACGGCATCAACAACGGCATTGACGCGGGAAGCGCGATCTACGACGAGTTTGCCTCCCAGCTTGCCGACGATCCCTCCGGCGTAATCACCGGGATGGGCTTGCTGGCCCTGGATGAGTTTGCAGAGGAAGGAAAGAGCATGCTGGCCTCTGCGCTCGGCAAGGCGTTTATGGAGAAAAACCTGGTTTCCTCCTCCTCGGACAACGCGGACGCCTTCCTCCGACGCTACCACGTGGACGGCGGCATGGGCGGTCTGGATTTCAACTACACCACCTTCCTGCCGGGCGGAAAATCCAGCTATATCCAGCTCGTCGTCTCCTATGACGTGCAGGTGATCAAGCTGCTGAACATTGACTTCAAATTCCACTTCCGCCAGTCCGCCGTGACAAGCGCCTGGGCGACCGGGATCTCCAAGATGCACCCGGAGACGAACGTTGCAATGGAATCCGGGAGCGTATGGGATTACGGCTCGGACTACATCCGTCAGCAGTTTATTCTGAACCAGGAGCGGAAGGAATACCCTTACGTCGCCACCGGCCAGGGCTTTGACGCCTACAACAACAACGAGGACAAGAACGAATTCGTCTCCATCGTGACCCTGAACACGGGAAAAGAAGGAGACGACAAGGCCATGAGCCAGGAGGACATCACAAGCAGTCTTGAGCACATTTACAGCGGCATGGAGAGCCGCGTCAGCGAGCTCGGAGAGACCATCGTGGTGCAGGATCATAAGGGCAAGGATCAGGAGCTTCATTCCGATCCGGATACCCGCACCTATACCATCGTCCTTGTGATCCCGGACGACGCCTCCAAGCAGGACGTGGAAAAGGCCGTCGAGCAATTCAAGAAGGATCACCCGGGCGTGAACGTGGAGATCCACTCCGGCTACGGAAACAGTCCGGGCAACAATAAGAGCGAAAATGACGACTCCGGCGGCTCCGACGAGGGCGGCTCCGGCGGCTCCGATTGACCCGAAAGGAGGAAGGTCCCATGAACTTATACCTCTATCCCGGCGTAACGCTTGCGCTCTGGGTCATCGGTCTGTGGCTGCTGCTGCGCGACGTGGATGCCCGCTGGCCGGACAAGGAAGAACACGGCAGCAAGAACCGGAAAACGGCCTTGATCTACGGCCTGGTGATGCTCTTTGTCACCGAGGGCGCGGCAGTGATGTTCCTGACGCTCTACCGCGACGCCGATCCCTGGACTGCGGTTAAGCGGCTGTCCCTGCTCTGCGTCATGTGGCCCGTGGCGCTGACCGACTTGAAAACCTATCGGATCCCAAACGCCTTTATTCTGTTCGGTCTCGCCTGCCGGGTGTTGATCTTCCCCTTTGAGCTGTTCTGCTCGGAACCTGGCGTCTGGCAGGTATTACTGACCGAGGTCATTGCGGCAGGCGCGATGCTGCTCGCTTCTGTGCTCTGCGCGCTGATCATCCGCAACTCCATCGGCTTCGGGGATATGAAGCTGTTTCTGGTCATGGGGCTCCTGCTTGGAACCAGGGGAATCTGGGGCGCGGTGTTTCTCTCTCTGATCGTTATTTTCTTCATCTCCGTATTCGCACTGATTACCAAGCGCAAATCCCGCAAGGATCTGATCCCCTTCGGACCTGCCCTTGTGATCGGAACCTATCTGGCTGTCTATCTGACGGGAATGTGAGGGTCGCTATGAAGAATTACAAGTTTATTGTTCCCATCGCCCTTGTCGTTTTGCTCCTTCTGGGCGTTTATCTGCTCTATGACTCCCGCTCGAAAACCGAGCAGCGTTATCAGTCCTATCTTGCCGAGGCAAGGGAGTACCGCCGTCTTGGCATCATGGTGGACGCAGAGGATTACTACCAGAGAGCGTATGAAATCCATCCCTCCTCCGCGCTCGGACTGGAGCTCGCTGCCTGCTACGACGAGCTCTACTATCCTGACAAGGCCGCCTCCGCCGGCGAGCAAATGATCGACGATTATCCGACTGAGGTTTCCGCCTATGAGTTTCTGATCGATCACTATTATCGTCAGGGCTCGATCCTCGACGTTTACAAATATGCGCAGATCTACAGAAAGCGCGGCCTGCACTCCGATCAGATCGAGGAGATTCTGACAGCGGAACAATACACCGCCCGCAGTGTTTCCTCCTATCATAACGTCACGACCTTCTGCGCCGGAGCCTGCGCCGTGGCCAAGAAAGACTACTGGGGCTTTGTCGATGAAACGGGAAACGTAATCGCCGCCCTGCGATACGACAACGTCGGCCCCTACTCCGACAGCGGTTTTGCCGGGGCAAAGCTCGCCAGGGATAAGGATGCCTTCTTCCTGGACAAGAACGGCAACAAGCGCTGGGTACTGGAGGGGATCGACCAAATCGACGAGCTTGGCTACGTCAACAGCAGCAACGTCGTCCCCCTTCGCTCCGGCGACAAATGGGCCTACTACGACATGGACGGAAACCGCCTGTTCGGAGACTTCGACGAGGTTTCCGCGATGAACTGGGGAATCGCCGCCGTCCGCACCGGTGATCTCTGGACTCTGCGCGACAGCACAGGCACACCGCTCAATCAGGAGACCTACCTGGGCGTTGCACTGAACGAAAACCACATCGCATGCTGGTATGACCGCTTCTTCGTAGAGCAGGGAGACGGCTGGCATCTGCTGGATTCCAAGCTGAACCCGATCGGCACGACCGTCTACAACGGGGCCAGGATCTTCTGCGATGAAAACGGCGCTGCGGTTCGGATCGGCGACCTGTGGGGTTTTATCAACCACGACGGCAGCATCATGCTGGAGCCGAAATACGAGGACGCCCGCAGCTTCTCGAACGGTCTGGCCGCCGTGGAGGTGAACGGGCTTTGGGGCTATATCGACACCGAGGGCAACATGGTCATTGAGCCGCAGTACTTTGACGCCCGCGATTTCACTGCCTCCGGCTCTTATTTTGCCAAGACCGAATACGACTGGACGCTCTACAGACTTTACAGCGCACAGTATCTCAACTGAACGAATAGAAGGGAGAACCGTACATGAACATCACCTATGAGAGCCAGGGCACGATGACCTATGGCGTCTACCAGATCCAACCCAACGACGTGCTGGACACCCTTGGTCTGGGTATGCTGACCAACAACAAGATCCCGGGTCTGGCCGCTACGCAGTTTACCCAGATGGACAACCAGCGCTACATCAAGTTCAACGTCACCGCGAAGGTTCCCGTCAGTCAGTTCTTTACCGGACAGGTCAACCGGAAACGGCTGCTGGGCGTATTCCGCGGAATCGTCGCCGGTCTGCTCTCCGCCGAGGAGTACATGATCGACCCGAACAGCATCCTGCTCGATCTCGACCATATCTACACCGACGTGACGACCGTTGAGACCGTGCTGATCTGCCTGCCCATTCAGCAGGATAAGCCTCCCGTGGATCTGGGCCGCTTCTTTAAGAACATCATGTTCAGCACCCAGTTTGACCAGACTGAGAACTGTGATTACGTGGCACGGATCATGAACTACCTCAACAGCACGCCGAATTTCTCGCTGCAGGACTTCAACGAGCTCACGATCCAGCTGGAACGCGAGGGAGCGGGCCGTCCCGCCGCCGCACCTGCCCGTCCGGCGCCTGCCCAGCAGCCGATGCAGGCCGCCCCGATCCAGCAGCCGCAGATGCAGCAGCCCGCGCGCCCGATGCAGCCGCAGCAGCCCATCCAGGCCCAGCAGCCGATTCCGCAGCCCGGCTATCAGCCCAGGATGGCTCAGCCGCAGAGCATTCCGCAGCCCTCTGTTCCCGGCGCTCAGCCAAATCCGGCCATGCGTCAGAATCCGCCCCAGCAGCCTGCCTTCCAGATCCCCGGTCAGCAGCCGCCCCAGCAGCCCGCCTTCCAGATCCCCGGTCAGCAGCCGGTCCAGCAGCCCCCCGTGCAGAATCCCGGCGGCAAAAAGATGACCTTCATGAATCTGATGATGCACTACAGCAAGGAAAACGCGGCGCTCTATAAGGCCCAGAAGGAAGCCGGACAGGCCGCCGCGCAAATGCCTGCCGCGCCGGAGCCCCCGAAAAAGGATAAGAAGTCCAAGAAAAAGAAGGACGCCGCGCCGCAGGGCTTTACGGTTCCCGGCGCGCCGACCGGCGGCTTCGCCATTCCCGGTCAGACCCCGCCTCCGATCCGGCCGGCCGCGCCCGCTCCCTCCTATGCTCCGGTTTCCGCACCGGCCGCGCCGGCACCCGCCGCTCCGCGTCCGCAGGTTTATCAGCCGCAGGCAGCCGCGCCGATGGGTCAGCCCATGAACTTTGGTGAAACGACCGTCCTCGGCGGCGCAGGCGGCGCGATCGGCGAGACGACCGTTCTCGGCGCCTCCTCCGCAAAGGCTGCTCCGCAGCCGCGTCCGATGCTGCTCCGTCTGAAAAACAACGAACGGATCAACATTGACAAGCCTGTCTACCGGATCGGCAAGGAGCGCAGCTACGTGGATTACTTTATCGGCGACAACTCCGCCATCAGCCGCAGTCACGCGAACATCATCACCCGCGATGGGAAGTACTTCGTGATGGACACGAACTCCACGAACCACACCTTCGTCAACGGCTCGATGATTCAGAGCAACGTCGAGGTCCCGCTGGAGCACGGAACCATGCTCCGTCTTGCCGACGAGGAGTTCGAGTTCAAGCTCTTCTGATAGGGAACGGCTATGAATTATATCGTTACTGCCAATACAGACATTGGCATCAGTAAAAACACGAATCAGGACAGCGTCTCGCTGAAGGTGATGAACACCCCGCAGGGACGCATGGCGCTTGCCGTCCTTTGCGACGGCATGGGCGGCCTCGCCAAGGGCGAGGTCGCCAGCGCCTCGGTTCTGCGTGCCTTTGACCGCTGGGCAAGGACTTCCCTGCCCCGGCTTTGCTGCGCTCCCCTGCAGGACGGCGTGATCCGCGCCGAATGGGACGCGATCGTCCAGGAGCAGAACCGGCTGATCTCGTCCTACGGCACGCGCAGCGGCATTCGTCTTGGCACGACCGTCGTTGCAATGCTGATCACGCAGAACCGATACTATATTCTGAACGTCGGCGACTCCCGGGCTTATGAGCTGAGCCGGGAGCTTCGCGTTTTGACGCAGGATCAGACCGTCGTGGCCCGCGAGGTCGCGCAGGGGCTTCTGACCGAGGCGCAGGCCCAGACCGATCCGCGCCGTTCCGTTTTGCTGCAATGCGTCGGCGCATCGGATGCAGTCGCGCCGGATTTCTTCTTCGGAACGCCTCTGACCGGGGCGGTCTATATGCTCTGCAGCGACGGCTTCCGCCATGAGATCACCCCGGCGGAGATTCTGGAGGGTCTGCGGCCGGACCGTCTGACGAACGAGCAGGCGATGCGCAGCGCCGCAGCCGCACTGATCGAACTGAACAAACAGCGCTGGGAGCGGGACAACATCACCGTCGCCCTCGTACGGACGTATTAAGGAGGGTTGCCTATGCTGCAAATCGGTTCGCTGGTAGACGGCAAATATAAAATCCTGAATAAGGTCGGTCAGGGCGGCATGAGCGTGGTCTATCTCGCGATGAACGAGAAGGCCAATAAGCAGTGGGCCGTCAAGGAGGTCCGCAAGGACGGCGTGCTCGACTTCGAGGCCGTCAAGCAGGGTCTGGTGGCGGAAACGGACATCCTCAAGCGTCTGGATCATCCGTATCTGCCCAGCATCATCGACGTGATCGACACGGACGAATCCTTTATCATCATCATGGACTACATCCAGGGCAACTCGCTGAACAAGGCTCTGGATGAATTCGGTGCCCAGCCGCAGGATGAGGTCATCAAATGGGCCAAGCAGCTCTGTGACGTTCTGGGCTACCTGCACACGCGGACGCCGCCGATCATCTACCGGGATATGAAGCCGGCAAACGTGATGCTCAAGCCGGATGGGAATATCTCCCTCATCGACTTTGGCACCGCCCGCGAGTATAAGGAAAAGAATCTGGCCGACACCACCTGTCTGGGCACGGTCGGCTACGCGGCCCCGGAGCAGTTCGGCGGCATGGGCCAGACCGACGCCCGGACCGACATCTACTGTCTCGGCGCAACGCTCTACCACCTCGTCACCGGAAAGAATCCCTGTGAGCCGCCTTATGAGATCCGGCCCATCCGGGAGATCAACCCCAACCTCTCAAGCGGCCTGGAGCGGATCATCCTCAAATGCACGCAGCGCGACCCGAATGACCGCTATCAGTCCGCCGCAGAGCTGATGTACGCTCTGGAGCACTACGAGGAGGTTGACGACAGCTACCGCAAAAAGCAGAAGCGCAAGCTCGCGCTCTTCCTGGCCCCGGTCGTTTTGGCCCTTCTCTTTGCCGGGGCCTCCGTGTGGGGCTACCTCTCCGCAGAGAAGCAGCGCACCGCCGATTACGACTTCATTCTGGCCGAGGCGGCGAACGAGTCCGATCCGACCACCGCGCTGAACCGCTACTATGAGGCCATCACCACCGACCCCACCCGAACGGACGCCTATCTCGGCAACGACGATTTCAGCGGCATGATCGACTATCTGACCCGCGACGGCGAGCTCACCGTGAGCGAGAGCAGTTGGCTTTCCTGCTTGAAGGCCGGTTTGGACCAGAAGGGCTCCAGCGGCTATTCTTCCACCGTTGACGTCCTGGAGGAACTCCGCGCAGCAGACCCGTCCGGCTACGAGCAGGTCTGCTATGAGATCGGCGAGGCCTATTTGTTCTACTACAGCGTACCCGTGGAAAAGGATCGCTACGCCGCTGCTGCGACCTGGTTCCAGTACGCGAAGGAAGGCTATCCGATCGCAGACATGTACTGCCAAATCTCCGCCTGTCTGCAAAACATCGCAAAATACGAGAAATCAGAGCAGCACGCCAAGCTCTATGAGGAATACCAGTCCCTCTGGAGCCAGATCCTGAAGCTCAAGACGGACGCCAACGACTTTGACGACGATTTGAAGCTTCGCATCTGGAACGAGATCACGAACATGATCCAAAACAACGCCAAGGCCTTCTGCGAGGTCACGCCGCCAGAGGAGATTCTGGCAGCGATCGACGAGATCAGCGCCGACAGCGAGAAGATCACAAACACGTTTTTGGAGAAAAGCGTATCCACTCTGCGCGAAAACATCGCCGCGACCACCAACAAGATCCTCTCCTACGCGGAGACCGCAGAATGAGGAGGTGCCGAAATGACTTATGAGACTTACAGGCTGATCTTCCTCGTCGGAGCCATTGCGGCGGGTCTGATGGTGATTGCTGCCTTCGTCCTGTTTTTCGTTCTGAAAATTCCCCGCGTGATCGGCGACCTGACCGGCTCCACCGCCCGGAAGGCGATTGCCGGCATCCGCAGCCAGACGGAGCAGAACGGCGGACGGGATCGCAAGCGCCCGGAGCACTCCCCTGCCCACGCAGATTCGCCCGCAAGCACGCAGAAGCTATCCAGGAACGATGCGGCGGGAAACCGAGCCGACGCTGCGCCGAAGGCTCAGCAAGCCCCTCTCGCTGAGGAAACCACCCTCCTCGCCCCGGAAACCACTTTGCTTTCCCCCGAAACGACGCTGCTGTCACCGGAAACGACGGTTCTCGCCCCGCAGGGAGCTTCACCGGTCAGCACCGCACCGGGCGAGACGGCGCGTTTGCAGCCTGCTGCGCAGGCCCAGCCAACCACAGACTTCGTCATAGAACAGGAGTTGACCTATCTCCATACGGACGAGGTTCTTTCGTAAAAATGCGACAACGAAGGAAGGTATCGAAATGTACATGAAAAACCGAACAAGCGCACCGGGCAGGCTTCTGGCCCTGCTGATGGTCGCGCTGATGCTGATCTCGGTGTTCCCCGCCGGCACGTTCACGGTTTGGGCCGAGGGTCCGTACACCGTCAGCGTTTCGACCGTCGGCGCCGGAACCGTGACGCTCAACGGCGTTGAGACCGACAGTGTGAGCGTGGAGGAAAACGGAACCGTTGCGCTCGCGGTCACGCCGGCTTACGGCTTCCGGATCTCCGCGATCTCCGTCAACGGTGCGACGCGGGAGATTTCCGACGTCTCCAGCTATACCGAAACGCTGGTCGTCACCGAGAATCTCTCCATCGACGTGACGTTTCTGACGCTTGGGCCGGTCTCCTGCACGGTTTCCGCCTCGAAAACGGGCATGGGTACGGTTCTGCTGGACGGGAGCGAAACGGACAGCATCACGAAGCTGGAGTCGGAATCCGTTTCAATCGACGCCACGCCGGCGGCGAAATATGCCGTCAACGCCGTCCTCTATAACGGCGTTGCCCAGACGGTATCGGATCCTGCTCACTATTCCGATTACGTGACGATCACGGGAGACCTTGCCGTCGCTGTGGAATTTATAAAGACCGTTCCGGAGTATACGCTTTCCGTGACGAAAAGTGGCAGCGGCAGCGTCCTGCTGAACGGTTCGCCCGCCGACAGCGTAACTGTAGACGCGGACGAGGCGGACGTCAACGTCACCGTCGTGCCGGCTACAGGCTGGGAGATCCAGAGCATCGTTCTCGATGGAACGGAGCTCACGCTGACCGACGCCGAGAAGGATCACTACGACACGACCCTGCACCTGACCGCGAATTCCGATTTGCAGGTCACGTTTGGGAAAAAGAACTTCCAGGTCAGCGCCGGGGCGTCCGCGAACGGCGAAATCTCGTTCCAGTACAACGATGCTGCCGTGGAGGCTCCGTTCAGCGTTCCTTATTCTGACCCTGTCCGCATCAAATTCACCCCGAACAGCGGCTATAACGTCACCAACATCCAGATCAACGGCAGCGATCCTTCCGCCTACGGCGCGGCCTTTGAAAACGCCGGCTCCGCCGTGATTTGCACCGTCAGCGTCACGGAGAACATGGTCGTCTCCGCAACCTTCGGTGAGGGCAGCGTCGGCTGGAGCAACGTGAGCTTCACGGGCGGCTTCCTCCCCGTCGTCTCCGTCCCGGAGGAGGACCCGCAGCAGCTCATCTACGTCTACCCGAAGACGGTCTCCGCGGTACAGTTTGACTTCTCCACGGATGGCAGCGTCACGAACAAGCGGATTTGGATCAACGGAACCGAAACCTCCAAGCTGACGACCTCCACCGTGGTCAGCTCCATCCGCTATTCCTTTAAACGGTTCGGACAAACCTTTGAGGGCGAGATCCAGCTCCCCGTGCCGGAGCTCATCTTCGTTCTGGATCAGACGAGCCCGACGGTCTCCATCCCCGAGGAATATGTAGACGGCTGCGCGGCAAGCGACGTCACCATTCCGTTCACCGTTCTGGATCCCGACTGGCTGACCCAGGAGGATCAGGAACAGGAGGAATACAACACGCATACCGGCTCCGGTGTCCGGCAGGTCATTTTCAAACTGCGCGCCAGCGAGACACCGGACTTCTCCCTCTCGACCACCAACCAGCAGATCCAGCAGCTTGCGGATTCGTCCGATCGCAAAAAAACCGACGTCTTCGACCTGGAGCTTTCGCTCTCGGACTATGAAAGCAAGTACGTTCAGGTCGAGGCCGTCGCCTCGGACTGGGCCGGAAACACGAAGACGGAAACCTTCGTCATCGCCTTCAACAGCGTTGATCCGGTCATCACGAATTTCACCTACACGAGCAGCGACCCCCACGTCTCCTACAACGGCAGAGACTATTTCCCCGAAGGCCGCACTGCCCTGATTTCGATTCAAGAGAGCCCCTTGTCCTTCGAGATGACCGGTGTGAGCCTGGTCGGCAGCGCGATCGATAATCAAGGGAATGCCGTAGAGCTTCCGCTGGTCGTGGACGGCTGGTCGCATTCGACCGATTCCGACGGCAATTCCTTCTACGTCGGCACGGTTCATTTCTCGGACGCCATCTATTCCCTCAACGCCATCCGCTACACCAACAAGGCCGGGCGTTCCGCCGTCTACTCTCTCGTCTCTTCCGCTTATATCAATCGGTTCTTCACCGTTGACTGCGGCGCTCCCACCGGAACGGTTATCGTCACGCCGAAGGATGCTTCGGAGAGTCTGGGCACTTGGGACAAGCTGCTCGACAGCCTGACCTTCGGCCTTTGGAGCAAGAAGACCGTCACCATCACCGCAGAGCTTACGGACGCCGTGGGCGAGATCGCAGACTGCTCGCTTTATCTCAGCGACCAGAACACGCCCATGACGGCGGCGCAGCTCGACGCGCTGGACGCTTCCGCCTGGACCTCCTTTGACTGGACCGTCGGCTACGACGTGCCTGCCAACCGCCGCTTCGTCGGCTATCTTCGGATCGTTGACGGTGCAGGCCACAGCATCTATCTGAGCACGGACAGCGTCGTGGTGGACAACGCCGCTCCGACCGTCACCGTGAAGCCGCAGACCGGCTACTGCGAGCAATCCGTATACGGAATCGACGGCGGAGACAAGATCACCGTTGACGTCACCATCGATGAAAAGAGCCCGTATTCCGGCTTGAAGCTGGTGGACTACTGGATCGACAATTTTGACGAGCGGGTCACCATGCTGGACGTCTCCTACGACACGCCTCCCGCCTTTGACGACCTGATCACGGGAAAAACCTTCTCCATCGAGCTCCCGAAGGCGGATTACAACCGGAGCGACGTTCAGTTTACCGCGCGGGCTGTGGACAATGCGGGCAACGCAGAGGTCCGGACCGTGACCCTGGACATCGACGTGACGAAGCCGACCGTGGACGTCACCTTCGACGCCGTCCAGAATCCCGGCGCGGAGGAAGGCTGCTTCAGCGCTGTCACCGCAATCATCAAGGTCACGGAGCGCACCTGTCACTTCGATCCCTCCGACGCCGGAAGCATGATCAACATCGATGCGACGGACTCCCAGGGCAATTCGCTGCCCGTCTCCTGGACCGCCTCCGAGTGGGTCACCGAGGAGGGCGCGACGCCGGACGAAGCCGTTCACACGCTCCGCATCACCTTTTCCGACGACGGCAACTACAAGCTGACCGCCCAGTTCCGGGATCTTGCGGGCAACGTATCCGACGTCTTCCAGAAGACCTTCACCCTGGACGCCCACGCCCCGACCGGCGCTGTGACCGCAGCCGGAAAGGGTACCTGGACCTCTCTCAAGGATACGCTCTCCTTCGGGCTTTGGTGCAAGGATGAGGTCCTGCTGACCGCGACGGCGGAGGACTTCATCAGCGATACGGTGGACATCGCCTACTATCTGAACGAGGGCGGAACCGTCCTCGACGAGGCGGCTCTGGCCGCTCTGGACGACGCAGCGTGGAAGCCCTTCCCCGCCTCCCTGAGCGTTCCCGCCAACAGCCTGTTCGCGGTCTATCTCCGTCTGCGCGACAAAGCCGGAAACGTTTCCTATCTCAACAGCGACGGCCTGGTCGCCGACAACGAGGCAGCGCAGATCGCTCTGACCCCCTCCCCTGCCAACGCGAACGGCATCTACGGCATAAACGACCCTGCAGTCGTGTCGGTTCAGATTTCCGATAATTGCTCCGGCATCCGTTCCGTGGAATACTGGATCACCTCCCTCGGCACAGAGACGGTTCGCGAAACCCTCTTTGACTTCGACTACACCAGAGATCCCGGCGACGACGCCAACGGCGGCCGACTGACCGTCACAGAGCACGGACAGACCGTTTTCGCGGACAAGGGCATCTACCCCAGCGCCGACCAGCTTCGGAAAAACTGGACCGGCAGCATCACGGTGGACAAATATCTGAACAATAGCTGCAGCGTCGAGGTTTTCGTGCAGGTGACCGACAATTCGGGCAACGTCAGCGTATCGTCCGTCAAGCTCGACATCGACAGCAGCGCGCCCGAAATCTTCCTGTATTACGACAACAACAGCCCCTACAAGATCGTCTCCGACCGCGGCTATTATCCGGCCGAACGGACCGCGACCCTGGTCGTCGTGGAGCGGAACCACCACTTCTCCGCCGAGGACTTGCGGAACGGCATCGCCATCACCGCAGTGGACGCCGCCGGAAAACCCGTCCTGACGAACGCCCAGATTCAGGCGATGATCGGAAGCTGGACCTATTATCCCGGCGAGACGGCGGATGGAGATCGCCACATTGCGGAGATCCACTATTCTGCCGACGCGAACTACACCTTCTCCGTCACCTACGCCGACAAGGCCGGAAACCCCGCCATGCTGCAAACCATCCCCTCCGTTACGCCGCTGGCCTTCACGGTCGACAAGACCAAGCCCACGGCCACCGTGGAGGCCGTCGGCATCCGGAATTGGAGCGACCTGATCGTCAATCTGACCTTCCAGTTGTTCAGCGCACATTCCGTAACCTACGCCGGCACCTGGGATGACGCGACCAGCCCCATTGAATCCGTCAGTTGGTACAGAAGCTCCGCAAACAGCGCCATGACGGTATCCCAGCTTGACGCCGTGACGACCTGGCAGCCCTTCAACGGGCTTTCCGTGGCGCCCGACGCCCGCGTGACCCTCTATCTCCGGGTGGTGGACTATGCCGGCAACGTGTTCTACGTCAGCACCGACGGCATTATCATCGACAACACGCCGCCTGCGGTCGTAAACGCGACGCCCAGAGTTACCGTCAGCCCCGCCCAGCCGGTCAACGGTCTTTATAACCGCGACGTTCCCGTGCGCGTCACCGTTGAGGATCCGATCGTGAACGGAAGCTGGTCCGGCCTGAACGAGATCCGGTACGAAGTTCACAACATGGGAACGCTGACGCAGAGCGGTACGCTCTACAGCTACACAGGCACTGCGCACAGCCAGAACGACCTGCTCCAGATCTGGGACAACGCCAATGCGATCGTGATCGACAGCGCGCGCAACAACAGCAACAACGTGGTCGTCACGGTCTATGCGGTGGATAACGCCGGAAACAAGGGCAGCGGTCAGGCTGAGCTGCGAATCGACGTCACGCCGCCGAAGATCAGCGTCAGCTACGACAACAACAACGGCGATACCGCCTTTGCGGACGCCGCCTCCGGCGCTTACTTCAACGCCCCGCGCACGGCGACCATCGTGGTCACGGAGCGAAACTTTGAGCCGGCCGCCGTCACGCTCTCGCTGACGAATTCGGACGGCTCCCTGCCCGTCCTGTCCGCATGGCGGACGGAGGGCGGAACCGGGAACGGCGACAACACGCGGCACATCGCCACCCTCACCTACACGGCGGACGGAACCTACAGCTTCGATCTCTTCTGCACCGACCGCGCAGGCAACCAAAGCGACCCCGTGGAATACACCGGCCTCTCCCCTCAGCGCTTCACGATCGACCGAACCGCGCCGCTGATCGAAGTTCGCTATGACCCGGACGACAGTCATGCGTCCTATGACCGCTACTTTAACCGGATCCGGACCGCGACCATCACCGTGACCGAACGCAACTTCGAGACGAGCCGTCTGAATCTGAAACTGACCGCGACCGACCACGGCGCAGACGTCCCTGCGCCAGCGCTGAGCGAATGGCGCACCACCGGCGACGTACACGTCGCCACGATCGTCTATGAAGCAGACGCCGATTACAGCTTCGATCTCGACTACACCGACAAGTCGAATTGAAGGGCATTGAAGATCAGTCCGCCAACAGCGAGCGCGGCGACATCGGCTTCTCCATCTCCGCAACCGACACGAATCTGGCCGATTTCACGCCCGTGCTGACCGGGATCTTCTACGAGGACGATACCTTCGTCACCCGGACGATTGAGCTGGGCGAGCCTGTGGCGGACGGAGACACGCTGACCTACACCGTCCGGAACCTGCCCGACGACGGCGTATACTACGTCACCTGCGTCGCAGAAGACAAGGCCGGCAATTCCTACGAGAACTACACCCTCTACCGAGACGGATCGCCCTATACCGTTGCTGCAGGCGCGGATCACCGTATGATCGAATTCTCCGTCAACCGCAAGGGCTCCGTTTACGCCCTGAACGAAAGCACGCAGGCGCTTGTGGATCACTACTACGTCCAGCGCGTTCGTGAGGACCTGGTGCTGATCGAGATCAACGCCGACGAGCTTGCCGAGCACACCGTTACGCTGAACGGCAAAACGCTGACCGAGGGGACGGATTACACCGTCACCTGCGAGCAAAGCGACGGCGGATGGTATCGGTACGTTTACAAGGTGAATCCGGCGCTGTTCGAGGAAGAGGGCGCCTACAACGTGGTCGTCTCCTCCCTGGACAAGGCAGGAAACAACACCTACAGCGACGTCAAGGGCGTCAGCGTCAAGTTCGTCGTGGACCGCACGGCCCCTGTCGTCACCGTCTCCGGCATGGAGACCGACGGACGCTACCGCACCGACCTCCAGACCGTTACCCTGGTCCCCACCGACGACGGCGGCGCGCTCCGCTCGCTCTCGGCTCTGCTTGTGGATGAAGACGGCGTGGTTCTGAAGGAGCTGATCTCGCTCGAGGGCGAAGCTCTGGAGCAGGCCCTGGAAGCCGGGGAAGGCAAGCTGACCTTCACCCTGAGCGAAGGTCTGTATCAAAACGTGCGGATCGTCTGCGACGACTGGGCGGATTACACCGGCGAGGAGAACGTCCTCTACGATCACACCTTTACGAACGTCTCCGTTTCCAAAAACGTCCTGAGCCTCTTCTGGGCCAACAAGCCGCTCCGTTGGGGCACGATCGGCGGCGTCGGCGGACTCGGCGCAGTCGGTCTGCTGCTGGCTCTGCTGAAAAAGCGCAAGAAGAAGGAAACAGCGGTCAAGAAGGCCTGATGTAAAACCAAATCGGCTCTGCCGATCAAAAAAGAGCAAGGTCCCGTCAGTCGGCGGGATCTTGCTCTTTTCGTGCTGCATGGGACGCTGTATGGAAAAGCGTGAGAAGCCGCGGACGACTTCTCACGCTTTTGGATGGGGCCGCAGCCCCGTTGGTTTTACATGGGCTTGTTGACCACGCGAGGCACGTAGGAGGTGTGCAGGAGCTCGTGGGCTCTGTGGGAGCCGGGCTCGCCCAGATAGGACTTGTAGAGCTCAATGATCTGCGGATTCTCGTGGGACTTGCGGATGGTGTTGGCCTCGTCCAGAGAATACAGAACCTTTGCACGCTCGGCGCGGATATCAACGAAGTTGCGAACATTCGCATGGACCTGGGGCTGACCGCCGCCGTTGACGCAGCCGCCGGGGCAGGCCATGATCTCAATGAAGTGATAGGTCTTCTCGCCGGACTTGACCATGTCAAGCAGCTTGCGGGCATTCGCCAGACCGGAAGCAACAGCGATCTTGACTTCCATGCCGGCCACGTTGTAGGTGGCTTCCTTGATGCCTTCCACGCCGCGGACGTCCACAAAGTCGGGACGGGCGAGGGTCTCGCCGGTCAGCTTCTCAACGGCGGTACGCAGAGCGGCTTCCATGACGCCGCCGGTCGCGCCGAAGATAACGCCGGCACCGGAGCTTTCGCCCAGAGGCTGATCGAAATCTTCCTCAGGCAGATCGTCCCAGCGGATACCGGCACGCTTGATCATGCGGGCCAGCTCACGGGTGGTCATGGTGTAGTCCAGATCGGGCACGCCGTTGGCAGCCTGGTCGGGACGGCCGATTTCGAACTTCTTCGCGGTGCAGGGCATCACGGAGACGGAGACGATGTTCTTCGGGTCGATGCCGTTCTTCTCGGCGAAGTAGCTCTTGAGGATCGCGCCGAACATCTGCTGGGGGCTCTTGCAGGTGGACAGGTTGGGGATCATGTCGGGGTAGTAGGTCTCGCAGAACTTGACCCAGCCGGGGGAGCAGGAGGTGATGATCGGGAGGACGCCGCCGTTCTGCACGCGGTGCAGGAACTCGTTGGCCTCTTCCATGATGGTCAGGTCCGCAGCGAAGTCGGTATCGAAGACCTTGTTGAAGCCGAGACGGCGGAGGGCCGCAGCCATCTTGCCCTGGGCGTTGGTGCCGATGGGGTAGCCGAACTCTTCGGCCAGAGCGGCACGGACGGCGGGGGCGGTCTGGACCACAACGTACTTCTCGGGATCGGCAATGGCGGCGAAGATGTCGTCAATGTTGGACTTCTCGTACAGAGCGCCGGTCGGGCAGACCGCGATGCACTGGCCGCAGTTGACGCAGGCGGTGTCATCGAGGTCCATCTCGAAGGCGGAGCCGATGTGGGTCTTGAAGCCGCGCTCGTTGGCGCCGATGACGCCGATGCCCTGGGTGACTTCGCAGGCGGCGACGCAGCGACGGCAGAGAATGCACTTGGAGTTGTCGCGGATCATATGAGCCGCAGAGTCGTCGATTTCGGAGGGAGTCTTCGCCCCGACGTAAGCATCCTGGTTGACGTTATACTCACGGCAGAGGGTCTGCAGCTCGCAGTTGCCGGAGCGGACGCAGGACAGGCAGGAGCAGTTGTGGTTGGAGAGCAGCAGCTCCAGGGTGCGCTTGCGGTAGGCAATGACTCTGGGGGTGTGCGTGAAGACTTCCATGTTGGGGGCGATGGGGTAGACGCAGGCGGCAGCCAGGCCGCGGGCGCCCTTGACCTCGACCACGCAGATACGGCAGGCGCCGATCGCGTTGATGTCCTTGAGGTAGCAGAGCGTCGGGATGGTGATGCCGGCCATTCTGGCCGCTTCGAGAATGGTTGTACCCTTCGGAGCAGTCACTTCAATGCCGTTAATTTTAATGGTATATTGTTCCATGATCCGTTCTCCTTACTTCTTGCTGATGGCCTTGAACTTGCAGTTGTTCATGCAGACGCCGCACTTGACGCACTTATCGGTGTCGATATGAACACTGGCCAGCTTGTGACCCGGAGCGATGTAATCGGTGCGAGTGATCGCGTTGGCGGGGCAGTTACGCATGCACAGACCGCAGCCAATGCACTTTTCGGGATCGACTTCGAAGTGCATCAGAGCCTTGCAGACGCCGGCCGGGCAGCGCTTATCGACCACGTGGGCGATGTACTCGTCGCGGAAGTAGCGAAGGGTAGACAGGACGGGGTTCGGAGCAGTCTGGCCAAGACCGCAGAGGGAGTTGGCCTTGATGTAGTTGCAGAGCTCTTCCATCTCGTCGAGATCCTCGAGCTTGCCCTTGCCTTCGGTGATGCGGTCGAGCATCTCCAGCAGACGACGGGTGCCGATCCGGCACGGCGTGCACTTGCCGCAGGACTCGTCCACGGTGAACTGCAGGAAGAACTTCGCAATATCGACCATGCAGTTGTCCTCGTCCATGACGATCAGGCCGCCGGAACCGATGATGGAACCGATCTGAGCCATGCTCTCATAGTCGAGCGGGGTGTCGATCAGGCTGGCCGGGATGCAGCCGCCGGAGGGACCGCCGGTCTGGGCAGCCTTGAACTTCTTGCCGTTGGGGATGCCGCCGCCGATCTCTTCGATGACCTGGCGCAGCGGAGTGCCCATGGGGATCTCCACCAGGCCGGTGTGCTTGATCTTGCCGCCGAGGGCGAAGACCTTGGTGCCCTTGGACTTCTCGGTGCCGATGGAGGCAAACCACTCGGCGCCCTTGAGGATGATCTGGGGGATGTTGGCCCAGGTCTCGACGTTGTTCAGGATGGAAGGCTTCTGGAACAGACCCTTCTCAGCGGGGAACGGGGGACGGGGACGCGGCTCGCCGCGCTTGCCCTCGATGGAGGTCATCAGAGCAGTTTCCTCGCCGCAGACGAACGCGCCGGCGCCGAGACGGAGGTCGATGTCAAACTTGAAGCCGGTGCCCATGATGTTATCGCCCAGCAGGCCGTACTCGCGAGCCTGCTTGATAGCGATTTGCAGACGCTTGACCGCGATGGGGTACTCGGCACGGACGTAGATATAGCCCTGGCTGGCGCCGATGGTATAGCCGGCGATGGTCATGGCTTCCAGAACGGCGTGGGGGTCGCCTTCGAGGACGGAGCGGTCCATGAAAGCGCCGGGGTCGCCTTCGTCGGCGTTGCAGCAGACGTACTTCTGGTCGTTGTCATAAGCTCTGGCGAACTTCCACTTGAGGCCCGTGGGGAAGCCGGCGCCGCCGCGGCCGCGGAGGCCGGAGTCGAGCAGAACCTGGATCACGTCCTCGGGCTTCATCTCGGTGAGGACCTTGCCCAGAGCCATGTAGCCGTCACGGGCAATGTACTCGTCGATGTTCTCGGGGTTGATAACGCCGCAGTTGCGGAGCGCCAGACGCATCTGGGACTTGTAGAAATTGGTGTCGTTCAGAGAGGCGGCGACGTTTTCGGCCTTGTTGGCCTCGGCGCCTTCCTTGTACTCCAGACGTTCGACGGGACGGCCCTTGAGCAGGTGCTCTTCCACGATCTCGGGGACGTCTTCCTCGGTGACGCGGCTGTAGAAGGTTCCGTCGGGGTAAACGATCATAACGGGGCCAAGCGCGCAGAGACCGAAGCAGCCGGTCTGCACGATCTTGACTTCTTCATCCAGACCCTTCGCCTTCAGCTCTTCAGCCAGACGGGCCCGGACCTTGGGGCTGCCGGAGGAGGTACAGCCGGTACCTCCGCAAACCAGGACATGTGAACGAATCATAAAGCGTGCCTCCCTTTATTTCTCCACCGCGCCGATGGTGTATTCCTCGACGACCTTGCCGTCGCGCAGGTGTTCCTTCGCAACACGGCGGACCTTCTCGGCCGTCATGTTCACGTAGGTGACCTTCTCCTTGTCGGCCTCAAAGACCTCGACGATCGGCTCGTAACGGCAGATGCCGATGCAGCCGGTCTGAGTGACCGTGACCTTCTCGTTGAGGTGGAGGTTGTTGACCTCTTCCACCAGGGCAGAGAGGACGGGTCTTGCGCCTGCCGCGATACCGCAGGTTGCCATGCCGACGACCGCACGGATATTGCCGGACCCGCTGCGCATCACAACGCTGTCCTTCATGCGGTCACGAATTGCCTGAAGTTCCGCTAAAGTTTTCATTGTTCGTTCCCTTTCTGTTGTAGATTTACGATTCTTCGGGCGACGCCAGACTCTCGGCGACCCAGGCCAGGACCTCGGGCGTGTTGAGCGGGACGTCTCCCAGAATTTGCCGCATTTCTGCGGTGGAAAGATTTATTTCACCGGATGCACTCCGATATTGAAATACAAAGTCAATGTCCGGACTGCCCTGGATCAGCGTCACCATCGTGCCGGCATAGTCGCCCAGCGGGACGCAGTCCAAGTGGTCCATCAGGAATCGGGCGGTCACGGTGGTCCCGTGGTGCTCGCCCTGCGAGGATTCGATTTGCATGGTGCCGCCGGTCTGCTCCGCCGCCAGCTTGAGCAGCGGAAGCCCCATGCCGACCTTGCGCGTGGTGCGCGTGGTGGTGAAGGGGTCGGTCACGGCGCGGAGAAAATCCTCACTCATGCCGCAGCCGTTGTCGCGGATCGTCAGCGTCCGCCAGCCGTTCCGTTCGTCGATCAGGATCTCGACGAGGGTCGCGCCGGCCTTGACGGAATTCATCGCGATATCCAAAATGTTCAGCGAGAGTTCCTTCATGCCTTCATCCCTCCTCGAAGCAGATCGATCAGAGCCTGCCGGACCCGCGCGCTGGAATAAGGCTCGTCATCAAGCTCCAGACTCGGCCCGGCCATCTGGATATCCCAGAGGTGGTGGGCGTCGGAGGAGGTGATGATCAGTCGATCCGAAAGCGCGTAGTCGCGGACGTAGGCCTCGCGGTTCTCGGCGCTGTTTAGCTCCACCGTCGGGAAAAACGGCGACGGGGGAAAGCTGCCCAGGATGCCGAGCAGACCGTTGGATGGCCGGTCAATGTGTGCAGGATAACAGGCGCCGCCAAGCTCGGTGACTTTTTGGTAAGCCTGCTCAATGGACAGGAAGCCGGCCGGAATCAGCAGACTCGGTTCCTCGCCCAGTACGTTGTCTTCGGCGTCCACGTAGAGCTGGTTGCCGAAGATCTCGGGCTTGTTTTTGATCGGTCTGCGGTTGGCCCGGACGTATTCCTGAAAGGTCAATGCGGTTTCCAGCTCGGCAAAGAGACAGACCATGTGGACCTCCTCAGAGGTGGTCAGCTCCATGCCGGGAACTCCGACGATGCCATAGCTCTTGCACGCCTGCAGGAAGGCCGCGCAATTGCCGCAGCTGTTGTGGTCGGTGAGGGCCACGAGCTGAAGCCCGTTGAGCGTGGCCATGCCCGCCATGTTGGCGGGCGTCATATCGTCGTCCGCGCAGGGTGACAGGCAGGAATGCATATGCAGGTCGTAGCAGTACCGGCTCATAGAAGGGCCGCCACCTTTGCGCCGACAGCGAAGGAATGGTCCGGTGTGGCATAAAGATTGACGTCCTTTTTCTCCGCCAGCTCCTTCACGCCGGCGTCAGGCTGGACCCCCTCCGTGAAGATGACGGCGGAGGTATCGGCCAGGGTCGCAACAGCGACGACGTTCTGGTTGGACATGATGGTCAGCCAAGCGTCGCCCGACTGCGCTCTGCCCATGACCCAGGAGAGCAGATCGCCGGTGTAGCCGCCCGTGACCTCGCGGTCAGGGTCCGGCTCGCAGATCGTTTGCAGAGAGAGCTTCTCTGCCATCTCATGGACCGTCATTAGGCCTCCTCTTCCCGCTTGGGTTCTCCTGCACCATTCGGCGCAGATAGACGACGCAGTCGTCGATCTGGCATTCGCCCTTGACAACGTCCTCGGCAAATGCGCGGCAGGTGGGAGCTCCGCAGGAGCCGCAGTCGATCTGCGGCAGCATTTTGTAGATCTCGTCGATCCGCTGCATCATCCGCATGGCCTCGGCAAGGTTATCGCTCAGCCGCACCTCAGGCGCGTGATTGATGATGGGAGAATCGACCATGACGTATTCCGGCACGTAGTCCGGCTTCTGGTTGAGCAGTCTGAGATAGTTCTGGTTCGAGGGGAGAGAATGCCGCATGCCGTGGATCCTTGCCTTGGCAATGTAGGGATTCTCAACCGCCGCCGCGCCGCCGACACAGCCGCCGGGGCAGGCGTTGAGCTCAACAAATTCCAGATGGGGGAACTTGCCGTCCTCGATCGCGTCCAGAACCTGAATGGCGTTGACCATGCCGTCGGCCGCCAGATAGCGGTCGGAATACAGGCCCTCGGATTCGCCGCCGGAGGAGGCCCAGTTGACGCCCGCGATGCCGGATTGGCTGCGGACCTTGCCGGGCTCGGCTTTTTTGATGTAGGGCAGGAGCTTGAAGTACATGTCGCTCATGCTCACCACGTAGTCGATGGAGCTCTTGGTGGCGCTCAGACCGTTTTTGGCATAGCTGGTCTTGGCCGGGCAGGGGGAAATGAATACGGTGCAGATCTCGTCCTTCCTGAGCTCGGGGTGCAGCTTGAGCGCCTCGGCCTTCGCCATCCGGCTGGCGTATTCCACCGGCGGGAGGATGGGAAGGATGTTGTCGCACAGCTCGGGGAACCGCTGGCGGATGAGCCGCACGATGGCGGGACAGGCCGAGCTGATGACCGGAAAGACGATATCCGGTTTGCGCATATAACGGCGGGTACACTCAGAGATGATCTCGGCGGCGCGGGCGACCTCGTAGTATTCGTCGAAGCCGCACCGGAGCAGGGCCTGAAGCAGACAGCCGACGTCCTTGAGCTCGTCGAACTGGCCGTACAGCGAGGGAGCGGGAAGGACGATCCGCCATTTGAATTTGGGGTCGATGTCCTCCAGCCGGTCGAAGACGGCCTGCTTGGCCTTGTGCTGACACACGCGGATGCAGTTGCCGCAGTCGATACAGAGCTCTGCCCGAATCTTGGCGCGCCCGTCACGGATCCGAATGGCCTCGGTGGGGCACTGCCGCAAGCAGGAGGTACAGCCTATGCACTTGTCCGCATCCAGAGAAACCGAATGCTGATATTCTGCCATTGGGACAACCTCCCCGTTCGGGTTATAAGCGTACTACCATCGTGATTTTCGTTCCGACGCCGACCTTCGTTTCGATCTTCAGGTCGTCGCTGGAGCGCTTCATGTTGGGCAGACCCATACCTGCGCCGAAGCCCATGTTGTGGATCTGCTCGGTTGCAGTGGAATAGCCCTCCTTCATGGCCAGCTCCACGTCCGGGATGCCGGGGCCGTGGTCCTCGAGCACCATGACGATGCGGTCGGGATAGACCTCGACGTCGGCGGTGCCGCCGTCGGCGTGAATGACCATGTTGATCTCGCCCTCATACATGGCGATGGAGCAGCGGCGGATCACGGCGTTGGCAACGCCGAGCTGCCGGAGCGTCTTTTTGACCTCTACGGACGCGTTGCCCGCGGAGGCAAAGCTGCCGCCGTCAATGTCGAAATGAAGTCGAAATGCATCCATAGGCTATTCTCCACGCAACATTCCGGTCGCGTAGAGACGGCCGGAGGCCGTGAACATGTAGTGATCGGTGACGAGAAGGACGATGCCGTTCTCACGCGCGAGAGAAATAATCTCCGGGGTGGGGATCTTGCCGCAGACGAAGACGATGCAGCGCATATCGAGCATCATCGCCGTGCGGACGACCTGGGGGTTGAGCAGGCCGGTGATCAGCAGAGATTCGTTCGTGGCGAAAGCCAGAACGTCACTCATCATATCACAGCTAAAGGCGTCGACCACCTCACTGTCCAAAGCGTCCTCGCAGCAGAGGACCTGGGCGTCCAGGAGCTTCATAATTTCTCGAATCGTCATAACGTGATCTCCGCAAACCAGTCTGTTGGATGGATCAATACTTTGCAAGGATAGCCGGAACCTGATCGGGCGTCAGGCGGCCGTAGACGTCGTCGTTGATCATCATAACGGGCGCAAGACCGCAGGCGCCGACGCAGCGGCAGGAGTCCAGAGAGAACTTGCCGTCCGCAGTGCATTCGCCTTCGCCGATGCCGAGAACCTCGGAGATCTTGTCATAGACGCCCTGAGAGCCCTTGACGTAGCAGGCTGTGCCGAGGCACACGGAGATGCGGTACTCGCCCTTGGGAGCCAGGGCAAACTGTGCGTAGAACGTGGCAACGCCGTAGATTTTTTCCATCGGGATGCCAGTCCACTCGGAGATCATAGTCTGAACCTCGATGGGCAGATAACCGTAGATCTCCTGGGCCTTCTGCATGATGGGCATCAGGCTGCCCGGCTGATCCTTGAGTTCTGCAACGATCTGCCGAAGCTGCTCTTCCTGCTCCTTCGTCCCGCGGAAGGGAACTGATGTTTTCTTGCACGCCATAATGAAGTTAACCTCCTAATTTCCGCCGCCCTGATTTCTGTATTGGCCGGACGGCGTCGCAATTTTAACGAACCGCTTTTCGATACACGCGTAGGCATATCTCAGCTCGTATAGTTTAACAGATTTTGCAGCATTTGTAAAGCGATTGTAGAAAAAAAGATTGATAAAAATTGTGAATTATTGAAAAAAGAGGCAGGCTGTCAGTTAGCAAGAACTAACAACCTGCCTCTTTTCAAACGGCTGTTTTTCGGCATCCCGTCCATCCTATGAGCCGGAGGCCGCCATCCATTCCTCCATTCGGGCGTTGAGCTCCGCCTCCGCCTGCTCGCGCTCGGCGGTCAGACGGATCAGCTCCTGGTAGTCGGAGGCGCGCGCCTCCATCTGCCGGTCGAGCTCGGCAAGCGTCTGTTCCAGACGGGCGATCTCCCGCTCCAGACGGCGAACCTCCTTTTCCTGTGCCTTGCTGTCCGTCCGAGGCTTCGGCTGGGGCTTCTTTTCCGGCTTCGCGGTCTGGGGGATCGGGCGGATCGCGGCGTTTTCCTTGAGGCTGCGGTACTTGGCGTAGCCGCAGGGGTAGTCGCGGATCGTGCCGTCCTCCAGCTCCCAGATCCGGGTGGCGAACTTGTCCACGAAATAGCGGTCGTGGGAGACGAAGATCAGGGTCCCCTCATATTCCTCGATGGCACATTCGACCCACTCGCGGGAGGCGATATCCAGGTGGTTAGTCGGCTCGTCGAGAATGAGCAGATTGATCTTCTCGTCCATCAGCATGCACAGGCGAAGGCGGGACTGTTCGCCGCCGGAGAGCGTCCCGACGGTCTTGAACACGTCCTCGCCGGAGAAGAGAAAGGCGCCGAGGCGGTCTCTGGCCTGCTGCGGAGTGCAGTTTTTCTCGTACAGCATGGTGTCGTAGAGCGTGCGTTCGGGGTGGTCGAAGTGCATGACCTGGGGCAGGTAAGCCAGCTTGACCGTCGGGCCGAAACGGATGCGCCCGGAATCCACCGGCTCCTCGCCCAGCAGGCAGCGCAGGAAGGTCGTCTTGCCGGTGCCGTTGTCACCCAGGATGGCGATCCGCTCCCCGCCCTCGACCAGAAGCTCCACATCGGAGAACAGCTGCTTTTCTCCGAAGCGCTTGGCCATATCCTTGACCGAGAAAACCATATCCCCGAAGAATTCCTTTTCCCCGAAGCGGGCCTTGAGCGTCTTCTCGGTCTTGGGCCGCTCGGTCTGGCGGATGCGCTCCAGACGGTGCTGCATCGCCATCGCGCGGCGGTAGAGGACGCGGTTGTTGATGCCCCAGCCCTTCATCCGCTCAACCGTGAAGGAAAGCTGCTTGATCTTAGCCTGCTCCTGCTCATACTGCTTGAGCTGGAGGTTGAAGCGGGCCTGCTTTTCCTCCAGATAGAAGGAATAGTTTCCGTTGTAGTGCTCGGCATGACCGTCGGAGATCTCGATGATCCGGTCCACGACCCGGTCCAGGAAGAAGCGGTCATGGGAGATCGTCAGCGTGGTCCCCTTGAACTGCTTGATATAGGCCTCCAGCCACTCGACGCTGCGCAGGTCCAGGTGGTTGGTCGGCTCGTCGAGCAGAAGGACGTCGGTCTGCTCCAGCAGGAGCCGGGCGAGATTCACGCGGGTCTTTTCGCCGCCGGAGAGCTGGGAAAAGAGCTGATCGCGCATGGCGGCGGGGATGCCCAGACCGTTGCAGATCTTATCCACGTTCGTGTCCATCTCGTAGCCGCCGCCGACCTCGTAGGCCGTGGAAAGTCGGTCGTACTCCGAGAGAACGGCGCGGTCTGCATGGACCGTCATTTCACGCTCCAGCGCTTCCATTTTCCGCTTCATGGAAAACAGCTCGCGGTAGGCCGAGCGCAGAACGTTCTCGACGGTATAGCCCGCCGGGTAGACGGGGATCTGGGAAATCAGACCGATCCGGCGGCCCGGAGCGAGAACGACCTCTCCCCCATCGGCCGGGATCTCCCCGGTGATGATGCGAAAGAGCGTCGTTTTGCCGCAGCCGTTGCGGCCCATGATGCCCACGCATTCCCCCGTGCGGATCTCGAAGCTCAGGTCGTTGAGCAGGATCTCCCCGACCTCAAAGGATTTTTGAAGATGTTGTACGGATAATTCAATCATGGCTTTGCCTTTTCCAGAAATTCGTCTCTCGTGTAAATCGCGTTCAGTGCGGTCAGAAGGGCGTTCGTGCTCATCAGAGCGGGAAGACCCAGCCGCTTTTGCAGGGCAAGGCGGCGTGCCTTGCTGTCCGGCCTTCCCGACAGGCCCAGCTCGTAGAGATCGGAATGGGTGATCTCGGGGCCGCGCACGGCGGCCGGTTCATCCTCGACCGCTGCGCCCGCTGCCTGCAGGCAGCGAAGGAGGGTCTCGGGCGTCATGCCCTCCACGCCGAGCAGGCCTGCCTTGCCGGGTGCGGTCTTGCGCCGTTCCTTGCCGGGGATATCCGGAATATAGGCGTGCAGGACGCCCTGCTTCGGCAGACAGCCGGAGAGCCGGCTGCGAATGACCAGACCGCCGCCGTCTGAGTCGGTGAGGATGACGAGGCCGCGCGTCTCAGCAGTCCGGCGCAGGACGGAGATCAGGGCTTCGTCCCGGAAGATGCCGAAGCCGTTGGTCACGAAGATGGGGGCGTCCACAAGCTGGGAAAGGGTGATCTTGTCGTACTTTCCCTCGACCACGATGGCCTGGCGCAGCTTAAGCATGGGCGGCCTCCTCGGCAAGCTGGAGAACCAGCAGCTCCAAAACCCGCTTCGGATCGTCGAAGGAGGTCTTCATCCGGCGATCCGCCTCCAGACAGAGTTCGACGGCCTTCTCCGGGAATTCGGCAGGCAGGCGGCGGGAAAACTCCATTGCCTTCTGTGCGGGATAGGAGGAAACGGAGCAGAGCTTCATCAAATCGTTCTTCCCCTTCCCCGCCGCGCGCAGACGATTCGCCTCCACGATGCGGCGAAGCTGACTGCCGATGGTCGCAAGGATCACGACAGGCTCCTCCTGACGGCGGAGCAGGATGTGGAGGATCTGGAGGGCAGTCTCATAGCGGCCTGCGGCGATGGCGTCGGAGAGGTCGAAGACCGCCGCCTCCAGGACAGGCTCCACCAACAGCTCGATGCTCCGGCGGCTGACGGCGGGCTCGGTCTCATAGGCGCCGAGCTTTTCGATCTCGGCGCTGAGCGTGGTCATATCGCCGCCGGTGCGGCGGATCAGAAAGACAGCGTCGTCCACGGTGATCTGCTTGCCGAGCTTTTTGAAGTGGCGGGCGATCCAGGAGATCAGCTCCCGCTCGCTCGGCTGCTGAAAGCAGACCTCGCGGGCCAGATCCAGGGCCTCGGCGATCGTCTTCTTGCGGCGATCGGGCTTATACTCCACGGTGTCATAGACCAGAACCACGGTGCAGTAGCTGGGAAGATTGCTGAAGATCGCGGCATAGTCTGCCGCGTCCTCGCCGATGGCGAAGAAATTCACGTCGTCGATCCGGACCATGCTGGTCGGGCTCATCATCGGAATGGCATTCACGGAATCCGCGACGGCCTGGAGGCTGATCGTCTCCGGGCTGAACCGGTGGTAGTTGAAGGCCTCGGCAAAATCCTCGACCAGGAGCTTGCGCAGGCTTTCCAGATAATGATCGCGCAGATAGGCCTCTGGCCCATGAAAGATATAGAAGTTGCCCGGCTGCCTGTTTTTCAGATCCGTCTTCAGACGGTCAAGCGAGTATTCTGCCATTGTATCACCTTTTCAGTTCAAGATCGCCGCTTTCATCGGTACGAAGGACCTCCGCGCCGATGGCGGCGAAGCGGGCCAGCGCAGATTCGGAGGGATGGCCGTAACGGTTCCTGCCGACGCTGATCAGGACGGTCTCCGGGCGGAGGGTCTTGAGCAGCTCCATGCCGGAGGAGGATTCCGCACCGTGATGCCCCGCGACGAAGGCCTCGATATCGGGCAGATCGTGGGCGGCAAGCAGACGGTGTTCCCCGGCCTGATCCAGGTCTCCGGTTACAAGCATATCATAATCCCGCTCGGAAAACAAGACCGAGACGGAGCCGTCGTTGTCATTTTCAGCCCCGACCGGGGCAAAAAGCTGCAGACTTCCGCTGCCGAAGGGCAGGCAGAGGTCCGCGGAGACGGGAATCACCGCCGCCCCGTGCGCCGACGCAGCGGCCTCCAGCGCCTCGCGTTTTTCCGGCGCAAAGCAGACTGCGGGCAGGTAGACGGTCCGCACGTCGATCTCCCGCAGAAGCTCCGCAACGCCGCCGACGTGGTCGGTATCATAGTGGCTGAGGATCAGCGCGTCCACGGTGCGAACGCCGGACTGCCGGAGGTAATCCGCGGCGTGGGCGCCGGCCTTGTCGCCGTCGGAGCCGCCGCAGTCGATGACGGCGGTTCGGCCTCCGCAGCGGATGCAGACGCACTGCCCCTGACCAACGTCCAGCACGGCGGCCGTCCAGTCTGCGCGGGCTGCCCGGATCTGCTGGAGGCCGACTGTCAGCGCAAGCGCCGCGAGGACGCAGAGCAGGCCAGTTCCGTACAAGCGCTTCCGCAGGAGCACGACGGTCAGAAGGACGGCGTAGGCAAAGACCAGAAAGGCGACGGTATAGGGGGAGGAGGCAGGCAGGCTCGGATGCGGAAGCCGGGAGACGAAGCGGCAGATCAGGAGCAGATAGCGCACCGGCCATGCGGCGATGCTGCCCAGGAGCTTGCCGGCAGCCGGCCAGACCGCGGCAAGGGCAGCCGTCCCGAGGCCGAGGCCGAAGCAGAGGCTGACAGCCCAGAGCGCCAGCAGATTGGAAAGCAGGGCGTAGGTCGGAAGACTGCCGAAGACGATGCAGGTCACGGGAACCGTCAGGCTCAGTGCGCCGACCGTGGCGCAGAGGATTTGAAGCAGGCCGTTCACGAAGCGGCGGACCAGCCGGTGCGCCAGCTTCCGCCATCGGCTCAGGCCCGTCTCGCTGTGGGAGAGGACGGCGGCAAAGAGCTTCCGGCTCCGCAGATGGCGGTAGAGCGGGCCGGTCAGGAGCAGAAGGCCCGCGACTGCGAGAAACGAGAGCTGGAAGCCGACGTTTGCGACCGTATAGGGATTAAAGAGCAAAATCAGCAGGGCTGCCGCAGACAGGGCCGTCGGCGGGTCGCTCTCCCGATGGAGCAGCGGGGCAAGCAGCAGGAGACTGAGCATGATACCGGCGCGAACGACGGACGGAGAGAGCCCGGTCAGAAGCATAAAGACCAAAACCAGCGGGATTCCGATCGCCGCAGCCGCCCTTCTGGCTCGGCCCATCACAAGATAGAGCGCGCCGACCAGCAGGGAGACGTGCATCCCGGAGACCGCAACGACGTGGGACAGGCCGGCAACGGTCAGATCCCGTTCAGCGGCAAAGTCGAGGCCGCCCCGGTCTCCCGTCAGCACGGCTTTCAGAAACGGCGCGGCGTCCGCCGGGACGGAGCGGTCCAGAAGCGCCCTGACCTGCTCGCCCAGCCAGAGCGGGGCATAGCGAAGCGGGAGACGGTCGGCCCGCTCGATGCGGTCCACGGTCGCCTTTCCGGTCAGCAGAACGCCCTTGGACTGATAATAGAGAAACTCGCTGCCGTCAGAGCCGACGTTCGACGGGCGAAGTTCAAAGCTTCCCACAATGACGTCGCCGGGCCGCAGGCACTCATCAACGCCGTTCAGATAGAGGTTCGCCTTCACAGCCCCGTCGTCGGTTCCGATCCAGGCCTCCGCCTGCTGCGACCATCCACTCGGGCGGGGGTAATTGCAGATCTCCGCCCAGCCGCGCTTCACGCTGCCGGCCGAGACGATCGCGGGCTCCACCGATAGGACGCGATAGCCCCAGCACCAGAGGCAGGCAAGGACGAGGCCAAGGCAGACCAGGCGGACGGAGCGAAAGACGCTGCCATCCCTGCGCAGGCAGAAGCAGACCGGGATCAGCGCCGCCCCTGCAAGGGCAAGCGGCCGGACGCCGGAGAGCAGATAGACGCAAATGAGACAGCCGCCCACAAAGCCGCAGACAAACCGCAGCAGGATTCGCAAGCCGTTCCCTCCCCTCTGTGGAACGGGCCGCCGCGCAAACCGCGGCGGCCCGGATGACGGTCAGTTGAAGCTGCCCAGCGTGGTTCCTGCCAGAACGTGGAAATGCAGATGACGCACCGTCTGACCGGCGGCCTCGCCGCAGTTCGTGACGACGCGGAAGCCCTCGGCAAAGCCGAGCTCATGGGCGAGCTTTGCGATCACGGCGTAGATATGACCGACGACGGCGGCGTTCTCCGGGGTGATCTCCGCCGCGGATGCAAGGTGCAGCTTGGGCACGACCAGGAAATGGGTGGGCGCGAGCGGAGAGATGTCATAGAAGGCATAGCAGAGCTCGTCCTCATAGACCTTTTTGGAAGGGATCTCCCCGGCGATGATTTTGCAGAATAAGCAGTCGTTCATCAGAATGCTCCTTTTTCGTTATTTGGCGTTTTCGATCACGTAATCGTCCACGATGGCAAGGGCGTCGTCCAGCTTGGCTGCGTCCTTGCCGCCGCCCATGGCGGAATCGGGCTTGCCGCCGCCGCTGCCGCCGCAGACGGCGCAGACGGCCTTGACCAGCGCGCCGGCTTTGACGCCGCGGGCGATCGCATCCTTGCCGCAGACGGCGAGGATGGAGATTTTGTCCTCATTCTGCGTCGCGAAGACGGCGACCACGTTCGCAGCCTTCGCGCGGATCATATCGCCGTACTTGCGCAGATCGGGAACGCTGACGCCGCTGCGGATGGCCGTGACGACCTTGAGTCCCCTGACGTCTCTGGCGGAGACCATGAACTGGTTGACATCGCCGGAGAGCAGCCTGTCGTTGGCGGATTCCAGCTTCTGACCGAGCTCGTGCATCTCCTGCAGGGTGCTCGTCAGCTTGCGCTGGAGGTCGGCGGGCGTGGTCTTGAGGGTCTCGCAGGCGCTCAGAACAGCGCTGCTCAAGCGGTCCATCTCCTCGAGGACGGCCTTGCCGGTGATCGCCTCGATGCGGCGGACGCCGGAGGCGACGGAGCCCTCGGAGGTGATGCGGAACATGCCGACCTTTGCGGTGTTGTCCAGATGGGTGCCGCCGCAGAATTCAAGCGAGCGGTCCCCCATTCGGACGACGCGGACGACGTCGCCGTACTTTTCGCCGAAGAGGGCGGTCGCGCCCAGCTTCTGGGCCTCGGCAATGGGCAGGACCAGGGTCTCGACGTTCAGACCGTCGAGGACCATTTCCATGACGTCGCGGTTCACGTCGCGCAGCTCCTCCGGCTTGACCGCGGAGAAGTGGGTGAAGTCAAAGCGCAGGTGGTCCGGCTCGACCAGAGAGCCGGCCTGGTGGCAGTGGTCGCCCAGGCGCTTTTCAAGCGCGGCCTGGAGCAGGTGGGTGGCGGAGTGGGCGCGGCGGATGGCCTGGCGGCGCTCCACGTCGATGGCGGCGGTGACCGTGTCGTCGGTCTTGATCTCGCCGGAGATCAGCCGTCCATGGTGGAGATACTTGCCGCCCTTGTCCTTCTGGACGTCGGTGACAGAGAAGACGGAGCTGCCCGCGGTGATTGTGCCGTGATCGGCCACCTGGCCGCCCATCTCGGCGTAGAACGGGGTCTTGTCCAGGACCAGAACGCCCTCCTCGCCGCCTGCGATCGCGCCGGCGACCTCGTCGTTCACAACGACGGCCAGAACCTTTGCCTCGTCGGTATCCTTCTCATATCCGGTAAACTCGGTGGGGGTATTGTCCAGACCGAGCTCGATGCCGGCCCAGGCCAGATCGCCCAGCTTCTTCCGCGCCACGCGGGCGGTCTCCTTCTGGGTCTGGAGCAGCTTGCGGAAGCCTTCCTCGTCCACGGTCATGCCCGCTTCCTCAGCCATATCGGTGGTGAGGTCCAGGGGGAAGCCGTAGGTGTCGGAGAGCTTGAAGGCGTCCTCGCCGGAGAAGACGGTCTCGCCCGCTTCGCGGTGCTTTTCCAGCATCTCGGAGAAGATCTTCAGGCCGCCGTCCAGGGTCTTGCCGAAGCTCTCCTCCTCGGAGGAGATGACCTTGGTGATGAAGCTCTGTCGCTCGCGCAGATAGGGGTAGTGGCCCTCGTTTTCATGGACGACGGTATCCACCACGTCGAACAGGAAGGGCTTGTTGACGCCCAGCAGCTTGCCGTGACGGGCAGCCCGGCGGAGCAGGCGGCGCAGGACGTAGCCGCGCCCCTCATTGGAGGGCAGGACGCCGTCGGCAATCATAAAGACGGCGGAACGGATGTGGTCGGTGATGACGCGCAGGGAAACGTCCATCTTCTGCGAGCGGCCGTAGCTTGCGCCGGTCAGCTCGGTGACGCGGTGGGTGATGTTCATGACGGTGTCCACGTCAAAGAGGGAATCCACGCCCTGGCAGGCGACAGCCAGACGCTCCAGGCCCATGCCGGTGTCGATATTCCTCTGGACCAGCTCGGTGTAGTTGCCGTGTCCGTCGTTATCGAACTGGGAGAAAACGTTGTTCCAGACCTCCATGTAGCGGTCGCAGTCGCAGCCGACCGTACAGGTGGGCTTGCCGCAGCCGTACTTTTCGCCGCGGTCATAGTAGATCTCGGAGCAGGGGCCGCACGGACCGGAGCCGTGCTCCCAGAAGTTGTCCGCCTTGCCGAAACGGAAGATGCGCTCGGCGGGGATGCCCTCCTGCTTGTTCCAGATCTCAAAGGCCTCGTCGTCGTTTTCATAGACGGAGGGGTAGAGCCGGTCGGCCTCCAGACCGCAGACCTTCGTCAAAAACTCCCAGCTCCAGTGGATCGCTTCCTTTTTGAAGTAATCGCCGAAGGAGAAGTTGCCCAGCATCTCAAAGTAGGTGCCGTGGCGGGCAGTCTTGCCGATGTTTTCAATGTCGCCGGTGCGGATGCACTTCTGGCAGGTGCAGATGCGGCGGCGGGGCGGCTCGACCTCGCCCTTGAAGTAGGGCTTCATCGGAGCCATGCCGGAGTTGATCAGCAGCAGACTTTTGTCGTTTTGGGGGATGAGGGAAAAGCTGGGCAGGCGAAGATGCCCCTTGCTCTCAAAATAGGAGAGAAACATCTCCCGCAGCTCGTTTACGCCGTGATAGGTTGCCATGACAGACCTCCGTATATCATATAATAATCCATGAATTTCGATGGGCGGACGCCGCGGAAAAGAAAAAACACTCCTGCCCCCACATAGGGGCGAAGTGTTCGCGGTACCACCCTAATTTGCGCCGACGGCGCATCTTTCGGCTCTGTAACGGGAGCGCCCGTCCCGCTCGTCGCGGGCCGCTCGGAAGTGGCTGACCGGATTACGGGTGCCGGGGCTTCCACTCTCCCCCGTTCGCTGCCGCCCTTTTGGCCGGTCTCGGTTCCTCAACGCATTTTTCTGCTATATTATAGTGTGGTTTTCCGCTTCTGTCAACAGTTTTTTGCGGAAAATGCGGCAAACCGGCGCCCGGCGCAGGCGGGAGGGCTGAACCGATACGAAGCGTCACCGCAAGCCGCCGCAAATCGCCAGGATTCGGAAAAAACGAGGTTGACAGTCGGCGCTTTTCTGGTATAATAATGATTTGGAACGGTCAGTCGTTCCCGATCCTATTTGACGATTCATCCGGATCATATCCGATTCATTCCAGCCTTTCGGAGGTTTTCATGCAAGTTCGGGAGCTTTTTCGCAAGGGGCAGGTTCTGACGATTCCGAATCTTCTGACCATGCTTCGGATCGTGCTTCTGCCCTTTATCATCTGGTCCTACGTCGGCCTGCACAATTTGCCGCTGACCATCGTTCTGCTGGCGGTGTCGGCTCTGTCCGACGTCCTGGACGGAGCGATCGCGCGGAAATTCAATATGGTCACCGACCTCGGCAAGGCCCTGGACCCCGTGGCCGACAAGCTGACGCAGGTCTCTTTGGTCCTCTGTCTTGCCTTTACGCACCCGCTGATGTGGTATCTGCTCGCCTTTTGCGTCGTCCGCGAGACCGTGATGCTGATCCTTGGCCTGATCACGATGAAGCGCACGAACGGCGTTTTCAGCGCGAAGTGGTATGGCAAGGTCAGTACCGCGATGCTCTACGCGACCGGTCTGTCCCTGCTGATTTTCCCGAAGATGCCCGGCTGGCTCTCCACCCTGCTGGTCGTGCTGTGCATGATTTGCGTTCTGCTTGCCCTGGTGCTCTACGTTCGCTTCCATTTCGGCCTCTGGCGCAGAGCAGCGCAGAAAAAGGATCTATAAAAGCCCGTCCATTCCGAACGGAGCCGCCTCCATGCTTACGGAGCGGCTCCGTTCGTTTGTTTTGCAGCGCCCGGATTTCCGCGAATTTTGCAGCGCCCGGATTTCCGCGAATTGGATTGACAGTCCCCCGAGAATTGGGTATAATAATAGAACTATAATTCCTGCGGGGAGGCGATTATTCTGAAACTTCTGCTCAAGCACGCCGACGTTCTGACGCTGGAGGGCGAAGTCTGGCGCACCCTGTCCGACGCCTGGCTCGGGATCGACGGCGACACGATCTGCTGGCTTTCCACGGAGCGCCCGACCGAAGCATACGACGAGGAGAAGGACCTGCGCGGCAAGCTGCTTCTGCCCGGTCTGATCAACTGCCACTGCCACAGCCCGATGGTCTTTCTGCGCGGGATCGGCTCCGATCTCAATCTGCAGGACTGGCTCTGGAACTATATCTTCCCCACCGAGGCCAGGTGGACGGACCGCGGCGTTCGCGCAGCCAGCGAGCTGGCGATCCTGGAAATGCTCGCAAGCGGCGTCACCTCCTTCTCGGATATGTACTACCACTGCGACCAGACCATAGAAGCCCTCTGCGAGGCCGGGATGAAGGCGAATATCTGCCGCTCCACGCAGGGGCGGCCGGATCTGCCCTTTGCACAGAACGCGGACTGCCGCGAGGGCCTTGCGCTCTTTGACCGATACCACAACTACAACGGCGGAAAAATCCGGATCGACCTTTGCATCCACGCAGAATACACCAGCACGCCGGAGACCATCGAGGCCTACAGCGCCGTCGCCTTTGAAAAGGGCGCGGGGATGCACGTTCATCTTTCGGAGACCCGCTCCGAGCATGAGGCCTGCGTTCGGAAATTCGGCATGACGCCCTCGGCGTTATTTGAAAAGCTCGGCACCTTCCGCAACCGGACCACGGCTGCCCACTGCGTCTGGGTCACGGAGGACGACATGGACATTCTGAAGGCCAACGGCGTCAATCCGGTCCACTGTCCGACCAGCAACATGAAGCTCGGCTCCGGCTTCGCCCCGATTCAGCGGATGCTTGACAAGGGGATCAACGTCTGCATCGGCACCGACGGCGCTGCCTCGAACAACAATCTGAACATGCTTGAGGAGCTGCATCTGGCCGCCGTGATCCACAACGGCTTTACCGGCGACCCGACGGTGGTCAGCCCCGCCGCCCTGCTGAAGATGGCGACGCGCAACGGCGCGCGTCTGCAGGGCCGGGACGATACCGGCGAGCTGGCGGTGGGCAAAAAGGCGGATCTCATCGCCGTCGATTTTGACCGTCCGCATTTGATCCCGGCCTTTGATTACCCCGCCATGCTGGTCTACGCCGCCCAGGCAAGCGACGTTTGCATGACGATGGTGGACGGAAAGATCCTTTATGAAAACGGCGAATTCAAGACGCTTGACGCAGACCGCATCCGCGCTGACGCGCGCCGGCTCCTGCGCGAGCTCTACGAATGAGGGCAGGCAGGATGGAAGCTGAACAACGTGCGGACTGGGGTCTGCCCTTCCTGCTGAAATACGAAAACATCGCATGGTTTGAAGACGGGATCGTTCGGATCCTGGATCGCCGCGTCTACCCGCAGCGCGTGGAATTCGTGTCCTGCCGGACCCATACCGAGGTCGCGCAGGCCATTACCGACATGGTGACCCAGAGCTGCGGCCCCTTCACTGCGGCGGCAGCCGGGATGGCGCTGGCAGCATGGGAATGCCGAAACGAGACGGAGGCCGCGCAGCGAGCAGCTCTTTCGCAGGCGGCGGAGACGATTTCCCACGCCAGGCCCACGACCGTCAGCCGGATGCAGCGCATCACAGGCGGGTGTCTGGCCGCTGCGGAGCGCGCCTGGGCCGAAGGAAAAAGCGTGCCGGACGCGATCATGGCACATCTGCTGGTCTCCAACAACAAGCGCTACGGCAAGGTAGCGCAGATGGCTTCGCATCTGGTGGACCGGATCCCCGACGGGGGCCGGGTGCTGACCCAGTGCTTCGGTGAGACCATCGTGGGCATGATGCTCCGCGAGGCCCGGAGCCGGGGGAAGGATCTGAAGCTCTTCTGCGCCGAGACCAGACCCTATTTCCAGGGCGCACGGCTGACCGCCACGGTTTGCAGCGAGATGGGTTTTGAGACGACGGTGATCACGGACAATATGCCCGCCTGCCTGATGCAGACCCGCGGCGTGGACGTGTTTACCTGCGCCGCGGACGCAATCTGTCTGGACGGCTCCGTGGTCAACAAGGTCGGCACCTTCCAGATTGCGATTTGCGCAAAGTATCTCGGCGTTCCCTTCTACGTGACGGGTGTGCCCGACCAGGAGCATCCCACCGGCAGCAGCGTGAGAATCGAGACCCGGAACCCGGATTACGTCCTCCGTGCTATGGGACAGCGGACCGCCGCGCCGGGGGTGCGCGGATGGTATCCGTCCTTCGATCTGACCCCGCCGGAGCTGATCACCGGCGTGGTCACGGATCTCGGCGTCTACGCCCCGGACCGGCTGCGGGATTATCTGTCGGCGGCTGACATCGGACCGTTTGAAATGGTGATCTGATGGGATCATTCGCATAATTACCCAATAATTTTTTTCGTTTTCCTATTTACAAATCAAAAATCTGTGGTATAATACAGATGTTAATCATGATGAATACGATTGTGTAATCATATTCTCAGCAAAAAATGAGGAGGATTCAGAATGAAAAGACTTTTCGCGATGCTCCTGGCCGTTCTGATGATGGTCGCCATTGCCATGCCTGTCTTCGCGAACTCGGACGCCGGGTCGGAGACAGAGGAGGTTCTCAGCCCCACCGAACAACCGAAGTACAAAATCGACATCTACTACGATCTCGACACCATCGTTTATGACGGTCAGGTTCTGGTTGTGCCTGGCGACAGCTACGTATTCATTCCGAAGGAGCAGGATCCCAAGTACATCTTCGATCACATTGAAATCAGCGGCAGCTACACCGTCACGCAGGATGGCAACAAGTACATCATCACGCCGAATGGCGACCTTGTCATCCATGTCAAGTATCAGGGCAAGAACCCGACGCCTCCCCCCAAGGACGACGGCAAGGAATCCCCGAACACCGGTCTGCCCACCACCTGGTTGGTGCTGATCGCTGTGATCGCCGTGACCGGCGTGGTTCTCTCCGTCCGCAAGCTGCGCAAGAACTGAATCAGATAAGCATGCCCCCGGAAGCAATCGCTTCCGGGGGCGTTTTTCGTTCGTGTCTGAACGACACCGTGGATGCTACAGATATTCCTGGATCGCCTTTTGGAAATCCTCGAGCTTCTGCGTATCGCCGTCAGCCAGCGCGTGGACGATGCAGTGAGACATATGCTCCTGGATGATCTCCTTGCCCAGACCGTTCAAGGCCGAACGGGCCGCCGAGATCTGGCGCAGTACGTCGGCGCAGTCCTCGTCGCTCTCGATCTGTTTTTTCACAAATTGAAGATGTCCGATGATGCGCGCCAGCCGGTTGAGCTGACGCTTTTTTTCATCCGGGTCATGGTAATGCGGATGCGCTTTGGGTTCATCCACGGAATTCACGCTCCTTTCGCAGACGGCGGAGCTTTCCTGCCGAAGCGGAGATGCCAGGCCGTTGACAGTCTGGTCAGAACGAGGTCATAGAAGAAAAAGGCGGCGTTTCCAAGCAGAAGAAGGCCGACCAGCCAGGCCGGGGCGGTCTCCCGCAGCTCCCGGACCAGGCTCTCCAGCCGGAACAGGAGGATCAGCACCGCATAGGCTGCGGCAATGGCTGCATGGAAGACCGCGAGCTTGACAAGCAGACGCGGCAGGTGCGGCAAACGGTCAAAGCGCCGCTTGCCGATCGGGTACCAACCGAGGAACACGAAGATGGCCGCCGTCTCCCGATCCGGGCAGAGCAGGCTGCCCAATAGCGCGGCGACTGCGTACCAGCCGACGCAGCCGCTGAGCGGCAGACGGTCCAGCAGGGGGATCAGCAGCAGGGAGGCCAGCATCGGACCTGCAAAGGTTCCGATACCGATCGCTCCGCCCAGAACGAGGAACACCACGGCAAGGGCGGCGAGCACGCCGCCCAGGGCAACGTCGCGCGATTTCACCGGGTCTCGAACCGGAGCTGACCTTCCGCTGCGGAGAGCGCAATGGCGTGGATGGGCTCGCGGTAACTGTCGATGATCCGTTCCGCCACGGGATTCTCGATCTCTTTTTCGATGGTACGGCGCAGGTTGCGCGCGCCGTACTGAACGGAGAAGGATTTCTCGGTCAGATAATCCAGAACGGTATCGTCCCAGGTGAGCGCAACGCCGTGGTTGGAAAGGCCCTCGCGGAGCTCGCCGAGCATGATGACGGCAATGTCGCGGAAGTTGGCCTCCGTCAGCTTGTTGAAGCAGATGATCTCGTCCACGCGGTTGATGAATTCCGGCCGCAGGAACTCACCCAGAGCTTTGAGCGCCTTCTCCTTGCTTTGCTCGGTGACGCTCTTACCGAAGCCCACGCTGCCATCCTTGCGGTCGGAGCCGGCGTTGGAGGTCATCACGATGATCGTGTTCTCAAAGTTGACCAGTCTTCCCTGCGCGTCGGTGATCCTGCCCTCATCCAGGATCTGGAGGAGGATGTTCATCACGTCGGGGTGGGCCTTTTCGATCTCGTCAAACAGAATGACGGAGTATGGCTTGCGGCGGATCTTTTCGGTGAGCTGTCCGGCCTCGTCATAGCCGACGTAGCCCGGAGGCGAGCCGATCATCTTGGAGACGGAATGCTTCTCCATATACTCCGACATATCCAGACGGATCAGGGATTCCACGGATTCAAAGAGCTCGTCGGCAAGGCGCTTGACCAGCTCTGTCTTGCCCACGCCGGTGGCGCCGACAAAGATGAAGGACACCGGACGCTTTTTGACCGAGATGCCAGCGCGGCTGCGGCGGATGGCGGAGGCGATGGCGGAGATGGCCTCGTCCTGGCCCACGACGTGTTTTTTCAGGCTGTCCTCCAGGTGGCGGAGCTGTTCGTACTCCTGGGCCTGGATCTTGGAGGCGGGGATCTTGGTCCACAGCTCAATGATCCGTGCCAGACTCTCCATCGTCAGGCGGGGCTTGGGCTTGGATTCCAGATCCGTGACCTCCTCCCCAAGCTGGCAGGCCTTGGATTTCAGGGTTGCAATCCGCTCATAGTCCGCCGGAGTCTTCTCCTCGGTCTGTTCCGAAAGCATTTTCAGCTCCAGCTCAACGTCGGACAACTCCTTGGAGGCTGCGGCCAGACGGTTGATGATCGGGTTGCGAAGGTTCTCATCCGAGCAGGCCTCGTCCAGCAGGTCAATCGCCTTGTCGGGCAGGAAGCGGTCGGTGATATAGCGCTCGGAGAGCAGGACGGTCTGGCGGGCGATCTCCGGCGTGACCTCTACCCCGTGGAAGCGCTCGTAGTACGGGGCGACGCCGCGCAGGATGGCGACGGACTCCTCAACGGTCGGCTCATTGACGATGACCGGCTGGAAACGGCGCTCCAGAGCGGAATCCTTCTCGATATATTTTCGGTACTCCTTGAAGGTCGTCGCGCCGATCACCTGAACCTCGCCGCGGGAGAGGGCGGGCTTGAGGATATTGGCCGCGTTCATGGAGCCCTCCGCGTCGCCCGCGCCGACAAGATTATGGACCTCGTCGATGACCAGGATGATATTGCCGCAGGCCTTGATCTCCCCGATCAGATTCTTCATGCGGCTTTCGAACTGGCCCCGGAACTGGGTCCCGGCGACCATGGCCGTCATATCGAGCAGAAATACCTCTTTATCCAGGAGCTTGAAGGGGACCTCCCCCGCCGCGATCTTCTGCGCAAGGCCCTCGGCGATGGCAGTCTTGCCGACGCCCGGCTCGCCGATCAGGCAGGGATTGTTCTTCTGGCGGCGGTTGAGGATCTGAATCACGCGATCCGTTTCGACCTCACGGCCGACGATCCGGTCGAGCTGACCCGCTCTGGCCCGCTCCGTCAGATTCAGGCAATAGGTATCCAGGAACTTATGCTTCTTTTTGGCGGGCTTGGTCGGCGCGCCGGGCTCAGACTTCGGCGGCTCCTGCTGTGCAGGCTGGTTATTCGGGTTGTTCCGCCCGGTCAGGCCGCCGAACAGCTTGTTCAGGAAGGGAAAGGTCGCGGTCTGGCTGTCGAGCTCGTCGTCCTCGCCGCCGTCCTCATCCGGATTGCCGCCCATCAGAGACATCATCTCGCCGGACATATTCTCAATGTCCTCGTCGGAGATCCCCATCTGCTTGACCATGTCGTCCACCTGCTTGATGCCGAGCTCCTTGGCGCATTTCAGACAGAGGCCCTCATTGGAGGAGACGCCGTTTTCGATTTTCGTTATGAAGATGACCGCTACGTTTTTCTTGCAGCGGCTGCAAAGGGTAGGTTTCATAGGTTCTCCTTTCCCCCGTCCGTCAGGCTAAGGGATATATAGATGTGCGGAGCTGTTGCTGAGCAGAAGGGCCGTCCCGTCGTCACGGACCAGAACGCCAGTCGCATCGTGCAGCTCCTCGGTGCGGTAGAAGAGCTTCAGCCGCCGATTGCAGATTTGCAGGTCGCGGTCGGTCAGCACGGCCACGTATTCGTCCTTGACCGAGACGTCGCGCAGGGCGCCCTCCGGCGTCGTCTCACCCAGAAGCTCCCCGGTCCGGTCCAGGATCTGAATGCGCTTGCCGCTGCCGGCAACGTTCTGCTCCAGGGCCAGCGCCATGAAGCCGTCCGCGCTGAATTCGTAGTCCAGGACGGTCTGTCCGGAAAGCGCGACGCGCGTGGTGATATTGCCTTCAACGTCAAAGAAGGTCACGTTGTCCTGTCCGATGGCGCACAGATGCGTCCGATCCAGGAAATCAAGGTCAAAAATGATCTGGTTGCCGAGGTCCACCTGAACGGCGGAGCTTCCGTCCTCGTCGAGATCGTTCAGCGTCTCGTCCGTGCGGAGGATCCGCACGCTGGAACGATAGACGCTGTTCTCCTCCCCCAGGGTGGCAAGGGCCAGATAATCTCCCCCCTCGCTGACCGCGCAGGCGTTCAGATAGCGGGTCCGGGAGGAAAAGCGGAAGGTGGGGTTCATGTCGCGGTTGCGGACCGTCGCAACGGATTTGTAGCCCGTCTCCGTGAGGATATAGGCCGTATAGCCGTCGTTCGAGACGTCCGCATCCAGCACCTCGCCGGTCAGAGCCTCGTCCAGGCAGATCTTGCCGCTCTCGTCCACAGCGGAAACGTAGCTGCTGCCGGGGCTGAAGCAGAAGCTCACGGTCTCCCCTGCGGCAAGCACCGGCGACGGGAAGTGCGCCTGAACGAAGGCCTTTTGATCTCCCTCCAGATCATAGAGGATCAGGCCGCCCTCGCCGGAAACCAGGATCCCGCCGCCAAAGGCCGCATAGCCGTTGGCGGAGCCGGCGTCAAAGCTGATTTCTCCGTAATTCTTTCGATCCTTGAGACCCATATAGCGGAAAAAGCGGACAAAACTGTCGGTATTGAACAGCTTGGGAAAGAGCAGGGCAGCCGCAAGGATCACCACGGCCAGGACGACCGTGACGATCACAACGGCTTTGACAGTGCGAAGCGCGCCGCTTTTCCCCGGCGTTCGCTCCCGGGCTTGGGATTCATTCAACTTGAAACACCGCCTTTCCATCGTCATACCAAAGCCGCGTCATGTACAGCCCGCCCGCAGGAGCGGTCGGGCCGGCGGCAGTGCGGTTTCTGCCCTCCAGAATGTCGGTGACGGCCTCCGGGGGGAACTTGCCCTCCGCTGCATAGACCGCCGTGCCAACCATTGCGCGCGCCATGTTGTAGAGAAAGCCGTTGGCGCAGATCCGGCAAGCGATCAGATCCCCGTCCCGCTCGACCTGAAAGTGGTAGACTGTGCGGACCGTGGATCTCACGTCCGTTCCCACCGAGCGGACCGCCGCAAAATCGTGGGTCCCGACAAAGCAGTCGGCTGCGCGCTGCATCACAGTCTCGTCCAGATGCTTGGGGTAGAACCATGCGCGGTTGACATAAAACGGGTCGCGGATGTGGGAGTTATAGATCAGATAGGTGTATTCCTTCCGCACGCACGAGCCGATCGCGTTGAAATCCGGATGGGTCTCGAATGCCTCGCTGACGACGATATCCTCCGGAAGATGGGTATTGAGCGCATAGGGCAGACGATCGACCGGGATCCGGGATTCCGTGCGGAAATTGGCCACGTAGCGTCTGGCGTGGACGCCCGCGTCCGTCCTGCCGCAGCCGGTGACGTGGGCAGGGTGGCCGACGACCATTGCGACGGCCTTTTCCAGGGTCGCGGCCACGCTGACGGCGTTTTTCTGCACCTGCCAGCCGTGATAGGCCGAGCCCTCATATTTCAGGATCAAAACGACGTTTCTCATGGGCTTACAGTCCGAAATGGCGCAGGACGATGACAGCGGCGACCAGCAGAACGCCGATGGCAAGGGCGGCGTAGTCCGCGGGGGCAAAGCGCAGGACCTTGAGCCGGGTGCGGCCCTCGCCGCCGTGGTAACAGCGGCATTCCATTGCCGTAGCCAACTCGTCCGCCCGCCGGAAGGCGCTGACAAACAGGGGAACGAGAATCGGGATCAGAGCCTTTGCACGGCGGATCAGGCTGCCGGTCTCGAAGTCCGCGCCTCTGGCCTTCTGGGCCGACATGATCTTGTCGGTCTCCTCGATCAGGGTGGGGATGAAGCGCAGGGCAATGCTCATCATCATGGCAAGCTCATGGACGGGGACCTTGAGCTTTTTGAGCGGACTGAGCAGACTTTCCAAGCCGTCGGTCAGGGCAATGGGCGAGGTGGTATAGGTCAAAAGGAAGGTGCCGCAGATCAGCATCATGATCCGCAGGACCATGAAGAAGGCCGTCTCGACGCCCTTGGAGTAGACGTGGATGAACTTCCACTCAAACAGCAGCTTTCCCTCCCGAGTGTAGAAAAGGTTCAATACAGCCGTCAGAATGATGAAGATCAGCATCGGCTTGAGGCCCCGCGTCATCGAGCGGAGCGGGATCCGGCCCAATGCGGTCACCGTGATCAGAAAGACCAGCATCAGGGCGTACGAGACGAACCATTTGGCGCAGAACAGGGCGACCATGTAGAGCACGAGCAGAAGGAGCTTCGTGCGGGGGTCCAGCCGGTGGACGGGGGTATTGCCGGGGAAATACTGGCCTAATGTGATGTCCTTCAGCATGCTTCGCTCCCTCCCTTCCGTGCGGTCAGGGCAGCGATGGCCTGGCGGACCGTATAGACGTCGTCCGGGAGCGAAATCCCGGCCTCACGCAGGAGGGTGAAGACCTCGGTCACCTGGGGAACGTCCAGGCCGATCGCCTTGAGCTCTGCAGCGCGGGGGAAGATCTCCGCCGGGGTCCCGTCCATCGCGATATGCCCCCGGTGCATGACGACCAGACGGTCGCAGGTACGGGCAACCTCCTCCATTGAGTGGGAAACCATGAGGACGGTGGCGTTCTGGGCGTCGCGGTAGTCGCGGATATTCTTCAGGATCGCCTCACGCCCGGCTGCGTCCAGGCCGGCCGTCGGCTCGTCGAGGATCAGGACTTCCGGCTCCATGGCGATCACGCCCGCGATGGCAACGCGGCGCTTCTGACCGCCGGAGAGGTCGAAGGGTGATTTTTCCAGCAGCTCCCGCTCCAGTCCCACGAAGCTCGCCGCGCGATAGACGCGGCGCTCGAGCTCGGCGCCGGTCACGCCCTGGTTCTTCGGGCCGAAAGCGATATCCTTGAAGCAGCTTTCCTCAAAAAGCTGGTATTCCGGGTACTGAAAGACGAGACCGACCTTGCCGCGGATGGCATGGGTGGTCTTTTTATCCTTCCAGACGTCCTCTCCGCGGAAGGTCACGGTGCCGGAGGTCGGCTTCAGCAGGGCGTTCAGATGCTGGATCAGGGTGGATTTGCCCGATCCGGTATGACCGATGACGCCGATCAGCTCGCCGGGCTCGGCGGAAAAGTTGACGTGATCGACGGCGACGTGCTCAAACGGGGTACCGGCACTGTAGATATGCGTCAGGTCGTTGACGGAAATGATCGGGGGCAATGCAGTATCCTCCAATTTGGAAAGAATCACGAAGGGCTTATTCGGGGCGGCGCAGGACCTTCAGAATGGCCGCAGCGCATTCCGCCTCCGAAAGAGCGTCGAGCGGGACGTCCCAGCCCAGGTTTTTCAGCTCGTAAAGCAGCTCTGTGGTCTGCGGCACGTCCAGGCCGGCCTCGCGGAGGGTCTGAACCTGCGTAAAGACCTCCCTGGGCGAGCCGTCGAGCAGGATGCCGCCCTGGTGCATGACGATCACGCGGTCCGCGTTCACGGCCTCGGACATATGGTGGGTGATCAGGACGACCGTAATGCCGCGCTCGCGGTTGAGACGGGAGACGGTCTCTATGACCTCCTCCCTGCCCCGCGGGTCGAGCATGGCCGTGGGCTCGTCCAGGACGATGCAGGTCGGCTGCATGGCAAGCACGCCTGCGATGGCGATCCGCTGCTTCTGACCGCCGGAAAGCAGGTGCGGGGCGTGCTCCCGGTATTCGTACATGCCGACCGTCTTGAGCGCGTCGTCCACCCGGCTGCGGATCTCAGCCGTCGGCACGCCGAGGTTTTCCGGGGCGAAGGCCACGTCCTCCTCTACCACGTTGGAGACGATCTGGTTATCCGGGTTCTGGAAGACCATGCCGACGGTCCGGCGGATCTCCAGCAGGAGGTTTTCGTCGCTCGTATCCATGCCGGAAACCAGGACCCTGCCGCCGGAGGGCAGGAGAATGCCGTTGAAATGCTTGGCCAGCGTAGATTTGCCGCAGCCGTTCGGGCCGATGACGGCAGTGAAGCTGCCGCGGTCAATGCTCACGCTCAGGTTTTCAAACACCGGAAACGCGAGCTTTTCGCCGTTGGGCGGATAAGTAAAGCCGAGATTCTCGGTGACAATGATCGGTTCAGCCATAGGAGCTCCTTTAACGGTTCATCAGTCGTTCGGCCTCCGGCGAGAGCCAGCGGCCCGTGGCCCCGCAGGGCAGGTTCAGCCCGGAGGCCCTGACCGGCAGGCCGAGCTCCTGGCTCTCGGTGTGGCCGCCGAAGCGGCGGGAGAGGATGCTGTCCAGCAGATAGCCGACAACAGACGGAGCCAGCCCCGTCGTATAGGAATTGACGAGGACGAAGAGCGGGCGGTCGGACAGGACCCGGCTGACCAGCTCCACAAAGGGGTAGAGACTGGTTTCCAGCTTCCAGACCTCCCCGGAGGGGCCGCGTCCGTAGGAGGGCGGGTCCATGATGATAACGTCGTAGCGGCGGCCGCGGCGGATCTCACGCTCCACGAACTTGCCGCAGTCGTCCACGATCCAGCGGATCGGGGCGTTTTCCAGGCCGGAGGCGCGGGCGTTGTCCTTTCCCATCTGGACCATCCCCTTGGCCGCGTCCACGTGGCAGACGCTCGCCCCGCCCGCAGCGCAGGCCAGCGTCGCCCCGCCGGTATAGGCAAAGAGGTTCAGCGCCTGGATGGGCCGGCCGGCGGCGCGGATCGTGGAGGTGATAAAGTCCCAGTTGACCGCCTGCTCCGGGAAGATTCCCGTGTGCTTAAAGTTCATGGGCTTGACCAGAAAAGTCAGGTCGCCATAGTGCATGGCCCAGTGGTCGGGCAGGCGGTGATCGGACCAGTGACCGCCGCCGGTGCTGGAGCGGGCATAGCGGGCGTCGCAGGTTTTCCAGTGCGGGTCGGTCCGCGGCGTGCTCCAGATCACCTGGGGGTCCGGGCGCACGAGGTAGTAACTGCCCCAGCGCTCCAGCTTCTCGCCGTCGGAGGCGTCGAGCACCTCATAATCCTTCCATTGGTCGGAAATCCACATAGCTTTCTCCGTTTCTTCTGTATCCGCCCGTTACGGCCAGGGATCGGGTTCGTCCGGGTCGTCCGGTTCGTCCGACGGTTCCGTGGGCTGTTCCGGGGTCTGCTCCGCTGCGCGCGCCTCCGCGATCGCGTTTCCAAGCGCCTCGAACTGTTCGAGGGTATGAACCGTGCAGTAGGTCAGTTTGTTCTCCTTGAGGGCGGTTTCCAGATTCGCGCTGTTATCGGTGTCGCCGTCCTTATAGACGACGATCTTCTGATCCTCCAACTCATTGACCGCGAACTGCCTGAGCGCCGGGTACTTTTCGGCAAGGGCCTGGAACTCGGGGCTGGTCACAAGGTTGTGGTAAGCCTCGCAGTAGGTTCCGCAGCAGTAGGCGGTGCCGCTCTTTCCGTCGGGATAGCAGAGCTTGACGTCGAAGCCGGCGTGGTTTGCGCAGGTGACCTTCGGCGCGTCGGATTCAAAGAGCTGGATCGACCTGCCCTTGCAGAGCGGACCGGCGAGCAGGCCGGTCTGGTTGCAGACCGTGCAGTAGACCATCTTCTCATCCGTCGGCATTTCAAAATCGCCGATCTCATCCTTCGGGACGTCCTCGTAGAGGGAGGTCATGACGGCCTTCCACATCAGCGACGATGGGTTGAGGTTGATGACCGGGCGGACCTCCTCGGGATCGTCGAAGCCGCACCAGACAGAGGCCGTGTACCTGGGCGTGAAGCCGCAGAACCAGCGGTCGCGGTTGCTGGAGGTGGTACCCGTCTTGCCCGCGCAGGGCACGCCGGGCACCTGGGCGGGCGTGCCGGTGCCGTACTGGCAGGCGTAATGCAGCATGCTGACCATATACCAGGCGGCGTGCGGGTTCATGGCGGAGTTGGTCTTCTGGGTGTTGTCGAGAACCACGCGGCCCTCGCTGTCCACGACCTTGGTGTAGGTTCTGCCCTGGCGGTAGACGCCGCCGTTCGGGAAGGTGGCGTAGGCAGAGGCCATCTCCCGCACGGTCAGACCGTGGGTCAACTGGCCCATGCCGAGCGGGGCCAGGGAAACGTCGGTGAAGGTAGTGCCGTTGATCTCCTCGGTCTCCACCAGCCCGTTGAGCATGAAGTGCTCCTTGGCAAAGGCGAAGCTCTTTTCCGGGGTCACGTCCGCGAGAACCTTGACCGCGATGGTGTTCAGAGACTGGGCGACGCCGTAGTTGACGATCATCCAGCCGGAGTAGCGGCGGGTCTCGTTCTGGGGCCAGTCCCTGCCGTCGATCTTCGTATAGGGGGAATCCTCATAGGCCGAGCCCGGGGTGATGATCCCCATGGCAAGGGCCGGGCCGTAGACCGTGAGCGGCTTGATGGAGGAGCCCGGAGACAGGCGGCTCTGCGTGGCGCGGTTCAGGGTCAGGTTGCCCTTCTTCTCCCCCACGCCGCCGGCCATGGCGACGATGTCGCCGGTCTCGTTATCGATGACGATGATGGCGGACTGCATCTGCTGAGAGGAATACGTGGCCGGGACGTTTGCCGGATCGGAGTAGATTGCGTCCACCTTGGCCTGGGCCTCCAGGTCGATGGTGGAATAGATGATGAAGCCGCCGGTCGTGACCATCTGGCTGGCAGCCTCGGTGCTGAGCTCCAGCTTGGCTGCAAGGTCCCGCGTCACGTCGCGGATGACCTGATCCTCAAAGTAGGTGTAATAGTCGGGTTTCTCGACGTTGAACTGATTCTTATGCTCGCAGACCGGGCAAAGGTAGTAGTCGCCGTCCTCGGTATACTCGTCGATCTCACCCTCAAAATCGCATTCGGTGCAGACGAAGGTCTGGTTGGGCAGGACCAGGCTCTTGAACTCCAACTTCTGGTCGCAGACGGCGTCATAGTCCTCGTCCTCGATATAGCCCTGCTCGTGCATCTGCTGAAGGATGGTCAGCGTGCGCTTTTCGTTGTTCTTCGGGTAGATATAAGGATCGTAGAGCGAGGGGTTGTTGGTGATGCCGATGATGCAGGCGCATTCCTTGGGCGTGAGCTCATCTAGCTCCTTGCCGAAGTAGATGTTCGCGGCGCTCTTGACGCCGTAGGCGCCCTCGCCCAGGAAGATCGTATTGAGATACCATTCCAGGATCTCTTCCTTGGTGTAATGCTTTTCAAAATCCAGGGCGCGATAGATCTCCATCAGCTTGCGGCGGACTGTGACCTCCTTGTCCTGGCTCAGGTTCTTGATGAGCTGCTGCGTGATCGTGGAGCCGCCGTAGGTGGAGCCGCCGATGAACATATTGGCCGAGGCCGCGAGCGTTCGCATCCAGTCCACGCCGTCATGCTCCCAGAAGCGCTTATCCTCGATGGCGACGGCGGCGTTGACCAGGTCGGCAGGGATCTCGTCATAGGCGACCCAGATTCGGTTCTCCACGGCAAGGAGCTGACGCAGCTCCTCATACTCGCCGGTCTTTGGGTTTTTTGCGTAGATGAAGGAGGTCTGATTCAGCTTCTGGCCCTCCAGAGAGTAATGCGCCTGCGGCTTGATATCCTCATCCAGATATTGCTTCGTCCGGTTCAGCAGCTTATAGGCCGCCACGCCGCCGCCGATGCCCAGGGTAGCAGAGATCAGCATGGCTGCCGCGACGAAAAGCCAGACGACGTGAATGATCCGTCCGGTGACGGTCCGCTGGTGCGGATCCCGGACGTTTTTCCGTTTCAGACTGTTGCGTTCGTGCATATCGTTTCCTCCCAAAAACAGAGGCGGATGGTCCTGACTCAAGGTTCCGTATGAACCCAATTTATCAGAGTATACTATACACTATTATACCACCGCTTGTCAAATGCAATGATGAAATCGGCAGAAAATGTTTACAATTCTCCAGGCGGTTAGACGACTGCACAACGAAGACGGTTCCATGCATTGCATGGAACCGTCTTCGACGCGGATTTTGAATTACACCTTTTCCTTGACCTTGGCAGCCTTGCCCAGACGGTCGCGGAGATAGTAGAGCTTGGCTCTGCGGACCTTGCCCTTGCGGACGGTCTCGACCTTGACGATGTTGGGCGCGTGCAGGGGGAACACCTTCTCGCAGCCGACGCCGTAGCTCAGACGGCGGACGGTGAAGGTTTCCTCGATGCCGCCGTGCTTTCTGGCGATAACGGTGCCTTCAAAAACCTGGACTCTCTCGCGGGAGCCTTCCTTGATCTTGACATGAACGCGGACGGTGTCACCAACGTTGAACTGGGGCAGCTCCTCTTTCATGTACTGGCTGGTAAGAGCCTTCATGAGATCCATAAAATTGTCCTCCTTGTTATTTGGGTGTTCGTGAACACAGGGAATGTCGCTGCGCTCGCGCGCCGACGTGTGTCAGAGGACCACTCCATTTGCAGACCTGTGTATTTTAGCACAGGCAATCCAAAAATGCAAGAAGAATTTTCAGTTTTTTTCCAAAAAAAATCGTCTGCCGGCGAAACAGGTCTGCCCTCTCCCCTGCGTAGGGCAGCAGACAGCGCGGCGGCCTGGGGTCAGGCCGCCCTGCAAGCTGAGAGCAGAACTGTTCCCTGCTTGCTCCGGTGCGAACGGCAGAGCGCGCTGCGGGCCGAAAACAGCCTTGACAAATACCCCTATGGGGTATATAATACAGCCGAACAGAACTCATACGGGAGGCAAAAGCCATGGAAGACGAACAGATCGAACAGACGGGCGGAAGCTGCTGCGGCTGCGCGCGTGTAAAGCACCGCGAGCCGGAGGAGCTCAAATCTCTGCTCAACCGGCTCAGCCGGATCGAGGGGCAGATCCGCGGCATCCGCGGGATGCTGGAATCGAGCGTCTACTGCACGGACGTTCTGATCCAGTGTACGGCAGTCAACGCCGCCCTGCAGGCATTTGAGCGCGAGCTGCTGTCCAACCACCTGCACACCTGCGTCGTGGACCGCATCCGCGAGGGCGACGACGCCGTGGTGGACGAGCTGGCGGATACTCTGCGGAAGCTGATGAAATGAGGCATGAAGGATGGAACAGTATAACGTAACCGGCATGAGCTGCGCGGCCTGCTCCGCCCGCGTGGAAAAAGCCGTGAAAAAGGTGCCGGGCGTCACGTCCTGCGCGGTCAGTTTGCTGACCAACTCGATGGGCGTGGAGGGCAGCGCAAGTCCGGAAGCAATCGTAGCCGCCGTCACTGAGGCGGGCTACGGAGCCTCGCTCCGCGGGGCGAAATCGGGAGCATCCGTCCCGCCCGAGGATTCTCTGGCAGACCGCGAGAGCCCGAAGCTCCTGCGCCGCCTGCTCTGGTCGCTGGGCTTCCTGCTGATTCTGATGTACGTCTCGATGGGGCATCACATGTGGGGCTGGCCCCTGCCCGCCTTCTTTGACGGAAATCACATTGCCGTCGGGCTGATTCAGCTTCTGCTGGCCGCCATCGTAATGATTATCAACCAGAAGTTCTTTATCTCCGGCACGAAGTCGCTGCTTCACCGGGCGCCGAATATGGACACCCTGGTCAGTCTCGGCTCCGCCGCCTCCTTCGTCTGGTCAGTCTACGTTCTCTTTCGCATGACGCGGGCTCAGGCTGACGGAGATCTTGCGGCCCTGCACGCCTACGCCGGACAGTTTTATTTTGAATCCGCTGCCATGATCGTGACCCTGATCACGGTCGGCAAGCTGCTGGAGGCCCGCTCCAAGGGCCGGACGACGGACGCCCTCAAGAGTCTGATGAAGCTCAAGGCCGAGACCGCCGTCCTGCTCCGGGACGGACAGGAGATCACGGTTCCCATCGATCAGGTCCAGACGGGCGACGTCTTCGTGGTCCGGCCGGGCGAGAGCGTCCCGGTGGACGGCGTGGTTCTGGAGGGCAGCTCTGCGGTCAACGAGGCCAGCCTGACCGGAGAATCCATCCCCGTGGACAAGACCGTGGGAGATCCGATTTCCGCCGCGACGGTGAACCAGTCCGGCTATCTCCGCGCCCGTGCGACCCGCGTGGGCCAGGACACGACGCTGAGCCGGATCATCCGGATGGTCTCTGACGCCGCCGCGACCAAGGCCCCGATCGCCAAGCTGGCGGACAAGGTCTCCGGCATCTTCGTTCCGACCGTGATCGCCATTGCCGTGATCACCACGGCGGTCTGGCTCCTGATCGGGCGGCCGTTCGCCTACGCGCTGGAGCGCGGGATTTCGGTGCTGGTCATCTCCTGCCCCTGCGCCCTGGGTCTGGCGACTCCGGTGGCCATCATGGTCGGCAACGGCGTCGGCGCAAAGAACGGGATCCTGTTCAAGACCGCCGTCAGTCTGGAGCAGACCGGCAAGGCGCAAATCGTCGCCCTGGACAAAACCGGAACGATCACAAGCGGCGAGCCGCGTGTCACAGACGTCCTCCCCGCCCCCGGTGTGACGGAGCAGGCGCTGCTGTCCGCAGCCGCCGCGCTGGAAAACAAGAGCGAGCATCCGCTGGCCAAGGCCGTGACCGCGCACGCCGGGGATCTGGCGCTCCTGGCGCCGGAGGTCACGGACTTCCGCGCACTGCCCGGCAACGGTCTGGAGGCGAAGCTGGACGGAAAGGCGCTCTATGGCGGAAGCGTCAAGTACCTCTCCGGACGGACCTCCGTTTCGGATGATATGCTGGCAAAGGCGGACGCTGTGGCGGCGGACGGCAAGACGCCCATTCTCTTTGCGAATGAAGACGGACTGCTCGGCATGATCGCCGTGGCGGACGCAGTCAAGCCCGACAGCCCGCAGGCCGTCCGGGAGCTGCAGCGCATGGGCTTGAAGGTCGTGATGCTGACCGGCGACAACGAGCGGACCGCGGCAGCCATCGGCAGGGAGTCCGGCGTGGATCAGGTGATCGCGGGCGTCCTGCCCGACGGCAAGCAGAGCGCGATCCGCGCCCTGCAGAGCCGCGGCAAGGTTCTGATGGTGGGCGACGGCATCAACGACGCCCCCGCTCTGACGCAGGCCGATATGGGCGTTGCCATCGGCGCGGGAACCGACGTTGCGATCGACGCAGCAGACGTCGTGGTGATGAAGAGCCGCCTGACCGACGTTTCGGCAGCGGTCCGGCTGAGCCGCGCGACCCTGCGGAACGTCAAGCAAAACCTGTTCTGGGCCTTCTTCTACAACCTGATCGGCATTCCGCTTGCGGCAGGCGTCTACACCGGGCTGTTCGGCTGGAGCCTGAGCCCGATGTTCGGCGCGGCGGCCATGAGCCTTTCGAGCTTCTGCGTGGTGACCAACGCTCTGCGGCTGAATCTGGTGAAGCTCCGCGACACGCGGCACGATCGGCAGATGAAACGTCCGGTCGATCTGACCGGTCTGCAAATCCCCGGACGGGCCGAGTCCTCCGCCCCCGCATTCGATTTCCGGCTCAAGGTCAAGGGCATGATGTGCCACCACTGCGAGGATCACGTGCAGAAGGCCCTGCTCGCCCTGCCCGGGATCACAGGCGCTGCGGCAAATTTTGAGACCGGGACGGTGGAGGTCGCGGGCCGGGCCGAGGACGCGGCGTTGAAGGCGGCGATCCACGAGGCCGGCTACAAGCTGGAAAAGGTCCTGCGCAGCTGAAGAAATCTTGCAATTCCCGGAATTTGTTCTGTACAAGCTCCGGGAATTGTGATAAGATGGAAGGGGAACCCAGATTCTGACGAAAGGAACCAACTGTGATGGAAAAGCATGAAATCGAAGCCCTGATCCGCGAGATCGAGGACGAAACCGCCGAGCTTGGCGTTTATCCCGCTCCGGTTCCCGCGCTGAACCCCGATACGATGGCAAAGTATATCGACCACACCTATCTGAAGCCCGAGGCCACGGTGGACGACATTCGCCGCATCTGCGCGGAGGCCCGCGAGATGGGGACCGCCTCCGTCTGCGTCAACCCGAGCTATATCCGTCTGGTGGCGGAGGAGCTGCGCGGCACGGACGTCACGCCCTGCTGCGTGATCGGCTTCCCGCTCGGCGCAACCACCCCCGACGTCAAGGCCTTTGAGGCCGAGGGCGCTGTGATGGACGGCGCGCGCGAGGTGGACATGGTCATCAACGTCGGCGCAGCCAAGTCCGGCGACTGGAAGCTGGTACGCCGCGACATCGAGGCCGTTGTGGACGCCGTGGCCGGAGAGGCCCAGGTCAAGGTCATCATTGAGACCTGCCTGCTGACCGACGAGGAGAAGGTCAAGGCCTGCGCAGCAGCCAAGCTTGCAGGCGCAGCCTTCGTCAAGACCTCGACCGGCTTTTCCACCGGCGGCGCAAAGGTCGAGGATGTGCGTCTGATGCGGCAGACCGTCGGCCCGGAGATGGGCGTGAAGGCCTCCGGCGGCGTGCGTACCTACGAGGACGCCGTGGCGATGATCGAGGCCGGCGCATCCCGCCTGGGCGCATCGGCCGGCAAAAAGATCATCGAAGGCGCAAGAGCTGCCGCAAAGTAAACCGTTAATCCAATCGAAAAAGGAGAATGTCAAGATGAGAAAGCCCATGATCGCAGGCAACTGGAAGATGAACAAGACCCCCGCAGAGACCAAGGCTCTGATCGAGGATCTCAGGAAGCTCGAAAACCGCAGCGGCGCGGAAGTCGTCGTCTGCCCGATGACGGTCAGCCTGACCGCCGCTGCCGAGGCCTTGAAGGGCAGCGAGATCCATCTCGGCGCACAGAACGTCCACTTTGCCGAAAACGGCGCCTACACCGGCGAATGCAACGCCGCCTCCCTGAAGGAGCTGGGCGTTGAGTACGTCATCATCGGCCACTCCGAGCGGCGGCAGTACTTTGCCGAGACGGACGAGACCGTGAACCAGCGGACGCTCAAGGCTCTGGAAGCAGGCCTGAAGCCCATCGTCTGTGTCGGCGAGAGCCTGACGCAGAAGCAGCAGGGCGTCACGAACGAGGTGGTCTGCATGCAGACCAAGATCGCGCTTCTGAACGTCGGCTCAAACATCGACAACGTCGTCATCGCCTATGAGCCCGTCTGGGCCATCGGCACCGGCCTGACCGCCACCCCGGAGGAGGCCAACGCCACGATCGGCGCCATCCGCGCCGCCATCCGCGAGGTCTTCGGTGAGGCCGCCGACCGCGTCCGCATCCTCTACGGTGGCTCCATGAACGCCAAAAACGCCCACGATCTGATGGCCCAGCCCGAGATCGACGGCGGTTTGATCGGCGGCGCTTCCCTGGCCGCAGAGAAGTTTGACGGCGTCATCAACTTCTGAGCAAATCCCCTCTGACAAAACCCAAGCGTGAAACGACCCCGGGCGGCAGCCCGGGGTCGTTTCCTGTCTCAGCCCAGGAGGTACTTTGCGTAGCGCCGAGCCATGGCGTGCCAGAGGTCGCGGGCCTCCGGCATCGGGGTTCCGCTGGCCTCCCGGTAGAGAGCCCAGACGAACCAGTAGTAGGCGATGATGGCAACGTAGGCCATAAAGTGAAAGCGCCGGGTCTCGTCCGCCGTTTCGCCCAGATAGGCGTCGATAAAGCGGCGGGCCTCGTCCGGTTCATAGGCGGCGTCCACAACGTAGTAGCCGACGTCAATCCCGGGGTCGGAAAAGCCGGCGTATTCCCAGTCGATCAGGATCGTACCGCCGTCGGGCAGAAGCATCCAGTTGTGGCTGTAGGTGTCGCCGTGGCAGAAGCACGGCGCAACGCCGTCTTCTGCGGTTTTTTTGCATAAGGTCTCGACGCCGGCCTTCAAATCGAGATACGGGGCGAAGCAGCCGGGGTCTTTTTCCTCCAGCACGGCTTCGATCCGCTCCGCTTCCTGCCAGGGCCGGAGACCGTAATCCGTCCGGATCGGCAGACGGTGGAGCTCGCGCAGAACCTTCAAGACCCGCTCGGAGTCCGCCTCGCTGCGATAATCCGGCTCGCGGAAGGCAGGCACGAAGCGCGAGATTTTCCAGCCCTCATTCTCGTCCATATAGACGAAGGTGGGGTCGAAGCCCCATTGCTTTGCAAGCTCCAGAGACTGCTTCTCGTGAACGCGGCTGACCAGCAGCTCTGTTCCCGCGCCGGGATGGCGGTAGATATAGTCCTCGTCTCCGTAGCGGAAGATGAAGGAGGTGTTGGTCAGGCCCTCGCTGATCTTGCGGAAGGAGTGGATCTCGGCCTCGTCGCAATGAAAGACGGAGATGATATTACCGACGATGCGGCTGTGCGTATGCTTGACGTAGGCGCTGTCAAACCGGCGGAGGTCGTCAAAATAGTCGAATTCCACGATGGCGCGGGCTGCATAGCGCTTATAGTACATCGGGGGCAGGCGATCCAGATTGGCCTGGACCAGCCACTCCCAATAGGAGTCCTCCCGCTCCAGCGAGGGGTTTTCGCCGCTGATCTGCAAAAACGCCTCGGCAAAATCCCGCGTCCAGAAGCTGTGTCCCAGAAGGACCTGACCGCCGGAGCGGTTCTTCTCCATTCGGACGATTCTTCCTTCGGCGTCGGTATCCGCAAACATCTCCGGACTCTCGCCGTCCACGCGGACGCCCGCGTAGAAGCTGCGGTATTCAAAGCTGTGGAAGGGGTTTTCGGCAAAGTAGTCGTCGCAGGGGCAGACGTAGCAGTCCGCCAGCGCCGTCCCGGCGCAGCGAAGGCTGCGGATATTGTTGCAGGTCAGATAGTCGGGATTGGAGATCAGCCGCACGCCGGGCAGGTCCGCCAGATAGGCGAACATCTCCTGCTTATAGCCGACCACGACGGTGACGTCCTCGATCCCGGCCTCGTGCAGTTGGGCGATCAGCCGGTCGATCAGGCATTCGCCCTTGACGCGGAACAGACCCTTGGGCTGCTCGAGCGAGAGCGGAATGCAGCGCGTGGACGGCCCTGCAGCCAGAATCACGGCCCGCTGCACGCGATATGGGGCAAGCGCAGCCACACCGGCGGAGGTGATGCGCCGGAACTGAGGCTCCACAAAGCCCGCGTCGATCAGGGCCTTCAGGACCTCCGGCCGCTCGCTCACGCGGTTCAGCTCTACGTCCGAGAAGGTCGGCGCTCTGCCCCTCGATTCGTCATAGAAGGCGTTGAGCAGGGCGAAGGTTTCCGGTGTCAGCACGGTATTCATCGGCACGCCCTCACGCCTTGGCCCGCGAAAACAGGCCGCGCAGCATGCTCCCCGCTACCCCGGCGCGGCAGCTCCGGTAGGGCTGTCCGCCCAGAAGGAGCTGCTCCACACGGAGCTCGCGCAGACGGCGCGGGTCCATCTTGCAGGGGTTTTCGGAGAGGACGACCATGTCCGCCAGCTTGCCGACCTCCAGACTGCCCCGCTCGGTCTCATCAAAGGTCGCGCGGCAGCCGTTGATCGTACACATGCGCAGGGCCTCCTGTACGCTCAGGGCCTGGGCGGGATTGGCGTGGTTGACGGCCTTGTCGATCCAGTCGATCGGGTTCGGGGCGGTACAGGGGGCGTCGGAGCCCGCGGAGACGCAGAGCCCCAGATCCCAGAAGGTGCGCAGCGGATTGAGGGCCGAAGCGCGGTCCTTGCCGAGGATCTGCTCCAGATATTCGTCCGGCTCCTGCTTCCAGTTGATGAAGGCGCTCTGGACCGGAAGCTGGATCCCGTAATCGCGGCAGATTCGCAGGCCGGTCTCGGTAGGCAGGCAGGCATGGATGATACCGTGGCGGTGGTCGGCGCGCGGGAAATCGTCCAGCGCCGCGCGGATGGCGCGCGCTGCCTGATCGAAGGCCCGGTCGCCGATGGCGTGCATCTCAATCTGCAGACCGGCGCGGTTAGCCTTTTTGCAGAACTCGAAAACCTTCTCGTCCGCGTAGTAGAGCACGCCGTCCGTCCCGTCGTCCGCATAGGGCTCGTTCATCGCCGCGTCATGGGAGCCGAAGCATCCGTCCAGCGCGCAGGCAAAGCAGCCGCCGATCCTGGGCAGCTTTCGGCGCACGGCGGCGCGAACGTCCAGAGACTGCGGGAAGACGCGGATCTGGAAGCCGTTTTTGAGGGAGCGGGCAAAGAGCTGTTCCATCGTGATATCCAGGTTTGCGACGAAGCCGACGCCGCTGACCGTGTGGACCATGCCGATCCCCCGCGAGGCCTCAAAATCCACGGCGTTTTGCAGGTTCTTCACAAGGTCGATCATCGAAAGAGAGCCCGTGATGTAGTCGGAGACCTTGAAAAAAGCCTCCTGGTTCATCTCGCCGGTATCGGGGTGATAGCCGCGCAGGGGCGAGAGCTTCGCTTCCAGCTTCCGCAGGAGCGGGGTATTGACGATGCAGGCGTGGCCGTCGTACTTGACGACCATCATCTCCCGGTCCGGGCAGACGGCGTCCAGCTCGGCGCGGGAGATCAGACGGCCCTCCGCCACCGAATAGGGAGAGGCGCCGAAGGCGATCAGGGTCTTGGCGGAGGAGCGGCGCACGAAGTCCCGGATGAGGTCCGAGATCTCGCGGTTGGAGGCCGCATCCATCACGTTCAGTCCGGCGTGGAAGGTCGAAAAGGAGGCCAGATGCTGATGGGTATCGACGAAGCTGGGGCAGAGAGCCTTTTCGCCCAGCTCCACCCGCTGGGCGTTCTGAAAGCGCTCGGGCAGGTCGTTTCCGACGAAGACGATCTTGCCCTCGTCCTCAACCAGCCAATGAAAGGTATCGTTCGCAGCGTTGACGGAAAGGACGTCGCCGTGATAGCATTTCATTTCCTTACCTCCGGTTGCCTGGGGCGGTAGTTTTGATAGGACGGGTCGAGCTCCACAAGCTCGTAGAAGTTATCGATCTCCATGATGTCCGACTTGGCGCAGGGGCGGATCTCCACGCGGTAGCGGTCCCGGTAGAGAACCAGCGGAATGAATTCCCAGAACAGGTCCTTCCCTTCCGGCTCGGTTTCATAGGCGCGGCGGAAGTCCGCGCGGAGCTTTGCGCTGTCTTCCCGGTCCCAGTAGGCGATCTCGTACTGATTGAAGCAGTAGACTCCGCCCTTCTGATAGCGGCCGGTGAAGCCGTTTTCAAAGGTAAAGCACCAATCGTCGGTCTCCTCGGCGTAGGAGGCCAGATAATTCGTCCGGTAGTGGTACTTGTGAATGACGGCGGGATTCGTCACCAGCAGATCCCCGGCGCAGATATAGCAGTTGTCGATCTTCTCCCCTGCCGCCAGGGCCGAGGAGATGTTGTTTTCGGTCTCGTAGGCGTCGTTATCCCGGAACTGCAGGAAGGGATATTTTTCGAGCAGGGCGTCAAAATCCGCCTTGCGATAGCCGCGGACGATGGTCACGTCGGTTATATCGCGGGCGATCAGCGCGTCCAGCAGGCGGTCGATGATCCGCACGCCGTTCACCTGAACCAGAGGCTTCGGCGTATCGAGCGTGACCGGAGCCATCCGCGAGCCGAAGCCCGCAGCGAAAATCACGGCCCGCTCCACCCGGTATGGCTCCAGGGCCTCCAGACCGGCGGGCGTGACCCGCATTTCATCGCCGACTGCCTCCAGCAGACCGCCCTTCGTCAGCGCGGCGCGGACCCGATTCACAGCGGAGCCGGACAGAGAGAGGGCGTCGGTCAGGCTGCGCCACGGGTAGCGGCCGGGGCCGTTTTCGGCGATATAGGCCAGCAGATCAAATTCGTAACGGGAGAGTTCCATTTCGGTCGCCTCTTTTCCGGCTTTTATTTCTGTTCATCCGACTGCTCCGCACGCAGCTCCTCGAGCTTCTGCGTCAAATAGTCGGCGGCGCGGACCGCACCCTCGCCGGGATACATCCAAACCTCCGCGCGGGCCCGGTCGCGGGCCTGCCGATAGGCGGGATCGTCGCGCAGGGCGTCGATGGCGTCCTTGACGTGGTCGAGCATTTCCTCATCCAGGCACTTGCCGATGCGCGGCAGGGTCTCCAGGGTCCAAAGCTCCTCCTTGAGCCAGTAGGAATCGTAGGGGGCCTTGTCAAACTTGGCGTTGTGATAGATCACGGGCTTGTCAAATACCAACGCGTAGTCGAAGATGACGCCTGAGAAGTCGGAGATCATCACGTCTGAGCCGCGCAGTACGTCAAAATTGTCGGTATCCCGGTTCCAGGAGAATCGGTCGGTATCGGGGAACTGCTTCATCAGCCGCTCCAGCATCTCCGTCTCGGACTGGAAGGACTGCGGATGGGGACGGACCACGATGCGGTAGCCGGTGTTGATCAGGGCCTGCAAAATGCGCTCGCCGTAGAGGCTCAAGAGGGCGCTCTTGCCCCAGGACGGCGCAAGCAGAACCGTGAATTCATGCGCCGGCAGGGCGGGAGCCTCCGCCAGGCGCTTGCGCATCACGTCCAGATAGGGGATGCCGACGTAGACGACCTCCTTGGCCGGGAGATTGCGCTGGGCTTCCAGCTCCCGAAGCTGGTCCTCCTGGAACTTGCCGGACAGGAGCAGGGCGTCGTAGTAATCAACGCCGAACATCCGGTAACCGGCCAGGTTTCCGGCGGCATGGAGGATATGAACGTACCAGCGCACGTCGCGGGAGCGCTTCCACTGGTAGACGTCCAGACCGGGCGTGGTGGAGAGCAGCACGTCGGTGTGCAGGACGTTCAGGACGGCAAAGGCCTTGTCGCCCTTGCCGATGAACTCCGCGTGCACGTGGGGAAGGTTCGATTTCAGCGCGGGATCGTCCTCCGAGGCGGTCAGATAGGAAACGTCCTGACCTCTGGCGTCCAGCTCTTTGCAGATCGGCGCGAAGATATTCCAGTAGCGCTTATCGTCCGAAAAGATCGTAAGTGGAGCCGTCTGCTCCCCCTTGGCCTTGCCGCCGGACGCGCGGAAGCGGAGCTTCATCCAAAGGGCACGCACGGCGTAGATGCCTGCGCCGAACACGCCCAAAAGGACGGTAAAGAGCATGCTTCCCGTGCCGGGATCAATATAGAGATAGTTCAGCATTTCGCCGCCTCCTTAGTATTCTCCGAGATAGGACCAACTGCTGCCGTCCTGGACGTTGCCGTCTACGGCAAACCATTGGTCTGATTGGAAAGTATAGCCGTTGTTCTCCCGCACGTCCCATTTTCTGGAGTAGATGACGTGCTGCGGGCCGTCATATTTGGATTCGTTCGTCAGCGCCTTGCCCGTGAAGGGATTGACCGGGTTTTCGATCAGCCCGTCCATTGCCAGGAGCGGAGTATCCGCATTGGTCATGAACTGCTCGTCCGTTTGGATTTCGCCGTCGCCGAAGTCCTTGACCAGCAGCAGGCACTGGAAGATCGTCATGTCGTACTGCTCGCTGCCGGTCGATACCTCCAGAGCCGGGAAGAGATGCGTATTTCGCCCGTGGTCGGAGACGATGATGATGCGCGTATTCTCATACAGCCCCTGCTCCCGCAGATCGTCGAACCATGCGCCGAGCTTCAGCAGGGCGGCCATATTGGACTGATAGTGAATCATCTGATCCTCGGTGGTCAGCTTCACGCTGTTGCCGTTTCCGTCCGTGCGAAGGGCGTGAGCGCTGTCATAAGCTGTGTTGTCCACCGTCGAAGCCGGAACGTAGTCGGGCTCCTGGAGCAGCATGGGGTTGTGTGTCGTCTCGTTGGCCAGGATCAGGAAGGTGTTCTCCCCGCTTTGCGTGATTTCCGTAATGTCGCTCAGATGCTCCAGGACTGAATAGGAGTCCATGAAGGCCTTGCTGATGCCGACGGCCTTGGAAAGGCCGTCCGTCGTCTGAACGGTGGTATCGCTGAGCTGGGCGTCGGCACGGTTGTAGTTGCCGCGATCGTAGATCGTCTTTTGCAGAATCAGCGGCGCGCACTTGAACAGACTGTAGCAGAAGAAATTCCGGTTGCGGAGCAGCTCCGTGTTTCCGCCCGCGCCGCCGTCCCGGTTGAAGGTGCCATGCATGGTCGAGTACGCCCGCACGCCGGGAACGTCGTCAAAAATGCTCAGGTCGCTCGGCATCTGATAGTTGGCGTAGGGCGGGTCGCAAACCGTGACCCGATACCCGGCATTGGAGAAGAGCTCCGGCATCAGAAGAAGGGCTTCGTTGTGCTTGTCCTTGAGCAGTTGATCGGAGCGGCGGTTCATTTCCTCGGGCACGTATTCATAGCCGCCGTAGATCCCCGGGACGCCGAAATTGGTGAAGGCCCCGTAGGATGTGGCGTTGGGATAGTAGGTAAAACCGGAGAACATCTCCTTCAGCTCCGGCTTTTCCTCCAGCAGATACGGGAAGGCCCAGTCCATGGCACGGTCAAGCATGATGACCACCACGTTTTTCCCGTCCCTGCTCATGGGAATGCGGGCGATATCGCTGTGGTTCGTGCCCAGGCGGACGACCTCGCGGTATTCGGACTGGATCTTGACCGCGTTGACCGCAGACATTCCGACCGTCGCAAAGCAGAGCGCGCCGATCAGGAGGCGCATGAGCGCCTGCTTTTTCTTCCAGACCAGATACAGGGCCGCGCAGAGGGCCAGCAGGACGGCCAGATTGAACAGGGTCTCGCGGCGGCCGATCTGCGGAGCGATGTCATAGCGGAGCAGGGACGAGATCATGCCGTAGTTCGTGCCGAAGAAGAAGTAGTTCGCCGCCGCGCCAACGGCCAGAATGCTGATCGCCAGACCGAGGATGCGCTTGCCTCTGCCGTCTGCCAGGTGGTAGAAGATCTCAAACCAGATCAGGAAGG
>OMZQ01000002.1 GCA_900315595.1 uncultured Eubacteriales bacterium | reverse complement strand
CAGGAGCTTTCACGGGCAGATCTTTGACCGCTTGGTCCTTGCCGTTTCCTCCTGCAACTAAATCTTGTGCCTTGCTGAGTTAAGCCGATAACCAGAATCCAGTTTACCAAATGACCAGGGAAAAGTCTCTCCCCCAAATGGGGGATTTTGTCAAAAAGAATCGACCCACGCGTTTTTACTCGCATGGGTCGGTAAACAAGGGGTCAGGGAAAGCGCAGGATCAGCCGGAACGCCTGCTTTGCGCGGATTTCCATCGCGCACCCGGCCTGCTCTGCGCGCTGGCGCAGAGCGCCAAGGCCGCCGCCCTCCCGGATCGGGCCGGCGGGCGGAATCCCGTCGTTCGTGAAAACGGCAGTCAGGCGCCCTTCCGTCTGTCGAAGGGTCAGCGTCAGCCGGCTTGCACCGGCGTGGCGCACGGCGTTTGCGGCGCACTGCGTCACGGCCTCGGCCAGAAGCGTGCGCCAACGCGCGTTCTCCGGCAGCGGTCCGACGATTTCAACGGTCAAGCCGATGCTTCGAGCAATCCCGACGGCGTCGCCCAGCGGATCGGCCGTCGGACGAATCTGCTCCGTGGATTCCAGCAGATAGTCGTTGTTGCGGGTAAGCATTCGTTTGAGCTCGGCCTCGTTCGTCACGTCCGGATGGTCCAGATAGTATTTCCCGGTCAGCAGAATGCTGCCCATCTGGTTGTGGACAGCGTACCGGGCGTTCACGGCCTCGCGTGAGAGCGCGAGCGCCTTGCCGCGGGTATCTGCCGCGCGGAGTCGTTCGGCGGCGTCCCGGAGCCGTTCGTTCCGACGCTCCAGCTTCCGGTTTTTCCGGGCATAGTCAGTCACGTCGTAGACGATGAACTGGACCTGGTTCTCCTCGGGGGGAGATAGCCTTCCGCTCAAGAACAAAAACGCACGATCCTCGATCCGGACGAGATAGCCGTCGCCGCGCGGCGCTCCGCGCGCCGCAACGGCGGCCTGCAAGGCCTCCGCGTCGGTCAGAAGGGAACCGGTCAGCTTCCGACAGAACCGGTACATCAGATCGTTCGAGAAGATCACGTTTCCGTCGGAATCGCTGACGCAGATCCCGGCGGGAAGCAGATCGAGCGCATGCTTGACGCTGCTCTCCGAGGGCTTCGAACGCTGCTCCCGAAGCAGCAGCCAGATATCCGCGCCAAGCATCAGCAGAGAAAGCACGATAGAGCCCAGATACAGGGCGGCGGGCAGACGGATCAGGCTGTCCGGGTCCCTGCAGAGAACCGGAAGGGAAAACTCCCGGATCTGTCGCGGGAGAGACACGAAGACCGCAAACGGCAGAAAACAGAGAAGAAGCGGGAGGGCGGTACGCAGCAGACGCGGGATCGAAAATCGAAGCCGAAGCGTAACCAGAAGAACGCCGACCTGCAGCATGAGCAGGATCAGCACCAGGGCGAACGCTCCCTCCGCCAGACGAACATTCAGAATCGACGCAAGATCCGTCATGCTGCATCACCTCCGAACGCGGCGGTTAATACGAGCTGCCCGTCCTCTGTGCAGACGCGGACGGGCAGCGGCGTCCGGGGCATCAGGTCCGGGGGCGTGCAGTCCGCCATCAGAAGAAGCCGATCCTCCGTAACGCGGACCCAAAGCTCCTCCGTTCTGCCGATCAGCGCCTCCGCCAGCAGCTCGAAGCAGTCGTAGGCCGCCATCAGATCGCGGGCGGACAACCGATCGGCACGAAGGTCAAAGGTCATGTGGAGGCCGCAGTAGCTCAGATAGTGCGCGGATTCACGCAGCGCCGCCCCCAGCTCGTTCGCGTCAAGCTGCCCGTCCTCCGCTTCCAGCATTGCGAAATTGGACATCCGCTTGACAAAGACCGTCATGACGAGCACCCGGCTGATCTTCGCCCGGAATTCCGGCGTATCGGGCTCCGTTTCCGCAAGCAGGGCGGCAATCCGCCGCCGTGCAGGGAGAACCGCAGCCTGGACCCTGGCGTAAAGCCGCTTCCGGGCGTCCACGTCGCTCTGCTCCGCGGCCTGTCGGCGCAGGAGCGTTTGCAGCAGACGCAGCTCCTTTCGCAGCGACTCGTTTGCCGCTTGCAGGGCGCGGTCAAGCCGATTCAGCTCGGCCTCGTCCCGCGTCCAAAACACGGCTCCCTCCATCAGCGGATGCCCGATCAGACAGGTATCGGCGTCAAGATAGACCGGCGTCCGGAGCGCCTGCTCAAACTGCGCCGGACTGCCCTTGATCGGGACCGCGGTGGCGTAGGCCGGTCGGAGCTTCCGATCCGTAATGACGGCGGGCAGCGTCAGCGCGGAAAACGTGCGGGGATAGTCCCGGTTTGCGGGCAGAAGACCGCTGAAGAAGCAGGCCTCAAAGGTTCCCAGCAGCCCGTAGATGCTGAGCAGCGGAACGCCGAAGGCTTTCGGGATCCTCTGATTGCCCAGATTCGCGACCGGGGAGGCCAGAAGCGCCCAGACGAGCATCACCGCCGCCGGCGCGGCAGCCCGCCGCCAGCCGCTTTTCCGCCGGGCGGCAAGAAGAAGCTCCAAAGCGCCAAGCAGGAGCATCGCAACGATCCATGCCAGGGCAAGGTAGTAGACCGGTCCGTAGCGATACGTACTGGGCGTACCGATAAACCGTGCCATTTTCTGCAAGGGGCGGAAGGCCAGATGATGAAACCGGTTGGTCAGCACAGCCGCGACGAGGATCGCAGCCGGAAGGAGCAGGAACGCTTCCTTTGCCGTCCGCCGTTCCTGCGAGCGGTGCATGTTGATGCAGGCGGCGGCAAACAGGGTCGGGATCAGCAGCAGGGGGATATAGTAGGAGTACCAGCCGTATTCCGGCAGCAGCGGGATGCACTCGGAGGATCGGTAACGGAAGGCTCGGATCAGCAGGAATAACAGCATCAGCGCTGCGGAGCCGATCAGATACCGCCTGGTGTGTGAGGGGAGCAGCCGCCGATGGGCGGAGATGCCCCAGGTCATGATCAGGCCGACGTGAATGCAGTAATGCAGACAGTAGAACAGCGCGGATACCGGCTCCGAGGTATAAAAGCTGCCGCAGTAATAGCTTGCAGTCGCCAGCAGGATCAAAAGACCGTAAAGCGCAGCGCTGCGCGCCAGCTTTTTCAGCGACATGGTCGGCTACCTCCTTTTCTTGCCGGTTTTCTTCCGTCAGCGTTTGAACGTCAGCGGGAGGATTTTTTCGTATTTTTGAAACAGGCCGCTCCGGGTTTCGGTGATGCGCAGACCCTCGCGGCTCAGCACCACGGTCTCATAGGCCTCCGCATTTTCGGTCTGTCCATCCGGCGTCAGCCAGAGCTTGCCGTCCTCATAGCGGTAGGTTCCGGTGGAGGCCTTCGCTGCGATGCTGTCGATCGCCCCGTCAAGCTGGATCTGCTCCATCAGCTTCTCTGCGATCGCCTCCGGGGTCATTCCGGTGATTGCCATTGCGGCCTCGACCTCCGCCGGGTCAACGCCGAGCAGCTCGGAAAGCAGTTCCGGCATCAGCTCGCCCATCCGAGCGGAGAGGGAATCCGCTGCAGCGCGGGCGGACTCCGGATCCGTGCCGAGGGAGTAGGTTCCGTCCTTGCGCAGCTCCAGCGCAAGCTCCAGCGTCTGCCCGTCCAGCAGCTTGGCGAGTACGACGCCGACGCCGGACTGCTCGTCCAGACCGTCCAGTGCGCCGGCGGCCTGCGCGGCACGGCTCAGATCAACGGTACAGCGCCAGCTTCCGACCACGCTGCGCGGGGTGCAGGCGGTCAGCCCGACCAGAAGCAGCATGGAAACGAGCAGAGCAAGCATTCTTCCGATCCGTTTCATATCGGCACCTTCCTTCTCCGCGCCGACGCAGACGCGGACTTTTTCTCCATCATGACATATTTGCGGAGAAAAGTCAATAGAGAATCAACCGCCCGTTCGCGCGGTCGGAGGCCTCTGCCGACGCGGTGCAGGCAAATACCGACCTTGCAAATTGACGCAAAAAAACCGGCCATCCGAAGCGGATGGCCGGGGCAGAGGGACGGATCATCCCTCCTTGCAGTTTGCTTCCTTGTATCGCTTGATGGCGGCGAAGGTCTCGTCGGAGATATAATGCTCGACCTTGCAGGCGTCTTCAACCGCCACGTCAGGGGAGACGCCGAGGCATTTGAAGAATGCGGAGAGTACGTTGTGGCGCTCATAGATTTTTTCGGCGTGGGCCAGACCGGTTTCCGTCAGACGGAGGAAGCCGTTCCGGTCGATCACCAGATAGCCGGAGTCCTCCAGCAGATGCACCGCGCGGCTGACGCTCGGCTTGGAGAAATTCATTTCCTCACCCACGTCTACAGCGCGTACCGCCCCGTTCCGCCGTGTCAGGACGAGGATCGTCTCCAGATACATTTCGCCGGATTCCTGAAGCTGCATAAACTCACCACCGTTTCGCATATGTAGTATTCTCATTATAGCGCATAACCGCTGGCTTGTCAAAAGGAAAAATCCAATCGGGCGGATCAGACTGTGACAGGAGGGTTAATACGTTTTCGCATGCCTGCGCAGGACGTGGAGCAAAACGAACAACCCGGTGAACAGAACGACAGCCCCGAACAGCACGGCGAACATGGCGGACAGCGGCACGGATTTTCCGAAGAAATACAAGTTGACGTCGATGCCGTCCTTGATGCTCTCCACGACCTGCGAGGGGAAGCCGGCGTTTTCCATTTCGGCGAAGACGCCGCGCATCAGGTGATTTCGCAGCAGGCAGGTCCCATAGGTCCCCGGGAAGAAGGAAAGAACCTTCTGCAAGCCTTTGCCGAAGCTCGCGATCGGCATATACGCGCCGCAGATAAAGCCGTAGCCCGCGCTGACGATCGTGCCCACCGCAGACGCCTGACCGTTTGTTTTCAGGAAGAAGTTGATGCAAGAGGAGAGGGCGGTGCCGAACAGGGTCAAAAGCAGCACGTCGCACACGGCGAGCAGAGCGTCGGACAGAGACAAATACCATCCCTGCGTCGCAAGGTATCCGAGACAGACGGCGTAAGCAGAGAACGTGACGATCAGCGTGCTTGCCGCAGAAGCGAGATAGTATCCGGCGGCGAGTGTGGAGCGGCGGACCGGAGAGACGGTGAAATCGCAGATGCTGCCGTTGGCTTTATCCTGGATCATCAGAAGGTTTGCGCAGAACGATACCGTCACGCAGGAGACCGCAAGCAGCGCGGCGATCAACTGGCTGGCGACCGTACCGTTCAGCAGCTTTTCCGAGATCTGAAGGCCCTCCGGCAGCGCGGATGCAAAGCTGTCGCGATAAACCTTGGCAAGGAACGTTGCGTAAAGCACCAACAGAATGATCGGCGTAATAAGCGCGGAGAAAAACATGCCCTTATCTTTGAAAAACAGCTTCAGATCTCTGCGGGCAACGTTGCGTAAGGTCTTCATTGCAGCGCACCTCCCGGAAGGTTTTTGCCGGTGACGGTGAGAAATACGTCATCCATTTTCCCCTTTATGACCTCGTAATCCCGGAACAGGCCAGGGTTTGCCGCGATCAGCTCCGTGACCTTTCCGGTGTTCGCAACCGAGACGCGGAAGCCGTCGCGCACCGTTTCATAAGGAAGATCCAGCGCGGCGACCGCTTTCTCATCTGCGCCGTAGATCGTGACGTAATCCCCGACGTATTTGTTTTTCAGCTCCAGCGGCGTGCCTTCGGCTGCGATGCGCCCGCTGTCGATGATCACAACGTAGTCGGCGTCGGCGGCTTCCTCCATGTAGTGCGTCGTGAGGAAGACCGTCAGCTTTTTCTCCCTGCGCAGCGTTTCGACGACGTTCCACAGCAGCTTTCTCGTCTGCGGGTCGAGACCCGTCGTCGGCTCGTCGAGGATCAGGATCTCCGGCTCGTGCAGCAGGGCGCGGGCAATGTCGATCCTGCGCTTCTGTCCGCCCGACAGCTTCGAAAGCGGGCGATCGGAAAAGTCGGAAAAATCCAGCGTTTCGGCAAGCTCCTCAAAGCGGCGCGTGAACGCTTTTCCGGTGATCCCGTAGAGCGCGGCGCGGCTGCGCAGATTATCCCGTGCGGAAAGCTGCTCGTCGAGGGCGGAGCGTTGAAAGACCACTCCGATCTTTCGGCTGATCCGCTCAAACTCCTTTTCCACGTCGCTCCCGCAGACCGTGATGGTCCCGCTGTCCTTCCTGAGCTGCCCGCAGAGCATGGAGATCGTCGTCGATTTTCCCGCTCCGTTCACGCCGAGGAAGGCAAAGAGCTCGCCGCGTTTCACGCGGAACGACAGGTCTTGCACGGCTTTTACCTCGCCGTAGGATTTGTTCAGATTTGATATCTCGATGATGTTTTCCATAGGTCCTCCGTAACGCATGCAAGCGAATGGGGCAAATTCCGTATTTCCTGCGCGGCATCGGGCGAACGGATCGTCCGCGTTCAACAAAATGCCTCTTTTGTCCGGCAGACAAAAGAGGCATTTTGTTGGCACGCCGGAAGGGACTCGAACCCCCAACCCTCAGAACCGGAATCTGATGCTCTATCCATTGAGCCACCGGCGCGTTTGCCTGATTATTATAGCAGGTCCGATCTGAAAAGTAAAGGGGAATTTTCTGTTTTCCGAAAATTTTCTGTTTTTCCGAAAACTGTTTGATCGCGGCTTCCCGCGGGGAATGGGATACCGCCGTCCTTACGCCGTCTCCGCATTCCAGACGACGTTCACGGTTTTTGCGATCGTCACGACCGGACGCCGGATCTGACCGGCAAGGCCTCCGTCCGCGCTGACGGAATTCTTTCGCAGGCAGGTCGGCGCTTCGTCCTCCGCAGCGAAGTAATCGCTGCTCACGTCTCCGATCCCGGTCAGCCGCTGCCCCAGCGCGGCGGCGATCGCCTCGGCCTTTCGCCTGGCGTCCGCCACAGCCATTGCAAGGACCTCCTGTTCCTTCTCCGCTTCGCGATCCAGACCAAAGCTGATGTGGAAAGCGACGTTTTCCATTTCCTCCATCCGGGCCGTCATCGCCTGGACGAGATTCTGATCCGCCTCCACCCAGAGATTGAGGGAGCGGGAGAAGTTGAATTCATGCTCCGCGGCGTAGGACCGCTCCACGCTGTATTCACCAGCCGTCCAGTCCTTCGGCTCGATGGCGAGGGCCTCCTGCATGGTGCGAAGGAAGGCCTCCACAGCCTGATTTCCTGCCTTGACGGCTTTTCCCGAGGTGGTCCCGCTCGCCTGGACCTGGATCTGAAGCTGGAATCGCTCCGCCGCATAGTCGCGCTTTGCGTTTCCGCTGACTCGAATGCTGCTCATTGTGTTCCTCCTTTTCGGTGTGCTTCGCTTAAAGCGCCCGGAGATAACTGCTCATATAAAAGTGCATCAGCGCCTTCCCGTCGCTCGGGTCCAGACCGCAGATCTCCGTGATCCGCGCCAGGCGCTTTGTCAGGGTGTTTCGGTGGACGTAGAGCGCGGCGGCAGCGTTCGTTGCAGAGCAGCCATGCTCAAAATAGGTCTTCAGCGTCTGGCAGTAGTCGGTGTTGTTGCTCCGGTCATAGGCCTCCAGCTCTTTGTAGTCTGCTTGGACCAGGGCCAGCCGCTCCTCCCGGCTGAGGCTGTCTGCGATCAGCGGAAAAAAGACGTCGTCCAGCAGGGTGATCCGATCTGCGATCCGCAGCTTTTTGGTCAGAACGCTGGTTTTCAGACAGGAGCCGTAATAGGCGCGCAGATGGATCAAATCACGGAAGAGGATGCTGACGCTGGCGTAAAGCCGGTATTCCTCGGCCAGTGCAGTCAGCCGTGTCCGCTTCTGCTCCAATACGCCGCCCCGGTCCGAGTTGATCAGCAGGAACAGACCGTCCTGCACCGGAAAGGCAAAGGAGTTCGGGATCAGTTGGGTGAGGACCTGGGAGAGATAGTCCGCGTTCTCGATCTTGCCGCTCTCGCTCTGCGCGGTAAACAGCACGCAGCGGAAACAGGGCTTCGGCCTCCAGTGGGCGGCCGCCATCCTGTCTTGCAGGAGCTCGTCGGAGAACAGGACCCCGCTGAGCAGGTCGGAGAGGATGCTCTCCCGGATCTCCAGGCCCTGCAGCACCAGATCCCGCGACTGCTCCAGCATCACGGACAGAATACGGGAGATGTAATCCGTCAGGATCAGGTCGGATTCCCGAAACTCCCGGTGGGCCAGATACAGGCCGATATAGGCGCCGATCCGCCCGTGAATCGGGATCTGCTGCAGGACGCGGGGCATCTTCTGCGCCAGACCGCGGGAGAGCAGCATGGGGCCGTGGGTCCCCTGTACTTCCCGGGTTACGCCCTCCTGGTCGAAGCGGCGTACCGCATCCGCACTGCAATACCCGGTCCGCTTGGAGTCCTGCCAGATCGGGTCATCCACCTCCGTGCCGAGGTCCGCCATCGTGATCACGCGGTAAGAACTGGAGGTCAGGATGATCGGACAGCCCGTCAGGACTGCGGCCTCCTGCACCGTCGCCTGCACGGAACGCCGCTCCAGCAGACAGTTTACCAGGGTTTCCTTGATCCGTGCGCACTGTTCCGCCTCTTCGGGCGACAAAGCGATGCGTTCGGCTTCCATCACAAACCTCCGTTCCCGTGTGCACCACGCACATCCTTTTCAACGAGCCGACCGCTCCGGGAGGGCCGGCGAATCATTTCCCGCACTTTGATCTAAGAATACCAGAAGAAAAAGCAGATTTCAAGCCCTAATCTGCAAGCAATCGCAGAAGATGCATATTGTGAACGAAACTGCAATTCAGATTGCGCTTCCTTTCCGTTTTGTCTGTTTTCGCCCTGCCTGCAGATGCGTCCCGCTCCCAGATCGGGGAACGGGGCGGCGGACGGCAGGCCTCGCAGAGACGGATTCCATACGCCGCTTTCGTCTGCCGGACGCGTCTCACGGCAATGCGCATGAACAGCGCAAAACCAGTCTTGAAACCGTGTTCCGCCCGGCAGCGTTCCCCTCGATCCGCGTCGATCCCGGGGCTCGTGACGAGGATTTGACCCCCCGGAGAAGGGTTCAAACGTGTGCAAAATGCACATTTACGGATTCTCGATTATAGTCAAATGACTATCGACAAAACCGAATTATTCTGGTATTGTTAGGGCACAAAGCAAGCGAAACGGTCATTCAACCGATCGCCGAGATTTCTTCAAACGAAATGCATTTTGTGAATTTAAACGCAAATTCTTTTGCTTTTTTCATCTCCTTTCTCTATTCTCACTCCTACCCCAGCACGCCCCTGCGCCAGCTCATCTTGGCGCAGGGGCAAATTTTTTTCCCGGGTGCTTGTATCAGATCTCCGGTATTTGTTCGTGGATTGAACAAGCAGCCGCAGAAGCGATCGAAGGAGGGCGTCACAGTACCTCTCAGATAACGGATCGAACTCCGGTCGGGCGAAAGCCCTTCCGGAGTTCGATCGTTTCTGGATCACGCGGCTGTGCCGGAGCTCAACCGGATTCCGCCTCGTCCGGCGCTTCCTCGGCCTCGATCTCTTTGATGATGCACTCGTTCCCGCGGAGCAGCCAGGTTTCCCCGCTGTGGCAGTAGGGACATTCGCGTCCGAATTTCACGGTCTCGTAGGTCCGTTTGCAGTTGTCGCACCAGGTCACGGCAGGGATCGTCTCCAAAATCAGCTCGGAATCCTTCAAAACCGGATGGCGGACCTTGAAGTAGTCCCAGCATTCCTGAAAATAGTCGGTCAGAATGCCCGAGACCTCTCCGACCTGGAGGGTCACGGAGCCGATCCTTGCCAGATGCTCCTCGGCAGCGGTTTCGTCCAGCGTTTTTGCCAGATGGAGCACGATTCCCATTTCATGCACGGCGCTTCCTCCGTCAATCCTGCATCAGCTCGTCCACGTCCACGGCGTTGCCGGTGTGCGGGAGCTTTTCGGGCCGTTCTGCGACCTGTTTCTTGAATTCGCGGCGCTTCTCGCGCATCAGCTTTGCTTCCTTTGAGCCGCTGTTTAACAGGATCTTAAACGCTCTGGGGACCGCATAGCCGAGCAGCCCGCCGACCTTGTCCTCGGCGCGGCGCATCGTCGAATTCTTCGGATGGTCGCGGACCAGGTGGATGGCGTCAAATTCGCAGCGGGTGGTGCAAAGACCGCAGCCGATACACTTGTGCGGATCTACGACGCTCCTGCCGCAGCTCAGGCAGCGGGAGGCCTCGGTGTGTACCTGCTCCTCGGTCAGGATCCCGCGCGGGTCGGAGAATTTCGCTTCGCGGTCAGCACCCGCCTTTTCGGGCGGCGCCTGACGCTGGGCACGGTCGTAGGAGTCGATCGCCACGTTGTCGCGGTCGAGCGCCTTGAAGTAACGGCGGTCGCGGGCCAGAGTCTGGGGGACGTTGTTTTCTGAGACGCAGCGGGCGAGGGATTCCGCCGCCTCGTGGCCCTGACCGATGGCGTCGATCACGAACTTCGGGCCGGTATAGACGTCGCCGCCCACGAAGATGGAGGGATCGGCGGTCTGATAGGTGAACTTGTCGGCGACGGGATAGTTGCCGTGCCAGAACTCGACCTTGGTGCCGTCCAGGAGCTTGCCCCATTCGATGGCCTGGCCGATGGCGAAGATCACGTAATCCGCGTCCACGGTTACGGTCTCGTTCTCATCGTACTTCGGGGAGAATTTCTTGGTCTGCGGGTCGATGGTGGAAAGGCAGCGCTTGAAGGTCAGGCCGGACACGTGACCGTTTTCGGAGGTCAGCACCTTCTTCGGGCCCCAGGACGGCAGGATCGAAACGCCGTCCTCCTCGGCCTCCCGGATCTCCTCCGGGGACGCGGGCATCGTCTCGCGGGATTCCAGACAGTACATGGAAACCTCCGTCGCGCCGAGGCGCTTGGCCGTGCGGGCGCAGTCGATGGCAACGTTGCCGCCGCCGACGACCACGACCTTTGCGGGCATGGCCGGAGCCTTGCCGCCGAGCGCTTTTTCCAGGAAGGAGACGGCGATCTCCGTGCCGGGGGCGTCGTCGTTCTCCACGCCGGGGCGCTTGCCGCCCTGGCAGCCGATGGCGATATAGAAGGCCTGGTAGCCCTCCTTGCGGAGCTGGTCGATCGTGACGTCCTTGCCGACCTCGACGCCGCAGCGAATGTCCACGCCGAGCTGGCGAATGACCTCGATCTCCGCGTCGATCACGTCTTTTTCCAGCTTGAAGGACGGGATGCCGTAGGTCATCATGCCGCCGGGCTTTTCGTGCTTTTCAAAGACGGTGGGATGATAGCCGCGCTCAGCCAGATAGTAGGCGCAGCTCAGACCCGCAGGACCGGCGCCGATGATGGCGATCTTCTGATCCCATTCGCCGCTCACGCGGTTGATCCGTTTCTTTGGCACGTAGCGGGTCTCGGCGTGCAGATCGCGCTCGGCCAGGAACTTCTTGACGTCGTCGATGGCGACGGGCTTGTCGATGGTCCCGCGGGTGCAGGCGTCCTCACAGCGCTTGTTGCAGACGCGGCCGCAGATGGCAGGGAAGGGGTTCTCCCGCTTGATCAGGGCCAGCGCCTCGGCGTAACGGCCCTCCTTCGCCATCTTCAGGTAGCCCTGCACGGGCACGTGGGCCGGGCATGCGGACTTGCAGGGGGAGGTTCCGGTCTTATGGGTGTTGACGCGGGCGGAGTCACGGTAATTCTCGTCCCAGGCGTACTTGCCCCAGCGGATCTTGTCGGGCAGGATGGAGATCGGGTACTCGACCTCGCTGCCGTCCTTCCGGCAGAGCTTCTGGCCCAGCTTGAGCGCGCCGGCGGGGCAGATCTCCACGCAGCGTCCGCAGGCGACACAGTTTTCCGTCGTGACCTTTGCGGTGTAGGCGCTCTTGGACATGTTGGGCGTGTTGAACAGCAGGGAGGTCCGCAGGGCGTTGCAGATCTGCACGTTGCAGTTGCAGATATCGAAGATATGGTCCTCGCCGTCGATGTTCGTGATCTGGTGGACGTAGCCGTTTTCCTCGGACTTCTTCAGAATGTCCAGAGCTTCTTCCTTCGTGATGTAGTGCGCGCGCCCGGTCTCCACGGTGTAGTCTGCCATATCGCCCACCTGGATGCACCAGTCCTTGCAGTCGTCGGTGCAGCCCTCACCGAGCATCGCGCGGGAGGCGCGGCAGGAGCAGATGCCCGCCGAGAGATGGCCCTCATATTTTTGCAGCCAGTAGGAGATCTTTTCCAGCTTTACCGACTCGCGGCTCATCTGGACTTCTTTTTCCACCGGGATGACGTGCATGCCGATGCCGTTGCCGCCGGGACGAACCATAGAGGTGATGTGCTCCAGGGGCAGGAAGGTCATGCGCTCGAACATCCGGGCAACGGGGGGATTCTTTGCGATCCGGTCCTCGGAGGAGTTGAACAGCTCCGCGCTGCCGGGCACGAAGTAGGAGGTGCGGTAGCGAAGCTCCTTCGGCGCGCCGGGGATCGGGCCGTTGTCGTCGTAGTGGTCGCCGTAGTCGTATTCCACGAAGCCGTGGATGCAGAGGTCGTTCAGCGCCTTTTCAAAGGTTTCCTTGCCCATCTTCTGATTCATTGCAAGCAGCTCGTCGTGGGTGTACCACTTGCGCTGCTTCATGGACAGGGCGACGTCCACCTCGTCCTCGCTGAGGATCTCGCGCAGACCCCAGTATTCCTCGTCGGTGGTCTTCAGACCGAAGAGCTTATGCGGGACGTTGTCGGTGATCCTTGCGCCGAGCTTCGCGTACTTTTTCTGTTTTTCCGCTTCTCCGTCGTATTTCGATTTGGTCGCCGGATTCTTGTCATAAATTTCAGGCATGGAGAATCTCCTTTCTCTGTCGGCGGAGCCACGCTTCCCAGGCATCCATGCCTTCTCCGGTTTTGGCGGAGAGCGGGAAGACGGCTATTTCGGGATTCAGCTTGCGCGCCCGTTCCGTGCATCGTTCCACGTCAAAGTCGAACCAGGGAAGGGCGTCGGTTTTTGAGATGATGAGTGCGTCGCTGTTTCGGAACATCAGCGGGTATTTGAGGGGCTTGTCGTCGCCCTCGGGGACGGAGAGGATCATCACCCGGAGCTGTGCGCCGGTGTCGTATTCAGCCGGGCAGATCAGATTGCCCACGTTTTCCAGAAAGACCAGGTCGGTCTGCTCGGTACCGAGGGCCTCCAAAGCGAGCCGCGTCATCCCTGCGTCCATGTGGCACATGCCGTCGGTGTGCGCCTGGATGGAGCGCGCGCCTGCCGCCTCCATGGTCTCGGCATCCACCTGGGCGTCCAGATCGGCCTCCAGGACGGCGATTTTCAGCTCCGACAGATCCTGCACGGTTTTGGTCAGCAGGCTCGTCTTGCCGGAGCCGGGAGCGCTCATCAGATTGACCAGCAGCACGCCCCGCATGGTCAGCTCCTCGCGCAGAGCCTCAGCGTCACGGTCGTTGGAGGCGGTCACGGTCTCTTTCAATTCAATGACCTTCATCCGTTCGCCCTCCGTTTCTCGATCTCTGCGGTCAGATAGTCCGTCCAGGCCCCGAAGCCCTCGCCGCTCCGGGCGGAGATCGGCAGAATGGGCATCCCCGGATGGCGGAGCGCCGCGTTGCGCCGCAGGGTCTCCAGCTCGAAGCCGAAGACCGAGGCGACGTCTGTCTTGTTCACCAGCAGGACGTCGCTGACCTGGAACATCAGCGGATACTTGAGCGGCTTGTCGTGGCCCTCCGGCGTAGAGAGGATCATGACGCGAAGATCCGCGCCGACGTCGAACTCCGCCGGACATACCAGATTTCCGACGTTTTCCAAAAAGATCAGATCGTAGTCTGTTCCGAGCCGCTCCAGGCCGCGGCGGGTCATATCGGCGTCCATGTGGCAGCTTCCGCCGGTGTGAACCTGCAAAACCGGGATCCCGGCTGCCGCGACGGCCCTTGCGTCCACGTCTCCGTCGGCGTCCGCCTCCATGACCGCGATCCGGTACTTTCCGCGCAGGGCCTCGATGGTCCGCAGCAGGGTCGTGGTCTTCCCCGCGCCGGGGGAGGCCATCAGATTGACCAGGAACGCGCCGCTCCGCCGCAGCGCCGCGCGGTTTTCCGCTGCGGCTGCGTCGTTGTCGGCCAGGACCTGTTCCTTGGTCTCGATTACTTCAAAAGACATTTCGTTCTCCTGTAAAACTGCCCCCGCGCGTCGCGGGCGGGGGCAGTCGAATGGGTTGGGGGGTTATTCGGTTTCGGTGGGGTAGCTGGCCTTACCGGTGGCCTTGCGCTTGATGATCTTGGCCGCACGCTTGGCAGCGTAGGGGCCGACGACCTTCATCATTTCCTCGGCGGTGTGCATCTCGCTCGCCTGCGGAATGTCGCGGGTCAGATGGATCGCGTCAAATTCGCAGCGGGTGGTGCAAAGACCGCAGCCAACGCACTGGTTGACGTCCACCGTGGTCGCGCCGCAGTGCAGACAGCGGCCTGCCTCGGCCCGGACCTGCTCCTCGGTCAGCGGCAGCCGCAGATCCGCAAAGGTTGCGGTGCGCTTGCCGGATTTGAAGCCGGGGGTCTGGCGTTCGGCGTTGTCGTAGCCCTCTACGCGGATATCGTCGCGGTCCAGCTCAATGAACTCGCGCAGGTCGCGTCCGATCGTCAGGCTCTGACCGGGGTGGACGAAGCGGTTGATGGAGACCATGCCCTCGCGGCCGTCTGCGATCGCGTCGATGGCGAATCTCGCGCCGTGGCGCACGTCGCCGCCCACGAAGATATCGGGCTCGGCGGTCTGCCGGGTCACGGGGTCGGCCTTCGCGGTGCCGTTGCGGTTGAGCTCGACCTTGGAGCCCTCCAGCAGCTTGCCCCATTCTGCGCTCTGACCGATGGCCATCAGCACGTTGGAGCAGGGGACGGTGATCGTCTCGTTCTCGTCGTAGACGGGGGAGAAGCGATGCTCGGCGTCATAGACGCGGGTGCACTTCTTGAACACGATCCCGGTCACGGCGCCGTTTTCGGTCAGGATCTCCTTCGGACCCCATCCGTTGCGGATGACGATTCCTTCCTCCTCGACCTCCGCGACCTCGTCCTTTGCCGCGGGCATCTCGTCCCGCTGCTCCAGACAGAGCATCGTGACGGTCCAGTCCGTCGTGCGGACGGCGGTCCGGGCCACGTCAGCGGCCACGTTTCCGCCGCCGACCACGACCACGTCGCCCTGCAGCCGGATGGAATCGTCCTGATTGACGCGGCGCAGGAAGCTGACGCCGGACTCAACGCCGGCGGCGTCCTCGCCGGGCACGCCGGCCAGACGCCCGCCCTGCAGACCGATGGCAACGTAGAAGGCCTTAAAGCCCTGCCTGCGCAGCTCGTCCAGCGTCACGTCCTTGCCGACCTCGACGCCGCAGCGGATCTCCGCGCCCATTTTCTCGATCAGCTCGATCTCGCGGGCGAGCACGTCCTTTTCTAGCCGGAAGGAGGGAATGCCGTTCATCAGCATGCCGCCGGGGCGGGACTCGCGCTCGAAGACGGTCACGGGATAGCCCTCAGACCGGAGGTAGTAGGCGGCGGACAGACCGGCGGGACCTGCGCCGATCACGGCGATCGGGAACTCGTCCCACTGATTGCCCTCTCCGTTTTCGCAGACGGGCAGCTTCGGGTCGACCTTGAGCTCCTGCTGGGCCAGGAACTTCTTGATCTCGTCGATGGCGACGGGCTTGTCGATGGTGCCGCGGGTGCAGCGGTCCTCGCAGCGGCGGTTGCACACCGCGCCGCAGACGGCAGGGAAGGGGTTGTCCTGACGGATCAGATCCAGCGCTTCGGCATACCGTCCGTCGGCTGCCATCTGAATATAGCCCTGTACGGCCAGATGGGCCGGGCAGGCGGTCTTGCAGGGAGAGGTACCGGTCTCCCAGCAGTTGATCTTGTTGTGGTCCCGGTAGTCGGGATCCCAGCGGTCCTCGCCCCAGGGCAGATCGTCCGGGAGGTCGTGGAGCTTGTATTTTATCTTCGTGCCGTCTGCCTTGCAGAGCTTTTGACCGAGCTTTGCGGCACCGGCGGGGCAGACCTCCACGCACTTGCCGCAGGCCACGCACTTGTCCTTGTCCACGTGGGCGCGGTAGGCCGAGCGGGACATGTTCGGCGTGTTGAAAAGCTGAGACGTGCGCAGACCGTAGCAGGAGCCGGGCGAGCAGTTGCAGATGCCGACGATGCGGTTCGGGCCGTCCAGATTTGTGATCTGGTGGACGTAGCCCTTGCGCTCGGCCCGCTCGATGATCTCCATCGCCTGCTCGCGCGTGATGTAGTGGGCGTCCTTGCCGGAGGTGACCAGGAACTCGGCGATGTCGCCCACGCCGATGCACATCTGGCCCTCGATATCGCCCACGCCCTCGCCGCGGATGCGCTGGGCCTTGCGGCAGGCGCAGACCATGGTGCAGAAGGTGTCGTACTTCTGCAGCCAGTGAGACAGGTGCTCCACACTGACGGAGGTGGAGCAGGCGTCGATCGCCTTCTCCACGGGGATCACGTGCATACCGATTCCCGCGCCGCCGGGCGGGATCAGCTTGGCGGCCAGCTCCAGGGGCTCCTGGGGGGCCAGGTTGAACATCGTGGCGACCTCGGGATGCTCGTCGGCCAGGGTGGGATGCTCCACCATGTACTCGCCCGAGCCCACGACCCACTTCGGGATCAGATATTGGATGTGGTGATCCGCGTTGTCCCGGTTCTGCTCCAGAATGCCGATCCAGAGCAGATGGTCGATGACCTTCTGGGTCGCTTCCTCGGTCATGCCGTTGCGCTGGGCAAGCTCCTTCGTCGTCAGCGGGAAGCGGCGCTTCTTGAAGCTGAGCATGAATTTGACCTCATCCTTGGTCAGCATCCGGTCCAGGATCCAGAAGTCCATGTGGTTGGTTTTCATTCCGCCGGGCGCCTTGCGGGGAATGTTGTCGGTGATCAGCACCGCCAGCTTTTTGACCAGCTTTTCCTTCTCGGGATCGCTGCAATGATAGTCCTCAAGCGGGAAATCCCGCTCGTTGACGTGGATCTTCGGGTTAACGTCTCTTGGCATTGTCAATCTCTCCGTTTCCGCGTGAATCATTCTGTTCGTCTGATTATTATAGCATATCGTTTGAAATTGTTCAACTGTTTTCCGACCTCGCCTCGCATTTTCCGAGCCCAAAAAGCAAAAAGGGACGGCTGCATACCTGTCCGGTACACAGCCGTCTGCGATTATAAGCGAATGGTTCAGATTGACGGCGCTTATCTGCCGATGGCCTTGGTGATGCGGGCCAGGGCGTCGTCCAGCTCCTCGTAGGAGACGGGGATGGGAGGCGCGAAGCGGATAGTGTGATCGTGGGTTTCCTTGCAGAGGACGCCCTCGTGGATGCAGGCCTTGACGTAGTCGAAGGCGTCGCCGTAGAACTCCACGCCGATCAGCAGGCCGCGGCCGCGGACTTCCTTGATCTCGGGGTTGTGGATCTTCTTCAGGCCGTCCATGAAGTACTTGCCCTTCTCGCGGGCCATCTTGGGATAGTCGTCGCGCTGCAGGATCTCCAGAGCCTTGACGCCGCAGGCGCAGGCCAGGGGGTTGCCGCCGAAGGTGGAGCCGTGGGAGCCGGGGGTGTAAAGGCCGAGGATATCCTCGTTGGCAGCAATGCCGGACAGGGGCATTACGCCGCCGCCCAGGGCCTTGCCCATGATGTAGATATCGGGCTCCACGTTCTCATGCCAGCAGGCGAACATATCGCCGGTGCGGGCGAAGCCGGTCTGGACCTCGTCGGCCAGGAAGAGGATGTTGTTCTCGGTGCAGATCTTGCGGACCTCGGTCAGCCAGCCCTCGGGCGGCATGATGATGCCGGCCTCGCCCTGGATGGGCTCGGCAAGGAAGGCGACGGTGTTCGGGGTGATGGCGTCGCGCAGCGCCTGAGCGTCGCCGTAGGGGATGGTCTTGAAGCCCGGGGTATAGGGGCCGAAGCCGTCCTTGGCCAGGGGGTCGGTGGAGAAGCTGATGATGGTGATCGTGCGGCCGTGGAAGTTGTTTTCACAGGTGATGATCTCCTGCTTGCCGTTCTCAACGCCCTTGACGCGGGTGCCCCAGAGGCGGGCGGTCTTGAGCGCGGTCTCAACGGCTTCGGCGCCGGTGTTCATCGGCAGAACCATGTCCTTGCCGGTAAGCTTGGACAGAGCCTCATAGAACTCGCCCAGGTTCTCGCAGTGGAAGGCGCGGCTGGTCAGAGTGACCTTATCGAGCTGAGCCTTGGCAGCGGCGACGATCTCCGGATGACGGTGGCCGAAGTTGTGAGCCGAGTAGGCGGAAAGCATGTCGTAATACTTGCGGCCCTCGGGGTCGGTGACGACGGCGCCTTCGGCCTTCACGATGACGACGGGCTTGGGCGCGTAGTTGTGTGCGCCGTATTTGTTGGTTTTCTCAATGATTTGTTCCGAAGAATACATGACTTCCTCCTGATGATATATAAATTGGTTGGGTTCCGTTAACGCTCAGACATATAGGGATAAACGATCGCTTCAGAGGGGTTGAAGGTCTCCTTCACGGCGTGCGGGCTCATCCAGCGGATCATGTTGAGCGCCGTGCCGGCCTTGTCGTTCGTGCCGGAGGCGCGGCCGCCGCCGAAGGGCTGCTGACCGACAACTGCGCCGGTGCACTTGTCGTTGATGTAGAAGTTGCCTTCGGAGTGGATCAGGGCCTTCTCCATCTTCACGATGGCTTCCCGGTCCTGGGCGAAGATCGCGCCGGTCAGGGCATAGGGAGAAGCCTCGTCGCAGATCTTCATCGTCTCATCCAGCTTGTCGTCGGGGTAGACGTAGACGGACAGGATCGGCCCGAAGATCTCCTTGACCATGGATTCGTAATCCGGCTTTTTGCAGACGATGACGGTCGGCTCGACGAACCAGCCCTTGGAATCGTCGCAGTTGCCGCCAATGACGATCTCGCAGTCGGGGCTCTGCTTGGCGCGGTCAATATAGCCCTTGCAGCGGTCGTAGGAGTCCTTGTCGATCACAGCGGCGAGGAAGGTATCGAAGTCCTGAACGTCGCCCATCTTGACTTCCTGCATCATTTCCTTCATTGCAGCCAAAACGTCGGGCCAAATGCTCTCCGGCACGAAGGCACGGGAGCAGGCGGAGCACTTCTGGCCCTGATACTCGAAGGAGCCGCGGATGAGGGCGGCAGCGAGCGGGCGGACGAGCGCGGTCTTGTGCGCGAAGATGAAGTCCTTGCCGCCGGTCTCGCCCACGATGCGCGGGTAGTTGCGGTAGGAGGCAATGTTTTCACCGATCTGCTTCCAAACGCCCTGGAAGACCTCCGTGGAGCCGGTGAAGTGGAAGCCGGCCAGCTCCTTGCGGGAGAGGACATACTTCGCCACGTCGGAGCCCTTGGAGGGGATGAAGTTGATGACGCCGGCGGGCAGACCGCAGTGCATCAGGAGCTTCATGAAGTAGTAGTTGGAGAGCACAGCCGTCCGGGAGGGCTTCCAGACCGCCACGTTGCCCACGATGGCCGGAGCCATGGGGAGGTTGCCGCCGATGGAGGTGAAGTTGAACGGCGTGATGGCGCAGATGAAGCCGTCAAGCGCGCGGTAGTCCTGACGGTCCCAGATGCCGGGGATGGAGGCAGGCTGATCCTTGAAGATCTCCTGCGCGGACCAGACGCCGAAGCGGCAGAAGTCAGCCAGCTCCGCAATGTCGATCTCCGCCTGGAACACGGTCTTGGACTGACCGAGCATGGTGGAGGCGTTCAGGACCTTGCGGTAGGGGCCGGTGATCAGATCGGCAGCCTTCAGGAAGATCGCGGAACGGTGCTCCCAGGGCATGTCCTCCCAGGCGCGCTTGGCAGCCAGAGCGGCGTCAACGGCCATGGTCAGTTCCTTTTCGCCGGCGAGACAGCACTCAGCGATCACGTGGTTATGATCGTGCGGCATCGTGACCTTGAAGGTCTTCTCGGTGAAGATCTCCTTACCGCCGATGATCAGCGGGATCTTGACGACCTCGGCAGACTGGCGTGCGAGCTCTTCCTTCAACTCCGCGCGTTCCTTGGACCCGGGCAGATAACCGCGGAAAGCATCGTTTTCGGGACGAGTGATGGTGAAATAAGCGTTTGACATAAATCCTCCTTTCATCTTTGACCCTTGCGAAACGAGTCGGGGCTGTGATCGTTAGATTTTTTCAAAAGACTGAAAAGCCTCTATTGATGGATTATAGCATATCCGAAAGTCGATGTCAAGATTTCACAAAGTGTGGAGTATTTGAAGTCGGATAATTGGTTGAATCGTCCGAAAAGCAGCCGCCCGGCAGGGTCTATTTCAAAACCAGGCAGAGCAGGGGCGCGATCAGCAGAGCGGGCAGATAGTCCGCGACCTTGAATTTTTTGATGCCCAGCAGGTTGAGGCCGAGCAAAAGGATCAATACCGAGCCCGCGCAGATCAGCTCGCCCCGGGCGTATTCGCCCAGATAGGGGGCCAGCACCCCGGCCAGCAGGCAGATCCCGCCCTGGAACACCAGCACGAAGGGCGCTGCCAGCAGCACGCCGGGGCCGAGACTTGCAGCCAGCATGGCCGAGGAGATCAGATCCATGATGCTCTTGGTGTAGAGCAGCTCGTAATCCTTCGTCAGCCCTGCGTTGAGGGAGCCGACGATCGTCATGGAGCCGACGCAGAACAGGAGGCTCGCCGTCACGAAGGCCTGGATCGGGTCGGACTTTTTCTCTGCGCCGTCCGTCCTTCGCCTGCGCAGCCTGTCCGCCGCGCGCTGCAGCACGCCGCCGACCTTCCCAAGCCGTCCGTCGAGATCCAGCGCGGTCCCAAGCGCCCCGCCGATCACGACGGAGAGCACGAGCACCAGCGTATTTCTTCCCGCCAGAGCGCCGGAGATTCCAATGTAGACCGTACAGGCTCCGATCCCGAGCATGATCGCCTCGGAGAGCTTCCTGGAGATCAGCTTCCGGGCGGCCAGGCCGAAGCACCCGCCGATCAGTACGGTCAACGTGTTCACAAATACTGCCAGCATCCATTCATCCCTGCCGTTTCTTTTATGTTTCGCGTCCGATTATAAAGCATTTTTCACCCGATTTCAAGTTCCGATGCGCCAAATAAAGAGGCGAAAGCTTGACGCGGGTCCCGGTTTGCGATATAATCATGAACAGAATAATCAATCCAAGCTCGAAAAACTACGTTGGGAGGACTGACCATGAAGCATCTCCTGCACAAACTGACCGCCCTGATCCTGGCGAGCCTGATGCTGCTGGGGGCAGCTCCCGTCTTCGGCGTGGCGGAACAGCCCGATCCGTCCTGCACGCTTGGCACCTTCTCCGCCGACATGCTTGCCGGCGGCACGATGGTCCGAACGGAAGACGGCCTGCTCTACGTCGGCGACGACGGTCTGATCTACGATTCCGACCGGGGCGATACGCCCGTTTATACCGGGCAGGCCGCGCGGCTGAACTATCAGGACGGCGTGCTTTACTTTGCCCGGATGCACGGCGAGCGCTTTGACCTCGTCGGCTATGAGCTTGCATCCGGGACCGAGACCGTCTATCTGGAAGACTGCGCGGGCCCGCTCCGCCAGCTCTATCTGGTCGATGGCAGCCGTCTGGTCTTCCTGTCCGACGGCGCGGTGCAGGAGCTTACGCTTTCCACCCGCGCGCTTCGGACGATCCGCACGGACGAGCGCCTTTGGAGCTTCGTGCCCACGGGCTGCGGGCTGATCTGGGCCGCGGGCGGCCTCTTTGATTACAGTCTCTACGCCGAGGATCGCCTGCTTGCCGAGTGCGTGGAGCGCTACTACGTGGAACCGTCCGCAGACGGGGGAATGCTGGTCTATACCCAGGGCGGCGAGGATTATCAGATCCCGCTCCGAGATGCCTTCGGCGGCGCAGTTCGTCCCGTAAAATACGCCGGCGCTGCCGCGCCGCAGGCGGAAGCAGAACGCCGAACCGCCGGACTTTCCGAGGACGCGGTTCTCGCCCTCGAGGCCGAGGAAGCCGAGCATTCACACGACGGTCTGGAGGACTTGGACGAGGCCGCAGAGGCGGAGCTGGCGAAAAAAATGGAGGGCTATCCGCGCCCTCTGACCACGGTGAATATCGGGAACGCCGTCAAGCGTGCCAGCCAGATGACGGAGATCCGCTGGACCCCGCTCAAAAACGTGCAGAGCTGGGGCAGCTATTTCACCTATGAGGCCGGCAAGACCTACAAGGGCCTGCCTTACTGTCAGGCGGTCGGCGGCAGCTACGGCGGGCACTACGTCCCCTGGTACGCATCCCTGGATGAATTCCTCGCGGTTGTCAACAGCGAAGAGAGCGCTTTTTACAACAGCCGCTGCACCTATGGCCGGGGCGGCCCCGCCTACGGCACGGATTGCTCCGCCTTCGTCTCCTGGGCGCTGGACCTGCCCTCTCGCTGCAACACCTCGAACATTACCAAATACGGGACCCAAAAGGCAAGCACTTATTCCGCGATCCAGGTCGGCGACTTCCTGAACGCCAATACAAACGGTACGTATCATGCGGTTCTGGTCACGGACGTGGCATACAACCCCGACGGCTCGATGGCCGGCGTTGAGATCTCCGAGGCGACGATCTGGACGACGGATTCGAAGCAGGGCGTCTGCCGCAGCACCTGGTACACCGGCAGCAGCGGTCTGGCAAAGCTCCAGTCGAAGTATTTCGGCGGCAACTATCTCCTTTACAGCCGCAACTGCGACCGGGATATTACCTATACGCATAGCTGCGCCGTGCCTCTCCCGGGCGACGAATGCCCGATCTGCGGCGCGGGCGTGCAGAAAAAGCCGGGCGTGGACGTCAGTTCGGCGCAGGGCAAGATCGACTGGCAGGCTCTGGCCCCCGCCATCGACTTTGCCGTCCTCCGCATCGGCTATACCGACGCGAACGGCGCGTTCTGCGTCGATTCCCGGTATTTGGAAAACGTGAAGGGCTGCGAGGCGAACGACGTTCCCTACGGCCTGTATTATGAGTCCAATGCGGAAACCGGGGAGGACGCCATGAACGAGGCCAGCAGCGTCCTTTCCAAGCTGATCGACGTGGAATATTATCCCCAGCTTCCCATTTTCATGGTCCCGCAGGCAAGCGTCCTGACCGCGCTTCCGGGCGACCAGGTGATCGCGGTCGTCAACGGCTTCTGCGAATATTTGGAGAATTGCGGCTTCCCAACCGGCCTGCGCGCCGACGAATCCGACTGGAATGAAAAGTTGACCGATGAATTCTACAAGTACAAGGTCGGCTGGGCGGTCAAATGGGCGGACGCCGACGGCAGTCTTTCTCCGAATACGCAGATCACCCTGAACGTCGGCGTCGGCGCGAACCTCTGGCAGTTTGGCCGTCGCAGCATGCCGGGCGTCACCGGAGCCGTAAACCTGAGCTACCTGTTCGGCGAGCTCGACAGCGGCACGCACCGGTATACCGCGTCCTTGACGCCTCCTTCCTGCTCGGATACCGGGAGCCTGAGCCTTTCCTGTGTGGACTGCGACGAAAGCAGCACCAAAACTCTAAAAGCCCTGGCCCACCTTCCGGGGCCCGAGCAGCGGGAAAACGAGACTGCCCCCACCTGTACGGCGGACGGTGGCTATCATGTGGCTATCTACTGTTCCCTCTGCGGAGCGGAGCTGGAACGAATCCGCACCGTGGTTCCCGCCCTGGGTCACGCCTGGGACGACGGCGTGGTCGTTACCCCCGCGACCCTGACGGAGGACGGCGTGAAGAAATATACCTGTACCCGCTGCGGCGAGACCAAGACCGAGGCCTATGCGCTTCCAAACCCCTTTGCGGACGTGAACAAAGCAGACTACTATTACACGGCTGTCCTCTGGGCCTATTACCACGATCCCCAGGTCACGTCCGGCACGAGCAAGACCAAGTTCAGCCCGAGCAACACCTGCACGCGCGAGCAGGTCGTGACCTTCCTCTGGCGGGCCAAGGGCTGCCAGGAGCCGACGAATACCGAGAACCCCTTCAAGGACGTTCCGGCTGACGCATACTACACCAAGGCCGTCCTCTGGGCGGTCGAGAATGGGATCACGAACGGCAAGAGCAAGACGAAGTTCGGCGTTGGAGATCCCTGCACCCGTGAGCAGGTCGTGACCTTCCTCTGGCGCGCAGAGAGCGAGCCGGAGCATGAGACCGTCGAGAACCCCTTCACCGACGTCAGCGAGACGGCCTACAGCTACGACGCCATCCTCTGGGCCGTGGAGAAGGGCATCACCAACGGCACCTCCAAGACCAAGTTCTCTCCGGCAAAGACCTGTACCCGAGGCCAGATCGTGACCTTCCTGTACCGGGCCTATCCGTAATTCCTGCAGCACAAAAAATCAGCGGGCGCCACCCGCTGATTTTTTGTGCAGTGTTTTGGACGCGTCAGCCCGTGACGACGACCTCGCCGTGGGCTTCGGGAATATCAAAGATGATCTCGCCGATCTCCGGCGCAGTGATCTTGCCGCGCAGGGGATTCTTCACGCTGTCGATGGGGCAGAGCAAGTTCGCCTCTACCTCGGAGCGCTCGAAGCTCAGGTCGGTGTCGATCATCTTGCAGTCGATCAGCTTCAGATTCGTGCAGTAGCACAGCGGCTGGGTTCCGATGATCGTGCAGTTGATCAGGGTCAGATGATCGGCGTACCAGGCCAGATACTCACCCTTGATCGTGCTGTTTTTCACGGTCACGTTGCGGGAATGCCAGAGACAGTCCTTGGTGTCGAAGTCGCAGTTGTCAAAGACGGCGTTTTCCAGGTACTGGAAGGAGTATTTGCCCTTCAGACGGACGCCGGAGAAGTCCAGATTGCGGCAGCGGAGCATGAAGTATTCACCCTTGGCCGTGCAGTTGCGCACCGTCAGGTTGTCCACGCTCCAGCCAAACTCTGCGGATTCGATGTCGGAATCTGTAATCAAAACGTCGCGGCACTCGCGCAGGGCCTTGATGCCGTGGAGCTTGGTGCCCGTGATCTCCACGTGGTCGCAGTACCACAGGGAGGCGCGGCAGGCCTCGGTCAGCTCGGAGTCGCGGATGGTCAGATAGTGGTCGTGCCAGCAGGGATAGCGGAGGTTGAAGAAGGTGTTCTCCGCCACAACGTCCGAGCATTCCTTCAGTGCGCTCTCGCCGTCGGCAGGGCCGTCAAAGCGGATGTTGCGCAGGGTGACGTCCTGTACGCCGTAAAGTGCGCGTTCCTGATCGAGCGTCTGGTTTTCAATCAATTTCATGGATTTGCCTCCAGTTTTTTGTTTTCGTTATTGTAACACACCGCTTCCAAAATAGCAACCATCATCTTTTGCACACTGGTTCATGATTCCGAATCCGTTTTCGCGGAATCGTCGGTTGACTTTTGTGTTAGTGTATGCTAATATTAGATAGCGATTGCTAATCGTATCCGGATTCGGGAGGGGAGAGGTTGATTCCGACGGTTACAGCGCCGATCAAACCGAGGCGATGATCTGGATCCGGGCGATCACCGGGATCACCGTCGGCGACACGGCCTATACCCGGACCTCGAGCTATCCCTACGACGCGGATACCTATTATCTCGGCAGCTCCAGCCCGCTGTTCATGCTCAACCGCAGCGGCCTGGGCGGTTATCCCGCCGTTGGCACCACGACCTATACCGTGACCGTTACAGCCGCGGGCTACAAAACCGCCCACCTGACGGTTGCCGTGACCAATAGCGGCTATTCCATCTCTGCGCAGGTCACCGGCGTCGAATGATCGCCGCCTAAACGCAGCCCCCGACGGATCGCATTCCGATCCGTCGGGGGTATTGTGTGCGTTTCCGCATGAATTGCCCCCCGGCGGAGGGCAGCGACCTTTTGCCGTTTTACACGAAGAGCGCCGTGCAAGACGAAATATCATCTTCGCATGGAAACCGCTTTCAGAGCGGATCACAAGCTCTGCTTTCCTTGGCAATGCCGGAGCTCTATTCTACCCGCAGCATACGATAGCCGATGCCGATGTGGGTCTGGATGAATTGGGGAGAATTCGGAGCGGATTCCAATTTTTTCCGCAGGGTCGCCATAAAGACCCGGAGCGATGCGATGTCGTTATCCCAGCTTCTGCCCCAGATTTTTTGCGTGATATAGGTGTGCGTCAATACCTTGCCGGTGTTTTTCGCCAACAGGCAGAGAAGCTTGTATTCGATTGGGGTCAGCTTCAGTTCCTCTCCCCGAAGCGCGGCACAGCCGGCGGAATAGTCGATGGTCAACGCACCGTTGGTATAGACGGATTTGTCCGTCGCCCCGTCCGGGTTCATCATGGCCAGACGCCGAAGCGTTACGCGCAGCCGTGCCAGCAGTTCCTCCACGGAGAAGGGCTTTGTCAGATAATCGTCCGCGCCGGCGTCCAGTGCTTCAATTTTATCCGTGTCCTCGCTGCGGGCGCTGATGACGATAATGGGCAGATTGGACCAGCTTCTGATCCGTCGGATCACTTCGACCCCATCCATATCCGGAAGGCCCAGGTCGAGGAAGATCACGTCGGGGTTGTGGGAGGAGGCCAGCATGATCGCGTCCTCTCCTTTCGGTGCGGTCAGGAATCGGTAATCGTGGGTTTTCAGGGTTGTGACCATCAGATTGCGCACTGGCGTATCGTCTTCAACCACAAGAATCAGGGGCTTATTCATGGACTGTGACCTCCCTCCTGGGCAAAGTAAAGGTAAAGCGGCAGCCGCTTGGCTCATTGTCGGTCAGCATGATCGTGCCCTCGTGGGCTTCTACAATGGACTTGCACAGAGCAAGACCGAGACCGAGGCCTCTTCTGCCATCGGAGACCTTGCTCTGCCCGGTATAAAACATTTCAAAAATATGCGGCTTCTTGTCGTCCGGAATCCCCGGCCCGTTGTCGCTGACGCTGATTTGGATGCAGTCCTCTGTCCGCTCGCTCCGAATCACGATTTTTGATCCAATCGGCGTGTTCTTGATTGCGTTGTTGATCAGGTTGATCAGTACCTGCGTGATCAGCCTGGCGTCCATCCGGGCAATCAGAATCTCCTCCGAAGGGGCAATTTGGATGATTTCGTGCTGTGACGCGTTACGATCCGCGTGCTGGACAGCCTCCTCCACCACGTCGCTTACAACCTCCGGGGCAAGATGCAGATCCATCTGACCGTTTTCTATGCGGGAGATAGAGAGCAGATTCTCGACCAGGTTGATCAGCCACTCCGAATCGTCGTAGATATCGGAAAAGGCCTGCTCCAGCGTATCAGCGTCGAGCTGCCGATAATGGGACAGCAGATTGCTGGCATTTCCGGAAATTGACGTCAGCGGCGTACGAATGTCATGGGAAATGGAACGCAGAAGATTGGAGCGGAGCTGCTCGTTCCGGACCGCGATTGCGGCCTGCTCCTTTTCCTCGGCATTGCGCAGGCTTTCCAGTGCCAGCGCGCACTCGCCCAGAATCGAGGTCAGCACGCTGTCGGAGAAGGCCTCCATTGGCTGACCGCCCAGGCGGATGCAGAGCACACCATAGCAGTACCCGTTGATACAGATTGGCCGATACAGGGACTTTGACTTCCCATATTGCTCCTCATGAACGCCGGCAGACTGCTGATGCCGATAAGTCCAGGCCGCGATTGCCGCCTCGTTTTGATCCGGGGAAAGATTGCCCTCCTCGCTCTCCGACGGACCGAAAATGGACTCGGTCATGAGGCTTTCATCGGTTTCTCTGGCATAGATGACTGCAGTTCGTTCCACCAGGGCTGTCGCCTGCCGGGCAGTGATGCGGAGTACGTCGCTTGCTGTCGCTGCCTTCTGCAGCATCTGATTCGTATCGAACAGAACCTTTGCCCGAAAGGCCTCACGGGCGGATTGACGGGCGTTTGCCTTCATCTTGTTTGCAAGGCTGCCCGTGATCAGGGATGAGATCAGCATGATCCCAAAGGTAACGGCATACTCCGGCTCGTAGGTGTTAAAACTGAAGGTCGGCGCGATAAAGAAGTAGTTGAACAGCAGAACGCTGGCCAGAGAGCTCACGGCGCTATAGATCGGGTTAAGCGTGGTGGCGGCGATGATCAGTACGATAAGGATAAAGACCGTGATGATATTTGCTTCGGAGAAGCCGAACCGTGTAAACAGCAGCCCAATGCAGGTGGCGCCAAGAAGCAGCAGCAGCGTCACCAGCGAGTCCTTCCAGGTCAGCCGAATCTGATCGGGCAGGCGGAATTGGCTGGTCTGCTTTTTTAAGTCCACTGCGGAATCCGGAATGATATAGACGTCCAGACCCGGGGCGTTCAATATGATCTGCTCCGTAAGGGACGCCTTGCTCCAAACGTGCTGTCGTTTCGTGCCGCTTCGACCTACCACGATCTTCGTTGTCCCGGAGATATGGGCATACTCTGCTATTTGTACCGCGACGTCATTTCCGATGACCGTAGCAACGAACGCGCCGTTCTGCTCCGCAAGACGGGTGTTTTTTTGCAGCCTTGCCTTATCCGCGTCTGAAAGCGCATCATAACGCTCCGTTTTTACGTAGATTGCCGTCAGCGCGGCGTGGAAAGCCTCCGCCATCTTCACCGCAGCGGAAATGACCTTGTGGTTTGATGGGGAAGAAGACAGACAAACAAGGATACGCTCAGTTGCCTCTGCAGCCTTTTCCAAGATATCCACCTCTCCTCTTCGGTTCGCTGCCACACACAGTATACCACAGTTGTTGGAAAAATGCTACCATTTGCAGGAATGATTCGTCCAATTTTCCGTTTTTTCCCGAGGATCCTTTTGATCTTCGGAATCAGAATCGAATTCTTTGTGTCTGAATGCTGCGTGAAGATTCTTCTCGATGAACCGGCCCAGGCGGTTTACCGCAAAATAGCCGACCGCGAAGGCCAATAAGAGCCCAAGGATCAATCCGATGTCCTCCACAGCCGATCACCTCCTCCAAGACGCCGCGTAATCAGGTTCGGAAGCATTTTTGAATCGCCCTGCGAGTTCCCAACACAAACATCGTTTTGCTTCCGTTGAGCATTGTATCCGGGGTGATGGACAGATCCATCTTCCCATTCTCTTTAACAGCCATCAGGTTGATGTCGAATTTCTTCCGAATATCAATTTGTCCGACAGTCTTTCCAATCCAGTCTGCCGGGACGGATACCTCATAAATCGCGTGGTCCTCATCCAGTCGGATGTAGTCCAGAATATGATTGGAGGCATAGCGGATGGCTGCCCAATCGGCAATTTCCTTTTCGGGATTGATTACCTCGTCCGCGCCGTTTCGCAGCAGAAATTTTGCCTGGATCTCCCGGTCCGCCCGGGACACCACCATCCTTGCGCCCAACTCCTTTAAAATGGACGCGGTTTCCAGCGATACCTGAAAGTCACCCGCAATCGTCACAATGCAGACGTCGTAGTTGTTCACACCGATGGACCGAAGAAACGGCTCGCTGGTGCTGTCACCGATCTGCGCGTCAGTCACATAGGGCAGGATCGCGTTGACCCGGTCTTCGTTTTTGTCCACGGCCATGATCTGGTGTCCCAGCTCTTGAAGCCGCTTTGCCAGCAGCACGCCGAAATTATTCAAGCCGATCAGCAATACAGATTTCATTTCAGCACCTCCTCAACCAACGTTTATTTTCTCCACCGGGTATTGCGCTCCGTCGTTTCCGGTTTTCGAAACAGCGGCATAGATCAGCGTCAGACCACCCACTCTTCCAAAGAACATCAGCCCAATGAGAAGGATATGCGACGCCGTCCCCAGATAGGGCGTCAGTCCAAGAGACAGGCCGACCGTTCCGATGGCGGAGGCAGCCTCAAAGAGGCAGGCGCCAAAAGGAAGCGTTTCCACAGCACTGATGATCGCGCCGCTGATGAGCGTCAGGCCGAGATACATTGTCAGCAGCGTTGCGGCTGTCTTGATCGCACTGTCGTCAATTCGTCTGCCGAAGGCGTATGCGCTTTTCTTCTTTCGGAATACAGCCAGCGCATTCAGGACCAGCACGGCAGCGGTTGTGTTCTTCATGCCGCCGGCAGTGGAGCCCGGAGAACCGCCAATCAGCATCAGAGCAATGATGAGCAGGCGCCCGCTGCCGGACAGGACGTTCAGATCTGCGGTATTGAACCCCGCTGTTCTCGGCGTGACCGACTGAAACAGGGAAAGCCATACCCGCTCTCCAAGCGGATAATTGGCGTACTCGCCGAAGAACAGCAGCAGCGCAGGGATCAGGATCAGCACGCCGGTGGCAGCCAGGATCACCTTGGTTTGCATCCGATATCGTTTGAACCGAAGCCTGTTTCCGGCAAGGTCGTCCCAGGTCAGGAACCCGATCCCGCCCGCCAGAATCAGCAGGCAGACCGGAAGCACGATACCCGGATGATTTGCAAAGGACGTCAGCGAGGAAAACGGTCCGGTTTTGTCTCCCATCAAATCAAAGCCTGCGTTGCAAAAGGCGGAGACTGAATGAAACACCGCCAGCCAGATCCCGGAAATGCCGTATCTCCCACAGAAGAAAGGCAGCATGATCAAGGCTCCTGCCGTTTCCACGGTCAGCGCCGTGCGGAGAATAAAGCGCGTCAGTCTCACAACGCCCCCGATCTGGTGTGCGGAAAAGCTGTCCTGCAGCACACTTCGCTGCAAAAGAGAGATCTTTCTGCCTGACACGGTGGAGATATAGGCGGCAAAGGTCACGACGCCAAGCCCGCCGACCTGAATCAGAGCCAAAATGACAGCCTGGCCGAAGCCTGACCAGCAGGAAGCGGTATCTTGAACAACAAGTCCTGTCACGCATACTGCGGAGGTCGCCGTGAACAGCGCATGCTCCAGGCAGACGCCTGTCCCGCTTTTTGCTGCGAAAGGAAGCAGAAGCAAAAGCGTTCCAAGCAGAATCAGACTGGCGAAGCCAAGGATCAAAATCTGAAACGACGTCAGCTTTTTTCCAAGAAGTCTTCCGCTCATACCGCACCTTCTCTCCATTTCTTCGGTTTCATTGTACGACAAACGCTGCAAAGAAGGGATTAAGATGAGCGGAAACGACATTAAGATGAAATAAACGCCGAAGATATCTCTGCAAGTCGAACAAAAAAACACCGGGATGCTGCGCACAATCCTGCACGCAGCATCCCGGTGTTTGGTTATGGTAAACCTTGTCAGAAAGCTGTTCAAATCAATTACAATCCCGGTTTCATCCAGCTTCCGAATGAGCGTCGGCCTGAACCGGGGAGTTCTGGATGCGAAAGCGCCGTCACAGACCGGTCGTGCCTGCTTACGCCTTGAAGCTGTCCTTCAGGCTGACGCTGCGGTTGAAGACCAAACGGTCGGGGCGAGAGTCCTTGCTGTCCAGGCAGAAGTAACCCAGACGCATAAACTGGAAGCGTCCCGGAGCCTCTGCGCCGGCCAGGGAGGCCTCGACCTTGCAGTTTTCCAGCACCTCTAAGGAGGCCGGATTCAGACAATCCAGGAAATTCTTGTCCGCGGCGTCCGGCTCGGCGTCAGAGAACAGGTTGTCGTAAAGCCGGACCTCTGCGTCTTTGGCCGTGGCGGCGTCGACCCAGTGGATCGTCGCGCCCTTGACCTTCCGTCCGTCGGCTGGGTTGCCGCCGCGGGATTCCGGATCATACTCGGCATAAATCTCGGCGATCGAGCCGTCCTCGTTCTTCTTGCAGCCGGTGCAGGTCACCAGATACGCGCCCTTGAGCCGCACCTCGTTGCCGGGGTAGAGCCGCTTATACTTGGGGATGGGCGTTTCCAGGAAGTCCTCGGCCTCGATCCAGAGCTCGCGGGAGAAGCTGACCTCGCGGGTGCCGTCCTCGGGACGGTTGGGGTTGTTCTCAACCTCAAAGGTCTCGGTCTGGCCCTCGGGGTAGTTGGTCAGAACCAGCTTGACCGGGTGCAGGACCGCCATCACGCGCTGGGCGGTCTCGTTGAGGTCTTCGCGCAGGCAGTGCTCCAGGAAGGCGTATTCCACCGTAGAGGCCGTCTTTGCCACGCCGATGCGCTCGCAGAAGTTGCGGATGGACATGGGCGTGTAGCCGCGGCGGCGCAGGCCGCAGAGGGTCGGCATCCGGGGATCGTCCCAGCCGGAGACCTTGCCCAACTCGACGAGCTGGCGCAGCTTACGCTTGGACATGACCGTATGGTCGATGCCCAGACGGGCAAACTCGATCTGGCGGGGCTTCGCGGGCAGGGAGCAGTGCTCCACGACCCAGTTGTACAGGGGACGGTGGGCCTCAAATTCCAGGGAGCAGAGGGAGTGGGTAATGTGCTCCATCGCGTCCTCGATGGGATGGGCAAAGTCATACATGGGATAGATGCACCACTTGTCGCCGGTGGCGTGGTGCGGCATATGGTTGATGCGGTAGATCGCCGGGTCCCGCATATTGAAGTTGCCGGAGGCCAGGTCGATCTTCGCGCGGAGGGTCATCGCGCCGTTCGGGAACTCGCCCGCTTTCATCCGGCGGAAGAGGTCCAGGCTCTCCTCTATGGGGCGGTCGCGGTAGGGAGAGCGGGCAGGGGTCGTCAGATCGCCGCGGTATTCACGCATCTGCTCCGGGGTCAGCTCGCAGACGTAGGCCAGACCCTTCCGGATCAGCTCCTCGGCGCATTCGTACATCTTGTCGAAATACTGGGAGGCGTAGTAGAAGCGGTCGCCCCAGTCGAAGCCGAGCCAGTGGATATCCTCCTTGATGGCCTCCACGTACTCAACGTCTTCCTTCGTGGGGTTGGTGTCGTCCATGCGGAGGTTGCACAGGCCGCCGAACTTCTCCGCCGTGCCGAAGTCGATGCAAAGAGCCTTGCAGTGGCCGATGTGCAGATAACCGTTGGGCTCAGGCGGGAAGCGGGTGTGGACGGTCATGCCGGCGTACTGTCCGCCCTCGGCAATATCCTCCTCGATGAAAGCGTGGATAAAATTCTTGTATTCGTTGTTCCTGATTTCTTCTGCCATGGCTTTATCCTCACAGAATTAAAAATGATTTTATATGATACCACGATCTTGCCTGAATTGCAAGATAAAATAGGGAAAACCGATAAAAATTCAGATCAATGTGCTAAAACGCCGGCGTGTAGTTGACGACCACGCCCTTGTCCTCCAGCACGCCGCCGCTGTGGACGTAGGTGCCGTAGACGTTGACCTGGGCCAGGACCGGGCAGCTTGCCAGGACGCTGATGTCGCGCACGTTGTTGTAGTCTGCGTTGACCACGGTCAGATGCTGCAGACCGGAAAGACCGCTCAGATCCGCCAGATAATTATGCATCGCGCTGAAGCTCTCGAGCAGGCAGTCGTCGCGGAAATGCGGGGCGGAGACGATCTCGTTGTAGTCGATGTCCACCTCGCGGATGGAGACGATGTCGTCCAGGAAGTCGATCGTCTTGATCAGGCAGTCCTCCATCACAAAGGTTTCCAGATTCGTGCAGGCCGCCAGGGCGGAAACGTCCTCCACCTGGTTGACAGAGGCGTTCAGGAAGGTCAGCGCAGGCAAGGAACCCACCGCGCCGATGGCGGTCAGACGGTTGTGGGAGATGTTCAGCTTCTGGATCGAGGGGCAGGACGCAAGCGGACCGACGTCGGCCAGGGCGTTGTAGGAGAGATCCAGCGTGTGCAGGGCCGGGAAGCCGGCGAAGTCCGGCAGGGCGGTCAGGGCGTTGTGGCCCAGATAGATCGCCTCCAGCGCGTGCATCGAGACCAGGGCGCTCGCGTCGTTGATGCTGTTCTCGGTCAGGTCGATCAGCTTGAGTCCGGTCAGGTTGCTGAGCGAGCTGATGTTGCTCAGGCCGCAGTTGCTTAAGATCAGCTCCTCCAGGTTCGGCAGGGCAGCGATTTTGGCGAGGTCCTCCGAGCTCAGCGAGCAGTGATCCAGCTCCAGATGGCGCAGGGCGTAGAGGCTGGAGAGGAAGGAATAGTCCAGCGTGCCCTTGTCCCAGATGACCAGCCGGGTCAGACCGGTGAAGTAGGGGAGATCCGCCGTCGTGGTCAATCCCTCGGGAAGCTGGAGCTCCGTGATCCCCCAGAGGTCGCTGGTCCGCAGCGTGCGGTTGCTGACGTGCAGAAGCTCGCGCACCTGCGCCTCCAGCGCGGCGTCCTGGAGGGTCACGTCCTCCACCACGCCGGAAACGGTGTAGCCCACGTAGGCCGCAGGGCTGACCAGACCGTTTTTGCCCACGGCAACGGCGCAGACCGTCGTCTCGCCGGCCTCAAGCTGGAAGGGTCCGGTATAGGCGCCCGAGGTCAGGGAAGGGAAGGAGCCGTCGGTCGTATAGTAGATGGCGTCCCCGTCCTGCCCGGTCAGCTCCACGGTGATATAGTCGTTGTAGCGGTTGCCCTCCGGGGAGATGGAGGGCGCCTGGGGACGCAGCTCTGCGATCTCCGCGATCACCGCGTCGTTGACCAGATTGTCCAGCATCTTCTGCGCATCCAGGAGCTTGTCCTGCTGGACGAAGACCGATGAAAGCGTCAGATAGAGCTCAGTGTTGTCCGGCGCGTCCTGAATGGCTTTGACCAGAGTGCGCTCCGTCATCGTGAAGTTGCCGTTTCGCCGGTAGGCGTTCGCCAGCTTCAGGGAAAGCTCGCCGTTCATGGGATCGAGCTCGCGGGCGCGGTCATAGAACCAGACCGCGACGCTCGGATGATTTTTCGAAATCATCCAGTCTGCGGTGTCCGTGCAGAAGCCGGCGGTCAGCTTCGGATTCTTGCGGATAAAGTACCAATACGCGCCGATCAAGATTGCCAGGATCAGCACGATCGGGATCACGATTTTCAGCGTTCGTTTCATATCATCACTCCAATTTGGAATAGAATAGTCCGGTTCAGACTGCGTTTTTTCAAATCATTATACCTCAAAATGCGGATAAATGCAACCGGTTTTCAAAATTTGCGCAAAAATCAATCTGGGTCTGGTAATTCCGGGCGGGATATGCTATAATAACAAACCAAGCATATCCAAATCAGGGGAGTGACAGAATGCTCCAGCGCAGTACCCTTCTGCCCGGGATCCGGTTGACCGCCGTAAAAAGCGACAAGTTCAAAACGGCAACGCTCTGCCTCTGTCTGGTCCGGCCGCTCCGGGCGGACGAGGCTGCGATGAACGCCCTGCTGCCCAGCGTTCTGCTCCGCGGCAGCCTGGCCTATCCCACGATGCGGGAGCTCTCCCGCTTTTTAGAGACGGCCTACGGCGCGTCCTGCGGCGCGATCGTCCGCAAGCGCGGCGAAGCGCAGCTCACCGGGCTGTACGCCGAATTTCTGGACGACGCCCTTCTCCCGGAGCCTCTGCTGCCCGATATGATCTCTCTTTTGGGCGGTCTGCTTCTGGACCCGATGACGGCGGAGGGCGGCTTTCTGCCCGAATATTTTGCCGTGGAGCGCGACAATCTGCGAAACGCGATGGAGGCCGAAGCGAACGACAAGCGCGTCTACGCCTTCCGCCGGCTCTGCCGCAGGATGTTCCGGGGCGAGCCCTTCGCCACGCCGGCCGCCGGAGAAAAGGCGGAGCTGGACGCCGTCACGCCGCAGTCGCTCTATGCCCATTACCGCCGCATCCTGACGCAATCGCCGATCGAGATCATCTATCAGGGCTCCTCCGATCCCGGCCCGATCGCAGCGGCCTTCCGCGACCTGCTTTCGCCCTTTGCAGGAGCGGAGCGTCCCCTCCCGCCGCCGCCTGCGGCGGTTGTGCAGCGCGAGGCGCAGGCCTTCTCCGAGACCCAGCCGCTGGAGCAGTCCAAGCTCGTTGTCGGCTTTCGCATGGCGATCCCGCAGACCCCGGTCGAGCTGGCTGCCCAGCAGGTTCTGCTTGCCGTCTACGGCGCAGGTCCCAGCAGCAGACTCTTTCTGCGGATGCGGGAGGAGCAGTCGCTCTGCTATTCCGTGTCGGCCTCGTTTGACCGCTGCAAGGGTACGCTGTTTGTCTACGCCGGCATTGACGCAGACCAATATGAACCCGCCCTGCGCGAGATTCGGACCCAGCTTGCCGCCTGCGCCGCAGGCCGGATCTCCGATGAGGAGCTTCGGTTTGCAAAGTCCCAGCTCCGTTCCCAGCTCCGTGCCATCGGGGATAACCCGAGCCGGTTGGAGGAGCTCTATCTGGGCGATGCAGTCGGCCCCATCCGCGCGACGGTTGCCGAGCGCACCGCCGCCGTTGAAGCGGTCACGGCGGAAGACGTGGCTGCCGCGGCCCGCACGGTCCGCGAGGATACCGTGTTTTTCCTGAAGGGGGCGGCAGAATGAACGAAATGGATTATCCCCGCCTGCGCGAGATCCTCCACCGGACGACGCTTCCCGGCGGCCTCCGCGTCCGGACGGTCTATAAGCCCGACTTTGCGAAGTTCTACGCCATCCTCCTGGTCAACTGCGGTTCCGTGGACCGCCGCTACGACAGGGACGGTCAGCTCGTCCAAATGCCGCAGGGCGTCGCGCATTATCTGGAGCACAAGCTCTTTGACATGCCGGAGGGCAGCGCCGACGCACTGTTTGCGGCGATCGGCGCAAGCGGAAACGCCTATACCTCCCACGACTTCACCGGTTACTACGTTCAGTCCAGCGAGCAGCAGGCGGAGGCCCTGCGCGTCCTGCTCCGAATGGCCTTTACGCCCTACTTCACGGAAGAAACCGTGCAGAAGGAGCGCGGCATCATCACCCAGGAGATCAAGATGGCCGCAGACGACCCCTATGATTGCCTGGGCGAGATCCACATGCAATCGCTGTTTCCTGGACATCCGCTCTCCGAGCCGATCCTGGGCACCGAGGAGAGCATAGCCGGGATCACGCCGGACTGCCTGCGCCGCTGGTATTCCGATTTCTACCGCCCGGAGAACATGGTGCTCTGCGTGGAGGGCGATCTGCCCCCGGCGGAGGTCGCGGCCATTGCCTCCGAGCTTCTGCCTCCGGCGCAGGAAGGAAGGGTGGAGTCCCTGTTTGACCGGACCCCTGCCGCGCCGCCGCGCACCGGCGCGCAGTATCTGCGCCGCGAGGTCTCCATGCCGACCTTCCGGCTCAGCTTTCCGCTCCCGGACCGTCCGCCGGAGGATCAGCGCTTTGAGTTTGCGGCGGAGCTGGCGCTGGAGCTGCTTGCGGGCGATTCCGCAGACTGCTTCCGGCAGCTCTACGAAAGCGGGCTGGTGGATTCCGGCTTCACCTGGAGCATCGAGCGCTACCGCCGCAAGGCGTTTCTCAGCTTCGGCGGCGACAGCCGCGACCCGGAGGCGGTCTGCGCGGCCCTCTGTGCGGCGGCCCGGACCATGCTTTCCGGCGGCGTCCGGTCCGACGACCTTGCCCGTCTCAAGCGCTCCATGCTCGGCCGCCTGCTGCGCGACCTGGACAGCTTTTCCGTCTGCTGTACCCGCCTTGCGGAATGTACGCTCTGCGGCCAGGACTATTTCCGCTTCCCGGAGATCCTCGATGCGATCACCGAAGCGGAGCTGGCGCCCCTGCTTCGCGCCATCGTGCCGGAACAAGCCGTTCTCACCATCTTAGCTCCAAAGGAGGAAGCCCTATGACCCTGCTCAACAGTACCCCTGCGATTTCCTTCCCGGGACTCGGCATCGATCTGATCGACCCGCCGCGCACCCTTCCGTTCACCGTTTTCGGCAAGGAGATCTATCTCTACGGCGTCGTGATCGCCCTCGGCTTTCTGCTGGCGATCTTCTACGTCCGGCGGCGCGTCAAGGAATTCGGCACGAATTTTGACCTTGTGACCGACGCGATCCTCATCACGGTCCCGATTGCCATCGTCTGCGCCAGAGCGTACTACGTGATCTTCTCGTGGGACGTCTACCGCGACAACCCGATCTCGGCCCTCTATATCTGGGAGGGCGGTCTTGCGATCTACGGCGGCGTCATCGGCGCCATTCTCGGCCTGATCCTCTTTGCCAAATTCCGCAAACAGAAGATCACGCCCTATCTGGACATGATGAGTCTCGGCCTGCTGATCGGGCAGTCCGTCGGCCGATGGGGCAATTTCTTCAACCGGGAGGCCTACGGCGCGGAAATCACGAACAGCTTTTTCCTGCGCATGGGCTTGATCGACAAGACCACCGGCCTCGTTCGCTATTGGCACCCGACCTTCCTCTATGAATCGGTCTGGAATCTGCTCGGCCTGATCCTGCTCCACTTCCTGTCGAAAAAGCGCAAATACGACGGCCAGGTCTTTTTGGCGTACCTCGCCTGGTACGGCCTTGGCCGCGTCTGGATCGAGGGCCTGCGCACGGATTCTCTCTACCTGGGTTCCTTCCGCGTAAGTCAGCTCCTTGCCGGGGCCAGCTTCGCGGTCGCGACGGGTTTGATGCTCTATATCCGCTTCCGTAAGCACCCGGATGGAAGCACTATGCTGGTCAACCGCCGGCCGGAGACCGTTGAGGAAGCGGAAGCCTCCGAAGCGGAGGACTGAATCTGCGCTGCGTATTAAATTTCTGTAAATTCTTGCAAAACCTCTTCCATTTTGAAAAAACCCTGTTATAATGCAAGCAGAAGCAAGTCACCCAACCGGTATGATCGAAAGGAGACGTTATCATGGATTTTGATTTCAACGAGAGCCTGGAGGCCCTCAAGAAGCTGGTCAACGACGTTGCCAAGACTGCGAAGAAGGCCACCAAGGGCGCCGCTGCGGTCACCAAGGCGGAGGTCAGCATTCTCTCCGAGCAGGATAAGCTCCGCAAAGCCTACCTTGCTCTCGGCAAGCTGTACTACCGCGACTACATCACCGGCGAAGACCCTGACGACGCCGAGTATATCCCGCTCTGCGACGCCATCACCGAGGCCACCAAGAATATCGACGAGCTGAAGGCCAAAGTCAGCGAGGTCACCTCCGCCAAGAAGGAAGAGACCGAGGAGCCCGAAGAACCCGAGGAGCCCGAAGAACCCGAGGAGCCCGAAGAACCCGAGGAGCCCATGGATCCCGAAGCCGAGCTCAACGATCTCCACGAGCAGCTTGACGATCTGGCCGACCATCTCAAGGATCTGAACGAAGCGCAGGAAGCCGCGCCGGAAGCAGTCTTCGAGGTCGTCGAGGACAGACCCGCCGAGGAAGAAAAGCCCGCCGAATAAAGCAAAAGAAATGTGCCCGCCGGAAACGCGTTCGTTTCCGGCGGGCATTCTGTGTCCGGCCTGAAGGACTGCGCGAAGCGCAGCAAAATTCAATGAACCATTAAATTGAATATTAGTATTAAAGCGTATTCTCTGCGGGTGAGCCTGCCGCGTTTTTCTGCGGCAGGGCCAGAACGGCGGCAAGGACCACGATCCAAACCACCGTCGCGCAGATGCTCGACTCCGGCCCGTTGACGCCGCCGGTCAGCAGCGTGCGGTATTCTGCGCTGTCCACCCGGAACAGACCCAGGCGGTCGCTGTCCGCGATCTGGAAGCCAAAGAGGAAGTTCAGGCAGAACAGCCAGCCCCCCTGCAGGCCGATGGCAGCCCAGAGACTGCCGCGCTTGATCGTGAGAATGCAGAGCGCCAGGTTCATCAATACCGTGTTCCCGACGGTCAGCGCGCTCATCTCCGCGCCGCCGAACAGGAACAGAGACATGAGCGTGGAGGTCAGCAGCACCGGGACGACCGGCAGGGTCGCGTTCAGCGTCGGGGCAAAGTAGCCGCGCAGCAGGATCTCGCGGGAAGCGCCGCTGACCAGACAGCCGATCAGGGCCAGCGCAAGCAGCATCGCCTCCCGCCGTGCGGGGAAGATTCTGGAAAGCGTATAGGCTCCGACCTGCCTTCCAAGCAGGACCACAGCGGCAAAAAAGACCAGACCGGCGGCCAGACCTGCGATCAGCTCAGGCAGCAGGCCGCGCCGGATCAGACCCATCGAGGCAAGGGAGCGCCGCTCTTTTTTTCGGCAGTGGTACATCGCCGCCCCACCAAGCGCAGCGGAGCAAAAGAGCACGACGATCGTCATCCAATCCGGGAGCTGCTCCGCCATCTTCAGGACCATCGTCTGAATGCTGCCGCTCCGGATCGCCTCGTCAAAGACGCCGTCGCGCAGATTTCGGAGCGCCGCCGCCGTCATCGGAATCGAGACCAGGAGGCTTTGCAGCAGCGTGCCGACCAGGTAGACGACAGCGAAGCGAAGACATTCTCCAAGCAGGCCCATGCGCGTCTTTTTTTCCTCTGCCGCGAGAGCCCAGAATGCGGGACGCTTCAAAAGCGGATTGGCCGGCGTCCTGCGCGGCGTCTGTTCCGTCTGGTTTCCAGGTTCCATTTCGTATCTCCCATCCCGGACGCTCGGCGTCCGCCTTTTGTCTGTTTTCGTTTATTATGCCACAGAAGCCCCGCACATGCAAGCGGAATTTTCTATTGGCAGTCGGATTTCCGTGCCCCGTTGCCGACGGCCTGGGTATAGAGCCGCGCCAGGCGCATCCACAGAGCCTTGTCAAGGATGCCCGTCTGGGGCATGCCGCAGCATTTTTGCAGCGAACGGATCGCGCCGCAGGTCGCCTCATCCATGACCCCGCTCATCGAGCAGTCGCCCAGATTGCCGTAGACCTCGTGCAGGTTGTGCAGCATGGCCTGGATCACCAGGACGTTCCGGTTGTCGCTGCCCGGGGTCAGAGCCGCCTTCGGCTCCATCACAAGCTCCAGCGGCGCAGCGGGTTCGAGCTCCACCCGCGCCGCAGCAAAGGCGGCCCGCACGGCGTTCCAGGTCTCATAATCCGTCGTTCCCGTCGCGGGCAGGCCGGCCTGACGCTGAAAGGCCTTCACGGCCCGGACGGTCTGCTGACCGTAGATCCCATCCGGGATCACCGAGGGCAGACCGTCCCTGCATCGGGCGATCATGCGGAGCATCGTCTGTAAGCTGGTCACTGCTTTTCCTACGAAGAAGCGCTCATCCATAATGCCTCCTGTCATGCGCTGTCCCGGCTGCCTGCCGAGAGGGGATAACCGGGGTACTGCGTCATCCGCGTCGAGGTATCGTAGCCCGCAGCCCGGTACTGCCGCGTCACGGCCTCTGCGGTCTGTGCAGACAGCCGTCCGGTCTGCTGCAGACCGTTCGCCCGCTGGAAGGCCAGCAGCTCCTGGCGCAGATTGGCCCCGGAGTAGCCCAGAGCCTCCAGCCGTTGGCGGACGTTTGCCGCCGTCGTCGCGCTGCCGGATAGGGCAGGGAAGACGGCCCGGTTCTGCAAAACGCGGTTGTCGATCCCGGAATAGAGGTCAAACAAGGCGTCCCAGGTCCGGTCGTCTGCCTCGCCGGTCTGCGGCAGGTTTTCGTAGCGCTGGAAGCTCAGTACGGCCTCCCGCGTGGCCGGGCCGAAGATGCCGTCCACCGCCACGGTCGGCACTGCGGTGACGAACTGGCCCACGATCGCCAGCAGGAACTGGAGCTGCGAGACGCGCTCGCCACGGTCTCCCTGGCGAAGCGGCTCCGGCCCGTCCCAGGCCAGATCCTCGTAGCGCAGCCCCTCCGAGCGAAGCTCCGAAAGACCGAGCACCCCGCCGTAGATCCGCTCTATCGTGTTCCAGGTCACCCGGCCCACGATGCCGTCGGGGTCCAGACCGAACACGCGCTGGAAAGCGACCACGGCGTTCTGCGTCGCCGGACCGAAAATGCCGTCAGCGCGGAGCTTCGGGATCGCAGGGTAATTCTGGGAGATGCGGTTGATGGCCCGCTGGATCAGGGCAACGGCCCGCCCGCGGCTTCCGGGCCGGAGCGCTGCGCCGGGATAGGAGGACTGCGGGGGCAGGAGCGGGGCGTTCGTGACGATCTCGATGCTTGAGCCGTAATAGCTGCGCAGGATCTGGAGCCAGCCCGCGCCGCGGCTCGCCATCTGCTGTGAGCCCCATTGGCTCATTCCCGCGCAGGTGACGGAGGTCCCGTTGCAGAATTTGGCCGCAAGGGGCTCAATGAAGCCGACGCGGCGGATGTAGTCGTCGAACAGCTCGTCAACCAGGACCGAGATCGTGGAAAAAAAGGCCCGGCCATTGGAGAACTGCTGATCGTAGGCGGTGGAGGACGTAATATCGAAGGGGTATCCGCGTACGCGGTAAAACTCCGTGTAGACGCGGTTCAGGGCGTAGGACGTGATGGCCAGAATGTTCGCCCGCAGGGCGTTCTCGTTCCAGGTCGGATAGACCTCGCTGGAGGCCACGTTCTTTACGTAGTCGGAAAACCGGACGGTCACGTTTTCGGCGTTATCCGACGGCGCGCCGAGATGGACCGTGATGTAGGCCGGGACGTAGGGAAATACAGTCGTCGCCATACGCCCTCCTAAAGCCCCTGGTCGGGCGTGTCGAAGACGTCGGTCTCGCCGGGGTCGCCCGGCATGGACCCGCGCGGGATCAGCACCGTGTCCTGCACCGTGGTCACGCCGGGAAAGATCTGCACCGACTGAACCACGATCCCGTCGTAATCCGGGTGGCTGACCGAGACCGAAACCTCCGTCCAGCCCTGAGCCTGGTCAGGGGAGAGGCTGTTTCCCGCCGCCGGGGTTTCGATGGAGACCGGCGGCGTCTGCCCGCTGTCGTCGGTGAGCTGGACCGAGATCAGCTCCCGGCGGCCGCCGGACCCTGCTCCGCTGATCGTGACCGTCGCGTTTTCCACCGGCACCCGCGCCCTGGAGGTCACGGCCTGGATCCTCAAATAGCCGATTGGCATAAAAATCCCTCCTGTTCAGCACAGTCTATGCCAAACAGGAGGGATCGGTGCCTGATTTACGACCAGAAGACCCAGATAAAGAGGTAGCCCACGGCCACGGCGGTCAGAGTAAAGGGAATGCCGATCCGCGCGAAGTCCTTGAACCGGACCTCCCAGCCCTGCTTGCGCAGCAGACCTGCGCCTGCAATGTTGGCCGAGGCGCCCACGGGCGTCAGATTGCCGCCCAGTGTCGCGCCGCAGAGCAGACCGAAGTAGAACAGATAGGGCTCCATGCCGAGGCTGGCCGTCACCTGGGCCAGCACCGGAAGCATCGTCATCACGTAGGGAATGTTGTCCACAAAGGCGGAGATCAGCACCGAGCCCCAGACGATCATCGTGTAGAGCAGGAAGGGGTTGCTTCCGCCGACCTTGACGATCCAGTTTGCGAACTCGCCGATGATGCCGATCTCGGTAATGCCCGCAATGACCAGGAACAGGCCGACCAGAAGGAAGAGCGTCTCAAAGTCGATGCTCCTGACCGCTGCGCCGAAGCGCTTCCCGCCGCGGTGCCGGACCAGGTCGAGGACGACGGTCACGACGGCAAGCCCCATGCAGATCAGGCCGTTCGTGGTCTCCGGCTTATTGGGCAGGAAGGAGGCCGCGATCAGCAGGGCGACCATGAGAATGAGCATCACGGAGGGGACGTAGTCGTTCACTGCGGTCCGATCCGTGGAGGAGACCGGCTGGCGGTCCTTGCGGAAGAGAATCATCATGATGGGTACAGTCGCCACCGCGCCGAGCTCCACGGCAAAGAACATGCCGGGGCGGCCCTCCATCCAGAAGAAGTCCAGAAAATCCATATTCGCCGCACCTGCCAGCATGATGGAGGTGGTGTCGCCCACCAGGGTCGCCGCGCCCTGCAGGTTGGAGGAGACGGCGATCGAGAGGATCATGCCGACGGGGTTGATGTTGAGCTTTTTGCAGATCGCGATCCCCACCGGCGCGACCATCAGAACCGTCGCCACGTTGTCAATGAAGGCGGAGACGATGCCGGAAAACAGGGACATCAGGATCGTGACCCACATCACGTTCTTCGCCTTGCTCAGCAGCAGCTCGGCGATCCGGTTCGGCATCTGCGATTCGATGAAATAGTAGACGATCAGCATCGTGCCGGTGATCATCATTAATACGTTCCAGTTGATCGACCCCAGGATCTTCTGCGCCGGCAGGATGCCGAGGATCACGTACACGGCGGCAACGCCGAGAGCGTACCAGGTTTTCCACTTCGGGAAGCCGATGATCCCGACGTACATCAGCGCAAACAGCGCCAGCGCAACAATTTTGAGGGTTCCCTCCGACATAATCTTTCCTCCGTTTCTACAGCTCGCCCGGGCGGTCCGTCAAAAAAAGAGACCTCTGCCCAAGCGGAATACCGTTTCGGCAAAAGTCTCGCCACAAAGTCCTGTCACCGGGCCGGGGGCCGTACTGACGGCGGCAGGAACGCCAAAAGGCGCAGGCTACTCCCTGTTGTCCTGCCTACTATAACAGAAAACCGCCCCGCCGTCAAGTCCGAAAAACCATCGTGCAGCATCCGCAGAAGCCTTCGCCCCCGATCCGCCCGACGCGAACGAAGCCCTCTCCCGGAGTTCGTTCTTTGTCACCCGGACGGAGTGAATAAAATTTTTGCATATATGCGGATATTCGACACTTTTCACGGTGGCAAACGCGCGCGTTTTGTTCGGGGTTCACCAAGGCTTGCGGAAAAATTTGTAGAAATTGTGAAGGCTGGACGAATATTCTATTCGTATTTTTGAATACACAAGGTTTGACACGTCAAAATAGACAAAAATGACATGCCGTAATTGACAAATTTGTCAAACGCTGTTATAATCTGCACCCGGGTGGTTGTCAGGCTGCCCAAAAATTTGACGGAAAGCGATGAAAGAAATGAACCAAAACAAGAAAATCAAGTGGCAAGTGCTTGCGTTCATGGCATTTTCCACGGTTTGGGGCTTTGGCAACGTCCTGAACGGCTTCGTATACTTTAACGGAACGCAGGTGAACTTCAGTTGGATCCTGATGTTCGCCCTTTACTTCATCCCCTACGCGCTGATGGTCGGCGAGCTCGGCTCCGCCTTTAAGAATGAAGGCGGCGGCGTCTCCTCCTGGGTGCATGACACCATGGGCGCCAAGATGGCCTACTTCGCAGGCTGGACCTACTGGGCCTGCCACATCACCTATATCGCAAGCAAGAGCTCCGGCGGTCTGAAGGCCCTGAGCTGGGCGATCTTCCAGAACGCGGAGAAATACGACACCTTCCCGACCGTTTACGTTCAGCTTGTGACCCTTGCGGTTCTGCTGATCTTCGCTTTCGTAGCCAGCCGCGGTCTGCACCCGCTCAAGAGCCTGACCACCATCGCCGGCAGCTCGATGTTCGTCATGTCCCTGCTCTACATCGTCATGATGTTCGCAGCCCCGGTGGTCAATCCCAACGCGCATTACGTGACCCTCAAGTTCACCAAGGAGGCTCTGCTTCCGAACTTCAACGTCGGCTATTTCACCTCTCTGTCCATCCTCGTCTTTGCCGTCGGCGGCTGCGAGAAGATCTCGCCCTACGTCAACAAGGTTGAGAACCCCAGCAAGGGCTTCCCCAAGGGCATGATCGCCCTTGCAATCATGGTCGCGGTCTGCGCCATCCTCGGCACCTTTGCAATGGGCATGATGTTCGACCCGGCGGAGATCAACGCCTCGAAGGAGTCCTTCGCTTCCTACGCCGCCAACGGCTCCTACTGGGCCTTCCAGAAGCTCGGCGAGTACTATCATCTGGGCAACGCCCTTCTGATTATCTATGCGGTCTGCAACATGATCGGCCAGCTCGCCGTCCTGGTGCTGAGCATCGACGCGCCTCTGCGCATGCTGCTCGACAATGAGAAGACCCACCGCTTCATCCCCAAGGCCCTGCTCAAGAAGAACAAGTACGGCGCCTACGTCAACGGCATCTGGATGGTCGTCATCCTCTCCGGCAGCCTGATCCTGATCCAGTCCTTCGGCAAGGGCGCTGCGGACGTGCTCAAGCAGCTTACCAAGCTGAATTCCGTCTGCATGCCCCTGCGTTACTGCTGGGTGTTTATCGCCTACCTGGCCCTGCGCAAGGCCTTTAACCTGATCCACGCCGACTACCGCTTCGTCCGGAATCAGGGCGTTGCCAAGTTCTTCGGCTGGTGGTGCCTGATCATCACGCTTGCCTGCTGCTTCCTCGGCATGTACGACGAGGACCTGTTCACGATGTGCCTGAACATTCTCACGCCCCTCGTCCTGGCGGCTCTCGGCCTGATTATGCCGGCCATTGCCAAGCATCAGCAGAGCAAACAGAGCCCGGATCAAAACGCGTAAAGCGTGTTCCCAATACCGCGCCCCGACCTTCGGGGCGCGGTTTCATTTTGGGATTATTTTGGTGGTTTTCTGTATTTAAGGTTGAATCTTTCAAACAAGCGTGGTATAGTATTATAAGGTTTATGATTGGGGAGGCATAGGCTTTCCCGCGCGACGACGGAGGAAACCATGTACCGAAGGTTTTTGAAGCGGCTTTTGGATTTTCTGATCAGCCTGACAGCGCTTCTGCTTCTCTGGCCGATTATTCTGATCTGTATGCTCGCCGTCCGGCTGTCCTCGCCCGGCCCGGCGATCTTCCGGCAGAGACGGCTGGGCTTTCACGGCAAGGAGTTCATCATGCTGAAGCTGCGCACGATGAAGGTGAATTCCGAACATACCGGCTCCGGCGTCTACTCCGGCAAGGACGACCCCCGGACGACAAAGGTCGGCAGGATTCTGCGCAAGACCAGCCTGGACGAGCTGCCCCAGCTCATCAATATTCTGCGCGGCGATATGGCCCTGATCGGCCCGCGCCCGCCGCTGACCTATCATCCCTGGCCCATCGACGAATACAGCCCCGAGCAGCGCCGGATGTTCGACGCCCGCCCCGGCATCACCGGCTGGGCCCAGACCCACGGCCGCAAGGACGTGGAGTGGCACAAGCGCATCGAGATGAACGTCTGGTACGTGGATCATATATCGTTTGCCCTGGATTTCAAGATCTTCTTCCTGACCTTTGCGAAGGTCTTCTCCAGCGCAGACAACGTGAACGTCGGAGAGACCCTGAAAAAGGACGCCTAACCCTGAAGCTCCCGTGAAAGGAGGCTGCTTCCATGCTGAAACTGATGTATATTACCAACCGGCCCGACATCGCGCAGATCGCGGAGACCGCCGGTGTAGATCGAATCTTCGTAGACATGGAGTTTATCGGTAAGGATGAACGGCAGAAGGGACTTGACACGGTCAAATCCCGGCACACCTTCCTGGATATTGCCAACATCAAGCAGGCCGTGGAGATGGCTGAGGTCCTTGCGCGCATCAACCCGATCCATGACCCGCTGCCGGATTACCCCGGCTCCGCCGTGGAGATCGACCGGACCATCGCGGCCGGGGCGGATATCATTATGCTGCCCTACTTCAAAACCCCGGAGGAGGTCCGCACCTTCCTCAAGCTCGTAAACGGCAGAGCCCGCACCATGCTCCTTCTGGAGACCCGCGAGGCTGTCGAACACGTGGACGAGATCCTGTCCATCCCAGGGATCGACGAGATCCACATCGGCATCAACGACCTCAGCATCAGCTATGGCAAGCGCTTTATGTTTGAGCTGCTGGCCGACGGCACCGTGGAGCAGCTCTGCTTCAAGTTCCGCAAAAAGGGGATCCCCTTCGGCTTTGGCGGCATCGCCTCGCTGGGCAACGGCCTGCTTCCGTCCGAATACGTCATCAAGGAGCACTACCGCCTCGGCTCCACCTGCGTGATCCTCTCGCGGAGCTTCTGCGACGTGATGAAGATCCACCACATCGGCATCATCAACGATACCTTCCTCAAGGGCGTCCGCAAGATCCGGGAGCTCGAACGGGAATGCGCCCCGCACAGCGAATACTTCCAGAAAAACCAGCGCATGGTCGAGCAGAAGGTCGCCGAGATCTGCGCCGACATGGCTGCGGGGAGACTTTCATGAACCTGCTTCTGACCGGCGCCTGGCAGGGCGCTCTGAGCGCGATCCCGCAGATCGAGACGATGGGCCACAAAGCCGTTTTTCTCCCGCAGGAGCGCGATCCGCTCCCCTGCGACCCCGCCTGGGTGGAGGGCGTCGTCTGCAACGGCTTGTTTCTGCACCATCCCATTGAGGATTTCCCGAACCTCCGCTTCATCCAGCTCACCAGCGCCGGTTATGACCGCGTCCCGATGGACTTCGTGCAGGCGCGTGGCATCGAGATCCGCAATGCCCGCGGCGTCTACAGCGCCCCGATGGCGGAATTTGCCGTTGCCTGCGTGCTGCAGATCTATAAACAGCTCCCGTTTTTCCGGGAAAACCAGAAGGCGCGCGTGTGGGAAAAACGCCGCGACCTCCGCGAGCTGACCGGCAAAACCGTCCTGATCGTCGGCTGCGGCAGCGTCGGAACGGAATGCGCGCGCCGCTTCCGGGCCTTTGACGCCCGCGTCCTCGGCGTGGACCTCTTTCCGCGGACGGACGCAGGCTATGAGCGAATGCATCCGCTGACGGCCCTGGATGAGCTCCTTCCCGCAGCCGACGTCGTGATTCTGACCGTCCCACTGACGGAGCAGACGCGCGGCCTGATCGGGTCCGTCCGCCTTGCCGCCATGAAGCCCGACGCCGTTCTGCTCAATCTCTCCCGCGGCGCGGTGATCGACGAACCGTCCCTGGCCGCTCACCTCCAAGCAAACCCTTCCTTTACCGCCTCCCTGGACGTCTTCGAATCCGAACCCCTGAACGAGAGCAGCCCCCTCTGGGCCTGTCCCAACGCGATCCTGACGCCCCACAACAGCTTCGTCGGGGAGAACGATTCCGTCCGTCTGAACGCTGTCGTTCTGCAAAACCTTGCGTCGGTCGGCACCTAACAGAGCTGGCAATAGAAAAGTCCTTTCTGCATAACGATAATCAATAACCAGGAGGATAGAAGTTATGAGTGAGTCTCTGCGTGACAAACTGCTTGCACAGACAGAGCTGCAAAAGCATCTGTTCGAAAAAGGGTTCTTGATTACGGATGCCGAGCTTGCTGCTGGGGACACCTATCCGTTTTTTGGAAACTGGAAGCAGTTTGAAGTTGCGCCGTATCGCATCCTTGCCTACCACACGGTTCCTGTCTTCTTAGAAAAACGGGAAAACGCCGTATACTTTTTGATCGGGCATGCGTACAATCCGTTTTCCATGGAACATGAGGAAGGAAGAATACTTTCTGCTTTTGCCGAAGCCAGCGCTTCCTCGCTCGACTGGGATATGGTCGATGAACTAACCGGGATTTTTATCATGGGCGTGATCCGGGGAAGGCAGATTTCATTCTGGCTGGATGCTTCCGGAATGCAGTTTGGCTGCTACGGCGAGGTCAACGGTAAGCAGTATATCACTTCGCATATGCAGTTGGTTGGAGATCTTTGCGGACTGAAAACAGATCCCTATGTCGATCGTCTGATCCGCTATAAATGGTATCACTACATGATGGGCAATTATCTGCCCGGAGACTTGACGTGCTTCTCGGAGCTGAAGCGGATCATACCGAATACCGCAGTTCATTTTGACGGAAACTCCTATCAAGTTGAACGGTTTTACCCTCGCAAAGAAATCAAAATGTGTGAAAACCAAGAGGAGTATAAAAAAGTGATTGCGCAGGCCTGCCAGATCATGCAGAACACGATGGCGCTAATCCCCATGAAATGGGCTCTGCCTGCGATTTCTTTGACCGGAGGCATAGACAGCAATACCACTTTTGCCGCAGCCAATGGCAATTATGAGAAATACACGACTTTCAGCTATATCTCGATGCGTCGGGAATCTGTGGATGCGGAGAAAGCCGCGCAGATCAGCGAGAAATTCCATGTTCCGCATCATGTCTGGCAAATTCCAGAGACGAACGACGCAGTTCCTGATTTCGATCTATACCGGGATATACTGCTTCATAACGATGGCGACATCGGTTCTTTCTCGGATAGCGATCTCCGGAAGAAGATCACGCTGATTCGTGAGGATGTATGTGACGTAGAGGTAAAATCCTGGATCTCCGAGACAATCCGTGCGTATGCATACAAATACTTCGGCAAGAAACGCTTTCCAAAGTCGCTGAAACCCAGAAACTATACCTCCCTCTACAAGATTTTCTTCGCGAACAGAAAACTTGTTGTTGAAACAGACCATCACTTCGAGGATTATTTGAAGAAGACGGAATTGAAAGAGCATTTGTTCAACTATGACGAGTCGGACTTCTTCGTCTGGGAGATGATGCACGGCGGAAAGTGCGGTTTGGACATCGGTGTCATGAAATCCTGCTTTGATATTACGATTCCGTACAACAACCGAAAGCTGTTGGATCTGCTGCTGCAGGTTCCGTTGGAGAAGCGGATCTCCGATCAGCACCATCTGGATATGAAAAAGCAGATGAACCCCGAGCTCTACGAAATGAATATTCGTGTCGTGAACCTGAACGAAACCAAGGCCAGAAAACGGATGGCCGGGATATACTATACCGTTAATTCACTGCTGCCATACTGAGCTGCGCATTATCAGGACTTTCCGTTTGCGATTTTCAACTAGCCTGCGGACGAGCCGGTATTGGCCTTCGGCATGGCGATCTGCGATTGCAAACCGGTGGACTTATCCGAGGTTGGAATCTATGTCAAACGCAGGGATCTGCCGATGGATATTCTGAAGCCGACCGCAAGCTGGACCTACGGCGGGCGGACCTTTCCGGTAAAGCTGGTTCATTGGGGCAATTTCGGCACCATGAAGGCGCAGTACCATTTGGAAGTTGAACGGCTGGACCGGGACCTGGAAGGGAAGACCATGAGCCCGTTCAGAGCAAAAATCCGTTATTGTATCCTGCTTCGGCACGACGCCGTGACGCTGTTCAAGCGGCTCTGGCTGCGGGCCAGACTGCTGATCAAAACCGGCCACAGTCGGCCGTAATAATACCGACGAAAGTCGTAGGCCAGAATCTATGAAGATCCTTTATACCGCAACCGTTCTATCCCATATCTGCCAGTTTCACCTCCCCCACATGCGGCACCTGCAGGAGCAGGGTTGGGAGGTCCACGTGGCTGCCCATGACAATCTGGCAGTCAAGAACGGCCTGCAGCTCAAGTACTGCGAAAAGTTCATTGAGACGCCGTTCTCCCGTTCGCCAAAGAGCCTGGATAATGTTCAGGCGTACCGGCAGCTCAAGAAGCTGCTGGCGGAGGAGCATTATGACGTGATCCTCTGCAACACGCCCATGGGCGGGATCGTGACTCGCCTGGCGGCAAAGAAAACCCGGAAGCAGGGAACAAAGGTCATCTACATGGCCCACGGATTCCATTTTTACAAGGGCTCTTCCAAGAAAGCATGGCTGGTCTTCTATCCCATCGAGAAATACATGGCGAAGAAGTGCGACCTGCTGATCACCATCAACAAGGAAGACGATGCCCTGGCGCAGAGGAAATTCAGCAAACGCACGAAGGTCGCCCATATCCACGGCGTCGGCGTGGACGAAAAACGCTATCATCCGGCGACCGCAGAGGAACAGCTCGCCATGCGAAAGGCCGAAGGCCTGTCCCCGGAGGATTTCGTGATTCTCTGCACCGGCGAGCTGAACGAGAACAAAAACCAGAAGACGCTGATTTCCGCTGCGGCCCAGTTGAAGGACAGGATCCCGAACCTGAAAATCCTCTTGGCCGGTAACGGTCCCAAGGAGCAGGAGCTTCGGGATCAGATCCGGGAAGAAGGCTTGGAAGGCGTCGTCAAGCTGCTCGGCTACCGGACCGACCTGGAGCGTATCACGCCGGCCGTCGATCTGGTCGTCTCCTGCAGCAGGCGGGAGGGCATGCCCCTGAACATCATTGAGGCCATGCTCTGCGCCAAGCCCGTCGTTGCCTCTCACAACCGCGGCCACGACGAATTGGTAAGTCCCGGCCGGACTGGGATCCTTCTGACGCCGACAGATACAGCCGGATTTGCTGCGGCCATTGATGCGCTTGCGACAAATGCCGTCAGGCGAAATGAAATGGGAGAGGCTGCTCTGCAGTGGATTCAGCCCTATGCCGTGTCCAATACACGGGAGGAGCTTTACGGGCTCCTGCAAAGCCTGATAGAATAATGGGAATACGGGGTAAAACCCATGAGAATTGGAATACTGACGCATTATAACGTTTATAACCTCGGCGCACAACTGCAAATGCTGGCGCTCGAGGCATACCTGCGCGACTTGGGCCATAAGGTCAAGATTCTGACCTACGAGAAGAATTTTGACTTTATGGAAGGAGAGAAGGACCGCAACAGCGGCTCCTGGAAGGCCCTGCCTTTCTATATCAAGAACTATCTGTTCGGGAAAGGTCTTGGGCTGACGTGGTTCAATTACCGGAAGGTCAAGGCCATTAATCGCTCCATTGCCTCGCATGACCTTGCGCCATACGATCAAAGCGGCTGTGACGCGATCGTGATCGGCAGCGACGAGGTCTTCAGCATCGACGTCGGCTGCAACAAAATGATGTACGGCTACGGACTCGGGGACGTACCTGCGATTGCTTACGCCCCTGCTTTTGGCCGGACGACAGAGGAGCTTTTGAAGCAATTCAACTGCTATGACCTTGTGAGGGACGGGCTGAACAAAATGTTTTCCCTCTCGGCCCGGGACACACACACGCAGGATATGATCCGCAGCATGACCGGGCGAAAGGTTCCTTTGGTTTGTGATCCGGTTTTGCTCTACAATTGCCGGAGCTTTTCCGTTCAGGTTCATCCCATCGGCAAGCCCTATTTACTGCTCTATTCCTATGACGCAAACATGAAGTCGCAGGAGGAAGCATCAGAGATTCGTTCCTTTGCTGAAAAACACGGATTGATTACGGTTTCTCTTGGAACCTATCACAAATGGTGTGACAAGAATATCGTCTGCGGTCCGATGGAATGGTACTCCTATTTCAAAGATGCCGCCTGCGTGGTAACAGACACCTTTCACGGCAGCATAGCAGCCATGAATAATCACTGTAATGTTGCAGTGTTCATCCGGCAAAGCATCAACGCCTTCAAGCTGCAGTCTCTGCTTGAGGTCACCGGACTGAAGGGACAGCTGCTCAGCAAGGTTTCCGAACCGGAACTGGAGCGCGTGCTTTCCGCGCCCATTGATTACGAGTCAACGGACAAACGAATTGCCGCCCTGGCGGAAGACAGCGGCAGATATCTGAAAGAAGCCCTGGAGCGTGTGGCGCATGGAGAATATCACCAGGCAAACTGAATATCCTTGCTCCGGCTGCGGAGCGTGCGCAGCGGTCTGCCCGAAAAGCGCCATCCGTCTGGAGATGGACGGGGCAGGTTTTCTCGCCGCAAAAGTGGACGATCGCCTTTGCGTGGACTGTGGGCTCTGCATCAATGTCTGCTCCCGTTATGATACGGAGATCCAAGGCGCGGATCTCAGACAGGCTAAGCTCTACGCCGTGCAGAGCGCGGACCCGGAGACGGTGCACCGCTGCTCATCCGGCGGGCTGGCCCATGAGCTGGCTTTGATGACCCTTCGCAGCGGGGGGAAAGCGGTTGGCGCAGTCTATGATTTGACAACGAACCGGGTCTGCCACGCAATCATCGATTCCGTAAAAGGGATTGCGGAACTGGACGGCTCCAAATACTTGCAGAGCAATCCCCGGGAGGCATTCACGGACTTGCTGACCGAGGCAAAGCGGGATCCGACTGCCCGCTTTACCGTCTTTGGCACCCCGTGCCAGATTGCCGGTTTGGCAAAGGCGAGCGAAACCCTGGGCGTCCGGGATCAGCTCCTCCTGGCAGAGATTTTCTGTCACGGCGTTCCCAGCGGCAAGCTCTGGGATGAGCAGCTCAAACGAATGAAAAAGAAGCTGCGTGCGGATCACTTTGATTCGCTGCAGTTCCGATACAAGAAAGATGACTGGCACAGCTACTGCCTCCGGGCGGAGGCAAATGGGAAGACCTTCTACGGTTCCCGTGAGCGGGAGCTGTTCTGGCAGGTGTTCTTCGAGAACGTCCTGCTGGGTGACGCCTGCATGACCTGCCGCTTTCGGAAAGAGATCAGCCTTGCGGACCTCCGCATCGGTGATTACTGGGGCCGCCGCTTTCAGAGCCGAAGCGACGGCGTCTCCGCCGCCTTTGCCTGCACCAAGCGAGGCGAAGCCGCTGTTGAGAGCTTGTTGGCGGATGGCCGTCTGACTGCCTTCGATCCCGGCACGCCGGAAGAGATGATGAAGGCTCAAAATATGGCGGGCTACAACGATCAGCATCTCCACGGCAGAAGCATGGATGCTCTGCGGGACGGAGCCGACATCCGACAGGCTGTTAGGCTCTACCGTCTGGGAGAGGCCCCCAAGCGAAAGCTCAAGCGGGTTCTGCTGCGGGCCAGCGGAATTGTACCCGCGCCTCTGCGGGCGAAGCTTCGCAAGGCAAACAGCGGAAGGCAAGTGCAATAGTCTTCAAAATGTGAGGAGCAACCATGGCAAAGTTGACCATCATTACCCCCACCTATAATCGGGCAGACTGTCTGAAAAGCTGCTGGGCGTCTCTCTGTGTCCAGACGGTGCGGGATTTCCAATGGCTTATCATAGACGACGGCAGCACCGATGACACGGCAGAGGTGGTCAAGGCCTTTCAGTCCCGAGACGAGGGCTTTTCCATTGATTTCCATCAAAAGCCCAACGGCGGCAAGCATACTGCCTTGAATGCCGCGCATCCATTCATCCGAGGGGACTACGTGGTCGTACTGGACAGCGATGACAGCCTGACCCCCAATGCAGTGGAGACGATCCTGGACAAGTGGGGGCTGTTTGCGGACAATCCCGACGTGGGGCGGATTATCTTCCTCAAGGGGTTTACGGTGGAGGAGCCGATCTGCTATGTGGCCCATCCCGGTGTTCCGGTGGACACCCTTCGGGAACCTCGTATCGGTACTGCAGGCCGGGATTGCTGTGATACTTTCCGGACAACGCTCTTCACCAAGTATCGCTTCCCGGAATATGAAGGGGAGAGGTTCATTGGTGAAGGCGCGGCATTCTTCCCCATGGAGCTGGAGTCCAAGGGCGTCTATTTCAACGAGGTTCTCTACCTTTGCAGCTACCGTGAGGACGGTTTGACCAAGGCCGGCCGGAAGATGCGGATCTCCTATCCCTTGGGCGGAATGTACAACTCCAAGGTCTATATGCACCCGCGCCTTCCGCTGAAGACCCGGATCAAGAAAGGCGTACTCTATTCCTGCTACGCAAAATTCGCCGGAGTCGGCTTCGGAAAGCTGCTCCGGGAGAACCCATATAAATTCCTGACGGTTATCACCCATCTTCCCGGCCGCTGCCTGGCGTCCTATTGGCGGCGAAAGCACGCCGACTGAAAGGAGTCCCCTATGAGCAATCCGATGTTCAGCATCGTTGTTCCCGTCTACAACACGGAGAAGGAACTGGAGCGCTGTGTCCGCAGCGTCACCTGCCAGAGCTGCCGGAGTTTTGAGTTGATTCTGGTTGACGACGGCTCCAGGGATCGCAGCGGAGCATTGTGCGACGCTTTTTCTGCTGAGGACGATCGGATTGTCGCCATTCACCAGCAGAACGCAGGAAGCTCTGCCGCTCGAAACACCGGAATTCAAGCTGCAAGAGGGAAGTATCTGCTGTTTCTGGACAGCGACGACCTATGGGACGATGCTTCTGCATTAGAAAAGCTGAGTAAACTGATCGACGACCATCCTGCGGATGTGATTTGCTTTGGCGTAAGGATCTATGATGACGACGGAACGTTTGTAAAAGAGCGTTTGCCCAAGCCATACGAGTGGGCGGATACTTCCAAGGAGGCCGTTCTGCGGCAGCTGGTCTATTCCAACCAGTATTTCAGCGCTTCGTATGTCAAAGCAATCAGGCGGGAGTTCTTTGTGCAGGGGGATCTCTTTTTCACAAAAGGCCTGATCAGCGGCGAAGACGGCGAGTGGTCCGGTAAAGTCATGCTTCGCGCCAATTCCATCGCGGTCTTGCCGGAAGCGTTTTACAAAAGAATTCGCCGGGAGTCCGGTGGGATTACCTCCTCCATCGGCGTCAGGAACATTCAGGACGTCTTTCGTGCAATCAAGGCTGGCACGGAGCTTGTAGAAGAAAAAGCAGAATCCGAGACGCTGAAGAAGCTTTATCTGGAGTACTGGGCTTATCAGTATGCCATGCTGTTTGGCTTGAGCTATCGTCTCCACAAGGATTCTGCCTATGGCGAAATCATTCAGAATTATCAAAAGTTCAGATGGTTGCTTCGATACGACCATGTGAAGAAGGTTCGAGCTGTCCGCGTTCTTGTGACTCTGTTTGGAATCCGAGGCGCAATCTTTCTGCTGTCAAAAATCTATCAACATAAAAGGTAACGATTATAGAAAACAAGTATTCTTTTGACGTTTCCTTCCAGGATCAGATCGACGCTTGATCGGCTGCCACCAAAGATGCTCCGTCTGATTGTGTGATTGCTGGCACCCCGGCCAGATCTGTTCGATTGATCGAAACTTCAAACGGTTTTTGGATGAAATAGCATGAAATATTCCGTCATCATTCCAATCTACAATGCTGCAGAAACTCTGCACAGATGTCTTGACAGTCTCGTATCCCAGCTGCGGGAGGACACAGAGCTTCTGCTCGTCAATGACGGCTCCACCGACGCCTCTCTGGAGATCTGTGACGAATATGCTGCCCGCTTCCCGCAGATTCGTTTATTTTCCAAGGAAAATGGCGGCGTTTCTTCTGCACGGAATCTTGGCCTGCAGCAAGCGCAGGGGGAATACGTCCTGTTTGTGGATTCCGACGATGCTGTCGATAAGAATTACTTTACCGTTTTGGATTCCGCCCTCCGTGATGAGCCAGCATTGTTGATGTTTGGCGTTCAACTGGTGGGGGGAAAAAGAAAAGAAGGCCGCGCCTCTCTGAGCAGGGATTTCTTTTGTCAAAACAGCGAATGTGTTTCCGCGCTGGCCGGTGCTCTTCGCCGTCAGGAATTCAATCTGATCACGACGAAGGCCTTCCGGCGGGATGTGATAGAATCAAATCTCATTCGCTTTGAGGAGTGTCTGGACATCGGAGAAGATAAGGTCTTCTCGCTCTCCTATGCGGTACAGATCAACCAAGTGCGCGGCATCTCCGACAAGCTCTATCTGCTCTCCATGGATGGCAGAGACTCTCTCTCCAGGAAGAAGCGGGACGATTTGGTGGACAGCGTCCTGCTGGAGCATCGGCTTCTGCTGGACAGTCTCCAAGAATCCGATCTGCCTGAAGCGGAAAAAGCGGTTTACAGCCATGCTATTCAGTATTCCTTCTATCGCAGTGCGTATACCGTTTGCAAGAAAGCGCGGCAGTACGCCTCTCCCGCCGCTGCCCGCAGGAGCACCGATGATATTCTTCGCGCTTATGCCAACAATCCGCAATTCCGCCCAAGGGGACTTGCCTGCCGCACGATCGCCCTTCCCATCAGATTGCGCTGGGTGAATGTGGTGAACGTCATCGTTTCATTCTTCTTGAAGGGGTCCGACAAATGATAAAAGTTTTACTCATTGTAGGCCACCCCCGGAACAACAACGCGTGCCGGATAGCCGCCGAACTCATGCGGCTCGCGTCTCCCACGGAGTTCAGTTTTACGGTTGGATTCTTCGGGCAGCAGTCGGATACTCTCATTCCCAGCTGGGAAAAGTCCGCTGCGGAAGAGTATTGGTTCCCCACTCCGGGGGCCAACAGTCTTCCCTATCTCAGGGCTTTGAATCGGCTCATTCGTGAACGGCGCTTTTCCGTAATTCATCTGCTTGCCTCGGAGGGTCGAGGCCTGTCCCTGTTGGCAGCTGCCCGGCTGGGTGTCCCCATTCGCATTGCCCACGCTCTGCCCGGAGAGCCCGCTGCAAAACCGCAAGAACTCCAGCGTCGCTCAGGCAATGCTCTGCTTTTTCGGTGGGCAACTCACCTCATCTCCGCTGACTTGGAAGGCGGCGCCCGAGCTTTCGGGAGAAGCGCTTTTTCCTGCAGAGGCCTTGTGCTGACCTTTTCTCCCGACTCCGATATTTCCGCCGTTCTGCAGCCAAGTGAGCCTTGCCCCCGGGAACACGGGATCTGCCGCATCTACCGGGATCTCGCCTCTGTGAGTCTGTCCTTTGACGACGGAAGAGGCGACAACACAGAGGTAGCGGATCGGTTGCTTCTGCCCATGGGGATCCCTGCTACCTTGAATATCAGCACCGGCTATGTGGACGGCACCTGCCCGGATCGATACCTGCCCACCCGGAAGCAAGCTATGACGATCCGGGACATTCAGCGCCTTGCCAAAGACCCCCTCATAGAAATCGCTATGCATGGCGATTGTCATCTAAATACAGACGAAGATATTTTCCGGGGTCGGGAAAAACTGCTGGACTGGCTGAAGCTTGAGGGAGATGCCCGTTTGGGTTTTGCCAGTCCCAGCTCCGGCCTTTCGCCGGAACGTTTTCGCTCTCCTCAGGAAGCGAAACTGCGGAATTCCATTCAATATTTCCGTACCAGTCTGCGAATCAGTTCCCGTCCGCTACTCCGCGTTCTCTGCCGCAAGGCTGCACGGGTTCTGCACCTGCCATTTTTGTTTCGGATCGCCTATCATGATACCGTCATGTGCGGCGCAGAGGGCCAGATCATCTACTGTGTTCCCGTAATGAAGGGTACCACGACTGGCGAACTCATGGCTCTGGTTCGTTCCGCGGTAAAACGGCGCGGTGCCGTCGTTTTTCTGCTGCACAGCATTCGGGAGCGCACCACCGGCGAAGATAATTGGTCCTGGAAGAGGCGTAAACTGGTTTGCCTCTGCAACCGCTTGTCCGCTCTGGAGCAGCAAGGAATGCTTTGTATGTGTACCACGGCCCGTCTTTATAATCAGCTTCAGGCAAAAGACCAAATATATTCTGTTTCGCCATCCGGATACAAAAAGGAGGAGACCCGATGAAAAAGGTATTAATCATAATCGGATCTCTGGTCATCGGTGGTGCGGAGCGCGTCGCACGGGATATCGGGTTTTACGCGAAAGATCGCTTTGAGGTTCATTACCTGGTTTTCGGAGATCGGGTGGGGCCCTTCGAGGAAGAGCTGTTGGACGCTGGCTGCAAGGTCTTTCATGCGGATCAGCCTGCTGCGGGACATCGGCGCTATTATCGTTTCCTCTGTGATCTGATCCGGCGAGAGCGTTATGACATCGTTCATGCCCATACCATGTTCAACTCCGGCTGGGCAATGCTGGCGGCAAAACGCTGCGGTGTTCCCATTCGGATTTCCCACTCCCATTCCATTCTGGATGTTCGGAAGAATATGAAAAAGCGTCTTTATGAGGCTTTTATGCGGATTCTGATTCTGCGGTATGCCACTCGCTATGTTGCCTGCGGGCAAAAGGCCGGTGAGCGACTCTATGGCAGACGCGTGTTCAATCGCCGAGGCATTCTGCTCCTGAATGGGATCAACACCGCATGTTATGCCTACGATCCCCAGTCCCGCACTGACCTTCGGTCGAGTCTGGGCCTAACGGAGCGTTTCATAATCGGCCACGTGGGACATCTGGCCGCAGTAAAGAATCAGGCCTTTCTGATTCGACTGATGCCGGAGCTGTTGATGCAGCAACCAAACGCTTTCCTGTTGCTGCTGGGTGAGGGTGTTGACCGCCCCATGCTGGAAGCCTTGATTGCAGAGCTTCATCTTTCGGATCATGTGCGGCTGATGGGGAACGTTTCCAATGTGAACGAATATCTCTCCGCTATGGACGTCTTCGCTTTCCCGTCTCTATATGAAGGGATGCCTCTTTCCGTCATTGAGGTGCAGACCAACGGCTTGCCCTGTGTACTGTCTGACCGGGTTCCAAAGGATGTGTTCTTCTCCGATTTATTAACGCCGCTTCCTCTGGATTCCGCCGTCTCATGGATTTCTGCACTCCTTAACGCCAGGCGTGGGGATTCCGGCCAATATGTCTCACTTATGAAGCAAAAAGGCCTGGACGTCCAAACATTTTTGGGGAAAATGTATCAATTATATGACAATAAATCATAACGGCTCGGTACTTCAGGGATGCCCCCGGCGCGGCTTTGTCACCATCGCGACCGGCAAGACACATTACTATAAAATCGCGAAGAATCTGCTGGACTCCTACCGGTTGAACGCCGGGGAGAAGTACCCCTTTGCCATCATCTGCGACCGGGAAAACCAGTACACCGCAGCCTTTGACAAGGTTGTCTTGCTGGACAATCCAACCCACAGCTACATGGACAAGCTGCGGCTGTTTGACTGCCTGCCTTGGGACGAGACCATTTTCATTGACGCAGACTGTCTTTGCTATGGCGATATTGACCGATGGTGGGAGCTGTTTGAGCAAAATGGCAGCGACTTTTCCGTGTTCGGTCATGCCTATGAGGATCTGGATACGGATATAGGGTGGTTTCAAACTGCCGGAATGGGAGAATTCCGGGAGCAGATCCATTTTGTTCCGAGCTTCAGCGGTGGCGTCTACTATCTGACGAAAACAGAGGACTGCAAAAAGGTCTTCGACATCGCCAAATACGCCGCAGCGCATTATCGGGACTATCCATTTGCCATTTTTCGTGACCCTGCAGACGAGCCGGTGATCGCCTTGGGAATGGCTGTGGCGAACTGCCGCCCGACCGATTGCAGTGATGTCGGACTGTATACATATCGGCGTTTTACTCACGCGGATATTCTTGCTCCTCAGGCGGAATGGCAATATCAAGGACAGTGGCGACCAATCCTTCTGATCCACTGGGGAAACTTCGGAACCATGAAGGCCTTTTACCTGTTTGAGTGCGCCAAGATGCACAGGAAGGCTGCAGGGAAGCCTGAGAAGGGCTTGGGGTGGTTTCTGCTTTACCGCTGCAAGCTGCTCTATGTCTTGTTGCATATTTGCGACTTGATTACGCTTGGGAAGAGAATCAAAAGACGAATTATGAAGAAGCTCCGGGAGCTTCGGAGGTAACGCATGCTGAAAGTATTGTTTTTCATTGAATCTCTTGGAGGCGGCGGAGCGGAAAAGGTCCTGATCGATTTGGTTAATCATATGGACCAGTCCAAATTCGATATTACTGTCCAGACCTTGTGGCCATCAGATAATCGAAACAAGCTGGCTAAAGGAGTCCACTACAGGAGTATTTATTCCAAACAAAATCGATGGAACAATTCCTGCATGAGACTGGAAAGCGCACTTGGCTGGACCTATCAACTCCATATGAAGGATAAGTATGACATTGAGGTTGCTTATCTGGAGTGTGGAACGACGAAGATTCTATCTGCCTCTACAAATCGGCGTGCTGCAAAGATTGCGTGGGTCCACTGCGATCTCTCCATCAAAATGGGGGATGTGCTGGATTCTTTTGTTCAAAAGGCTGCCCCTCAGTATCGGAAATATGATCGAATTGCCTGCGTGTCTCAGGATGTGCTCAATACCTATCAGAACCTGTTTGGCCCAGTTCCTCCTGCCGTTGTTGTCCATAATACGGTAGACGATAAACTGATACAAGAAATGGCCGCCCAGGCGCTCCCTGCTGACGCGATAAAACGGAAAACAACGCTCGTCACCTTGGGCAGACTAACCCATGAAAAAGCCTATGACCGCCTTCTGCGGGTCCATAAGCGGCTGCAGCAGGAGGGGTTTGACTATGATCTCTGGATTCTCGGTGAGGGTGAAGACCGGCCGACGCTGGAGCAATATATTGAAAAGAATGATTTGGCGGATTCCGTCCGCTTGTTCGGATTCCGGGACAACCCGTATCCCTTTGTAAATGCAGCGGATCTGCTGGTATGCTCATCCCGATATGAAGGCTTCAGTACCTTTGTAACAGAGGGGCTGATTCTCGGCAAACCGATTGTGACAACCGATTGTGCAGGTATGCGGGAACTACTCGGTGATTCCGAATTTGGCCTTATAACTGAGAACAGCGAGGATGGGCTTTACGTTGGCTTGAAGCAGATCCTGTCGAGCCCGGCGCAATACAGAACCCTGGCAGAAGCGTCAGGAAAACGAGGCGCAGACTTTACGTCCGCTTCCCTGGTCAAGATCACGGAATCCTTCCTGGAAAGCGCATATGAGACCAAGTTTCAACAGCGGTTGAGGAACTGATTGTAATGAGAGTATACTATTTGCTCATCATGCTGTTGCTTCTCACAGCATTGCTCATGAGAGGGAACCAGCCAAAAAATAAAAAATATGTCTTTGTGGCCTGCCTGCTGATTTTTGCTGTTTACGGATTAAGAAATACTTACTGGATTGGCGTCGATTCCCGGTATTCCTATCGAAGAGCCTTTGAGAGCATCAGCCAGATGTCATGGGCGCAATTTCGGAGTGCCGGTCAGGAGTACAACAATGCGTACTATTATCTAAACTGGGCGATAGCACATTTAGGCGGTGACTATCAGCTTTTCGTATCGTTGGAGGCACTTTTTGTTACGGTATGCTTTGGCAGAATGATATATCGATACTCTCCCAGCGCGATCCAAAGCATCTGCTATCATTTTGGACTTCTGTTCTTTGTTTTCCATTTCTCCGCGCTGAAACAGAGCTATGCCATGGCATTCTTGATGCTGGCATTTGACCAAATTGTACATAGAAAACCAGTTCGATTTATTCTGCTGGTATTGATCGCGTCGCAGTTTCATTATCCATCGCTGGTTTTTCTTCCAGCTTACTGGATCACGATGGTCCGCCCAGGAAAGAGCTTCCTGATTTTGCTGGCCATCGCCCTGTTGTTAACTTTTATTTTCCGGAATCGGCTGCTGAACCTGATGCTTAGCGCCTATAAGGGCGCAGACGAAGAAGCGACGATGGAAGGCGTAACCTTCCTTAGAACCAAGTCAATCATCATGATCGTGATTGTCGTCGCGGCAGTTGTTTTTCGGCGCCCGACTGCGGACGATCCTATTTACGGATACCTTATGGAATTCATGGGCATTGCAATTGTCTTTCAGACCTTTTGTGGCTACAGTAATATTTTTGAACGTCTGGCAGATTACTATTTCCAGTTTTCGGTCATTTTTATCCCTATGGTGTTTGACCGGCGACAAAAGCAAAGAGCACTGCTTAGCTGGCGCTTGATGGATGTAATCTATTCTGTTGCGCCGTTTGTTTTTTGCGGTTACGGTATCTATCGATATTTGATCACGTTCAGCGGTGACTATCACTTCGTGCCGTTTAAGTTTTTCTTCGAGGGATGAGATCACCCTGTTTCCTATATTTCCTTCCGGCGGAGTTTGCGCAAATCATCAACTGTATCGGAGGATTATTTGTGCCTGTAATATTCAGTTTCATTATACCTGTATACAATTGTGCGCCATATCTTGAAAACTGTGTTGCCAGCATCCTTGCCCAGACCGTCTGTGATTATGAAATCCTTCTGATCGACGACGGCTCCAAGGATGAAAGCGGCAGGCTCTGTGACGAGCTGGCGGCCCAGGATTCGCGAATTCGCGCCTTTCACAAGGAAAACGGCGGTGCAGCAAGCGCTCGCAACTACGGCCTGGACCAGGCTGATGGCAAATGGATCCTCTTTGTGGACGGAGACGATATGTTGGAAGCTGATACTTTGGCACAGATCCAACCTCTGCTTCGAGAAAAACGGCTTGTGATCTATGGTATGGCTTTTGATTATTACGCCGGAGAGAGAATTGAACGAACGGATTTGATGGCCGCCTCTCGTCCCGGTCTGTTTTCCGCTGAACAGTTTGCTTCAGATTATCAGGGTTTTTTTCTGGATAATTACCTTTCCAGTGCATGCAACAAGGCCTTCGACCTCGGCCTTATCCGAGAAAGCGGGCTGCGGTATCGTGAAGGAATGAATCTTTACGAGGATTACGCCTTTGTGCTTCGATATCTGTCACTTGTTCATGAGGTCTATTGCATAGGCCACGGGCTATATCATTATCGCCTGTCTACACAAGAAAACCATCTCCATAAATTGGTCTATCAAATCGATCGCTTAGAATGGAACATGCTCGGCCTGTTCGAGGCTGCAGAGTGCTTCGGCAACAGTGTTCCTGACCCGTCCAAGCTCAACAGTTCCGTTGCCGGCGTCTTCCTCCAGATGCTGTCCCTGCATCTGTTTCTTCACCACTATAATACAAAGACCTTGAAGTCCGTCACGATCTCATACTGCGCGAATCATATGTTTCGGAATCTGCTTGAAAACGGAGGGCCGCTCTCGCGAGAGGAATCCTCGCTACTGCGGCAAATCGATGAAGGCCGTTTCTTCTCCCTTGCGCTGCATTACCGAAAGCGTTTTCTGCGTTGGCAAATTCGTAAAGCCATCAAGAAGGTGCTCAGAAAGATCAGGTGAGAAATCATTGTCTGTGATACAGTCTGCTATTCAGCGCTTGTTCATGACAGGCGGTTATTTTACCATTGCACTTCGGCGGAGGAAAGGCGGCGACATCCTGTCGGCAGATCCCTTTGAAGCGGAATATGTATTTCCCGCGTCAAAAACTGAATGGTGCGCTGATCCTATGATTGCCGAAGAGAACGGGAAAGCATTTCTTTTTTATGAAGCAGTCAGCAACATGAAAGGCCGGATCGAGGTTCGGGAGCTTCGGCAGGACTGCACTGTTACCGATCCTGTCGTGTTGTTTCAAGATGACGGGCATTATTCTTACCCCTTCGTGTTCCAGGCAAACGGGAGCTGGTACATGATTCCGGAAAGCTCAGATCGGGAAGAAGTGACGTTGTATCGCGGTGATCCGTTCCCCTTCTGCTGGAAATCGGTCTGCTCGGTTCTTCACGGAAGATTTGTTGATACAACTGTGTTTCCGTGGAAAGAAAGGTGGATATTGTTGTCTTTTGAAACAGACGCAGCGTCAGAACGTGTGCTTCCGCGGGCGTTTGAGCTTCGGTTTTCCGACGGAGTACCGACACTGGATCCTCTTGAGTGGCCGACCTTTGATCCGCTTCAGGTGAGGGGAGCTGGCCCGGTTTTTCGTAGGGGAGAAGACCTGATACGCCCGGTTCAGATCAGCACGGAGCAGCGCTACGGGGATTCGGTTTCGTTTCATAAGATCTCTGTCATGGGCAAGACCTATACAGAATCTCCGGTGGGCGGACTGACGCCTGATCTGGTGCGCGGTGTGCATACGCGCTTTGACGGGCTCCATACCTATTCTGCCTGTCTGCATTTTGAAGCCATTGATATTCGCTGCCGTCGGTTTGACTGGAAAAAACCCCTCCGAAGGCTGATCAAGCGAATGAAGTAGTCATTACATTACAAGGTGGATTATCATGCGAGACATCTCTCTTCAGGAAATGCAGAAGATCGAACTGGATCTGTTGCTGGAATTTGACAAGCTGTGCAAGGCAAAACAACTCCGCTATTATATCGACGGCGGCACCTTGCTGGGCGCCATGTGTTACGAGGGCTTCATCCCCTGGGATGATGACATAGATCTGAAAATGCCCCGGCCGGATTATGAACGCTTTCTGAAGTTGACAGAGGAACTTCCGGCGCATATCGCGGTGGAAGCTCCGTCAAGGAAAGCCTGCCCGCACTTGTTTTTGAAGCTTGTGGATACAAGGACCGTTCTTGTGGAGCACGCCGGAAGCCGCGTCAATCATACCGGCGTCTACATCGATATTCTTCCCATGGACGGCCACCCGGAGGACGGACCGGAGTATGACCGGCATCTCAAGATTCTTGACCGGTACAACGACCTGTTTCACGCTTCGCTGGACGGCTTTTCCGTGAAAAAGAAATCCTCTTCCAGAGCGCAAAGACTCAAGGGATTCTTTTACCCGTTCCTCTATACACCGTGGAGACTGTATAAAAAGCTGACGAAGACGGCAAAGAAGTACGATTACGACTCCTGCAGCCGCGTCGGCCTGCTGATTGAGGGTGATCCAATCCGGGAGCGCTTTGAAAAATCCTGGCTGGAGCCGCCAATCGAATTGGAATTCGAGGGCCATCTGTTTCCCGCGCCTCCGGAATACCGGCGTCATATGGAAATCTTCTACGGAGCGCATGTTACCAAGCCGGAAAGCTATCACAATCTCCCGCAGTACCCGGGAACGCATGACTATGAAGTCTTTTGGAGGGAATAGCCTATGGGTTTTCATGTTTCAAACATCGGGAAATATCACCGCTGGCTGAAGAAGGTCCGGCAGGAATATCGCGATGATTGCTTGGTTGCGAAGGACCTGGCTAAAATCAATCGTCGCCTGAAGTTTGCGATGCTGTTCCGGCAAAAGGAACGTGTCGGAGCAATTTCGGACGAAAAGCATCGCTGGATCCTGGATTACGTTGCCATCCATTGCCCGGAAACACTAAAACGGTATCGAGAAATGGGAGAGTTTGAGAATATAACTGAGCCCAATCCTGAGATCAAGGTCTGGAGCATGTGGTGGCAGGGAGAGGAACAGGCCGACAAGCTCTTCCGCATGTGCATCGACAGCGCCCGGCGGCACACCCATCAGCCTGTGATCACCCTGGACAAGGACAACTACCGGCAGTATTTTGAGATCCCGGAGCACATCCTGCGCAAGCACGGGGAGGGGAAGATTGCCCTGCAGCACGTCTGCGACCTGATGGTGGTTTCCATCCTGGCCGCGGAAGGAGGTCTGTTCACCGGCGCCACCGTCTGGTGGTCTCAGGATGCGACAGAGGAGCTGCTGCGGGCTCCCTTCTGGACCTGCCGGGCAGTTTCACAGAGCCATTACCACATGTCCCGTTCCCGGTGGGTTGGCTATATCATGGCGGGACGGAAGGAGTTTCCCCTCTTCTCCTTTGCCCGAGACTGCCTGCACGAATACTGGCAGAACTGTGACAAGGCTGTGGACTATTTGATGTTGGATTACATTTTTGAGCTGGCCTATCGGAGTATTCCCTGCGTCCGGGCTGCCATCGACGCCCTGCCGGAACAGAACAATATGCTCCGCAACGAGCTAATCAATCATCTGTCAGATCCATACGATCCCGAGCAGTTCAAGCGCTACACCGAGGGCGAGACTTTCTTGTATAAACTGTCCTGGAAGTTTGGAAACAAGGCTGAAAAGACGTTAGACGGCAAAGCCACCAATTACGGACACATGCTGGAAGAATGCAGCGAGGAGTTTGTACAATGAAACCATTTTTATTGAATTTCCCTCAGCGGGGCGATGAACGGGGCTGGCTGGTGGTAGCCGAAGGAAACAAGGACGTACCTTTTGATATTAAGCGCATTTTCTATATCTACGGTTCCGAGGCAAACGTTGTCAGAGGACAGCATGCAAACCGCAAGAGCGAATTTGTGCTTGTCAATATTGCCGGAAGCTGCAAGGTCAAAACACGGAATGGTATGGGGGATGACCGTGTGTTTGAGCTGAACCGTCCGAATATGGGACTCTACATTCCTCGCATGGTATGGAAGGATATGTATGACTTCTCTCCGGACAGCATTCTCCTCTGCATTGCCAGCGAACCCTATGATCCGAATGAGTACGTTCGCTCTTACGAAGCGTTTGCACAGGAAATGAACGGTACTTAATATGGTAGAATCTGTAAAACTGAAACGGCAGTATGACTGCTATTCAACAGAATACGAAGAAGCTGCTCTGCGAGCTTTGCGTTCCGGCTGGTACATCATGGGCAAGGAGTTAGAGAACTTCGAAACCCTATTTGCGGCCTATCTCGGGGTAAAGTATTGTGTCGGCTTGAATTCTGGATTGGACGCATTGACCCTTGCGGTACGGGCGCTGGATATTGGCACTGGTGATGAAGTCATTGTCCCGGCCAATACCTATATTGCCAGCATCCTTGGCGTGACGGAAAATGGCGCTACGCCGGTGCTGGTGGAGCCGGATGAATACCACGGTCTGGACGCAAGCAAAATCGAAGCTGTCATCACGCCTCGGACAAAAGCGGTTTTGCCCGTCCATCTCTATGGACAGAGCTGCGACATGAAATCTATTTGCGCCATTGCAGAAAAACACGGGCTGTATGTCATCGAAGATTGCGCCCAGTCTCACGGAGCAACACAGAACGGGCAACTCACCGGAACCTTCGGGACCATCGGCTGCTTCAGCTTCTATCCAACCAAGCCCCTGGGGGCTTTGGGGGATTCAGGCGCCGTTGTGACCAACAATCCCATTCTGGCCGACAAGCTGCGGAAGCTCCGCAACTACGGCAGCGGCGTCAAGTATGTGAACGAGCTGGAGGGAGTCAATTCTCGCCTGGACGAGGTTCAGGCAGCACTACTTCAGGTAGGTCTCAAGCATCTGGAGGAGGGTAACGCCTATCGGAAGCGTATCGCCTCCAGATATCTCAATGAAATCTGCAATCCGCGGGTTCAGCTGCCGGAAACAAGGGCAAACTGCGCTCACGTTTATCATATCTTTGCCGTGCTGTGTCCCCAACGAGACGCTTTGCAGCAACATCTGCTGGATTGCGGCGTCAAAACCCAGATTCACTACCCCATACCGCCCCATCTGCAGCAGTGCTATGCCAGGCTGGGTTATGGGCAGGGAGACTTTCCCATCAGCGAGCGCTATGCCAATGAGGAGCTGAGCCTTCCTATCTACGTGGGAATGCCGGAGGAAGACGTGGACCAAGTGATTGCCGCCATCAACAGCTTTGAGGGCTGAAGCATGACTGTACACCTAAGACCGCTGGATTCAAGGGATGCGCTTTTCATGTATGAATGGATGACGGACCCGGAAATCACCCGCTTCTTTCGCTTTGACGCATCCACAATCAGCGTGGAAGGCTGCGAAGCATTTATCGAAAAAGCTCGATCTGCCCCCAATACCCTACACTTCGCTATTGCAGATGAGAACGACGAGTATTTAGGCACCATCAGCCTGAAGGACATTGACCGGGAGAAGAAGCAGGCGGAATACGCCATCAGTACGCGGGAAAAAGCCCACGGCAGCGGTGCCGCTCTGCAGGCTACGCGGCTGATTCTGCAATACGCCTTCGAGGCCTTGGCCTTGGAGCGGGTCTATCTGAACGTCCTGGGCGAGAACGGCCGGGCAAACGCCTTTTATCGCAAGGCCGGCTTCCGCTTCATCCGGGAGGAACCGAATGCGCTCGAGCTGCACGGCACGAAGAAGGATTTGAACTGGTACGAGATTACGAAAGAAGCCTTCATGGAGATAACAAATGGCTCAGAACAATGAGATTGCCGTCAGTGTGGCAGTCATTACGTACAATATGCAGGGTTATCTGCCCCAGCTGCTGGACAGTATTCTGAAACAAAAAGTCAATTTTCCCTATGAGATCGTTGTGGACGACGACCACTCGCCAGATGATTCCCGGCAGATCCTATTGGACTATGCTGCCAGATATCCGGACCGCTTCGTTCTTTCTCTGCGGGATACCAACGTAGGCGGCAGCCGAAATATGTATGGTGTGCTGCGGCAGTGTCGGGGCAAGTATATTGCCATCCTGGAAGGGGACGACTGGTGGGAGGCCGAGGACAAGCTCCAATACCAGTATGATTTCATGGAGACCCACCCGGAATACGTAGGCATGTACTGCAATTCCTGGTGTGAACTGAGCCGAACAGAATCCATACAGAAGGTCCGCAGGGATATCACTGAGCCGATGATCTTCTCCTACCGGGATTTTCAGAGCTACCACTTCTTTGACCGTCTTCCCAACAGCACCGACACCGCCTTCTTCCGCAACTTCTTTGCTACAGCACCAGAGCGGGAGGTCGATGTATTTTATAAGGCCCACCGCATGGTCTGGGATCAGTCTTTGGCCCTGATCCTCTATGGGAAGGGCAACGTCTATGTGGATCCTCGACTGGTGAGCCATCACAGGACCATCGTGGAGAAGGGCGGCACCAACTATCAGTCCCGCTACGCCGTGGAAGACCACAAGGTCACGGACGCCGCCATGTACGCCGCCCATGAGGAATACATGGAGCACGTTTTGCACCGCCGCTGTACGCTTTTTTATAAAGTGCGCGGCATGCTCTATGCCGAAGCCTTTTGGATTGCCAAAAAGAGCGGCAAAACAGAGGATAAGCAAAAGGCCAAAGAGATCTGGAACCAGCGAAGAAAGAAATGGCCCCTGATCTGGTGGACTTTTGTGTGGGGCTGTGGTACAATAAAACGAAAGCTGTTTCATTCTTGACAAAGACATCTGTTTCACGTTCTGTACATCTTTTCATCTCATCGGAGGTGCTGTCATGCCTGAATTGTCCATCATTGTACCCGTCTATAAAGTTGAAAAATATCTGCCCAGATGTATCGAGAGCATCCTGGCCCAGACCTTTACAGATTTTGAACTGATTCTGATCGATGACGGTTCTCCGGATCGCTGTGGGGAGATTTGCGACGAATACGCCGCCAAGGACAGCCGGATCGTGGTGATCCACCAAAAGAACCAAGGCGTCAGCGCCGCCCGGAACGCCGGGCTGGACGCTGCCAGAGGTACTTATCTTGGTTTCGTAGATTCCGACGACTGGATTGAGCCAGAAATGTACCAGGAAATGCTCCATGCCGCAAAGTCAAAAGGCGTTGATCTGGTCATCTGTGGGCTGAATCACTATGATGAGTCAGGGAACTTCTTGTTTTCCGAGCTAAATGAGGCGATAGAATGTGATGGGCAGGCACTGCTGTTGTCTCTGTTTTCTATGCCAAACAAATTAGGTGGATGTATTGTCAACAAGCTGTATCTTCGGGAGACAGTTTGTAAGCCTCGTTTCTTTTCCAGCATCCAATATGCGGAAGACCGGATGTATCTGTTCAACTGCTATCAGAGCATTCGCAGTGCAATTAAGCTCCCTCAGTCCTTCTATGATGTACTGGAGCGTGAGGGGAGCGCAACACATAAATCGGATCCTTCCGTTCCGAAGAAAATGATTGCGGGCAGCTACCAACTGTATCAGATGTCTCTTGCTCACGCAAAACCTGTTGCGAATCAAGCACTGGATAAGCTTTTGGACGACTATTTGGTCCATGTTCCGAAGTTGCGGTGTATATTGCGGCAGAGCGGACGTAATCCTTTTTTTGAGGTCGCAAAATACAAGCTGAAAATGTTGCGCTTGGTTTGCTCAGCGGTCTTGCAAAAGAGCCTGCCAAGGGCAAAACTGCACGGGTATCTGCTGGGATGCCTCCGTCTTTAGAAGAAAGCCATGATTTCTGTTATTATTCCGGTTTATAATGCGGGGACCTATCTCATTCCATTGGTTCAATCTGTGCTTGGCCAAACCTATTCCGATCTTGAGGTAATACTCATTGACGACGGATCCAAAGATGGTTCCGGAGTTGTCTGTGACGGACTGGCGCAAGCAGACGCCAGAGTCCGCGTGTTTCACAAGGAAAACGGGGGACAGAGCACTGCGCGGAATCTCGGCCTCGAGGAGGCCCGGGGAGAATTGATCGCTTTTGCGGATCACGACGACGTGTTGCATCCGAAGCTGTATGAGACGCTGAAGCAGGCGATGGAGCAGACGGGAGCGAATGTCGGTGCGTGTCAGTTCGAGAATACCCCGAACGAGAGGATCCCGGAGCTTGATTATACAAAACCTATCCTCCCTTGGGAGACGGTGCCCCAACAGGAAATCATCCACCGTTTTTTCACCCCGGCATGGCATATCCCGGTGTGGAACAAGCTTTACCGCAGAGAGGTCGTTGACGGAATCCACTTCCATGGAGCGATGCTGGGAGAGGACAATCTGTTTTCCTATCGTGTCCTGAAGCGGTGCGAGTTCCTTGCCTTCTGCCCCTCGGTGCTCTATTTTCAGCGGATGCACGGAAACAATTTTGAATTCACCGGGCTGCGCTGCATGGTGGACCTGATTCAAGCCAAGGAGACCATCCTGCGGGATATCCGAAGCGCCTTCCCCTGCGAGTATCCCGAAGCGCAGGTAAAATTCCTTTACGAGTGCGTCAGGATCTACAACCTGTATGCCAAGTCCGGAAATCCGGAATTTGAACCGCAGCGCCAACAGGTCCTTTCGATCCTGCGGGATCACGCATGCGGTCTGCTTCGCGCGCCGATGCCTGCGGGGCATAAGCTCAAATTCTGGAGGCTCAGGCTCTTCGGCCAGAGACCCGAGCTTGGGAAGATTCAGCTATAAATAGGGGACTGAAAACATGAATCTGCATTCCGTCAAGCAATTCATCGGCCGCGTCCTTTATGTGGGGATCGGCAAGCACCTGCCCATGTCCGGGGCGCGCGTCAGCCTTGGCGCCCGACGCTTCCGCCAGTTCTGTGCCCACCTGATCCTGGAGGACTGCGGCGAATGGGTCAATATCGACAAAGGCGTGACCTTTGCCACGGACATCAAGCTGGGCAACGGCTCCGGAATTGGAGCGAACTGCAGCATCCCCACCGGGGTTTCCATTGGCGAAAACGTGATGATGGGGATTGATATCTTGATGTTTACCAACGAGCACCGGCACGACGACGTCACAGTTCCCATGGGCGCCCAGGGGAGAACGCCGGTAGAACCCATCGTGATCGAGGACGACGTGTGGATCGGCTCGCGGTCCTTGATCATGAAAGGTGTCCGGATCGGCCACGGCGCCATCATCGCCGCCGGTTCCGTGGTCACCAAGAGCGTACCGCCCTATGAGATCTGGGGCGGCAACCCGGCCCGTTTTTTGAAATCGAGACTTTCGAGGCAGCAGTCCGCCGACGAGGCAACCGGGCGGCCCGAGCAAAAAAACGTATAAGGATGCAGACAAATGGAACAACACTTTACAACAGTTATCGTCCCCAAAACCGGGCTGTTTGACTTTCATCTGAAGGAGGTTCTGAAGTACCGGGATCTGATTTTTCTCTTTGTCAAGCGGAATTTTGTCTCCCAGTACAAGCAGACCATTTTGGGCCCGGCCTGGGCGCTGATCCAACCCCTCCTGACCACCGTCGTTTTCACCGTGGTCTTCGGCAGCCTGGCGGGATTGGCTCCCGGCGGGGTGCCGTCCTTCCTGTTCTTTATGAGCGGCAACATCGCCTGGGCTTACTTCTCCGGTTGCCTGACCTCCACCGCCAACACCTTCACGGGCAACGCTGGCATCTTTGGCAAGGTCTATTTCCCGCGCCTGGTGAGCCCCATCTCCACGGTGCTGACCAATCTGATCTCCTTCGGAATCCAGTTCCTGCTGTTTGTCGTCTTCCTTGTGATCTATTGGATCAAGGGCGACGTGCAGCCCACGCTTTATATTCTGATGTTGCCCCCGCTTCTGCTTCATATGGCCATGCTGAGTCTGGGCGTCGGTATCATCATTTCCTCCCTTACCACAAAATACCGCGATTTGAAAATGCTGGTGGGCTTCGGCGTCCAGCTCTGGATGTACGGGACGCCGGTGGCCTATGATATGGGAATTGTGCCTGAGAAGTACATGGGCCTGTATATGCTGAACCCCATGACCCCCATAATCAACTGCTTCCGCAAGGCTTTCCTCGGCCTGGGAAGCTTCGATCTATTCCATTATCTGATTAGTTGGGGAGTCACCCTGGTTGTGCTCTTCATCGGCCTGATGATGTTCAACAAGGTCGAGAAGACCTTTATGGATACGGTGTGAGGTAAACTATGGACGAACTTGCAATCAAAATTGAACACGTATCCAAGCAGTATCGACTGGGTGCTATCGGCGGCGGGACGCTTCGGGGCGATCTGCAGACCTGGTGGGCCAGAAAGCGAGGAAAGGAAGATCCCAACAGCAAAATCGGCGCCCGCACGGATATTAAAATCGGCGAGCGCTTCCTGGCTCTGGACGATATCAATCTGGAGGTCAAAAAGGGGGAAGCCCTGGGCATCATCGGTCACAACGGCGCGGGTAAATCCACCCTGCTGAAGCTGCTCTCCCGGGTCACGGCCCCCACCACGGGGACCATCTCCTACAACGGCCGCATCACCTCCATGCTGGAGGTGGGCACCGGCTTCCACCCGGAGCTGACGGGTCGGGAGAATATCTACATGAACGGCGCCATTCTGGGCCTGAGCAAGAAGGAAATCGACGCCAAAATGGAGCAGATCATCGACTTCTCCGAGGTGCGGCAGTTCATCGATACCCCGGTAAAGCGCTACTCCTCCGGCATGTACGTGAAGCTGGCCTTCTCCGTGGCTGCCCACCTGGACAGCGAAATCATGATCATGGACGAGGTTCTTGCCGTGGGCGATATGGCTTATCAAAAAAAATGCCTCACCAAAATGCGCGAGGCCGCCGACAAGGAGGGCCGCACCGTCCTCTACGTCAGTCACAACATGAACACCATCCGACAGCTCTGCGACCGCTGTATCGTGCTGGATCATGGAAAGGTCATTTTCAACGGAGGGGTAGAAGACGCGATTGCTCAGTATATGGGTGCCGGAGAATCATCTATTTATCCGGTTTCTTATGATTTCAGAGACAACAAGCGCAACCACCACTTCGGAAAACAGATTTTTGTAAACGATTTCCGTTTTTTGAGCACAGATGCCGCAAAATTTTTTTCCGGTGATCCAATTGAGATGGAAATCACGCTGGATTCTTCGATCCAGGTCAACGATGCACGCGTCATTTTGCGAATCAAGGATCGTGGAAATTACGTCAAATATGCTGGTAGTCTTTCCGAGCCTTTTGCAATATTCCCCGGGAAAAAACAAAAGTTTCGGTTTCGATTTGATTCGACCCCGCTCCAGGAGGACGACTATTGCCTCAGCCTTGAGATTGTCTCAGCAGATACCGTCGGTAATTATCACGCTTACGACAATCCAAACGCGTCAATATCTATTTATATCTTTCAGGCTCAAAACCCGGACATCAATTGGGCGAAACAGTATTGGAGCAATCTTCGTCTGCCAAATCTGCAAATCATTGATTACAAACAGGATGAGTGTATATGAGATACAGTAAACGTTTAGCCGTCAAGCTAAAGTCGGCCTATTCTCGCCTGTCGCCTGTCAATCCTGGCAAAGTCGTTTTTGACAACATAGCAGGCAAGGGCTTCGGTGAAAACCTCAAATATATTGCGGAGGAGATTCATCGCCGCAGTATGAGAACAAAATTGTATTGGCTGGTCGATGACATAAACACCTCCGTACCACCCTGGATCACGAAGATCCAGCTTGGAACTCCTCGTGCGCAGCATGAGTTGCAGACTGCCGGCTTCATCATTTACAATTACCGACGAAAATGGCCATTTAAGAAGAAAAAACACCAGATCTACCTTCAGACTTGGCATGGCGGCTACGCTATGAAGAAAATAGAAAAAGACGCTGAGGATCAATTGCCCTCTTGGTATTTAGCTTGCGCTCGTTCGGATGGTAATGTGACCGATGCCGTCATCGCAGACGGAAAGCAGGAGGAAGAGATATACAAGCGGGCATTTTGGCTTCGCGATGGCTGTGAAATCCTCCGAACCGGAAGCCCAAGATGCGATATCCTATTTCAAGAAAACTGTGATCCTGCAATCCGCCGGAAAGTCTGTTCTGCATTAAATATCGACGAGTCATATTATATCGTGCTCTATGCGCCTACCTTTCGCAACAATGGCAATACGGACTGTTATCTAAAACAAACTGCCGCCCTCATCGACGCTCTGAGGAAAAAATACGGGAACGTAGTTCTCCTGATTCGCCTTCATCCAAACGTCGTAAAATACTCAGGCGGCCTTTATGATTATATGCCAGGTCGTATTATCAACGCATCCTTTTTTCCAGATCCACAAGAACTCGTAATCGCCTCAGATCTCCTGATCTCTGATTATTCTTCAATTTCTTTTGATTTCGCAATGATCCGAAAACCTGTTTTTTTATGCTTCAAGGATCTGGAAGCATATAAAGCCGAGCGAGACCTATATCCGCTATTCTATGAGGTTCCGTTCTTGACGGCCTATACGGAGGAAGAGTTAATTGCTCAGATCGAAACCTTCGACGTATCAACATATTACAAGAAGCTTGATGGCTTTTTTTCCAAATATCCAACATACAACAACGGCACAGCTGCTTCGCAAATTGTCGATTGGTTAGTCAAAAAAGGAATGAAGTGAAAGTGAAGATGATTGCCAAATGATTTCTGTAATCGTTCCTGTTTATAGAGTTGAGGCTTATCTCTGTCCGTGTGTTGACAGCATTTTAGCGCAGAGCTTCACCGATTTTGAGTTGATTCTGGTGGACGACGGCAGCCCGGACAACTGCGGGGCCATCTGCGACGAATACGCCGCGCGTGACAGCCGCGTTCGGGTGATCCACCAGGAAAACGGCGGGCTCTCCGCTGCCCGCAACGCCGGGATTGACTTGGCTCTCTCCCAAGGTGACACGCAATGGATTACTTTCGTTGACAGCGATGATTTGATTGCTAGTTCTTATTTGGAACACATGCTCACAATTGTGCAAGATCATCAAGCAGACATTGGAGTCTGTCAAATGATTGAGTTCTCTCAGGGAAATGATCCTGAATTCTGTTTCGACACTGATGCTGAAATTGAGTGCCTTTTAGGAAGAGAAGCAGCGATTGCTCAATACGCTGAACGCGGAAGCATCAGTGTGTCTGCATGTGTAAAGCTGTACAGGAAAGAGCTTTTCAGTAAGCTGCGTTTTCCTGTTGGCAGAATACACGAAGACCAGGCGGTTGCTCCAATTGTGCTTTATAATGCAGCAACAGTGGCCGTTACAAATCAGCGCCTTTACGGTTATCGCTTGCGGGAAGAGAGTATTATGCATGCTCGTTTTTCTGCAAAACGATACGACGATATTTTATCTGTTGACCAATGTATCGCTTACTATCGTTCCAATAACGACGCAGAACTTGTTTCGCTGGCAGAGCGAAGAAGAGGCGAGTTGATTTCCATTTACTCACTCCTGGCAAGAAAAGATAAAGTTTACCAGGAAGTTCCGAAGGAGTATCGCATTTCCGAAAGAAAAGCCCTAAAGTGGTTGCGCAATAACCTTTCTGATGATAAATACACTTTTCAGCTTGCCAAATTCCATCCTAATTGGTTATTACCGCATGCCTACTGGCGAAAAATCAAGAAAACACTCCACATCCCCTGTAACTGAAAGAGAGGCACAATATGAAAGGTATCATCCTCGCCGGGGGAGCCGGCACCAGACTTTATCCCCTGACCATGGTTACGTCCAAGCAGCTGCTGCCCATCTATGACAAGCCCATGGTCTTCTATCCGCTGTCTACGCTGATGCTGGCGGGCATCCGGGACATCCTCATCATCTCCACCCCCACGGATCTGCCCAACTTTGAGCGGCTGCTGGGGGACGGCTCCGAGTTCGGCGTGCATCTGAGCTACGCCGAGCAGCCTTCCCCGGACGGACTGGCCCAGGCATTCCTCATCGGCCGGGATTTCATCGGCGACGAGGCCTGCGCCATGGTGCTGGGCGACAATATCTTCTACGGAAATGGTTTCGGCAAGCTGCTGCGGGCTGCAACGGCGGACGCAGAGCAGAATGCTCGCGCCACGGTCTTCGGCTACTATGTCAACGACCCGGAGCGCTTTGGCGTGGTCGCCTTTGACGAAAACGGCAAGGCGTATTCCATCGAGGAAAAGCCCAAGGAGCCCAAGAGCAACTATGCCGTCACAGGCCTCTATTTCTACCCCAAGGGCGTCAGTGACCGAGCAGCCGAAGTGAAGCCCTCCGCCCGCGGCGAGCTGGAGATCACCACCCTGAATGAGATGTACTTAATGGACGACCTGCTGGACGTGCAGCTGCTTGGCCGCGGCTTTGCCTGGTTGGACACCGGCACCATGGAGTCTCTGGCCGAGGCCACGGAGTTCGTCCGGGTCATCCAGAACCGGCAGGGCATTGAGATCTCCGCCCCCGAGGAGATCGCCTTCCGCAACGGCTGGACCACCAAGGAAGAGCTGCTGGAGGCTGCCAAGCGCTATGGAAAATCTCCCTACGGCACACATCTGAAACAGGTTGCTGAGGGCAAGGTCCGCGGATAATAATTGTTCAATCATCCTTTTGTCACAATACCAAGGAGGCTGCTATGACCATTCTTTTGACCGGCGGCGCCGGCTTCATCGGTGCGAACTTCATCTACTTTGAGCTGAAAAACCATCCCGAGGATCGGATCGTCTGTCTGGACGCCCTGACCTATGCGGGCAACCTCTCCACGCTGGAGGAGGCGCTGAAGAACCCCAACTTTGCCTTCTATAAGGTGAACATCTGTGACCGGAACGCCGTCTATGAGATCTTCGAGAAGGAGCAGCCGGACGCGGTGGTGAACTTCGCTGCCGAGTCCCACGTGGACCGCTCCATCGAGACCCCGGAGATCTTCCTGCAGACCAACATCCTGGGCACCCAGGTGATGATGGACGCCTGCCGCAAGTACGGCACCAAGCGTTATCACCAGGTTTCTACCGATGAGGTCTACGGCGATCTGCCGCTGGACCGCCCCGACCTCTTTTTCACCGAGGAAACCCCGATCCACACCTCCAGCCCCTATTCCGCCTCCAAGGCTGCGGCGGACCTGCTGGTGGGGGCCTACCACCGCACCTTCGGCCTGCCCGCAACGATCTCCCGCTGCTCCAACAACTACGGCCCCTACCACTTCCCTGAGAAGCTGATTCCGCTGATGATCGCCAATGCCCTGAACGACAAGCCTCTGCCGGTCTACGGCAAGGGCGAGAACGTCCGGGACTGGCTCTACGTAGAAGATCACTGCCGTGCCATCGACCTGATCCTCCGCAAAGGCACCGTTGGCGAGGTCTACAACGTGGGCGGCCACAATGAGATGCGGAACATCGACATCGTGCGGCTCATCTGCCAAAAGCTGGGCAAGCCCGAGAGCCTCATCACCTACGTGGCGGACCGGAAGGGCCACGATATGCGCTACGCCATCGACCCCACCAAGATCCATCGGGAGCTGGGCTGGCTGCCGGAGACCAAGTTTGCCGACGGCCTGGACAAGACCATCGACTGGTATCTGACCCACCGGGACTGGTGGGAGACCATCATCAGCGGCGAATATCGGAACTACTACGAGAAGATGTACGGGAATCGGGAGAAGCTATGAAAATATTGGTTACCGGAGCCTGCGGGCAGCTTGGATCCGACCTGATCCTGGAGCTGGCTGCCCGGGGTCTGGAGGCCGTTGGGACGGACATTCTTCCGGAGGCTCCGAATCTGCCGGAGGCCCTCTCCTATCTGCAACTGGATATCACCGACTCCGCTGCGGTTATGGAGGCCGTCGGGGCGCTCCGCCCGGACGCCGTAATCCACTGCGCCGCTTGGACGGCAGTGGACGCCGCCGAGGATCCGGAGAACCGTGAAAAGGTGTTTGCCATCAATGCGGCTGGAACCCGGAATCTGGCGGCGGCCTGCAAAGAATTTGGGTGCAAAATGCTCTACATCTCCACAGATTACGTTTTCGACGGCCAGGGCACGGAGCCTTGGCAGCCGGACTGTGACCGCTACGCCCCGCTCAACGTCTACGGGCAGAGCAAGCTCGCGGGCGAGATGGCGGTCAAGGAGCTGCTGGAGCGCTATTTCATCGTCCGGATCGCGTGGGTTTTTGGAAAGAACGGCAAGAATTTCGTCAGGACGATGCTGCGGGTAGGGAAGACCCATGATACGGTCCGCGTCGTGACCGACCAGATCGGCACGCCGACCTATACCCCTGACCTGGCAAAGCTGCTGGTTGACATGATCCAGACGGACAAATACGGCGTCTACCACGCCACCAACGAGGGCGGCTTCATCAGTTGGTACGATTTCACCTGTGAAATCTACCGTCAGGTCGGTCTGCATACCCAGGTGCTTCCGGTCACAACCGAGGAATATGGGCTCAGCAAGGCAAGGCGGCCCTTCAACAGCCGTCTGGACAAAGCCAAGCTGACGGAGCAGGGCTTCCGGCGTCTGCCGGACTGGAAGGACGCCTTACGCCGCTATCTGATCGAGACCGGGGAAATACAGAGCTAAGCGAATCCGGGCAAAACCTTTTAGAGCAAGCACAGATTGCGGCGAATCACCGGGTTTGCCCCAACCATCAGGTCTCTGTGTCGAATAGGAGTGAACAAGGATGCTTGAAAACAAGCCCACGCAGGCTCGCGCAGCAATAAAGAATGCTCCCTGGCTGTCGGTGATCGTTCCGGTTTATAACACTTCCCGTTATTTGCGCAAGTGTCTTGACTCGATCCTGGGGCAGAGCCTTCGGGATTTTGAGATGATCCTGGTCAACGACGGTTCTACAGACGACTCGGGAGAGATTTGCGCGCAGTACGCAGCGAGGGATCAAAGGATTCGCCTGTTTACAAAAGAAAACGGAGGCCTGTTTCAAACAAGAATCTACGGCCTTGCGCGTGCGCGCGGAACCTTCTTTACCTTCTGCGATTCGGACGATTATTATTGTCGGAGCGATGCCTTTGCGCTGCTCCGCCGCAAGCTGGAGGAGCAGCCCTGCGATGCGGTTCAATTTGGCTTTATCAACCGCTACCGCCATGTTCAAATGCGCGGGATGGCTCCTGAGCCGTTTCTCTGCAAGGATGAAGCTCGTTTCACAAATGAGGAATTTCCGGCGATCCTTTGCGGCTATTGGGACGGCTCTCATTTGACGACCACCGTCTGGGACAAGCTGTATCACCGGCGCCTGGCAGCAGACTTACCCGATCCGGATCATGCCGGCAGACTGTTTCAGGGCGAAGACGTGGTCCTTAATCTCCATTTTTTGGAGAATTGCCGCTCGATGCTGTTTCTCCCGGACAGACTCTATGCCTACCGGCAAACGAGCGGAGGCACACGAAGGTACTCTCGCAGCACGATCCCGGACCTGGATCGCGTGAGCCGATATCAGCTCCGGTTTCTTGCGCGTTGGCCAGGCGAAGAGAAGGCCCGCATTCAACGAAAAATCTATGTTAATCTGGCCGGCTGGATTTTCCCCAAAATTCAGAGCGCCTTGCAGTCCCTACCGGAGGCTGAGGTGCGCAGCGTTCTCCAAGCGGATCTTTCGCTCCCCAGTGTTCTGGAAGCCAGGCAGTTTTTTGCCGAACACCCGGAGGAATCCTGGGAGGCGGCGGAGCTTCTGCGCAGGGGAGACCCGGACGAGTATATCCGCCGCGCCAGACAGCGCAACCGCAAGCACCGCGTTCGTAAATGGCTTCGAAACGCCCTTCGGAACACGGTTTAGCCGTATGCAGCGGGTCGGAATTGCTGCAAAAGAGAAAGTCCCGACGTCGCTGCTTGAAGGGAGCGCGGGAGAACGATTCTGTCAGACGGAAAGAAAATACGTCAAATTTCGTCGTTTTGCGCCATACGACAGGTTCTGCACAAAACAGAGCAACGTGGAGGAGACTCAGACATGAGCAAAATCAAAGTTACTCACTGTGAAATCGAAGGACTTTTGGTTATTGAGCCGACCGTCTTCGGGGACAGCCGGGGCTATTTCATGGAAACCTACAATCAAAATGACATGCATGAGGCCGGACTGGACATGGTTTTCGTTCAGGATAATCAGTCCATGTCCCGCCGGGGGGTGCTTCGAGGTCTGCACTATCAGAAGCAGTTCCCCCAGGGGAAGCTGGTGCGTGTGATCTCCGGTGAGGTGTTTGACGTGGCCGTGGATCTGCGTCCCGGCTCGGCAACCTATGGCAAGTGGCACGGAGAGACGCTCTCTGCGGAGAACAAAAAACAGTTCTATATTCCCGAGGGCTTTGCCCACGGTTTCTACGTCCTCAGCGAGACCGCTGAATTCTGCTACAAGGTCACCGACTTCTATCATCCCAACGACGAAGGCGGCATCCGCTGGAACGATCCGGAGATCGGGGTCGCGTGGCCGCTGTTAGATGGAGTTCCTGTCCTGCTCTCTGAGAAAGACAAAGTGCAGCCCTTCTTGCAAGAGTTGCGCAAGTAAAACAACGTAATGGAGAATAAATCGCAAAAAAAGCGTCGCTGGTGGAAGATTTTACTGATTGCATTTGCCATTCTGCTTCTTTTCACCGGAGTGGAACTACTATACTCGAATTACGCGATCACGGTCAGCCGGTACACCGTTTCCTCGGAAAAGGTGACCGGCTCGTTCCGCATTGTATTTCTTTCGGATCTTCACGGTCGCGAATTTGGAACAGAAAACAAGCGGCTGCTGGAGAAAATCGAAAAAGAAAAACCGGACCTTATTTGCATGGTTGGTGATATCTTTAACAACGATGCAAAGGAAGCAGAAATAGCCGCCATGTGCGATTTTATCCATTCCGCAACCGAGATTGCGCCAGTCTATTTCAGCCTTGGAAATCACGAGAGTGACTATATCAAAGGACACGGTATTTCAGTGCTGGATCGAATAACGGAGGCCGGGGCCACGGTCCTGGACACGGAATATCTGGATATTGAGATCAAGGGTGTCCCAGTTCGCGTGGGGGGCTATATGGGCTATTACCGCACGCCGCATATGAACACGCAGGATCCTGAACAGCAACATTGCATGCAGACATTTGCTGAACAGTTTGAAGATACGGATCGCTTTAAGATTCTCTTGAATCACATCCCAACAAATTGGCTGGATTGGGGATATAGGAATAAGTATGCTGTTGATCTGGTCCTTTCAGGCCATTATCACGGAGGGGTCATTCGCATTCCTTTCCTGGAGCAGGGAGTTTATGCACCTTATGTCGGGAAATTCCCCCCTTATACAAAAGGCCTCTTTACCGGAGAAAAAGCGACCTGCATTTTGACGACCGGCCTTGCCGGAAGCTATGGAGTGCCTCGCTTCTTTAATATACCGGAGATTGTTGTGGTAGACTGTCTGGAGAAATCATGAGCTATGGAACCGACCCAAGCTGACAAAAAACGACGCTTCATTCCAATATTTTTCATTTGATGCAAGGTATATTATGCTTGCCGTTCATTAGTTTAAGTTAATCTGGAGAAATCTGATGGAGAAACCGCTTTTCTGGAAACGGTTCACGGAGGAGGCTTTGATAATCTGCAAAGCGAAATGCTAAAGTATAAAGTGCCGTTCTTTATCTGGGCGAATTATGATATTGAAGAACAAAGAGATGTTGAGACCAGTATCAATTATTTATCAACGTATTTGCTGGAAACCTGTGGATTAGAACTACCTGCTTACAACAAATTCTTGCGTGATGCCGAGCAGTCCATTCCGATAATTACGGGAAACGGCTATTATTCTTTGAGCAATGGTCGATTTATACCGATTTCGGAGGCATCCGGCGAGGAAGAGGAAACTTTAAATCAGTACCAAATTTTGCAGTATAACAATCTATTTGACAAGAAGCACTTAGGCAGTATTTTCCTGCCGGAGGACGTTGCAAAGGCAGAGCATCAAACTCACTGACCAAGAAAAATACTGGTTACGCTGCCCCCCCAATTGAAATTGCCCGGAAAGAATCATGAAAAAAAGAAGCTTCAAGATGGAGGTTCACACTATGAGCAGAGAGACGGAAAAGGTGTTTCGGGACCTGAACAAGTATCTGGATGCCCACGGTGGGGATGAGATGAGCGATCAGGAAATGGATCGGCTTATCTCGCTGTTTATGGAAGACTACAACACGAAGCTGCAATCCGGTACGGCAGCTGCTCTGACGGAGCCGGAAACGGCGATGGATTATCTGGAGCTGGCCGAGGAGGCTCGGACCCAGAAGCAGCGGCTGGAATACACGAACAAGGCCTTGGAGCTTGAGCCGGACAATCTGGACGCAGGGATGGCCAAGATCGCACTGACCATGAAAAAGCCCCAGCAAACACTGGAAGCCCTGGAGGCGCTTCTCAAAAAGGGCGACTCCCAGATGGAACAGGGCGGCTTTTTCCGGGATTCCATAGGCGACTTCTGGGCTGTGTTCGAGACCCGTCCCTATATGCGGGTGCGGTATCAGTACCTCCAGACCCTGATCGCCCTTGGGATGCTGCGCAAGGCCGCGTCTGTGGGCGAACGCTCGCTGGAGCTGTGCGAAAACGACAACCTCGGGATCCGCTATTCCCTCATGTGTGTGTACGCAGCTCTGGAGGACGAGCCTGCCGCCCTGGCCTTGCTGAAGCAGTTCGGCGAATATGAGGACTCCCAGCTTTTGCTGGCGCTGGCGGTGCTCTACTACAAGCTGGACCGACCTGATGAGGCCACGGACTACCTCCAGCGGCTGCAAAAGATCAACAAGGGTACAAAAAAGTTCCTCCGTGCTGCCGCAGGGGACAGGCTGGAGGAGATTGACGAGCGGATGGCCTATGGATACCGGCCCTTCACTGAGGACGAGCTGATCGAGCTGGTGGAGAACAACCTGCCGCTGTTTATTTCTGTTCCCGGCTTCTTCCGGTGGGCGGACAAGCGCTTGAAGGCGGCAAAATAACAGGAGCTGCTTTTATGGGGCATCCCCATTTTGAAAAATCGTTCGGAACGTGAGATTTCTCTGGAGGCGGATTTGCATGAACAAGATACGGATTGCGATGATCCAGGCTCTCCTGCGCGGGACTGCGGAGGAGCGCAGAGAACACATCCTGGCGCTGGTGAAGCAGGCGGCGGGGCAGGGGATCGACCTGGTGACGCTGCCGGAGATCTGGAACGGGCCCTATCAGCAGGAGCTGTTTCCTTCCTTTGCCGAGCCGCGCTTCGGACCCTCCTGGCAGTTTCTTTCGGAGCTGGCTGCGGAATACGGAATCTGGCTCTCCGGCGGGTCCATTGCGGAGCGGGAGGACGGCAAGGTCTACAACACGGCCTACGTCTTTGACCGCAGCGGCAAGGAGGCAGCCCGGCACCGCAAGATGCACCTGTTCGACATTCAGATCACCGGCGGCCAGCATTTTATGGAATCCGCGACGCTGACTGCAGGGGACCGGGTCACGGTGTTCGACACGGAGTTCTGCAAGATGGGCCTCTGCATCTGCTACGACGCCCGGTTCCCGGAGCTGTTCCGGCTGATGGTGGACCGAGGTGCGAAACTGGTTCTCGTTCCTGCCGCCTTCAACCTGACCACCGGTCCGGCCCATTGGGAGCTGCTGTTCCGGCAGCGGGCTGTGGACAATCAGGTGTTCTGCGTCGCCACCTCTCCGGCCCGAGACATGAAGGCCGGCTACCACGCCTGGGGCCACTCCATCGTCACCGATCCCTGGGGGCGGGTCGTGACCCAGATGGAAGAAGCCGAAGAAATCCGGTTCGTGGATCTGGATCTGGACCTGGTGGATCAGATCCGGGCGGAGCTGCCCCTCCTGGCCCACCGCAGAACGGACATATACCGGTTGGAACATCTCGGCTCTAAGCGTGAGTATGGCATCTGAGCACAGTTTGAGTACGGTAATGGATATGAGATTGAATGTGATCCCCCTTGTGGGCGTCGGTTCCGTGCGGTTCGGCATGTCGAGGGGTCAGATCAGAGCGGTCTGGGGCAATGCGGAGGAGTTCCAAAAGACCCCGGAGGCGACTGCCGCGACGGACGACTTCGGCTTTTGCCACGTCTATTACGACGGAAATAACTGCTGCGAGGCCATTGAGGTTTTTGACGACGCGGAGGTCCTGATCGAAGGCAGAAAAGTCTTTCCGCTGGAGATAGAAGAGATGCTCAAGCTCTTCCCCGAATTTGAGGAAGATGACGACGGGCCGATCAGCTTCCGCTGGGCCGCGGCAGTCTATGCCCCGGACGGTGCGGCAGAGAGCATCCTGTTTGGTAAAGAAGGATATTTTGAATGAAAACCTGAGGACAGAGAAATGGAACGTAAGTACTATCGGGATATCGGCTATAAACCATTCCTGTTCTATATGGTGTTCGGCGTTTCCGCCGAAGAGCTGGAGGTGTCCTGGACCCGCAGGCCCTTACCTTGTACGCGCCGGAGCAGTGGACGGAGCGGTTCTTTGACAAAGAAGTCAACGCGCAAAACCATGTGGTGATTCTCTATTCCAAGGAAGAGGACGGCTATTGGCTTCACACCAGGGGGATGGCCGAATTCGGGAGACCGGATATCGGGATCCACCGGGTCCCTGAAGACAGGCTGGAGGATTATACGAAGATCGTGGATCAGATGATTTTCTACGGCGGGCAAGGCGTCTTTTTCCAGCAGGACACGAGGCTTCACACTGCAAACGGGAAGGCCTTTGTTGTCCACCCGGAATTTGTAAATGATTTTGAGAACGATGATTATAACAACGCCTATTACAATGTCACGGTGCTGAGAGAAGAAAAAACATAAAGCCGCGCTTTGAAAGCGGCTTGATGGACGTGCAGTCGAGCCCTGTCTCCCGGCGTACAAGGAGGAAACACAATAATGGCAGCTGCAATGGGTGAAATGTTTAAAGAATTTGAGTTCAACGAGAAACCGAACCAGATCATCCCGAGCGTCAACGGACTGGATCTGCCGGAGGACTATCTTGCCTTTATGCGGGAGCACAACGGCGGAGAGGGCCCGCTGGGCGAAAACAATTACGGCCGCTTCTATCGGCTGGAGGAGCTGCAGGCAATCAACGACGAGTATGAGGTTCCCAAATGGTGGCCGGGATACGTCGTGATCGGCGGCGTCGACGACCAGCTCTGGGCGTATAACCCGGAAAAACGGATCTATTGCCAGATCGACAGCTGCAACACGGGCGCGGACACTTACTACACCGTTTCCGATTCCTTTGAATCGTTTTTGATCCATATGGACGAAGAACTGGCATGAGATACGATAACGAATCGAGTGGGCCGAGGCGCATCAAAAATGCGCGATTCGGCTGAACAGTAAAGGAGGTCCTGCGTATGTCGATTCTGACCCAGCTCAACAGTCCCTTTCTCTACTTCGTCTGCGGGGCGATCATCCTCTTTATCGCGGCGGTCAGCCTGTTCTTCCTGATCCGGGCCTACCGGGCGGGCAAGGCCATGGGCATCGACACCACCAAAATGAAGCGGGTCATCGCCGCCAGCGCCACCTTCACCCTGCTGCCCAGCGTGGGCATTCTGCTGGGGGTCATCGCCCTGTCCGGCAGCCTGGGTACGCCCTGGCCCTGGCTGCGGCTGTCTGTGATCGGGGCCCTGCACTATGAAACCCAGGTGGCCACCGCCGCCGCGGAGCAGGCGGGGCTGGGCGGCCTTTCCGCCACCACCATGACGGCCCGGGGCTTTGTCACGATCTGCCTGCTGATGAGCCTGTGCATTATGTGGGGCATGGTCTTCTCCACGCTCTTCAACAAGCGTTATCTCAAACGCCTCGGCAGCGGCAGCGGAAAGAGCGCCGGGGTTTCCGGCTTTGGCGACAAGGCCATGACCGCCATGTTCATCGGCTTGATTTGCGCCTATCTGGGCAGCTATATCGGCGGCTTCATCTCCGGAAACGGCCGCTTTACGTTTACCGGCTCCTGGCTGCCTTTGGCTGTGGCCCTGGCGGCCAGCCTGGTCATGGCAGGCTTCGTCTGGCTGGCGGAAAAGAAGAAGCAGGCCTGGGTGGAGAGCTTTTCCATCGCGGGCAGCATGCTGCTGGCCATGGCCATCGCTGTCCTGCTGGGCAGACTCTGAGAAGGGGGGCGTCAACGTGAACGAGAAAAACCTTCCCGCGGCGGAAAGCTCCGCTTTTGACGAAGAAAAAAAGGCCCTCTTTGAGGCCTACAACAAAAGTACCCATCTCTTCGGCCGGATCGCCAGCGTCATTACCCTGGTGCTCCTGCTGGGCGTCCCCTTCGTGATCGGCGGCTATCTGGGAACCTCCCCGGATCTGAAGGCCGCCGGGAGCGGCTTTTTGGCCATCGGTCTGGTCTGGTTCGTGAGCTGCATTGCCGAATGGCTGGTCTATACCCCCATGCTGGGGGCCGGCGGCGGCTATCTGGCCTTCATTACCGGCAACCTCATCAACATGAAAATTCCCTGCGCCGTCAACGCCCGGGACATCGTGGGCGTCAAGGCCGGCACCCCGGAGAACGAGATCATCTCCACGCTCTCCATTGCCACCTCCTCGCTGGTGACGATCCTGGTGCTGGCGGTGGGTGTCGCGCTGCTGATCCCGCTGCAGCCCCTGCTCCAGTCGCCGATTCTGGCCCCGGCCTTCGACAACGTGGTCCCGGCACTATTCGGCGCCATGGCATACAAGTATTTCCGCCGAAACCTGGACATCGCAGCGGCGCCACTGCTGGTCATGAGCCTGCTCTTTATCCTGGTTCCCGGTCTGATCTCCTCCACCAGCTTTATGATCCTGCCCAGCGGCGCGCTGGCGATTCTCCTGGCCTGGCTGAAGTATAAGAAAACGGGAGGCAGCGGGAAATGATGTGGATCGTCTATGTGCTGCTGGGTCTGCTGGGGCTGATCGTGCTGCTGCTGGGCATCGCCGTCCTGCGAACCCTGCTGGCAGGGCACAAGGTTTCCACCTATCAGCCCGACCCGGACCCCGCCCGGGCGGAGCGTTACGCCCAGGCCCTCTCCCGCATGGTGCGGTATGAAACGGTCTCGGTACCCGGAGAAAACCAGCGGGAGAAGTTTCTGGGATTTCATCAGCTGCTGGCGGAGCTCTTTCCCCTGGTCCATGCCAATCTCGAAAAGACGGAGCTGGACGGGAACCTGCTCTTTTACTGGAAGGGCAAGCGCAGCGAAAAGCCCATCGTCCTCATGAGCCACCAGGACGTGGTCCCGGCGGAAGGGGCGTGGAGTCACGAGCCCTTCTCCGGTGATATTGAGGGCGGCAAGGTCTGGGGCCGGGGCAGCTCGGATACGAAATGCTCCGTCTTCGCCTTTTTTGAGGCGGTGGAGGAGCTGCTGGCCAAGGGCTTCGTCCCGGCCCAGGACGTGTATCTCTCCTCCTCCTGCACCGAGGAGTGGGCCGGCCCCGGCTGCAAAACGCTGGTGGACGAGCTGACCCGCCGGGGTGTGAAGCCCTGGCTGGTCTGTGACGAGGGCGGCGGCATCATCACGGATCCCATCGCCGGGATCCCCGGAAACTTTGCTATGATGGGCGTCTTTGAGAAGGGCAAGGCCGACGTGAAATTCACAGCCCGCTCCGAGGGCGGCCACGCCAGCGCGCCTCCTGCCCACAGCCCCATTGCCCGCTTGGCGGCGTTTGTAGACCGGGTAGAGCGGCACTCTCCCTTCAAAAAGCAATTCGAGCCAGAGGTGAAGGCCATGTTCACCCGGCTCTCTCCCTATGCGGGCTTCGGCCTGCGGCTGCTCTTCGGGAATATCTGGCTGTTCGGGCCCCTTTTGAAGCTCGTGATGCCGAAGCTCTCCGCGCAGGCCGGCGCCCTGCTGAAAACCACGATTGCCTTTACCATGCAGTCCGGCTCCGACGCCTGCAACGTCCTGCCCCAGGAGGCCACCGTCTGGGCCAATATGCGCTTCATCCCCCATCAGGGCATGGACGAGAGTCTGGGGATCATCCGGGCGCTGGCCGCAGAATACGGCCTGGAGACGGAGGTCCGGGCTGCCAGCGACTACACCGCCGCTACGGACATTCAAGGCAAGGGCTGGAAGTACGCGACCCGGATCGTGGAGCAGACCTTCCCCGGCCTGCCAGCCTGTCCCTACGTGATGACCGGCGCCACCGACGCCCGCTTCTACCAGGCCATCTGCGACAACGTGATCCGGTTTGCGCCCGTGATTTACGGCCCCGAGCAGATGAAGGGCATGCACGGCGTCAACGAGAACATCGAATCCAGCTGTCTCCCCGGCGCGGTGGATTTCTATCAGAACCTGATCTGCGGCCTGACCTGAGGGCAGAAGGGCCGTCTGCCGATCGGCCCAGGGCGGCTGCTCTGGGTGCGAGAACGGGAAAAGCCTTCATAACAGAACGGAACGTCTATGATTTATCACAATATTTGCCGTGGGGTATTTCTGGCACGGCCCAATCGGTTTATTGCCCGGGTGGAGATCGGCGGGCTGGAAGAGACCGTCCATGTGAAGAACACGGGGCGGTGCCGGGAACTGCTGGTGCCCGGGGCGGAGGTTTGGCTGGCAAAGTCGGACAACCCAGTGCGGAAAACGAAATATGACCTGATTGCCGTCCGGAAAAGCACCGGCGTCCTGTTTAACATCGACAGCCAGGCGCCGAACGCCGCAGCAGGGGAGTGGCTGGCCCGGCAGGGCTTTGACCGGGTCATCCCGGAATACCGCTTCGGTCAGTCCCGGATTGACTTCTATATGGAACGGGGCGGAGAAAAGTATCTGCTGGAGGTCAAGGGCTGCACCCTGGAGCGGGAGGGAATCGGCTATTTCCCCGACGCACCCACGGAGCGGGGCACGAAGCATCTGAAGGAGCTCGCCGGAGCGGCGGCCCGGGGCTATCACGCCGCTGTGGCCTTTGTGATGCAGGCGGAGGGCCTGGAGCTTGTGCTGCCCAACGGGGAGACAGATCCCGCCTTTGCTGCGGCTCTGGAGGCGGCAAAACAGGCCGGGGTGCAGATTCTGTATCTGCCCTGTCATGTGGAGCCGGACAAATTGGAAATCACCGGGGATTCCCGGATTTGAATCAAGTTTTCAGAAAGAAGAGGAACACCCATGAAGAAAGAAAAGAATCCCATCACTTTTTGGAAATCCCTGGCAATCATCGCCCTGTGCCTGCTGCTGGCGGTGAGCTGCCTGTATGCCCTGGGCGTCGGCTGGAAGCAGAGCCCCGAGAAGGCTGCCGTAAACCAGCCGGTCTCCGGCGAAAAAGCGCTTTCCCTTTGGACAGCGGATGCAGCCTCCAAACAGCAGCTCATCGACTATGTGACAGCCGTTACCGCCGAGGGCGGCCCGGATTTCATCCCGGTGGACCGCCGGATCGCGGTCTTCGATCTGGACGGAACGCTGTTCTGCGAGACCGACCCCAACTACTTTGACTATACCCTTCTGGTCCATCGCGTGCTGGAGGACCCGGATTATATCGACAAGGCCAGCGACTTTGAGAAGGTAACCGCCCACAAGATCGTGGACCAGAACCTCAACGGCACCTCCTTTACAGGGCTGGAGGTGGATCACGGCCAGTGCATTGCTTCCTCCTTCGCGGGTATGACCCCGGAGGCGTTCAACGCCTACATCCAGGAATTCAAAAAGCTCCCCATGCCCAGCTATGACGGCATGCTGCGGGGCGAGGGCTGGTACAAGCCCATGCTGCAGGTGGTGGAATACCTGCAGGCCAATGACTTTACCGTCTATATCGTCAGCGGCACGGACCGGCTGATTGTCCGGGGCATCGTGTACAACTCTCCGCTGAAGGTCCCCATGGGGCAGATTATCGGCTCTGACGAGACCCTGGTCTCCACCAATCAGGGGGATACCGACGGCCTGGATTACGTTTTCGCGGATCAGGATCAGCTGGTTCTGGGCGGAGAGTTCCTGGTGAAGAACCTGAAAATGAACAAGGTTTCCGTGATTGCCCAGGAGATCGGCGTGCAGCCGGTGCTCTCCTTCGGCAACAGCACCGGCGACGCCAGCATGGCGGAATACGTCACCAGCAACAATCCCTACAGGAGCCTGGCCTTCATGCTCTGCTGCGATGACCTGGTCCGGGAAAACGGCAGCGAGAAAAAGGCGGACAAGATGTACGATCTGTGTGAGGAGTTCGACTGGGTCCCCATCTCCATGAAAAACGACTGGTCCACCATTTACGGCGACGGCGTGACGAAGAAATAAAGACACTGACAGAACTTCTGCGAAAGCACTTTGGCCACGACGCCTTTCGTCCGGGGCAGGTTTTGGACGGGACGTGTTGGGCGTGATGTCACCGGCGCCGAAACGTCTGCTCAGCGACAGCCTTTTCAGCTTTGCTTATCAGGCAGTGATTACCCTGCTGGCGGTGGACGAGGCCCACTCTTGCCCGGCAGCTTGCCTGGCTCGGGATCAACAAGGACACTTACGCAAGATCCAACGCCGGGACCTATAATTTGAAATATGACGTAGATTACGTTGGATAGACAATCGTTATCTGAATTTATCCATCCGTTCGACCGACGTTCGCATCGGCGGCTATTCCGGCTGCTACCGGATCCCGCATCTGGACACCGGCGATCCTGAGGAACAGACAAGGCTTACGGCCTTTGCGGATGAGTTTGAGGATACGGATCGGTTTAAGCTCCTGCTGGACCATCTTCCGCTTATCTGGCTGGACTGGGATTACAGAGACCGATTCCCCGTTGATTTAGTCTTATCCGGGCATTATCACGGGGGAATCGTTCGGATTCCCATTTTGGAACAGGGACTTTACGCTCCGTATGTCGGAAAGCTTCCGCCCTATACCAAGGGAATGTTCGAAGGAAAGAAGGCAACGTGCATCCTGACGACCGGAATGGCAGGCCAATCCGGGATCCCGAGATTTTTCAACCCGCCGGAAATCGTCGTGGTCAGCGTGGAGGGATGACCGGGATCGTATGCTGTGCGTCGGAAATCGTTCGGCATGTTGATTATATGAACAAATCGTAAAAAATCACGCTCCGACCCCGTAAACGGTTGACAGACTGCGCTTAAATTGGTAAAATTTCCTGCAGAAGCATAAGAATCCGGTTTCGCCGCGGCTGTGTTTCCCGGCTTTTCCGGCGGCGTAAACCCGATTGTCTCTGCTCTTATTTTTGAAAGGAGTTCCATTATGTCTGTCAATCGTTTCGTTTTGAACGGCATCTCCTACCACGGCCACGGCGCCATCCAGGAGATCCCCGGCATCGTCAAGAGCAAGGGCCTCAAGAAGGCCTTCGTCGCCTCCGACCCCGATCTGGTCAAGTTCGGCGTCACCAAGAAGGTCACCGATCTGCTGGAGCAGAATGGGATCGCCTTCGAGCTCTATTCCGACATCAAGCCCAACCCCACCATTGAGAACGTTCAGCACGGGGTGGACGCCTACCGTGCCAGCGGCGCCGACTTCATGATCACCATCGGCGGCGGCTCCTCCATGGACACCGGCAAGGGCATCGGCATCATCGTCAACAACCCGGAATACTACGACGTTCGCTCCCTTGAGGGCGTCGCCCCGACCAAGAACCGCACGGTCTTCACGATCGCCGTCCCGACCACCGGCGGCACCGGCGCGGAGTCCACGATCAACTACGTCATCACCGACGTTGAGAAACGGCGCAAGTTCGTCTGCGTCGACCCCAACGACATTCCCGACGTTGCCGTCGTCGATCCCGATATGATGTCTTCCATGCCCAAGGGCCTGACCGCCTCCACCGGTATGGACGCCCTGACCCATGCGATCGAGGGCTACACCACCGCCGCCGCCTGGGAGCTGGCCGACGTCCTCAACCTGGAAGCGATCCAGCTCATCGCGAAGAACCTCCGCAAGGCCGTTCAGAACGATCCCGACGGCCGCGAGGGCATGGCGCTTGCCCAGTACGTCACTGCGATGGCCTACTCCAACGTCGGCCTCGGCATCGCCCACTCGATGGCCCACACCCTCGGCGCGGTCTATGATACCCCGCACGGCGTCGCCTGCGCGATGATGCTGCCCATCGTGATGGAGTTCAACCAGGAGACCACCGGCGAGAAATTCAAGAAGATCGCCGAGGCCTTCGGCGTCTGCACCGACGGCATGAGCCAGGCCGAATACCGTAAGGCCGCAATCGATGCCGTGAAGCAGCTCTCCGTGGACGTCGGCATCCCCACCAAGCTTGCCGCGCTCAAGGAAGAGGACCTGCCCTTCCTCTGCCAGTCTGCTGCCGCCGACGCCTGCGCCCCCGGCAATCCCCGTCACGCGACCCTCGAGGACTTCGAGGCCATGTTCCGCAAGCTGATGTAATCCGCATAACCAAAAGCAAGCGCCCTGCCGATGAAAGCCGGCAGGGCGCTTTTGTGGTTTGGTTCAGCGGTCAGCCTTGCAGATAGGCCATGAAGGCCGCCTTGTTTTCCGCCGCGGTGGTGGTCGGGCGGCCGAGGTCGGAGCGGGCTCCGATGGCCGCCATTGCCTCGATCATGGTCAGCTCATGCCCTGCGCGGGCCGCGTTGAGGGCTGCGTCCAGCTCGGCAAAGGTCTGTACGCGGACGGACTTCGGGTAGCCGAAGGCTTTTGCGGCGGCGACCAGATCGGTCTTGCCTGCGACGGTCGGCATGCCGCCCACGGTCTCGTGGGCCTCGTTGTTGATTACGACGTGGATCAGATTATCGGGCCGGATCGCGCCGATGACGGCCATTGCGCCAAGGTGCATCAGGGCCGCCCCGTCGCCGTCGATGCACCAGACGCGGCGCTCCGGCCGGTTCAGGGCAACGCCCAGGGCAATGGAACTGCTGTGGCCCATGGAGCCGACGGTCAGAAAGTCCCGCCCGTGGTCCTGCCCGGTTGCGGTCCGGAGCTCAAAGAGCTCCCGCGAGGCCTTGCCCGTCGTGGAGACGATGGGGTCGTCCCCGCTGAACGCCGTAATGTGGCGGATGATCTCCTCGCGCAGCATCTTCCAGTCGTTTCGATAGACGACCTTGCCGTCCCAGGTCAGCGCGCCCTTCCGAACGACGAAGGCCACGTCCCGGCCTTCGTCCAGCAGGGGTCGGAATTCCTCCATCGCCGCGCAAAGCGCAGCTTCAGTGGTGTCGGTTCCGATCACGAAGCTGGGAATTTCCAGCTCGTTCAGGAGACTGCGTGTGATCTCGCCCTGCCAGACGTGCTGGGGCTCGTCGTGGACGCCGGGCTCGCCGCGCCAGCCGATCACGAAGATCATGGGGATTCCGTAGACCTTTTTGTGCAGCAGGGAAGCGGCGGGGTTGACGAGGTTGCCCTCGCCGGAGTTCTGCATATAGACGACCGGGATCTTGCCGGTGGCTAAATGATAGCCCGCTGCAATGGCGGCGGCATTGCCCTCGTTTGCGGCGATGATGTGCCGCCTCGGGTCGGTCCCGTATCGTTCGATCAGGCAGCTGCAGAGCGCCTTGAGCTGGGAATCGGGAACGCCAGTGTAGAAATCGGCGTTCAAAACCTTCAATAGCGTTTCAACCTGCATGATTTCCTCCTATATCTCGTCGATCAGGGTGATGATCTGCTTGATGGGCAGAAGGCGGTCGTCTACCTCCTTGGCCCGGTGATAGCGCAGAATATCCTCGGCGGTTTTCTGCATGGCAGGGAAGGCCGCGCGGGTGAGCTGGTTGGCGTAGATCACGATGTTGACGCCGTGGGCGGAAAGCTCCTCCTCGGTGATTGTGTTGAAGCTGCTCGGCACCACGACGATGGGCGTTTTTGCGTCGGTGGCGCGGAAGCGGTCGCAGAATTCCAGGATCTCGGCGGGGTCCTTCTTCCGGCTGTGGATCATGATCCCGTCCGCGCCGGCGGCGACGTAAGCGGCGGCACGGGCCAGGGCGTCCGCCATGCCCTGCTCAAGGATCAAAGACTCGATGCGGGCAATAATCATGAAATCGTCGGTGAGCTGTGCCTTCTTGGCTGCGGTGATCTTGGCGCTGAATTCCTCGATGGTCGCCTGGGTCTGGTGGACCTCAGTGCCGAAGAGGGAGTTCTTTTTCAGACCCTTCTTGTCCTCAATGATGACGGCGCTCACGCCCATGCGCTCCAGGGAGCGGACGGTGTAGACGAAGTGCTCGGCCAGGCCGCCGGTATCGCCGTCAAAGATGATGGGCTTGGTCGTGACCTCCATGATGTCGTCGATCGTGCGGAAGCGGGAGGTCATGTCCACCAGCTCAATGTCGGGCTTACCCTTGGCCGTGCTGTCGCAGAGGGAAGAGACCCACATCGCGTCAAACTGGTCTAAGCGGCCCTCGCGCTCCACCACGGTCTTCTCCACGATCAAACCCGTCAGACCGGAGTGGGCCTCCATGACCTTGACGACCGGCGTCATGTCGATGAGCTGGCGCAGGCGCTTGCGGCGGTATTCCGGCATAGCCAGACGCTCACGGGTCTGGAGGTCGATCTTGCGGACGGTCTCGTTGTAGGTGTAGGGAATGTCCACAACCTCGCCGCCGTAGGCGGTGACAAGGGCCTCCACGTGGGACCGGATGGCGGCCTCCGGTCCTTCCTTCCAGTTGTCGCCGTGAACCACGAAGTCGGGGTGCAGCCGCTCGATCACGTCGTCATAGAGCATGTCCTCCTGGACCACGACCTCCTCGACCCCGTCGATGGATTCATAGAGCCTGATCCGCTCCTCCTGGGAGAGAGTGGGAAATTTGTTGTAGCGGATCAGAGTCCGGTCGGAGAGGGCACCGACGACGACCTTCCCGCGCTTGTGGGCTTCTTCGATGATGTTTCGGTGACCCTCGTGGATCACGTCGGTGCAGAAGCAGGTATATACGGTTTTCATGGCAAGCTCCAATCTTAGTATTGTACGGGGACCTTTACGCCAAGCTCGCCCAGCACCTCGCGCAGGGCGCGGAAGAAGGCTTCAATATCCGGCGCGTCAATGGCTCCGAGGGCACAGAGACGGAAGGTGTCTGCGCCGGTGATTTTGCCCGGATAGATCGTAAAGCCGCGGCGGTAGCAGCCGTCATGGACGGCCTGAAAGCTCCAGTTGGGATCGTTTGGATAGCGCACAGAGGCTACGAGGCCGGCCCGCCATTCGGGACGAATGACCTGGCGGAAGCCCAACTCGTCGAGCCCCTTGCAGATCGCCTCAAAGACCCGGGTATGCCTGGCCCACTTGCCTTCCTCGCCCTCGGCCCAGTATTCCTTCAAAGCCTGCAGGGTCGCGTAGATCGTCTGGACGGGCGGGGTGAAATGCATTTCGCCGGTCTTTTCAAAGTTGTCGTACTGCAAAAAGAGGTTGCAGTAATACGAACGCATCGGATAGTCGGCGCTTTGCTCGATCAGCTCGCGCCGTCCGATCACGAAGCTCAGGCCAGTGAAGGACATCAGACCCTTTTGGGCGCTGGCCATGCAGAAGTCGATGTTGTCGCGGTTTACGTCGATGGGCCGCATCGCGTAGGTCGAGGTCGTGTCTACGGTAAAGACGGCTCCGTACCGGTGCGCCAGCGCGCCGATCTCCCGGATCGGGTTCAGCAGACCGGTTCCGGTCTCATTGTGGGTTGTGTGGACCAGGGCAATCTCCGGATGCTCCCGGAGCGTTTGCTCGACCAGGGCCAGATCCGGCTGCTCGTCCACCGGGAAGCGGAGGTCGATGTGGGGCAGGCCGTAGGCCCGGCAGATCTCCACGGCGCGGGTAGAGTAGGCGCCGTTGTTCACGACCAGAACCGTCCGGCCTGCGGGCAGGAGGGAGTTCAGGCAGACGTCGATGTTCATTGTGCCGCTGCCGCAGAAGAGGACGGCGGTGTAGACCGCCGGGTCTCCATGGACGATCTTCACCAGATCCTCTCGCAAGTTCTTCATCAGTCCGGCGAACTCTGCCTCGCGTGGGCAGATATCGGGCACGACCTGGGCGTATTTCACAGTATCCGTCGTGGTGGACGGACCGGGATTCAGCAGGATATTGCGTTTGACAGCTTTCATAGGGACCTCCTTCATTCCGTTTGAGCACGCAGCCGCGTTCAAGTATCAAGCATCATCTGATATTCATGGAACAAGAAAACCGGGCAAAATCACGAAAAATACACAGAAAACGGCCTGTGTTCCAAACAGCAGGTCGAACCGGCACGCGCCAAACAAATATTTAAAATGAACATGCTTCGCTGAACATTATAACACTACGTCCAGGGAAATGCAAGACCCATTCGACCGTTTTTTCTGCCACGCGCCTGTTCATCCGGACAGAAAAACCCGGCGAAACGAGATCGTTCCGCCGGGCTTTGTCAAAGCCTTCCGATTAGTAGGCCACGCCCCAGAGAATACTCTTGACGGCCTTGCGCCCGCAGACGGGGCAGACGTCGTCCAGATGCTCCTGGGCAAAGGGCATGCAGCGGGAGGACATTCCCGCGACTTCCTTCATCTTGAGCTCGCAGGCCTCGTCGCCGCACCACATGGTCTTGATGAAGCCGCCGTTCTGCTCCTGCAGGGCCTTGGCTTCCTCCAGAGAGTGGGCTTCGTAGATATGGTCTTCGAGATTCTTCTTGGCCCTCTCAAACAGGCCTTCGTGGACGGCTTGCAGAAGCTCCGCCGTCTTGGTTTCCAGCTCGTCGAGCCGGACCACGGTCTTCTCGCCGTTGTCGCGGCGGACCAGGACGCAGGAGCCGTTTTCCAGATCGCGGGGGCCGAGCTCCAGACGAAGGGGAACGCCCTTCATCTCATACTCAGCGCACTTCCAGCCGAGGCTGTTGTCGGAAAGGTCGATCTTCGCACGGACGCCTGCCTGCAGCAGACGGTCGGCAGCAGCGGTCGCGCCTTCGATGACGCCGGGCTTGTGCTGGGCGACGGGAACGACGATGACCTGCACCGGAGCGATCTTCGGAGGAAGAACCAGACCGTTGTTGTCGCCGTGCGTCATGATAATGCCGCCGATCAGACGGGTGGAGACGCCCCAGGAGGTCTGGAAGGGGTTCACGCGCTGGTTGTCCTTGCTGGTGAAGGCAATGTCAAAGGCCTTCGCAAAGCCGTCGCCAAAGTAGTGGGAGGTACCGGCCTGGAGCGCCTTGCGGTCGTGCATCATGCACTCGATGGTGTAGGTGGCCTCTGCGCCATTGAACTTCTCCTTGTCGGTCTTGCGGCCGCGAATGACGGGCATCGCCAGGACCTGCTCGCAGAAGTCCGCGTAGACGTTCAGCATCCGCTGGGTGAAGGCCTCGGCCTCCTCGGCGGTGGCGTGCATCGTGTGGCCCTCCTGCCAGAGAAATTCGCGGTGGCGGAGGAAGGGACGGCTGGTCTTTTCCCAGCGCAGGACGGAGCACCACTGGTTGTAGAGCTTCGGCAGATCGCGGTGGGACTGGATCACGTTCTTATAGTGCTCGCAGAACAGCGTCTCGGAGGTGGGACGGATGCAGTACCGCTCCTCGAGCTTTTCCGTGCCGCCCATGGTGACCCAGGCGCATTCAGGGGCGAAGCCCTCCACGTGATCCTTCTCCTTCTGGAGCAGGGATTCCGGGATCAGCATCGGCATATAGACGTTTTCAACGCCGCACTTTTTGAATTCGGCGTCCATGATGTGCTGAATGTTTTCCCAGATGGCGTAGCCGTAGGGACGGTAGATAAACATGCCCTTGATGGAGGAGTAGTCGATGAGCTCCGCCTTCTTGCAGACGTCGGTGAACCACTGAGCAAAGTCTACCTCCATATCGGTGATCTGCTCTACCTTTTTATCTTTTGCCATAGTATCCATCCTTCCGCAGCCCAAGGCTGCTGATTAAATTGCCGGTATCTATTGTAACACATTTGTCAAGAGGCCGCATAGGATGATTTGCAATGATTTCATGCTTGTTTTTGCAATCCGCTGATCCTGCGTGACAGGAGGTTTTCATGATCCCAATGACCGTCCAACTCGACGAAAAAACGGCGGAATTTTATGCCAGAGTCGCTGCGCTTGCCGAGCGCAGTCTGGAACAGGTCCTTTCCGACAGCCTCTTTAAGCTGGCGGGGGAGCTGTCCCTGGAAGCGATCGCCGCCAGGGACGGCGGCGCCGCGTCTCCTCCCCGGCCCTGCGGCGGAGCGATCCGGGTGGTCAAATAACGACCCGAACCGAGCTTCCGTCCGCGCCGCTCCGGACCTGGATCTGTTGGGGGATGCTCGCGCTCAGCTTCTCCACGTGGGAGATGATGCCGACCAGCCGGTCGCCCTCGGTCAGCCCGCCGAGAACCTCCAGGGCGTTCGAGAGCATGTCGTCGCTCAGCGTGCCGAAGCCCTCGTCAATAAACAGAGCGTCCAGCTTTTTGCCGCCCGCGTGGTTCTGCACCACGTCCGAGAGCCCCAGCGCCAGAGCCAGCGAGGTATAGAAGGATTCGCCGCCCGAGAGGGAAGCGGAGGCCCGCTTGATCCCGGTCGTATGGTCGTCCACCGCCAGATCCAGACCCGCCTGTGCGTTGCTCCGATCCGCCGTGGTTTTGTGAACCAGCTCGTAGCGTCCGCCGCTCATGCGGTCCAGCCGCTGATTTGCCATTTCCAGGATTTCGCGGAAGACTGCGCCCATCGCGTAGCGGTCAAAGCTCAGCTTGCCGCCAAGTCCCGACGTGCCGATCGCCAATCTGCCCAGCCGTTCCAGATTCTCCCAGGCCCCGTCCGTCTCGGACAGGGCTTTTGTTTCGCCCGTCGCTTCGGTCAGGATCATACGGTGCCGGGACGCCCGCTGGTTTGCCGCATTCCAGCTCAGATTTTCTTCGTTCGCGGCCTGGTTGACCCGGTCGATCTCCGCCTGTAAACGGGCCAGATCGGTCATGGCCTTGCCTGCGGTCTGAACGGTCAGAAGGCGAATGCGTTCGCCCAGCGTCTGCAGATCGTTGCGGTAGTCCGTGACGGCTTTGCGTTCGTCCTCTGCCCACTTCTCCGGGTCCGCTTCGTCCCGACAGGGGAGCAGGGCGTGCGCAACGGCGGCGCGATCCGCAAATCCGGCTCGTTGGATCGCAGCCTCGACCTGCGCGGCGGCGTCCGCCTGCTCGCGCTCGCGGTCAAGGATTGCCGCTTCCTGGGAATCCCGCTTTGCTTCCGCTTCCGTCAGACGGGAGGCGGCCTGCTCCAATGCGTTCTTGTGGGCGTCCAACAGGGACCTGAGAGCAGCCTGCCGTTTCATCAAATCGTCAAGCTCAGTCTGCGCCTCGGCCTCGGTGGGATAGGGGAGCCTCCCCTGTAAGCTGACCAGCTTGGCCTGCGATTCCCGCAGATCGCCGTCCGCCTTGGAGATTGCCGTGCGGACCTGATCCAGATACTCGCTTCCGGCCGTCAGAGACGCCTCGATCTGCTTCAGCGCGTCCTTTGCGCGGTTCCGCGTGCTTACGTCATCCTTCGCGGCGCCCACCGCTTGCGCGGCCTCCAGCTCTGCGGTCTCAAAGGCCTCCGTTCTGTGCGCCAGATAGCCCGGCGCGTCCAGCACCGACCAGTCCGTGCAGTCTTCCGAAAGCGCCTGCGCTCTACGGATCAGCTCGTCCTTTGCCGCCCGCAGCTCGCTCCTGCCGGTTTCCACCAGCAGCATTTGATCCTGCTGCGCTTGATTCGCCTCAGCCGCCGTCTGCTCTGCTTGCTCGACCTCGGCCTCGGACGGGATCTCGTCGTCCAGCCGCGCCAAATGTGCCAGATCGCCCCTGCCCAGCATGCTGCCGCAGACGGGACAGGCGGCTTCGCCTTTTTCTTCGATTTCCGCGCGAACCGTCTCGGCCATCAGCCCGGCCTGACCGGCCAGAAAGCGGTTTTTCTGCGCCGCCGCGAGGCTGTTTGTACGAATCGCGTTCTGCGTCAGAGCTTTCAGGCGTGTTTCTTCGACAAGCAGGGCGGCCTCTTTTCGGTTGAGCTCGTTCCGGCTGTCTAATACGCCGCCTTCGCCGCTCCAGTCGTTCTTTGCCCGCGTTGCCTCTGTAAGCCTCTGCTCGCAGCGGGCAAGCCGGATGTCCGCTTGCTCGAGTTCGGCAAGCCGCTGCTCTGCGGCGTTCTTTTTCCCGCGCAGCGCTTCCAGTCTTGCTTCTGCTTTCTGCTGCAGCGCAAGCTGCTTTTGGTATTCCTGCGCCAAGGTTTTGCAGTTCTCTTGCAGGGCGAGAAAGTCCGGATAGAGGTTGAGCTGCTCCCGGAGCGTTGCGGTCTCGTGGTTCAGCGTTTCCAGCTCGCTTTGCAGCGCCGGATCGTTCGACGCATTCTGCCCGGCTGTCTGCATAGCAGCCGAAGCCGTCTCCGCTTCCGCTCGCGCAAGGGCCAGGACCTGCCTGGCGGTATTCAGACGGGTCTCCGCCTGCGCTTCGGCATTCAGGCTTGGCACGACTGTGTGCAGCGCCGTTTCCGCCAGCATGAATGCCTTTTCCCGCCGCTCCATCTCCGGTCGGAGCAGATCGAGACGACCCATCTCCGCCCGTGCGTTTTCCAGCTCCGTCAGGTTCCGGTTGACGGTCTCAGCCTCGCCGTATTGCTTGTGTAACTTGTTTTCCTCCGTCTGAAGGGCTTCGTAGGCGGCCTTGTGCGCCGCACAGTCCGCTTCGTCAGCTTCCACGAGCCGTTTCAGCGCGTCCAACAGCGCCGGGTTTCCGACTGCTGTCTGCTCGGTTTGATACTCCGGCTCCAGCCGTTCCAGAGCGTCGTTCAGTCGGGCCCTGTGGCCGCTTCGCTCGTCCTCCAACTGCTTCCGCGCAGTCTCCAGCAGATTCTGATAGCGCACGTAGGGCGCACTGTCAAAGAGCCGCCCGAGGATCGCGTTCTTCTCCGCGCTGTCCGCCGTCAGGAAGCGGCGGAACTCGCCCTGCGCCAGCATGACGATCCGGCGGAACTGCTCCGCATTCAGACCGATCAGCTCCGTACATTTGTCGGTGACGTTGCTTGCGCCGGAGGCCGGTGTTAGCCCGTCCCCGGTCAGGGTCGCGGAGGGCTTGCCCTCGCGGTATTCGTCCGTGCCGCGGATCTTTGCAAAGTGCAGGGAGCGCCGGACCGTATAGTCGCGCCCGTCCTGGCGGAAGGTCAGCGCGACCTCGGTGTCCGTTGCCCTGTCCACCAGATCGCAGTGCATCATATCCGGACTGCGGTCGGAGCCGCTGGCCTTGCCGTAGAGAGCGAAGACGATGCCGTCAAAAATCGTGGTTTTGCCGGCGCCCGTGTCGCCGGTGATCAGATAAAGGCCCTGGGAGAAGCCGTCAAATCGGATCACGGTTTTCCCGGCATAGGAGCCGAAGGCCGTCAGTTCCAGTACGAGCGGTTTCATCTTCCCGCCTCCTTTGCCCGCCGCAGCAGACGCTCCGCAAGCGCCGCGTCCGCCTCCGGCCCGTCGGAGCTCGCAATCAGCTCCGCTGCGTATTCGATCAGGGCGCGTTCCTCGTCGGATGGATCTGCGCCGTCGCGTTTTCCGCGATAGAAATCTGTAAAGAGCTCCGGCAGGGAGCGCTCCCGCGCCTCCCTGGCGGAGAACTGACCGTTTGCGGTCGTAAACTGCCGGTAAACGGAGCTGCGCTCCAGCAGCACGCAATCCCGCTGCTCCAGCAGGGTGCTCAGCTCGTCGCAGATCTCCGGGGTGAGCCGCCGGTCCGTCAGCGTGGCGCTGACGAAGCACTTCGGCTCCGCTTGCTCGGCCAGAGCGCGAATCTCCGCCCAGGTCCCTTTCCAGGGCTTCAGGGGGTGCAGGGGCGGGATATGCAGGACCTCCGTTTGGACGCGCTCGCCCTTTGCACCGAGCGTCACCAGCACAGGACCCTTCTCGGCCTGCTTCGCCTCGTTAAAGTGATAGCAGAGCGGGGAACCGGCGTACCGGACCTCCTTCCGCCCCACCCAGTAGCCCGCGTGGATGTGGCCCAGGGCGGCGTAGTCGAAGCCGTCAAAGGCTGTGTAGTCGATCTGTCCGACGCCGCCGACCATCGTTTCGGACCCGCCGCGCTCAGCCTCACGGCCGCCCGCCGTCACGTTCTGATGGGCGATCAGCACGTTTCGCGCCGAAAAGTCCAGCCCCTGCGCGTCCAGCAGGGCGCGAACCGCGCCGTCGTAATCCCGCAGGCTCTCGTCTCCGAGTGCGTTTGCGATCAGGGCAGGGAAGACGTAGGGCATCAGCCAGAAGGTCACCGGCCCGTGCTCGTCTGCCAGCGTCACCCGCTCCAGCCGCCCCGGTGCAGACAGAGGCGCGGCGATATGCAGTCCCCGGTGCGACAGAAGCTCGCGCCCGAAGGCAAGCCGCTGGGCGGAGTCGTGGTTGCCTGGGATCAGCAGAACCGGAACGTCCAGGTCGCAGAGCCCGGTCAGAAATCGGCTGAGCAGGTCCACGGCCTCCGCCGCAGGCGCGCCGCGGTCATAGACGTCGCCCGCAATCACCACGGCGTCGGGCCGGAGAGACGCGGCTAATTCCAAAAAACGCTCAGCCCAGGCTGTCTGATCCTCCGCGAGCAGGGACCGACCGTGCAGAGACTTGCCGAGGTGCAGATCCGCCAGATGGAGAAATCGCATGCTCCTTCCTCCTTTGCTTTTATAAGCTGATTTTATCATATTCTCCGCTTTGCGGCAAGTGCTTCTCTCGGATCGGGAAAAAACTTTCGTTTCCGTTCGGTTTTAGATTGATTTCCGCACGATTTTTGGTATAATGTAGTATGAATTTGAATACAAACGGAAAGGAGCGTGTTCCATGAATTCCATCCGTGATCTCTATAAAACCGGCAAGGGCCCCTCGTCCTCGCATACGATGGGCCCGCAGCGGGCTGCCGGGATCTTCAAGGAAGAACATCCCGACGCGGAATCCTTCCGTGTGGTGCTCTATGGTTCGCTCGCCAAAACCGGCGTCGGCCACGGCACGGACCGCGTCCTGCGCGAGACCCTTGCCCCCATCCCGGCTGAGATCGTCTTTGCCAAGGAGGACCCTGACGATCTCAAGCATCCGAATACCCTCGATTTCTTCGCCGTTGAAAACGGGCGGGAGGTCGGCCCCATGCGGGTGCAGTCGATCGGCGGCGGCGACATCGTGATCGAGGGCCGCCCGGTGGACAAAGATACCCGCGACGACGTCTATCCCGAAAACTCCTTCGCTGAGATCGCCCAGTTCTGCAACTGGCGGCACATCCGCATCTGGGAGTACGTGGAGCTCTGCGAGGGGCCGGAGATCTGGACCTTCCTTGCCCAGGTCTGGAAGACCATGCGCTGGGCGATTGCCGACGGTCTGCACGTGGACGGCACGCTTCCCGGCGGCCTGCATCTGGAGCGCAAGGCAAAGTACCTTTATGAGCAGGCCACCCAGAATCAGATCGTTCAACTCAAGGAGCTGCGGACGATCTGCGCCTACGCCTTTGCGGTCAGCGAGCAGAACGCCGATAACGGCACCGTCGTCACGGCCCCCACCTGCGGAAGCTGCGGCGTCGTGCCCTCCGTCCTGCGCTATATGCAGGAGCAGTACAAGTACCCCGACGCCGAGATCCTCCACGCCCTTGCCACCGCCGGCATCATCGGCAATTTGATCAAGCACAACGCCTCCATCTCCGGCGCCGAATGCGGCTGTCAGGCGGAGATCGGCGCGGCCTGCTCCATGGCTGCTGCAGCCCTCTGCGAGCTCAAGGGACTGAACCTCTCGCAGATCGAGTATGCCGCAGAGGTCGCCCTGGAACACCATCTCGGCCTTACCTGCGACCCGATCTGCGGTCTGGTGCAGATCCCCTGCATCGAACGCAACGCCGTGGCTGCCATGCGCGCGATGAACAGCTTCAACCTGGCCTTCTTCCTCTACAACACGCGCTCGATCAGCTTCGACATGGTGGTCAAGACCATGTATCAGACCGGCATTAACATTGCCAAAGCCTTCCGCGAGACCAGCGAGGGCGGCCTTGCCCGCCTCTACCGCAGAGGCCGATAAGCGACCGAATGGAGAATCCGAATATGAATGACTATATCCACCGCGTCCAATACTACGAGACCGACCAGATGGCAGTCGTCCACCACTCGAACTATATCCGCTGGATGGAGGAGGCTCGCGTGGAATTCCTCGACCGGCACGGTATCGGCTTCGTGACCCTGGAGGCCCGGGGCATCCTCTCGCCGGTGGTCGGCGTGGAATGCCGCTACCGCCGCCCGACCCACTTTGACGAGCGGATCCGCGTCCACGTTGAGCTCCGGGAATATACCGGCGTCCGCCTGCGCGTGGAGTACGAGATGTACAACGATCAAAGCGGGGAGCTGGTTTCCACCGGCGCTTCCACCCACTGCTTCACCAATATGCAGGGCCGCCCGATCTCCCTGCAGCGGGATTATCCCGACGTGGACGCCGTCCTTGCCGCCGCTGTGATCCCGGCAAAGCAGAAGGATGAATAAGGCACGGGCCAATTTAGAATTTTGACATAGCAAAACGGCGCGCCCGGCCGCGCCGTTTTGCTATGCAAATCATTTGTTACGAAGACGCCGAATATCCTCGCCCTCGAAGACGACCAGCTCGTAGTTTCCCAGCAGCCGGGAGGCAATCTGACCGCCGTATCGCGGCTCCAGATCCTCCGGCCGCAGGTTCGTGGAGATCAGTGTCGCCTTCCGCTCCAGGATCCGGCTGTTGACAAGCTGATACAGGGACGAGATCACCAGCGGCGTCGTCATCTCCGTGCCGAGATCGTCCAGAATCAGCAGGTCGCAGGCCGTATAGCCCTCGATCGCGCCGGGATCCAGCCGGTCGAACTTTACGCCCTCGTAGTCCGAGAACAGCTTTCCCGCGGAGGCGTAGACCACGCCGAAGCCCCGGTCCGTCACCTGCCTGGCGATGCAGGCGGAGAGGAAAGTCTTTCCAAGCCCCGTGGCGCCGGAGAACAGAAGGCTGCCTGCGCCGGGCTGGAAATCGGCGGCGTATTTTCGGCAGTAGTTGAGATTTCGCTGCATCAGCTTTCTCGGCGTCGTTCCGATCGAGGGATAATACCGGTCGGGATAGAGGTCGGTCGAGAAGTATTCAAATCGCTCTTTTCCGGTGGGCAGCAGGGGAGAGAGGGCGTGGCGCTGTTCCTGCCGGCAGAGCTCGTGCAGACACTCGCACATTTTTCCGTCCTTGTAGCCGCTCCCGCCGCAGAGATTGCAAAGGGGACTGTTATCCAGGGAATCCTCGGAGATTTCCGCGTCATCCAGAATCCACTGGCGCTCGGCCTGCAATTCCCGGTTCCGCGCACGGATCTGGCGGACGGCCTGGGCCGGATCGCGTCCCTGGTCAAAGCACGCGGCCACGACGGAGGCGGAAGTCCGTCGAAGCTCCCGGTCGATCTCGCGCAGACGGGGAAGTCTGGCATAGGCCTTCGCCAGGTTTTCAGCGGCCTCGGCTTCCTTTTTCCGGTTGTCCGTCTCCAGACGCTGCCTGGCGCGGGACAGAATTTCGCGCGTATAGCTCATTTCATTCCTCCTGCTCCGAGAGCATCCGGTTGACTGCGTCCTGCATCAGAGGGCTGACGGTTTCGCCGTGGCGCTGATAGCCGCCGCGCCCGGACTGCGCCGGCTTGCGGTCTGACGCCTTGATCTGCGCGAGCGTAAATAGGCCCTGGCTCTGCCAGCTCTCCAGGATCTTGTTCATGTATTTCCAGGTCAGGGCTCCGGTGTTCTCACAGGTCTTATCATAGGCCAGGGAGATCACCTCGTCGGGAAAACCCATTTCCACCCAGGCGAGCAGATACCGTTCCTCCGGCGGGGCGAGCCGTCTGCCGGTGATACCGAGCAGCTTGCACAGACCGATCAGTCTCTGGCCACGGTTCGTCTCGCTCTGCATAAAGGCTGCCGCCTTCTCCACGGAGTCGATCTGCTCGTCCGCCCAGTGATAGGCCTCCTTTTCGACCGTGCGAAGGGAGGGCATCCGTCCCGTTCCGCGCAGACGGTTCCGCTCCACGCAATAGTGAACCAGAATGTTCACCACCTCGCCCGGCAGGCCGAGATACTCCTCCATGGAGAGCAGGATTTTCAGCTCGTCCACGTTGAGCACCTTGCTGAGACACCGCTGCACCTCGCCAACCAGCTTGCGGAAGCCGGATCTGGGCAGCTCCATCTGCCTGCGGACGTCCTCATCGGTATACTCGGGCGGCTGCGCGGGCTGGATGAAGCGCGGGCTGCGGCTGTCGTCCAGTCCGAGCTGGCGGAGCAGAAGGGCGGCGTTCTCCAGCCGCGATTCGCTGAAGCCGGTCACGACCTCGCTCAGTCCGGCTGCGCGGCAGAGGTACAGCATGGCGCTGTCACCGTTTCCGGCTGCAAGCAGTCTGCGGATCGTTTCAGTTGTAAGAATGACTTCCGGCATATCGTGGCCTCCGAATCGTGATTACTTTTTATTATAGCACAAACACTTTTCGCGAACAAGCGCCCGAAGAGTAGAAGAACCGACAAAAAACGATGCGGAATTTTGTCAGCCCTCAATATTTTGTGGGCTTGTGTCCAAACTGCCCCAATTTACAGAAGAGAAACCCAGAGGCCGCGCAAAGCATGGTATGCTCTGCGCGGCCTCCGGGTCCGGAACCGGGATTAGCGGACGCCCTCGTTTTCCTTGCGCTCTTTCTTGGCCTTGGCGCGCTCTTCCTTCGCCTTCTGCGCGGCCTCTTTGGCCTCAGCGGCGCGTCTTTGCTTGTCCTTTTCGGCGGTGTGGTTGGTCATAACGGCCCACTTCTGGAGCTCGAGCCGAACCATATCTTCGCCGCTCTCAATGACGATCTTATCGTCCTTGATGTTTACGATTTTGCCCTCGATGCCGCCGATGGTCGTGATCTGATCGCCCTTGTGCAGGGATGCGCGAAGCTGCTCGGCTTCCTTCTTCTTTTTGCTTTCCGGGCGGAGAATCATGAAGTAGAACACGGCGACAAAGGCAACCAGCATAAGGATCATCGTGTAGCTGCCGCCGGTTGGGTTCGCGGTTAAATACTGAAGCATAAACGTACCTCCAAAAATTGGTTTCTATGATTATACATGGGATTTAAGCAGAATGCAAGCAGTATTTTTCCGTTTTAAATTCTTCTGCTCAGTTTTTCGCTGTATTCCGCGCGGAAGGCGGCAAAGCAGCCCTCGTCGAGCGCCTGGCGGATGCGCTCCATCAGCTTGTTGTAGAAATACAGATTGTGCATCACGCTCAGCCGCAGGGCCAGAATCTCCTCCGCCTTGAACAGGTGGTGCAGATAGGCGCGGGAGTAGCGGCGGCAGACCGGGCAGTCACAGGCGGAGTCGATGGGGCTCTCGTCGCGCTCGTATTTGGCGTTCTTGAGGTTGATCGCGCCGTCCCAGGTAAACAGCCGCGCGTGGCGGGCGTTGCGGGCCGGCATCACGCAGTCGAAGAAATCCACGCCGCGCGCCACGGCCTCGATGATATTGGACGGCGTTCCCACGCCCATCAGATAGCGGGGGCGGGCCGCAGGGAGCCAGGGCTCGACGGCCTCAATGATCTCGTACATCACCTCGGTCGGCTCGCCGACGGCCAGACCGCCGATGGCGTAGCCGGGGAGGTCCAGATCGGCCACCATCTTGGCGTGCTCGATGCGAAGATCGGGGTAAGCGCCGCCCTGATTGATGCCCCAGAGCATCTGCCGGGGGTTCACGGTTTCGGGCAGGGCGTTCAGCCGGGCGTTCTCTGCCTTGCAGCGAACCAGCCAGCGGTAGGTGCGCTGCATCGACTGCTTCACGTACTCGTAAGGGGAGGGGTTCTCCACGCACTCGTCAAAGGCCATGCAGATATCGGAGCCCAGGTTGGACTGGATCTGCATGCTCTCCTCCGGGCCCATGAAAATCTTCCGCCCGTCGATGTGGGAGGCGAAGTAGACGCCCTCCTCCCGGATCTTGCGCAGACCTGCAAGGGAGAAAACCTGGAAACCGCCGGAGTCGGTCAGAATGGGCTTGTCCCATGTCATAAAGCGGTGCAGTCCGCCCAGGTCGCGGATCAGCCGGTCGCCTGGCCGCAGATGCAGGTGATAGGTGTTGGAAAGCTCTACCTGGCAGCCGATCTCCGCCAGATCCTTGGCGCTCAGACCGCCCTTGATGGCAGCCTGGGTACCGACGTTCATAAACACCGGCGTCTGAACCGTTCCGTGTGCGCAGGTGAACTCGCCCCGCCGGGCCATTCCCTCGGTTTTTATAAGCTCAAACATAAATGTGCTCCTGTTTTATAAGATAGATTCGTTCCGCCCCCGATCTCCGGCGCAACGGGAGCTTTGTCCTGCGGAAGATTCTCCGGGCATGGGGGAACAATGTCAGCAAAGAAAGGATCGATGGTGCGCCGAAACCTTTCGTTGGCTTTTTCCTCGGAGAGCCCGTAGAAAAACAGGTAACCTCTTTCAGAATTCCAGTTGTCAAGGGTAGGATCGAACACGTAATAGGCATCCCCCAGCTTTGCGATATTCCAGTAAAAAGTGTAAATCGCGTGCGGGTTTTCCTCCGTTCCGCCGTAGGTCGTCCCGCTTACCTGAAGGCAGTCGTAACCTGCCAGGTTCATGATGGTATAGAACCATGCGCTGATCCCGTAGGGCCCGGCGTGCTTCTCAACAATCGCATTATACAGGGGACAACGTTCGTTCGACTCCTCGTCGAAATGGGACTCATACTCGACGGAGTTGACCACGATAGAATAGAGTGCGAGGGGGTACTCTTCCGGGTCCTCTGTATAGGAACCCGGCATCGTGCGCAGGATCACACGGCAGGCTTCCACTGCCAGATGATGTTTTTGGAGCTTTTCCGTGTTGCAGTTGGTGAGATACACGGTCAGAAAGCGGTAGGCTTCTCCGGATGCGTCTGTAAGATCTTTCGTGACCGAAAACCTTGGGCGGGCGTCATAGAGGGGATAGGTGGCGTTCAGCATCTCTACGATTTCAGAGACGTCTCTGGCCCGAAGGCTCCGGGTGGGGAAGCAGAATTTTACAGAACCCAACTCCAGCGCAAGATCAAAAACAGAGAAGAGCAGCCGATAGTCTTCCGAAAGAAGGTCTTCAAAATAGCGCGTCCGGGGCAGGGGCTCAAGCTCTTTCAGTCGGCTTTCCAGCGTTGAAATATCCATGACCTGAACCCTGACGCCTTTGTCCGTCTCCAAACGGAATCCCACCTGATCCGCATAGAGCATCTGGTCCTCCGGCAGATCGTCGTCACCAAATATCTTTCGCGCAGAGGCCCCGTCTCCGGTGAGGCGAGCGGACTCCGTTTCGGCGCTCTCCGGCGGAGCAGCGTTAGAATCGGGAGCCGTGACGACGGCGCTCTCTTCGGTGTCGGACACGATCGGCTTGTCCGGACCGTTTACACATGCGGACAAAAGGGAAATCAGCAGGATCACAACGAGAGAAAGCCCGACAGCCCGGATCGTATGCGTTTGATTCATCACAAACAAGCTCCTTTGACTCAAGTGATATGATGCAGAAGATACAGCATTATCTATATTATATGGTACAAAACCAATGCTGTCAACACCCGGTATCCATATATTACTGGTCAAAACACCAAATTTCAGCCCGTAACAGTTCACCCCCAAGTCCTGCGGATGAATTTAGAATTGAGAATGGAAAATTAAGAATTTGCATCTCCTGAACGGATTTGCGGGTTTTCCGTTTGCGACTAACACTTTCCGTTTCGTTTCTCCGCAAACAAGCTGGAACGGCGGCCAAGAGTCTGGCCACCCTACGTCCTCGTGACTGCTCACTGGTGACTGGTGACTGGTCTGCCCACAGTCAACTGTCCTCTCGCATCCCGCAGGGCTGAACTCCTACCTTGACTGACCGGAATTCCGAACAATTCACGTTCGCAGAATTCCGAACAATTCACGTTCGCACCCATTGACTTTATCTCTGCAAATTGGTAAAATAACAAAAAGGAGGGCCGCGGCAAGTCTGCCGCGCGTCCGGGAACGCATTCCAATCAAGGAACACAGGAGCGGGTATGGAACAGATCATCACAACCAATGGACTGACCAAGGTCTACGGCAAGAAAACGGCTGTCAAGGACGTCAGCATGCACGTTCCCACCGGCTGCATCTACGGCCTGATCGGTCGCAACGGCGCCGGAAAGACGACCATCATGCGGATGCTCAGCGGCCTCTCCGAGCCCACACGCGGCAGCTACGCCCTGTTCGGCAAAACCGGCATCGAGATGCGGAAGCTTCGCCGCCGGGTCGGTGTTCTCATTGAATCGCCGGGCATCCTGCCGAATCTCTCCGCGTTTGACAACGTCAAGGCCAAGTGTATCGCCCTCGGCGCATTTACGCCGTCCTACGCCGCAGGCATTCTGGATACCGTCGGCCTTGCCGACGCCGGACGAAAGCTTCCCGCCCGGAACTTTTCGATGGGTATGCGGCAGCGGCTTGGGCTTGCGCTGGCCCTGGTCGGCGATCCGAAGCTGCTGATTCTGGACGAACCGATCAACGGTCTCGATCCGCAGGGCATCCTGGAGATCCGCTCCATTCTGGTTCGTCTGCGCGACGAGCGGGGGATGACCGTGATGATTTCCAGTCACATTCTCGACGAGCTGGCCAAGGTGGCCGATTACTTCGGGATCATCAACGACGGCGATTTGATCGACGAATTCTCCGCCGAGGAGCTGCACCGCCGCAGCGGTCGCTGTGTCGTGATTCGCGCCGGCGAACCGAATGCGGTCCGGCCTGTTTTGGAATCGCTCGGCATTCACGACGTCAGTGTAGAGCCGGACGGCTCCCTTCGTGTGAACGAGCAGATGGAGCGCACGGCGGACATGGCCGCCGCCATCGTCGGCGCGGGGCTTCCGCTGTCCGAGATCTTTCTCCGCACGGCCTCTTTGGAGGAATACTATCTCAGCCGGACGGGAGGTGTCCGCAATGTCTGATTTGCTCCGCATGGATTGCTTCTGCCTGCGCCGCAAGCGCTCCGTCATGGTCTGCCTCATCCTGGCCTTCGTATTTGCCCTCGTTGAGACGCCGCTGGCGACGCTGTTTCGGTGGCTTCTGCATGTTGATGAACGCATTCCGCCCACGCCAGTGTCCGAAATCCTGAAAAACCCCTATTCCTCGATCAGCCGGATGCTTCTGTTTCTGGGAGTCAGCGGCTTCTACTTTGCGGATCAGGAGGGCGGCTTTATCAAGACGATTGCAGGCCAATTTCCCAGACGGTCTTATATCGCGGTTTCCAAATTCTTCGTGACCGCTCTGCCCGTCGCCGTCTTTGCTCTGGCCGGCATTCTGGGCGACCTGATCGGCAGAAGCGTCTTCTACGGCGTCGTCTTCGACGCTGAGATTCCGGCGGCGCTGGGCAAGCTGCTTTTGAAGCTTCTGCTTGCCCATGCGGTTTGCACGATCCTCCTGATGGTTGTTTCAGCGCTCCGGCTCAAAGCGCTTGGGATCACCCTGTCCGTTCTGTTCGGTCTGGGCTTCAGCGGCATGATTTACGACCTGATCAGCCTGGTCTTCTATCAACTCTTCAAAAAGCATTTCGAACTGGGTGACTATATGCCTGACCAGATCCTCGCAGCCGACGACCCGAAAACCGTGCTTGCCCTTGTGTCTGCGGGTGTCACCATCGCGCTGTTCCTGTACCTGTCCGTATGGCTCTATAACCGTCGCGACGTCAGATGATTCTGACTGCGCATAAATCTGCATCAACAAACAAGGAGGAATCACATCATGGAAACCCAAGCGAAAAAGCATTCTGTCGGCGGCATTATCTTTGTGATTATCAGCATTATCCTCGCGGCAACATCCCCTTTGTTCTTCGGTGTGATCGGCGGCGGCGTTGCCGTCCTGTTCGCGATCATCGCCATGATCTTCGCCTTCTCTCGCATGAAGAAGGGCGGAAAGGGCAAGGGCGTCGTCATTGTCAGCGTTCTCTCCATCGTTCTGGCTGTTGCTATGACAATCACCTCTGTCTCCACTTATAAGAAGCTCCACGAGGCCGCGCTGAACACCGGCAAGACTCCGCTGATCGCCAAGTACCTCGATAACCCCTACATGGGCATGATCGGCTTCATCTCCAACGCGACGAAGAGCGAGAACGTCGATATCGATCAGCTTCAGGCCGAGATCGACTATCTGAACGAGCTGGAAAAGGCCCAGGCCACCGCAGAGAAGTAACCCTCCCGTCCGCGGACGGAGCGTAGACCAAGCAGCGCCCCCGCACCGATCGTTCGGTGCGGGGGCGCCGTGTATGATTCTTTCAAACGGACTCCTTTGCCTTTTTCGGTGAGGAATCCTCAAATGCCAAAACAGGACTAAAACAAATCACTGTGCGTCCCGGTTCGTGAGAGGATCAAATAAAAGCCGCTTCCAATTGATTCAGCTTGTAGCCGCGTTTCTTTGCCAGCCGCAAATCCTTTTTAAACTGATTGGTGGGTCTTAGCTCATACTTCTTCATTCAGAATATCCTCGAACATTTCATGCGCATCACGGTAGCTTTTGAACAGCTCCGGATGCTTTTGCATATATTCGACCTCGCGAAGGGCCGCTCTGGTTTCTGCGTTGGGAACCTCAGTTGTGATGTCAAAGGGAATTCTCTGTTCTTTCACCACACGCTTGGCAAACATATTGAACACAGCGCTGACAGATAAACCCACCTCATTGCAGAACGCATCAAACTGCGTCTTCGTTGCATCATCCATCCTGATATTGACGTTGGCCATATAAAGCACCACCTTTCTGTAAATAGTATATGCGATAAAAGATGGTTTGTTAATACAATCATTGACAAACCATCTAAAAATCATATAAAAATCATAGAATAATCATGGCGTCTCCAAAGGAGAAGAAGCGGTAGCGCTGTTCAACGGCGACCTGATAGGCGTGCAGCACGTTTTCGCGTCCGGCGAAGGCGGAGACCAGCATGATCAGCGTGCTCTCGGGCAGATGGAAATTTGTGATCAAGGCGTCCATCGCCTTGAAGCGGTAGCCGGGATAGATGAAGATATCCGTCCAGCCGGAGCGCTCGGTGAAGCTGCCGTCCTCGGCTGCAAAGGATTCGATCGTGCGGCAGGAGGTGGTTCCGACGCAGACGATCCTTCCGCCCTCCCGCCGGGTGCGGTTGAGCAGATCGGCGGTCTGCTGCGAGAGCATGCAGAATTCCGAATGCATCTGGTGATCCGTGATCTCCTCGGCCTTGACCGGGCGGAAGGTGCCGAGGCCGACGTGGAGGGTCACCCAGGCGAGATTCACGCCCTTGTCCCGGAGCTTTTGCAGGAGCTCCGGCGTAAAGTGCAGACCGGCGGTCGGCGCCGCGGCGGAGCCGTTGACGCGGGAATAGACGGTCTGATACCGTTCCTGATCCTCCAGCTCCTCCTTGATATAGGGGGGCAGGGGCATCTTTCCAAGCTGGCTCAGGACCTCCAGGAAGATGCCCTCATAGCGGAAGCGGACCTTTTTCTTGCCGTCGTCCAGGGCTTCCACGACCTCGGCGGTGAGCTGCCCGTCGCCGAAGCAGAGCTGCGTGCCGACCGGGGTCTTCCGGCCCGGGCGCGTCAGGCATTCCCAGACGTCGCCGCCGGTATCCTTGAGCAAAAGGACCTCCACAGCTCCGCCGCTGGGAACGCGGTGGCCCATCAGACGAGCGGGAAGGACGCGGGAATCGTTCAGAACCAGTGTGTCGCCGGGCTTGAGATAGTCGATCACGTCGTAAAAATGCCTGTGCTCGATCTGTCCGCTCTCCCGGCCGAGAACCAGCAGTCGGGAGCTGTCGCGCTTCTGAAGCGGCGTCTGCGCGATCAGCTCCGGCGGAAGCTCATAGTAAAAATCATGGGTTTTCAAATCAATATCCTCTTTCGGCGGCAAGCCGCCATTTTTTGTTTTGTTTATTATACATGGATTCCCGCGATTCGTCAAGCCGCATAATGCCCCCGTTTCCCGAATATGCTGTTCCGGAAACGGAGGTAATGCCATTATGAAAAAGCCTGTATTTCGCGGCGCCTGTACCGCCCTTGTCACGCCCTTCCGCAACGGCGGGATCGACTACGAAACCCTGGATCGCCTGCTCGATACCCAGCTTGCCGCCGGGATCGAGGCCCTGGTCATCTGCGGCACCACCGGAGAGGCCGCGACCCTGGATCAGCCGGAGACCCTTGCCATCATCGCCCACTGCGTCCGCTATTGCGGCGGCAAGACCAGACTGATCGCCGGGACCGGCGGGAACAATACCGCCAAGGCCGTGGAGACTGCGCGCGCTGCGGCGGCCCTCGGCGTGGACGCCCTGCTCAGCGTCACGCCCTACTATAACCGCTGTACCCAGGAAGGTCTGCTTGCCCATTACGGCGCGATCGCCGCCGCTACGAGCCTGCCGGTTCTGCTCTACAACGTGCCATCCCGGACCTGCGTGGACATTTCCCCGGAAACCGTGGCAAGACTGGCGGAGCTTCCGACGGTTGCCGGCATCAAGGAGGCCAACCCGGACGTCAGCCGTCTGCTCCGGCTTCGGGCGCTCTGCGGTCCCGATTTCCCGATCTACTGCGGCAGCGACGACCGGATTCTGCCCTTCATGGTCTGCGGCGCGATCGGGGCGGTGTCCGTTCTGAGCAATCTGCGGCCGGAGGCCGTCAAGGCGCTCGTGGACGCAGCCCTGCGCGGAGAGTACGCCCGTGCGCTCCAGCTTCAGATGGACCAGCAGGAGCTGATCGAGGCTCTTTTTTCAGAGGTCAGCCCCATCCCCATCAAGGCTGCTCTCGGTCTCTCCGGCCTGGACGTCGGGACCTGCCGCCTGCCTCTGACGCCGCCCGGCGAAAGCCTGCTTTCCCGCCTGAAGCTGGCGCTTGGGCAGGACGACCGCGAGACGGCCTGAACCCAAAACCGGACGGTTTTCTGCCATGCCGACAGAAAACCGTCCGGTTTCCAAATTGGGAGGGGATCTATCTGCTCGCGTCCAGCATGCGCTTTTCGCGGTCTGTGCAGGTGAACAGCAGGATCTGACGCTGCCGGCCGAGCTCACGCAGAACCTCCAGCGCGACCCGCAGGCGCTCGTCGTCAAAGTAGACCAGAGCGTCGTCCAGAATGATCGGACAGTCGGGCAGGAGGAGATCGCAGATCGCCAGCCGCAGAGCCAGGTAGAGCTGATCCACCGTGCCGCCGCTCAGATAGCTCAGGGAGCGATCGGTCGTGCTGTCGGTGGAATGAACGGTCACGCGCATCGCCCGATCCAGGGTCACGCGGTCATACTTTCCTTCGGTCAGACGATAGAAAAGCTCGCCCGCCTTTTTGCAGAGCAGGGGCGCAAAGCGCTCGCGCAGGGTCTCGTCGGCGCGTGCAAGCTCCTTGCGTGCAAGCTGCATGGCGGCGTAACGCTGATCCAGCCGTGCCAGCCGCGCCTGCTTTTCTTCGCGTTCCGCCTCCAGCCGCAGGGGATCGCCGAGCTGCTGGAGGGAGCCTGCCAGCCGGTCGGCCTCGGAGCGGAGCGGGATGATCGCCTCGCGGCTCCGGCTCAGCCGGTCGCGGATCATGGCGGGATCGTAGGCGTTTAGCTCCTCGTTCAGCTCCTCCTCGGCCTCGCCTTCGCCCTCGTGTTCCTTCAGGAGGGAATACTGCTCCGCGCGCTGGCGTTCGGTCCGGGTGGCGCGCTCCAGATCCTGTCGGGACCGTAAGCCGTCCTGAATCCAGGCCTCTGCGTCCTCCAGGGTCGGGCAGACTGCGCCGCGCAGGGCCAGCTCGCCCAGCAGAACGTCCGTTTTTTCACGCAACTCATCGTCCCGGAGCTTTCTGCCGGCGGCAGTTTCCTCCGCGTCAGCCCTTGCGGCACGATAGCCGTCGATCTCCCGGCGCAGCTCCGCTGCACGGGCGTGAAGCTGATCGGCGCTCTCGCAGCCGAATTTCTGCAGGATTTCAAACGCCGCCTTTTTGGCGCGGGTGATTCGGTTCGCCGTCCGGAAATGCCAGATCGTTACGCCGAGAATGACCGCGCAGCCAAGTCCGAACAGGACCCAGAACAGGGCGGGATGGAGCTCATTCAAGCGGTCGCGGAAGTAGCAGCCGCAAAGGATCGGAAGAAGACCGAGCAGCATGCCTGCGAGAGAGCGCAGCGACAGCTTCCAGAGCTTCGGCATCGTCTCAGCCTCGCGCACCTGACGCAGGGACGCTTCAAAGCGTTCGTCCTCCGTCTTGATCTCATCCGGCGTCATGTGGATATAGTGCCGGAAAGGATTGCGTTCAGGCTCGTCCGGGAACTCGACGGGTGACATGGAATCCTCCATCTTCGCGGTCTGGACGGTCTTTTCGAGCTGCCGCACCTTAGCCTGCAGCGACTCCAGCGTTTCGGCGTCGGGGAGCTTTTCACAGGCAGCGGCCAGCGTTTCCCGTTCCGATTGTGCCTCTGAAAGCCGCTGGCGGCTGTCCGCTGCGGCACGGCGCAGACGCGCTCGCTCCCGGCGCTCCAGGGCGGCGTTGATCCTTGCCAGCTCCGCCTCCTCCGCCTGACGGGTTCGGATCTCGCCCAGCAGGTTGTTCTGCCGTTTGCGCAGATCTGCCGCTTTGTCGAGCGTCTGATCGATTTCCCCGATCTCGCTCCGCAGCCGGGGCAGGATCCCGCTCTGGTTGTATTGGAGGGCGTTTTGCAGCTTCTTGAGTTTATCTGCGACCTCGCCGTAGGCGTAATCCTCGCTGCCTGCCGTAACCAGACCGCTCAACCGCTTCTCAAGCTCCGGGTCCGAGGAGATCGCCGCCCCGCGCTGACGCAGGAGGGCGCTTCGCTGGAATACCGGCTCCGTAACGCCCGTGAGGGCTTCGCCGCAGGATGCGGCGGTCAGCTCCGGGACAGGCAGTCCGGTCGCCGCATCCGAGGCGCGAAGGGTGCCGAGCGGGGTCAGCGCCGAGGTCCGTTCCAGAACGACGCTCCGGCCCTGCCATTCGACCTCGATCCGGCCCTCCATCGGGCTTCCGTTCCAAGGCTCGTACTTGGTCTTTACCGGAAGCTCTGCGCCCTTGCCGCGCGCGCGGGTATCCACGCCGTAGAGCATCGCGGTCAAAAACTCCGCCCAGGTCGTTTTTCCGGTCTCGTTGCCGCCGCTGATCACGTTCAGCCCCGGCTGCAAGTCGAGCTTCTTGCGATCCAGCCGTCCAAAGGTCGCCTGCATGGATTTCAGCTTCATTCTGCGCGCACCTCCCGTCCTTCCAGAAGATCGCGTCCGAGCTTTGCAGCAAGCGCCACGGTACGGCGATCCTCATCCTCGGCCTTTTCGTAGATCTCCAGCATCCGCTGGAGGAAGATGCCCTTCAGACTGTCCGCTCCGCAATCTTCCCAGACGTCTTTGGGCGGGAGGGTCTTGTCCACGAGCTCCAGCGTGTCAAACCGACCGCCGAAGGCGCGCTGCAGGGCGTTCAGAACCGGGGTCTGACATTCTCCCGTCAAGGTCAGGCGGCAGATCGTCTGTGCCGCGTTCGCGGGAATCGCAGCTTCAATCTCGGAGAAAACGTCGTTCTGAACGTCAACGCTCAGACGAAGATACTGCTTCGCGCCGAGCGGAACCGGCAGGACCCGGCAGCCGGAGCCGTCCAGCTCCACGTAGAAAGCGCCCTTCTCGCCGGTCTCGTCAAAGCCGCGGCCCATTGCGCAGCCGGGAATGCCGACGGTGGTGCCTCCGACGCTGCGAAGACTGTCCTCGTGGACGTGGCCCAGGGCCAGATAGTCCAGATCGGAGCCTGCAACGTCAGCTACGGAGATTGAGTTGTAAAGCCCGTCGCGGTCCGAGAGCTCGCCGTGGATGACCATGACCGAGCGGTTCCCGTCCGCCTCCGCGCAGAATCCGCGCATCAGGCCCGTTGCATGCGGCCCCGTGAAGGCGGCGCCGTAAACGGTCACGCCTTCCAGCCGGACCGCCTCCACCTGCTCGCTTTGGAAAATGTGGACGTTTTCCGGCCAGTTCACGGTTGCGTAGACCGAGGAGGGCGTGTAGCAGTCGTGGTTGCCCGGGGCAATGAAGACCCGCGCCCGGCATTGAGCGAGCAGCCTGCAGAGCAGGTCCGTTGTGTCGCGGTAGACCTCGTCCGAGTCAAAGAGATCTCCGGCGAGCAGCAGAAGATCGCACTCCCGCTCGTTGCATTCCCGGATCAGCCGGGTCAGGACCTCGCGCTGTTCTTCGCGCCGGTCAGCCGCCTGATCGGGCCGCATCGCTGCAAAGGGGCTGTCCAGATGGAGGTCAGCCGCGTGCAGAATCCGTATCATGATACCAAATCCTTTCTGTACCGGTGCAGCGCCCGGTCACGGAATCCAAAGTGAAAAGTACGCCTTCTAATTTGCAGGGGCCTGGCGCGGTCTCGTAGCGACTGTTCAGCCCGCCGCGGAAGGTCGCCACGGACTGCTCCGGCCGGACGCCGAGAATGGAGAAGATCGGGCCCGTCATGCCCAGATCGCTCACGTAGCCGGTTCCCTTTGGCAGGATCATGTCGTCCGCCGTCGGCACGTGGGTGTGCGTTCCCCAGACTGCCGAGACCCTTCCGTCCAGATGCCAGCCCATCGCCAGCTTCTCGGAGCTGGCCTCGGCGTGGAAATCCAGCAGGACGATCTTCGTTTCGATTTGCTTCAACAGCTTCTCGGCCAACAAAAAAGGATTGTCCGGGCCGAACGCCATATTGCACCGCCCGATCAGATTCATCACCGTGATCGGTCCGACCTTTGAATCGTAGACCCCGACGCCGCGACCGGGGTAGAGGGGAGAGTCGTTTGCGGGGCGCAGAATGTAGCGGTTGTCGTCCAGAAACTGGGCGATCTCCTTGCGGTTGTAGCTGTGGTTGCCGAGGGTGATCACGTCCGCGCCGGCGTCCAGAATCGCCTCGGCCTGCCGGGGCAGAATGCCCACAACAGCAGCGTTTTCGCCGTTGACGACGCAGAAATCCGCCGCGCAGTCCTTCTTGAGCCGCCGCAATGACTTCGTCAAAAGCCGGACGCCGGCGTCCCCGCAGACGTCTCCTACGGCCAAAACTCTAAAATCCATTTGACCTCATGCCTTTCGCAGGATGCGGAAGTACAGAATCCTTCCGTCTTCGACTTGCGATTATTATAATCCATTTTTTGCCGGGAAACAAGCCCCTGCCGAAAAAAACGCGGCCCGGATCGCGCGTTCATGAATTATACGGGCAACTTTTACAAAAAATTCACCGATTTGGGAAATCTCACGCTATAATAAAAAAGAAAAAGATATACCGTGAAAAGAAGGGAGTAATTACCGTGGCAACCAAGATTTTGATCGTGGAAGACGACGCCAACATTGCCGACCTGCTTCGGCTGTATCTGGAAAAGGAAAAATACGAGGTGCAGATTGCTTCGGACGGCGGTCAGGGCGTGGAGCAGTTCCGCAAGTTCCGCCCCGATCTGGTTCTGCTTGACCTGATGCTGCCCGTCATGGACGGCTGGGCAGTCTGCCGGACCATTCGCTCCGAGGCCAAGACGCCCATCATCATGCTCACCGCGAAGGGCGAGCTTGACGACAAGGTCACCGGTCTCAAGCACGGTGCGGACGACTACATCACCAAGCCCTTTGAAATGCGCGAGGTCCTGGCCCGGATCGAGGCCGTGCTTCGCCGCAGCGGGACGGAGCCCGAAAAGGACAGCAAGCGTCTGGTTTTCGATAAGCTCATCATTGATATGGACTCCTTCGAGCTGACCGTGGACGGGAAAAAGATCCCCACCCCGCCGAAGGAGATGGAGCTGCTCTACCATCTGGCCTCTACGCCGAACCGCGTCTACCAGCGCAATAAGCTGTTGGACGAGGTCTGGGGCTTCGACTACTTTGGCGATACCCGTACCGTGGACGTCCACATCAAGCGTCTGCGCGAAAAGCTGGAGGGCGTTTCCGACCAGTGGTCGCTCAAGACCGTTTGGGGCGTCGGCTATAAGTTCGAGGTGGTATAAGCCGTGAAGCGGAGCTTTTCGAGCCAGATCGTTCTGACGCTCTGTCTCATTTTCCTGACCATGATCATTCTCTCCGGCGCGACGCAGTTCATCTACTACCGCGCTTCGTTGGATCTGGCCCGGAGCGAGCTCTCCAGCGTGGTGGAGGCCGAGTCCGGCGTTCTGAGCTTCCTGCCGGCTTCAACCGCCCGGAACAACCAGCAGATTCGCATCCAGCTCAATTATACGGCGCGCGCGACCGGCAAGGATACGATCGTCTGCGATGAAAACGGCGTGATCACCGCCTGCTCCTGCGGGCTGCAATCCTGCGAGCATCTGGGCAGTCAGCTTCCGACCGCCTTTCTGGATCTGGCCAAGTCCTCTGATACCGGCTTTTCGGCCAAGGCTCTTCTGGAATGCTACGATGATACGCGCATGGCGGCAGTGAAGCTCGTGACGGACAGCGGCGGGCGCACCGGATACGTGATCGCCTCGGTTCCGACTGAGCGGATCCTCAACCGGATGAGCGGGAGCTTCAAGATCAACCTGATCGTCATGCTCATGGTCATGCTGCTCTCCATCCCGATCGTCTGGTGGATTGTCCAGCGGCAGACAAACCCCATCAAGCTGATGACGACAGCCGCCCGCCGAATGGCGCACGGGCAGATGGACGTCCGGGTTCCGACCTCAAGCACGGATACCGCTGAGCTCAACGAGCTGGCTGTGGCCTTCAACAATATGTCTCAGGCTCTGGCTCAGTCCGAGCGCAAGCGTGAAGAATTTGTGGCGAACGTCAGTCACGAGCTCAAAACGCCGATGACCACGATCTCCGGCTATATGGACGGAATGCTCGACGGAACGATTCCGCCGGAGCAGCAGCGGAAGTATATGGAGATCATCTCCGGGGAGGTCAAGCGCCTGTCCCGTCTGGTGCGGAGCATGCTTGAGGTCTCGCGCATCCAGGATAAGGGCATCCCGGCCGAGCGGAAGCGGAGCTTCGATCTCTGTCAGGTCGTGGGCGAGGTCCTTCTGAGCTTTGAGCAGAAGATCAACGGCAAGTCTCTGAACGTCGAGACGGACCTGCCCGACGCCGGCGCGATTTCCATGGCCGATCCGGACGCCATCACCCAGGTCGTGTATAACCTGATCGACAACGCGGTCAAATTCTGCCCCGAAAAAGGCACCCTCGGTCTGCGCGTGAAGGAGGCAAAGGGCGGAAAGTATCTGGTCTCCGTCTCAAACACCGGGCCGACGATCCCGGCTGAGGAGCTTCCCCTGGTTTTTGACCGCTTCCACAAAACCGACAAGAGCCGATCCGTGGACCGCGACGGCTGGGGTCTGGGCCTCTATATCGTGAAAACCATCATCCTCGCCCACGAGGAAGACATCTACGTGACGAGCCGCGACGGCGTGACGGAATTCACCTTCACAATGCCGAAGACGGCCAAGTCCTGATCCAAAACCAAAACGAAGCGTGGTGAATCCCCTTGCAAGACAGAAGTACGCCTATGGAGGCGGAGGTTCTGGAGATTCCGGCTGATCCGGCGCAGGCTGCGCCGGAAAACAGCTACGGAACCGCCGTACGGCCGAAGCCCAAGCGCAATTACGTGTGGCTCTGGGTCCTCTTTGGCCTGACGGTGATCGTCGTTTGCTCCTTCGCCGTGGCAGCCACGGTTCTGAACGTCCGCCTGGAGCGCAGCGAGAACGGCTGGAGCCTGCGTCTGCCGGAGCGGAATTCCTCCGCCAGCAGCGGCCTCGTCCGCGATCTGCCGGTTTCCGGGAGCGCGGGCGGAACCCAGACGTTCCGGCCCGATCCGGACAATTCCATTCAGCTCCATCTCTCGCAGGGCGGTTCCGAGGCCCGAACGGACAGCGCCGCAGACCTCTATCAGGCGGTTTCGCCCTCCGTCGTCTGCCTGGAGGTACCCACCTATTACGGGACCGTCAGTCTGACCGGCGTCGTGCTGTCCGAGGACGGCTATCTGCTCACCGCGGCCTCCGAGCTTGGCGGGGCGACGGAATATAACGTGATCTTTTCCGACGGCTCCACCGCATCGGCCCGCCGCGTGGAGACGGATCGCGTGACCGGACTGACCCTGCTCAAGGCCGAGGCAAACGGCTTGACGCCCGTTACCTTCTCCTCGGACGAGGCATCGGTCGGGCAGCCGGTCTATCTGATCAGCAATCCCTTTGGCAGCGCCGTACCGAACGTCCTGAGTGAGGGTATGATCTCTGCGGTCCAAAGCCAGGAGGTGAACGGCGAGCGGTATCAGCTCTTGCTGACTTCCGCAGAGCGCCAGAGCGAGGGCGGGGGCATCCCGGTCTTCGACGACCGCGGCGGACTGGTCGGTCTTACCACGCCGATTGCCCAGTATTTTCTGAGCGGCCGGTCTGACCCCTGCTTCGCCCTCTCCTCGGCCGACCTGCAGCGTCTGGTTGACGAGTTGACGGTTCGCAGTGATTCCTATGACCGGATCGGCCTGCGGGTGGAGGAGATCTCCGCCGCCATAGTCAGCTATTACCGCTTCCCCGGCAGCCTCTGGATCACGGATATCAGCGTCAATTCTTCCCTGTACGGCTCTCTGGCGGTCAATGACGTGATCACTGCGGTCAACGGCGCCACCGTCCAGACCCTTTCGGAATACGAAGCCGCTCTGGATGCGGCAAGCTCCACCGGCACGATCCGCCTGACGATCTACCGCAGCGGCTTCTTCTATTACGTCCGTATCCCCGTAACCAGCACGTAGCGCTTCGCGCTTTTCACCGGCGCACCCCTTCGGGCGCGCCGGTTTTCACAGTCTCACGCCGGTTTGCATAGACTGCCGTGAAAGGTGGTGCGACTGTATGACCCGTGAAACAGAACAGGCGATCTGGAGCCGTGTGCGCGGCCCCGGAGCCATGAACGCGGAGACGGCCCTGCTTCCCGAGCGCCTGGAGCAGTTGATTTTGGACCAGAAGCGCAACGCTGCCCAGCTCCGGCAGCTGTCGAGAAGGCTTTCAGGCCCCGGGCGTGCGCTGCTGATGCGCATGGCAGGGGAGAGCGACGACCGTGCCCGCGAGCTGACGGCGGTGCATTATCTGCTGACCGGACGCAGGCTCCGGCTCCAGCCGAAGCCGGAGCCGCTCCCGCGGGATCTTCCCGAGGCCCTGCGGACGGCGAGCCTGCGTCAGCAGGAGGCGGCGCGGTCCTTTGCCGCCCTCGCAGGCGACTTCTCCGACTGGTCGGAGACCTTTTCCCGCATGGGGCGCGATTCCCGAAGCACGCTGGAGCGAATCACCCGGCTGCTCCGGGCGCAAATGCGCTGAAAGTTCGGAAAATAACGAAAAAAGACTTTTTTTATGCGAAACAGTGTGATATAATAAATCAGATTTCTGATGAAGACTCCGACGGGGCGCATCGCCCCGCACAGAAAGGACATGCTATGGGACTGATTACCAAGCTATTCGGCACCACCTCCGAGCGGGAGGTCAAGCGCCTGAAGCCCATCGTAGATAAAATCGAAGCCCTGGAGCCCGTCTACCAGGCCCTTTCCGACGACGATCTGCGCGGCAAGACTGAGGAATTCCGGGCCCTTCTGGCCGGGGGCAAGACGCTCGACGACATTCTTCCGGACGCCTTTGCCGCCGTCCGCGAAGCTGCCTGGCGCGTGCTGGGCATGAAGCCCTATCGGGTCCAGTTGATCGGCGGCCTGATCCTCCACCAGGGCAGAATCGCCGAGATGAAGACCGGCGAAGGCAAGACCCTGGTCGCCATCCTGCCGGCCTATCTGAACGCCCTCTCCGGCGAGGGCGTCCATATCGTCACGGTCAACGACTATCTGGCGAAGCGCGACTCCGAGTGGATGGGCAAGGTCTATCGCTTCATGGGTCTCAAGGTCGGACTCATCATCCATGATAAGTCTGCAGAGGAACGCCGCGCGGCCTATCAGGCGGACATTACCTACTGTACGAACAACGAGCTTGGCTTTGACTACCTGCGCGACAACATGGCGATCTACAAGCGCGATCAGGTCCAGCGCGGTCACAGCTTTGCGATCGTTGACGAGGTGGACTCCATCCTGATCGACGAGGCTCGTACCCCGCTGATCATCTCCGGTCAGGGCGACGACAGCTCCAACCTCTATTCGATGGCGGACGCCTTCGTCTCCCGCCTGCGCCGCAAGGTCTATGCGACCACTGACGACAAGCAGAGCCATGACGACGACGACTGCGATTACTACGTGGATGAAAAGGACCGCTCCGTCCAGCTCACTGCAGTCGGCATCAAGAAGGCCGAGCAGTATTTCGGCGTGGAGAACCTGGCGGACGTCGAAAACTCCACCCTTTCCCACCACATCAATCAGGCCATGCGCGCCCGCGGTATTATGAAGCGGGACGTGGACTACGTGGTCAAGGACGGCGAGGTCATCATCGTGGACGAGGCTACCGGCCGTCTGATGTACGGCCGCCGCTACAACGAGGGTCTGCACCAGGCGATCGAGGCCAAGGAGGGCGTGGAGGTCGCCAAGGAGAGCAAGACGCTTGCCACCATCACCTTCCAGAACTTCTTCCGTCTTTACGCGAAGCTCTCCGGCATGACCGGCACGGCGATGACCGAGCAGGAGGAATTCAACGGCATCTACGCGCTGGACGTCGTTGAGATCCCCACGAACAAGCCCGTCATCCGCAAAGACTATCCCGACGTCGTCTACAAGACCGAGGCGGGCAAGCTCCGGGCCGTCATCCGGCAGATCAAGGAATGCCACGAGAAGGGCCAGCCGGTCCTGGTCGGCACCATCTCCATCGAGAAATCCGAGCTGCTCTCCCGCATGCTCAAGCGGGAGGGCATCAAGCACGTCGTTCTGAACGCCAAGTTCCATGAAAAGGAAGCGGAGATCGTCGCACAGGCCGGTAAATTCGGGGCCGTCACCATTGCCACCAACATGGCCGGACGCGGTACCGATATCGTCCTGGGCGGCAACCCCGAGTACATGGCCCTTGCGGATCTTCGCAAGCGCGAGGATATGACCGAGGAGCTTCTTCAGGAGGCAAACGCCTACTCCGAGACCACGGACCCGACCATCCTGGCCGTCCGTGCGGACTATGAAGCCCTCTATCACAGCTATAAGCAGATCACCGACGCCGAGGCGGAGAAGGTCCGCGCGGTGGGCGGCCTGTTCATCGTGGGCACCGAGCGCCACGAATCCAGACGTATCGACAACCAGCTCCGCGGTCGTTCCGGCCGTCAGGGCGACCCCGGCGCCAGCCGCTTCTATCTGTCTATGGAGGACGACGTCATGCGTCTGTTCGGCTCCGAACGGCTGATGGGCATGATGGAGACCCTCGGCGTGGACGAGGATACTCCGATCGACGCCAAGATCCTGTCCGGCGCGATCGAGAACGCGCAGAAGACCGTCGAAAGCCGCAACTATCAGGCCCGAAAGAACGTGCTGGAATACGACAACGTGATGAACACCCAACGCAAGGTCATCTACGAGCAGCGCGAGCAGGTCCTGAACGGCGACGATCTGAAAAAGAACGTCGAATCCATGATGGCCTACGTGGTGGATTCCGAGGTCGAAAACAGCTTCGGTCAGAACAACTTCGTGGAGGACGGCTCGCAGCTCAAGGAGCTGATCGCCCACTTTGAGAACAAGTATTTTGCCGCCGGCGCGTGGGTCCCAACCGAGGATGAGATCAACCGGATGGTGAAGCAGGACGTCAAGGACCGTCTGCTCACCCTGATGAAGGACGCCTACGCCGAAAAAGAGGCCGCCTACACCAGCCCCGTCATGCGGGAGATGGAGCGCGTGATCCTGCTTCGCGTCGTGGATGAATACTGGATGGACAACATCGATGCCATGTCCGATCTGCGCCAGGGGATCAGCCTGCGCTCCTACGGACAGGTGGACCCCGTCGTGGAGTACAAGCGCGAGGGCTACGAGATGTTCGAGGGTATGATCAACGCCATCAAGGAGGAGACCGTCCGCCGCCTGTTCGCCTTCCGCATCCGCAGCGACAAGGATATGGAGCGCAAAAAGGTCGCCACCGTGACGGCTGCCGGCGGCGCGGGAGACAAGTCCGTGAAGCGTCAGCCCGTGGTCAAGAAGATCAAGATCGGCCCGAACGATCCTTGCCCCTGCGGCAGCGGCAAGAAGTATAAGAAGTGCTGCCGGGATAAGGACCTCGGTCTGACCCCCAGAGACAACTGACAGGGGAGAGGAAGTCTTGTTTACCACCCACGTTTCTCCGGAATACCTGACCTCCGACGTCTTTTCTCCGGAGGTCCGCCACTGCTTTACCACCCGGCGCGGCGGCGTGTCCGCCGGCTGCCTGTCCTCCCTGAATCTGGGCATTCACCGCGGCGACGACTGGAACAACGTCTATGAAAACTATCGCCGTCTGGGTCAAGCCGTCGGCTTTACGCCGGAGCAGACGGTGTTCACGCACCAGACCCATACGGATATCGTTGCCCGCGTCGGTGCGGAGGATCGGGGCTGGGGCCTCTTCCGGGAGGTCGAGCCTGAGCGCGATGGCATCTATACCGACGAGCCCGGCGTCGCGCTGGTCTGCTTTGCCGCTGACTGCACGCCCATCCTGCTGCACGACCCGGTCCGCCACGCGGTTGCCGCAGTCCACTCCGGCTGGCGCGGGACGGCCCTTGGGATCGTCCGGCGCTGCATAGAAGCCATGCACCGGGATTTTTGCTCTGAGCCGGGCGACATAGAGGCCGCGATCGGCCCCTGCATCGGACCCTGCTGCTTTGAAACGGACGCCAACGTGCCGCAGGCCATCGTCGCCGGGCTTGGCGCGGAGGCGGAGCCCCTGATCCGCACAGCCGGAGAAAAGTTCTTCCCCGATCTCAAAAAGCTCAACGCCCTCTGGCTTCGGCAATGCGGCGTTCGGAAGATCGACCTGAGCTGTGACTGCACCCGGTGCCAGCCGGACCGTTTCTGGTCGCACCGCGTCACCGGAAACGCACGCGGCTCCCAGGCTGCCGTGATACTCCTGCGCGAAAGAGAGGAGACAAGATGAAACGGAGGATATTTTGCCTGCTGCTTGCTCTATCGCTCCTGCTCTGCGCCTGTGATGCTGCAAACGCCGGGGACGAAAACACAGCGCCGCCTGATGAGACGACGAAGGCCGAAAATGAGACCTTAGCCGTTCCGGAGCCGGGCGGCGAGCCTGATACGCCCAACTCCTTCGGTCTGGCTTACGTACCTTCCTATGGCTTCAACCCCTATTCCTGCACCTGTATCACGAACCGGCCTGTGCTTTCACTCGTCTATGAGGGTCTGTTCGTTCTGAGCGGACGCTTTGAACCGGAGCCGGTCCTGTGCGACAGCTTCTCCGTCAGCGAGGACGGGAAGCACTACGTATTCACGATCTGCCCGGAAGCCGTCTTCTCCGACGGCAGCCCCGTGACTGCCGCCGATGCGGTCGCATCCCTGACTGCCGCCCGCGACAGCGACTACTACGGCACCCGTTTTTCCAGAGTTTCATCCTTCACAGCGAAGAATGAAAAGACGCTGCTGATCGACCTCCTTACGCCCTACGAAAACCTCCCGCTCCTGCTGGACGTTCCCATCGTCCGCGCCGATGCGGTGGGAGATTCGAGGCCGGTCGGCTCCGGGCCCTACGTCTTTTTCGGGGAGTCCGCGCTTGCGCGAAACAGGAACTGGTGGCAGGATCGTGCCGCCCCGGTGGAATATGACCGCATCGCCCTCACCGCCGCGAAAAATCCTACCGAGGTCCGCGACAGCTTTGAGTTCGGTCAGACCAGTCTGGTCTGCGCCGATCTGAATTCTCCCACGGCGGTCGGCTACCGCTGCGATTTTGAGCTCTGGGACTGTCCGACCACGACCATGCAGTATATTGGCTTCAACTGCCTGTCCGGCATGTTCGTCAACCGGGATTTCCGCGCGGGCGTTACGCATATTATCGACCGCTCCGCGATCACGACCTCCGTCTTCAAGGGCTTCGCAAAGGCGGCCTGCCTGCCCTGCTCGCCGGAGAGCGGGCTCTACGACGACGCGCTTGCAGCAGCCTATCAGTATGACCACACCGCCTTTGCCGAGGCGATGCAGCACGCCAATATTTCCCCGGAATACGTCGGTACTCTGCTCGTCTGCTCGGCGGACCCGAAGCGCGTTGAGACGGCCCATCGGATCGCCGAGATGCTGACCGACGCCGGGGCAAAGGTCGAGGTTGCCTCCGTGGACTATGAGACCTATCAGTACCGTCTGCGCGCCGGGCAGTTCGACTGCTTCATCGGTGAAACGCGCCTTTCCGCCAGCTTCGACCTCAGCGAGTTCTTCAAGCCCTACGGCGCGCTCAACTTCGGCGGCATCCAGAGCGGGGCGATGCTGGAGCTCTGCGCTGCCGCGCTGGAAAACTCCGGCAACTGCTACGATCTCTACCGCAACGTCATGGAGCAGGGCTATTTTTGCCCGCTGCTGTTCAAATCCTACGCGGTCATGGCAAATCGCGGCTCGATCCGCAGCCTCCAGCCTGCCGTGGACAACGTCTTCCACCTCTCCGGCGGCAGAACCCTCTCCGACGCAGGCGCTTCCTACGAGGCCTTGACCGCCGAACCCACCGAGCCGGCGGAGACTTCCCCGGATGCGAGCGCCGGGACGCAAGCGCCGTGACGACTGAAAGAAGAAGGAGAAAAGAACATGAGCTATGCAGACCGGGTCTATCTGGAAACCTGCCGGAGCATTCTGGATCACGGCTTCCGGGACGACGACCTGCCTGTCCGCCCGCATTGGGAGGACGGGACTCCCGCCCACACGATCAAGCTGTTCGGCGTGGTCAACCGCTACGACCTGCAACAGGAATTTCCGTTGATGACCCTCCGCCGCACCTACTGGAAGTCCGCCATTGAGGAGGTTCTTTGGATCTGGCAGAAGAAATCCAACGACGTCCGCCTGCTCTCCAGTCACATCTGGGATAGCTGGGCGGATGAGAATGGCACCATCGGCAAGGCCTACGGCTATCAGCTCGCTCAGAAGCACCAATACCCGGAGGGCAACTTCGATCAGGTGGATCGGGTCCTCTACGATCTGAAGCACAATCCCCAGAGCCGCCGCATCCTTACCAGTATGTACAACTTCGCGGACCTGCACGAGATGGCCCTCTATCCCTGTGCCTATTCCATGACCTTCAACGTCACGGGAAACCGTCTCAACGCCATCTTGAACCAGCGCTCTCAGGACATGCTGACCGCGAACAACTGGAACGTCGTCCAGTATGCCGCCCTCCTTTGTATGTTTGCCCAGGTCTCCGGGCTGATCCCCGGCGAGCTGATCCACGTGATCGCCGACTGCCACATCTACGACCGCCATATCCCGATGGTGGAGCAGATGCTGAAGCTCGAACCCCTTCCCGCGCCTGTGTTCCGTCTGGACCCGACCGTCACCGACTTCTACGCCTTTACCAGAGACAGCTTCTCGGTGGAGAACTACCAATACCACCCCTTCGAGGGCAAAATCCCCGTTGCAATATAGGAGAGAAACCATCCATGAACGCTATCGTGAACGTCACATCCCACTGGGGCATCGGAAAGAACGGCAAGCTGCTCGTCTCCATCCCCACCGATCTGCACCGCTTCCGCGAGCTGACCATCCACAAAACCGTCATCTACGGCCGCAAGACGCTGGAAACCTTCCCGAACGCCCGGCCCCTGCCGGAGCGGGAGAATATCATACTGACCCACGACCCCGACCTCACCGTGGAGGGCGCCTTCGTCTGCCACAGCGTGGACGAGCTGAAATCCCTGCTCCGCGACCGCTACAGCGATAACCTTTGGGTCATCGGCGGCGAGAGCGTCTATCAGCTCCTTGTCCCGCACTGCGAAAAGGCCTTCGTGACCTTCAACTATTCCGAGCTGAAGGCGGACAAGTTCTTCCCGAATCTGAACCGTCTGGACAACTGGTTCGTATCCGCCATCCAGCCCACGCAGGTGGAGGGCCGCACCCCCTTCCGCTTCGTGGAATATACCAATACGAAACCGCTGCCGCTGTAAAACCGGCCAGCTCCGCAGGAATTTCAGTTTCCTGTTGCTTTTCGCGGAAGAAAAGGGTAAAATACTGAAAAGTCGATCTTTGAGGTCCGTATGCTGAACGTTGTACTCTACCAGCCGGAGATCCCGCAGAATACCGGCAACATCGCCCGCACCTGCGCTGCCACCGGCAGCCGCCTGCATTTGATCAAGCCCCTGGGCTTCGATATCTCAGACCGCCAGGTCAAGCGCGCCGGGCTGGATTACTGGCATCTGGTAGACGTGCGCGTCTATGAGGATCTGGACGACTTCTTCGCCAGGAATCGCGTCGGCCAGATGTGGCTGCTTTCCACAAAAGCGCCGCGCGCCTACACCGAGGCCGATTACGCAGACGAATGCTATCTCTTCTTCGGCCCGGAGACCCGCGGGCTGCCGGAGGATTTCCTTTACGCCCACTACGACGCCTGCGTCAAAATCCCGATGATCGCAGACGCGCGTTCCCTCAACCTGGCGAATTCGGTTGCCGTCACGGTGTACGAGGCCCTGCGGCAGCAAGCCTTTCCCGGTCTGCGCGATTGGGGCGGGATGAAAGAACGGAAGCTCCCACCGGAGGGTGGATCCAAATAAGAATTATGGAGGAACTACGATGAACTACAACAAGAAATCCATTGAAGACGTCGACGTCCGCGGCAAGCGGGTGCTCTGCCGCTGCGACTTCAACGTTCCCACCAAGGAAGGCAAAATCACCTCTGATAAGCGTATCGTCGCCGCTCTGCCGACGATCAATTATCTGCGCGAGCACGGCGCCCGCGTCATCCTGTGCTCCCACATGGGCAAGCCGAAGGGCGAGTTTAAGCCCGAGCTGAGCCTGAAGGTCGTTGCCGACCGTCTGAGCGAGCTGCTCGGCGTCGAGGTCCGCATGGCGAAGGACGTTGCAGGCGAGGACGCACACCGTCTGGCTGACGAGCTCAAGGATGGCGAGGTCATGCTGCTCGAAAACACCCGCTTTGAAAAGGGCGAGACCAAGAACGACCCCGAGCTCAGCAAGAAGCTGGCTGAGCTGGCCGAGATCTTCGTCAACGACGCCTTCGGCACCGCCCACAGAGCGCATTCCTCCACCGCAGGCGTGGCCGACTATCTGCCCGCCTATTGCGGCTTCCTGATCGCAAAGGAAGTCGGCATCATGGGCAAGGCGCTGGCCGATCCCGAGCGCCCCTTCGTCGCCATTCTGGGCGGCGCCAAGGTTTCCGACAAGCTGAACGTCATCAACAACCTCCTGGACAAGGTGGATACCCTGATCATTGGCGGCGGCATGGCCTATACCTTCCTGGCTGCAAAGGGCTGCAAGGTCGGCAAGTCCCTTCTGGATTCTGAAAAGCTCGACTACTGCCGCGACATGATGCAGAAGGCCGAGCAGAAGGGCGTCAAGCTCCTGCTCCCGGTCGATACCGTTGTAGCCAAGGCCTTCCCCGATCCCATCGACGGGCCGATCGAGGTCTGCACCGTGGCCGCCGACGCCATCGGCGACGACGTAATGGGCCTGGATATCGGCGAGCAGACCCGCGCCCTCTTTGCCGATGCGGTCAAGAACGCAAAAACCGTTGTCTGGAACGGGCCGATGGGCGTGTTTGAGAACCCGATCCTTGCCAAGGGCACGATTTCCGTCGCCCGCGCGCTCGCGGATTCCGATGCCGTGTCCATCGTCGGCGGCGGCGACTCTGCGGCTGCCTGCGAACAGCTCGGCTTTGCCGACAAGATCACCCACATTTCCACCGGCGGCGGCGCTTCTCTGGAATTCCTGGAAGGCCTGGAGCTGCCCGGTATTGCCTGTCTGGAGGACAAATAAACCGCATGAACAGAAAATATCGCAGGCCCCTGATCGCCGGCAACTGGAAGATGAATCTGACGCCTTCCGAGACGAAGGTCTTCATGTCCCGGTTCCGCGAGCTTCTGCCCAAGGGAAGGAACAATGACGTAGCGATCTGCGTTCCCGCCGTCTGCATTCCCGCAGCGGTGCACGCCATGCGCGAAAGCCGGGTTTCCATTGGTGCGGAAAACTGCAACGCAAATCCCGCGGGGGCCTATACCGGAGAGATTTCCGCGTCGATGCTTTTGGACGCCGGCTGCAAATACGTGATCCTCGGCCATTCTGAGCGCCGCGCCATGGGTGAAACGGATCAGGAGATCCATCAGAAGCTGCTGACAGTCCTTGACGCCGGAATGACGCCCATTCTGTGCTGCGGCGAAAGCCTGGAGCAGCGCGAGGTCGGCGTGACGGAGGAATGGATCTCCATGCAGCTCAAATACGCCCTGCAGGGGCTGGATCCTCGCGACGTGCGGAGGCTGGTCATTGCATACGAGCCCATCTGGGCCATCGGCACCGGAAAGACCGCCACGCCGGCGCAGGCGCAGGAGGTCTGCGCCCAGATCCGCCTGCTGATCCGTAAGCTCTTCGACGCCCGCACCGCCCGCGCAGCCGTCATCCTTTACGGCGGCAGCATGAATGAGAAAAACGCGGCGGAGCTTCTCTCCCAGCCGGACGTGGACGGCGGCTTGATCGGCGGCGCGTCTCTCATTCCGGAAAAACTCGCGAAGATCGTCGAAACGGCGAACGAACTCGAGTGAATTTGTGAATAATAGCCAGAAAAGACGCCTGAAATTTGTCAGGCGTCTTTTTCAAAAGTTCACATTACTGTAATAACTTCATGGTATGATAGAGCCGGAAGAGGATGCGAAGCACGGTGATCCTCCATGAAGAATCTTCATGGGAATACCAAATCAAGATCCAAAAGGGGGCGACTGCTTGAACATCCTGTTTTATCTGACCCCCAAGGCCAACTGCGAGCTCCTGTATGACGACGAGTCGATCCGCGAGGCGCTGGAGCGTTTGGAGCTCTCCGGCTTTTCGGCCTTGCCGATCGTCAATAAGGAAAACGGCCTGTATCGGGGAACGCTGACCGAGGGCGATCTGCTCTGGGCTATGAAAAATCTCTGCAACATGGATTTGAAGGAGGCTGAAACGCACAATATCATGGAAATCACGCACAGCCGTGATAATACCCCGGTGTCCATTTCCACCGAAGGGAACGAGTTGATGAGAAAGGTTCTGGTTCAGAACTTTGTTCCCGTCGTCGATGACCGCGACAACTTTATCGGGATCGTTACCCGGAGGTCCATCCTCCGTGAATACATGAAAAGCCTCGGGATCGAGGTCTAAGGCAAACAGGAACCGGCGTCGTCCGGTTCCTGTTTGCTATCTTCCGCCCACTGCATCCATGCGTGGAGCGGAGTTTTTTGATCCACGCAAAAACGGACCGTTGATTTTCAGACCGTCACATAGTACAATGGGAAAAAGCGCTGTACGATACCGGCTCCGATCACGGCCGGTACGGCAGGGGAGCGGCCGGATGCGTTTCGCACCCGGCAGAGCTGATCCTGAGGAGAGGGGAACCGTCATGAATTCATCCGTAAGCCGTCCGACGCCGGACGTTGCACTTGCGCCGTGCGCCTCCTACGATTCCGCCGTCTGCAAATCCGCCCTGGAGCGGGTGATTGCAAAAACCGGCGGACTTGACTGGATCCTGCCCGGCATGCGCATCGGCGTCAAAGCGAACCTGGTGTCCATGATGAAGCCGGACGCAGCAGCAACGACCCATCCTGAGCTGCTTCGCGCGCTGGTGGAGATGATCCGGGCGCGCGGCGCCGTACCCGTCGTCGGAGACAGTCCCGGCGGCCTCTATACAGCGGCCTACGTGAACCGGATCTATCACGCGACCGGAATGGATACCGTTGGCGCAGAGCTCAATTCCGACTACGGGACCCGGGAGATCACGCTTCCCGACGCTGTGATCGCCAAGCAGGCGACCGTCACCGAATGGCTCCTGAACTGCGACGGGATCATCAACTTCTGCAAGCTGAAATCTCACGGCATGATGGGACTCTCCGCTGCGGCCAAAAACCTGTTTGGAACCATACCGGGCACGATGAAGCCGGAATATCACTTCCGCTACCCGAATCCGACTGACTTTGCAAATATGCTGGTCGATCTGGATGAATTCTGGAAGCCCCAGCTTCATCTGGTGGACGCGGTCGTCGCCATGGAGGGCAACGGCCCCACGGCCGGTACGCCGAAGCCCCTCGGTCTTGTGCTTGCGGGAAAGAATCCCCACAGCATCGACCTGATCTGCGCGGGTCTCATCGGCCTCGATCCTGCAACGGTTCCAACGCTCTGTGCGGCGCAGGCCAGAGGCCTCTGTCCGGAGAACGCGGACGGGGTTTCTGTCTCCGACGACTGGAAGCCCTATATCAGCCCGGACTTTCAGATCATAACGGAGCGCAACGGGCTGCAATTCCAGAATTTTTTCCGCGGCAAAGCGGGGACGATGTTCAGCGGCTTTCTCCGGCGATACATCGCCGCCCGGCCCGGCGTAGAGAAAACCGCCTGCGTCGGCTGCCGGAAGTGTGAGCAGGTATGCCCGGCCAAGGCGATTCGGATGTCGAACGGAACGCCGAGGATCGACCGGAGCGCCTGCATCCGCTGCTTCTGCTGTCAGGAGTTCTGTCCGAAGGGCGCGATGCGCGTTCAACGCTCTGCGCTGGCCCGGCTCCTGGTCCGCGGCTGAACCGCCGCGTTTCCGTCAATTTTTCTTGCATTTCCGCGCACTTTATTATATAATTATCACTTGGAAACAACCGTAACGGAAGGAAGAGAAAAAAATGGGTCTTTCTGCAAGCGCACCCTGGTTCAAATTCTACGGCGATATGCCCCATACGCTCAATTACCCCGCAAAGACGATCTATGAGCTCGTCCGCGCAGCAGCCCTGAAATATCCGAATGACGTTGCCTATGAATTCATGGGCAAGAACGTCACTTACTCGCAGTTCATGGCGCGGATTGACCGCGTGGCCAAGGCCCTGCTGGCGCTTGGTGTCGGAAAAGGGGACCGTTTCACGATCTGCATGCCAAACTGCCCGCAGGCGCTGGATACCTTCTACGCCCTCAACCGGATCGGCGCTGTATCCAATATGATCCATCCGCTTTCCGCCCCCAGCGAGATTGCCTTCTACCTGAACTTTTCCCACTCCAAGGCCGTCCTTACCCTGGATCAGTTCTACGGCAAGCTCGATCAGATCCGGGGCGATCTTAAACAGCCGACAAAGCTCGTGATCGCGCAGATCAAGGATGAGCTTCCCGCGCCGCTGAACCTGCTGTATCCGATGACGAAGGCGGCCCGCAAGGTCCCCAAGCTGCCCGCAGCCGGCGACTTTATCCGCTGGAACGATTTTCTGCGCGGCGGCAAAACGATCGACGAGCTGCCCGACCATCCGATCGGCTATACGGAGGGCGCTTCCATCCTCTATTCCGGCGGCACCACGGGCACCACGAAGGGCATTCTTCTTTCCTCCGCAAACTTCAACGCGACTGCCCTGCAAACGATCGCCGCATCGGGTCTGCACGACATTCACGGGAAAAAGATGCTGTCCGTCATGCCCATCTTCCACGGCTTCGGCCTCGGCATCGGCATCCACACGGCCCTGGTCGGCGGCGCGACCTGTATTCTGGTTCCGCAGTTCAACGTCAAGACCTATGCCAAGCTTCTGATCAAAAAGAAGCCGAATCTGGTTCCCGGCGTTCCGACCCTGTTTGAAGCCCTCCTGCGGACCGATCTGCTTGAGGACGCGGATCTGAGCTTCCTGGACGGTATGTTCTCCGGCGGCGATTCGCTCTCCGTGGAGCTCAAGCATAAGGTGGACGACTTCCTGAAGGCGCACCGCGCGAAGATCCAGATCCGCGAGGGCTACGGTACGACCGAATGCGTCACGGCCTCCTGCCTGACGCCGAAGGATTACGCCCGCTCCGGGTCCATCGGCGTTCCCTTCCCGGATACCTACTATAAGATCGTCAAGCCCGGCACCACGGAGGAGACCGATCCCAACATTGAGGGCGAGATTTGCATTTCCGGTCCGTCGGTCATGATGTGCTACGTGGATAATCCCGAGGAAACCGCCCAAACCCTTCGCCGTCACGCCGATGGCCGCATCTGGCTTCATACCGGCGATCTCGGCGCGATGGATACCGATGGCTTCGTCTATTTCCGTCAGCGGATCAAGCGCATGATCATCACCTCCGGCTACAACGTGTATCCCAGCCAGCTGGAGAATATCATCGACGGCCATGAGAAGGTCCTGCTCTCCTGCGTGGTCGGCGTCAAGGATAAGTACAAGATGCAGAAGGTAAAGGCCTTTGTCGTGCTGCGTCCCGGCTTTGAGCCGACGGAAGAGGTCCGTCAGGAGCTGTTCGATCACTGCAGGAAGCATATCGCAAAGTATGCAATGCCCTATGAGATCGAATTCCGTACCGAGCTGCCCAAGACGCTGGTCGGCAAGGTCGCCTACCGCGTCCTGGAGGAAGAGGCAAACGCCCAGGTGGAAGCATGAATCAGAAGCGAATTTGGGAGATCGACGCGCTCCGAGGCTTTTTGATCCTCTGCGTCATTATCTCGCACACCCTGTATTACTCCTCCAACATCCTCGGCCTGTTTCGAATCCCGCCGCTCATCCGCTATGTGATGCAGTATGGCGGCGCCCTGTTCGTGATCCTCTCCGGTCTGTCCTCCACGCTGGGTTCCAACGGCTTTCGCCGCGGCCTGTTCGTTTTTGCCGGCGGCATGGTGTTGACGGCGGGCTCCTATGCAGGCGTCCTTCTCGGCTGGCTGGGCGACGATATGATCATCCGCTTTGGCGTCCTGCATCTGCTCGGCTTCGCGATGATGCTCTCTCCGCTGCTTAAGAAACTGCCAAGCTGGCTGCTTTGCGTGTTCGGACTGGCTGTCGTGGTCGTCGGCTACTGGCTGGAGGCCCAGCCGGCACTGGTGGAGACCCGTCTGCTCTTCCCCATTGGGCTGCGGTTCCCCGGTTTTACCTCGGGCGACTTTTTCCCGATGGCCCCGCATCTCGGCTGGTTCTGCCTCGGCATCGTCCTCGGCCGGCTGCTCTACCGCGAGAAGAAAACCCGTTTCCCCGGCGTTTCGGACTCCAATTCCTTCGTCCGGTTTTTCTGCTTCTGCGGCAGAAACTCCCTGTATATCTTCATCATTCATCTGCCGATCGTCGGACTTTTGATGATGCTGATTTCCTCGCAGTTGTAAGCCCCATTTCAAAAAGAAAAGAGCTGATCGTCTTTGTCCAAAGCACAGAAAGAGAAATTCAAACGCGGCGACCGTTTTGACGGCGTCTGGCTGAACAAAGAACCTGCCATGAATCAGTTTATGGCGTATCTCTATCCGAATCGCGCGGATAATGAGGCCTATATCAACGAGGAAATCGATCTGCGCCCCATCGAAGCCTATCTTGCCGAAAAAAACGAGGGCCGCACGACGGACAAGTACACCTATTTCCACGTCATCTGCTCCGCCGTTGTCAAGGCCTTCACGCTCCGGCCCAAGATGAATCGCTTCATCTCCGGCAACCGGATGTATCAGCGGAAATACCTCTCCGTCGCCTTCGTGGTCAAGAAGAAGTTCTCCGACCGAAGTGAGGAGGGGCTGGCCTTCCGCAAGTTTGACCAGGACGCAAACATCGACAAGCTGCACGACGATCTGTGCGAGGAGATCCATACCCAGCGCAAGGAAAGCAACGTGGACAACTCCACCTACTTCATGGAGAAGCTGCTCAAGCTGCCGCGCTGGGTCCTCCGACTGGTCATGCGCGTCCTGTTCCGTCTGGATAAAAAGGGAAAGGTTCCCTATGATCTCATCAAGGATGACCCGAACTATTCGTCCATCTTCCTGACGAATCTCGGCTCTATTGATCTGAGCTCCGGGTACCACCATCTCTCCAACTGGGGCACCTGCTCCTGCTTCGTCGTGATCGGCAAGCGCCACTTGGCGCCGGAGTGCCATCCGGACGGTTCTGTCACGACCAGACCGGTCCTGAATCTCGGCGTCACCCTTGACGAACGGATCGCGGACGGCTATTATTATTCCAAGACCATGAAGCTGGTCAAGCATCTGCTTGCCAATCCGGAACTGCTGGAGCTTCCTGCCTCCGCCGAGGTGGACTATCTTCCGGAAGACGACGCCCGCTTCGCCATCGACCGCAAATTGGAGAAGGTCGCCGTATGAGCGCCGTCAAGCCCGGCCTTTACCGCCACTTCAAGGGGAATTACTACCAGGTGATCGGCACCGCCCGCCACAGCGAGACCATGGAGGAGCTGGTCGTCTACCGCGCACTCTATGGAGAGCGCGGGCTTTGGGTCCGCCCGGCGTCCATGTGGAACGAACTCGTGGAACGCGACGGAAGGACCGTCAAACGCTTTACTTACGTGGGAAACACCGCTAAGATTTGACCGGCGTCCCGGAAGGAGGAATTCTATGAAACTGTCCCTGATCGTGCCGATGTACAACGAAATCAGTATTATCGAGCATACGGTTCATGTCTATGCCGATTATCTCGGCAAGACCTTCTCCGATTGGGAGCTGATTTTTGTTGACGACGGTTCTGTTGACGGCTCCGCAGCCGCGGTCGAGGCGGTTCACGCTCCGAATACGCGCGTGATCTCCTACCAGCCCAATCGGGGGAAGGGGAATGCGGTCAAAACCGGCATGCTTGCCGCTGCCGGAGACGTCGCCATGTTTCTGGACGCGGATATCGCATACGGTACAGAGGTGATCGAGCGGGCCGCGAAGCTCATGGAGGAGCATCCCGAAGCGAGCCTTGTCATCGGCTCCCGCCCGCTGCACCCCGAGGGCTATGCCGGCTATACCTTCATCCGCAAGCTGGCATCCAAAACCTATATCAAGGTTTTGAACGTAGCCGGCGGCTTCAAGCTCTCTGATTCGCAGTGCGGCTGCAAGGCCTACCGCGGCCCGGCCGCACACGAGATTTTCTCCCGTGTCGAGACCAACGGCTTCGCCTTCGACTTCGAGACCCTGCTCTGGGCGCAAAAGCTTGGCTACGGGATCGTGGAAATGCCGGTCAAGATCGTCAATCACCGGGAATCGAAGGTCAACGTCGTCCGCGATACCTTTCGGATGCTCAAAGAGTTGCGCGCAATGAAACAACGCATTCGGAAGGCAAAATAATCAAGGAGCATGCCATGCATCCGATCAAGCACTTTATCACCATTACCCGCCACCGCCATCAGGTCATGCTGGAATGCTTCCGCGTGGGACTGATCCGTCAGGGGCTTGCCCACGATTTGAGCAAGTATTCCCCGACTGAGTTCTGGCAAGGCGCCAAGTATTATCAGGGCAGCCGCAGCCCGAACGCCCGCGCCCGCGAGGTGGAGGGATGGTCTACCGCCTGGATGCACCACAAGGGGCGGAATAAGCATCACTATGAATATTGGACCGACATCCGCCCCGGAAAGACGGAATACGAAGCTGTGCCGATGCCGATCCGCTATATGGTGGAATCCGTCATGGACCGGATCGCCGCCTGTAAGATCTACAGGGGCAAAGACTATCGGGACGGGGACGCCCTGGACTATTTGCTCCGCGTCCCGGAGCGTCTGCATATGCATCCGGATACGCTCCGCCAGCTCGTTTTTCTGCTGACGGTGCTGCGCGATCACGGAGAAGCCGTCCTCTACCGCCTGATTCGCCGTGCGGTGCTTCGCGGGGTCCCGGAATCCGAATGGGAAGGGAAGATCAAGGAGTATTTATGATTACCATTTCAGTCGCAGGCTTGAACGTCGGGATCGACAATCAATACGATATTCTCCCGTATCTGAAGGATTTCGTGACGGAAACCGAGCCGGATTTTACGGTCCGTGTGACTCCCGAGGAGATTGCGGCGGAAGGGCGCGCTGCCCAGCATACGCCGGATTATCTGGAGTTCATCTGCATCAACCGAAAGATCGCAGAGGTTTTGCCGGCATACAACGCGTTTCTCTTTCACGGCGCCGCCATCCTCAAGGATGATCTGGCCTTTTTGTTCACTGCTCCGAGCGGAACGGGCAAGACCACGCATTGCAAGCTTTGGAGCTTCGTCTACAGGGAAACGTGTGAAATGCTGAACGGGGATAAGCCGATCATCCGTCTGATCGACGGCGCCTTCTGTGCCTGCGGCACACCCTGGCGGGGCAAAGAGGGATTCGGCGGAAATAAGATCAAAAAAATCGCAGGGATTTGTCTGCTCAACCGCGGCAAGGAGAATCAGATCCGACGGGTACCGGCGGATGAAATCCTTCCGTTTCTGATGAAGCAGGTCTACCTTCCCAAGAATCCGGTCCAACTGGCCGCTCAGCTTTCTCTCATGGACGCCTGTTTCCGTACGGTTCCTCTGTATTCCATGGAATGCTTCGTGACCCCCGGCGCCGCCCGGCTCTCTCACGATACGATGAACCCCAACGCAACCGTTCAGACCTGATTCGGTGACCTTTGCTTTTTCAGAACCGGGATAGATTTTTTTCGGAAGTCCTTGATTTTTTGCCGGATAGCTGATATAATACCACAGAATTCCAATGGAGCGGTATCGAAGCGGTCATAACGGGGCTGACTCGAAAGCTTGCGACCTTCTGGTCAGTCCGTGTCAGAGAAAGCAAGGCGCTGCAAGGCTTTTTCGGACGATTCGATCTCACTACATCATAATTTGCTTGCCTGTTTTCTTGCATTTTTCCGGAGCAGGCAAAACCCCGGTATTCACGGCGTATCGCCGATTGAATATAAAGTTAATAAAGTATCTTTGGAGCGGTATCGAAGCGGTTATAACGGCCCTGACTCGAAATGCGCGTTGGCTCTGGCCGTTTTCTCCGCTGAAAATCCTTGATTTATAAGGGTTTTCGCCGGATCGAATTTCAAAATTTCATATCGTTCTTGCGTGTTTTTCTTGCATTTTCTCAGCGCACGGAAAACACTTGAGATATACGGAGGGCTATCGAAGTGGTCGTAACGAGAACGACTCGAAATCGTTTTGTCGGTGATGAGCCGGCACGTGGGTTCGAATCCCACGCCCTCCGCCAACGAAAAACCCAGTCATATCAAGGCTTTGCGCCCATATGACTGGGCTTTTCTTTTTGCTAATCTGCCATTGCTGCACATGATTTTCGGCAAGAAATCACGTCTGCCATCCGACGGCCTCGGTTTCCGGCAGGGTCAGAACGTTGTCCATGACGTTTGCGGACGTAAGCTTGGACTTATAATCCAAGTGGCTGTAGATGTTTGCCGTGGTGCTGATGTCGCTGTGACCGAGCCATTCCTGGATCTGCTTCATGGGCACGTCGTTTGCTAGCAGCAGCGAGGCGCAGCTGTGCCGGAGATCGTGGAAGCGGATATGCCGCAGGCCTTTCATTTCAAGCAGCTTGCTGAAATTGCTGCTCAGATTACGAGGATTGAAAATGTTCCCCATCACATCCACAAACACATAGCCGTCATATTCCCGGTTGTAGCAGTTGCCGCAGATCCGCTTGTTTTCCTTCTGCTGCTCCTTCAAGGCCAGCAGCTTTTCACGGATGTTGGCGACCAGAGGAAGGGAGCGCAGGCTGGATTTTGTCTTGGCGCGATCCTCGCGGACGATCTCATACTTGCCATCTATCTTGGCATTTGTTACGATGTGTCTGATGGTGATGGTGTTGCGCTCGAAGTCGATGGCGTCCCACCGCAGGCCCAGGGCCTCGCTGCGCCGCAGTCCGTAGAATGCGGTGATCTGGATCAGCAGAGAATAGGGGTGATCCTTCGTCGCCTCAAAGAGCTGCTCCAGCTCCTCCAGGCGGTAGTAATCTGCGATATACTTCTGCTTCTTCGGACGCTCCACCTTGTCGGCGGGGTTGTACGGAATGAGGTCCATCTTGACGGCATATTTCAGAGCCTTGTGAATATTGGCGTGCTCGTGGATGACCGTGCTGGCAGACACGGTTTTCAGCTCGTACAGATAGAAGCTCTGAATATGCCTGGCCTGAAGCTCACCCAGCTTGACGCCGGTATTCCGAAAGTACGGTGCAATTTTCCCCTTTACCATCTGGGTGTAGGAGGAAAAGGTCGTCTTTTCAATCGAATTGCGAACGACCTCCAGCCACAGCTCCATATAGTCGGCGAAGAGCATGTCGGCGGACAGCTCTCCGTTTGACTTGTGCTCGGCAGGGGGAACATAGGTCTGACGCAGCTCCAGCAGCATCTTCTCCGCGCGCTTTTTGTTGTTCTTGATCGGCAGTCCCGTTGGAAACCACGGTTGCTTCCGTTTGCCGTTGGCGTCCAAATAGCTCAGGACCATATAATAGTAGTCGTTTTTGATTTGCAGGTGTCCCGCTATCATTCATCAATACCTCCTTTTGCTGACAGCGTATGAACGGGCACCCTTTCGGACCGCTTCTATTATAGGGCCTACTCAGATGCCCGTCCAATGTGTCATTTCAGTTCAAATCCGTGTCACGGGGTCACGCCGCCGGCTGGGGATTGCCCGCCGAGAGGGCGTAGCGAATCACGTTGATCTTCGGAACGCGGTAGGCGTTTCCGATCTTCATGCCGGGGATATACCCGTCGCCGATCAGCTCATAGGCCAGATGGCGGCTGATCTTCAGCATGGACTGGACCTGGGCGACGTTTACGATGTCGGGGTAGTCCGTGAACATCACCTCATACAAGGCCTGCAACTCAGTCTTTGTCATCGAAACCACCTCCTCCGTCGTCACGCGAATAGGTGTATAGCTTCCTGTCGATCATGTGGAGCACATAGTGAATTTCAGTTTGGCTCAAAATAAACGACAGAGAATGACCCTCCTCATCTGTGAACTCAACCATCATGCGGCCATCGCTCAGATCGTTGTTGCCATAGTATTCCGCGATCAGGTCAGCGAAGAGATCGTCTACCAGCACACAACCTCTTTCAGAGAACTCGTCGATCATAAAGTCCAAATCTTCCATCCGTTCAGTGTTCAAATCAAATTTGATTTCTTCTTTCATAGTAAAATCTCCTTTCAGCGGGCGTCACGGTCCTGGCGCTGACGCCCCAAATGTTTGTTGTAAAATTCCATAGCCTTGACAAGCGTCTCGGTCATCTGTTTCATAGAGGTATCCGGGCGGAAGTAGCTGCGGAGCTTGTCCACCGGCACCCTTACATATTCCACTTGATTGCCCTTGACTTCGGACATGAGCTGTATCACTGCACTGTCAGTAAACCTCTGCTCCTCGCTCATGCGTCGCAACCGCTGAGCCTGGGACAGCGACGGCGTCACCTCGTCGCAGTCCATCACGGAGAAGAGTGTTTCCTGCTCGGACGGCTGCAGGTACGACAGCTCCACCGCCGGAGTCAGGGCAATCTTTCCGTCATCCACCATCTGGAGGATCTCGGGGATCAGGTTCGTGAGGCGGATATAGCGTTTGACCTGCCGCTCACTATCCGAAGTGTTTTCTGCGATTTCGGATACAGACCACTTTGGGCCATCTTGGCCCAAAGTCTTTCCTTGGTGCCGCAAGGCATCCATTTTCATCTTGTACGCGAAGGCCTTTTCCGACGGCAGAATGTGCTCCCGCTGCAGGTTGCTGTCCACCATGGTAATGACGGCCTCCTCGTCGGTCAGCTTGCGGATGATCACCGGCATGGTGTCCATCCCCAGCGCCTTGCAGGCGGCAAGCCGCCGATGACCGGAAATCAGCTCGTACCCGCCGCCCTCCCTGGGCCGCGCCAGGGCGGGAGACAGCACGCCGGCGTCGGCAATGCTTTTCATCAGCTCAGCCATCTCCGCGTCGTTTTTCACCTTGAAGGGGTGGTTCTTGAAGGGCGTCAGCTCGGTCAGCGGAAGCTCCTCCACCTTGGGCTTGCGGGTGTCCGCCCGTTCCTGCTCGGTCATGAACAGCTCGTCATAGCCGCTCAGACCCAAATCAATGGTTTGGTTTTTCAATTTCATCATCTCTCTTTCTGCTGTTTTTAGCGTTCATACTGTTTTTCTTCTCTCATCGGAGCGGTCTGCTGCCGCAAGGCGCTTTTCTCTCGCTCCGAGAGATAGGGGTCGTTCTCCAGCCGCACCTCAAATTCACTCTCCAGAAGCTCCCGGAGCTTCGGGTGGTCCTCGATGATTGCGCAGGCTGTTTTCTTTTTCTTCCGCAGATCGGTCAGTACCGTGGTGCAGGCGGCACACTGCTTTTTGAGCTCCGCCATACGCTCCGGGTCGGTGCAGTTTCTCTGCCTGTTGCGGACCTTGCTGCGGGTTTCGGTCACCTCGTCGATTTCTGCGTTGATTCGGGAAATATAGCGCTGCAGATCCTGCGGCGTCTCCAGATGCTCCTGCTCCACCAGCGTCATTTCAGCCGTGTACCGGTCCAATCGGCGGCAGGCCTCCCGGCACTCCGCCGACAGCGGCTTTTGGTACTCCTTTTCGTACATGGGCGCGACGCCCAGCACGATAGCGATGGCCCGGAAGAAGCTGACGTATCCGGTAATATGCGGCGCCTTGCAGTAGAAATCCCGCTTGCGGTAGTACGCCTCCGTGGGCGGGTTTTCTCTTGCGTAGCTTTTGGAATAGGGCTTCAGAAAGGCGTAATAGCTCTGTGTCACCCGGTAGTCCCGTTGGTGTTCCAGCAGCCGCTCCCGCATGGCCTCCTTTTCGTAGGCGGGGCCCAGACGGAAGGTGCGGGTGCATTTTTTGGAGCGGAAGGGCCGGATCGTGGCGTATTTGTGGGTCGGGCCGCACTCGAACTCGTAGCCCAGCTTACGGAGCACCGTGGTCATCTCCGACCAGCTGCTGCACAGGGACAGTGCCTTGTCCAGCGCCTCGCGCATCAGATTGAAGCGGGTGGGCTCGCCGTTCTTCTCAGCGAAATAGACCGAGCGCGTCGTCTTGTGCCGCTGCGGATTCTGCACCACCGACAGACCGTGCTCCTTGCAGATGCGGTCCGACATGGCACGCAGAGCGTAGTAGACGCCGTATTTGGCCTCCAGCTTGCGCCCGTCCCACATGCCCACGGAGTTCACGACAAAATGGTTGTGATAGGTGCCCGTGTTGAAGTGGGTCGCCACCAGCACCTGGTAGCTGTCGCCCCAGAGCCGCCGGGCGGTCTCCAGCCCGATCCGATGACACTCCGCCGCCGATACCTCGCTGGTCTTGAAGGACTGGTAGGCGTGATAGGCCACGTTGCCGCCGGTCTTGCCGAAGCGCCGCTGGGTGGCGGACATCTCCTGCGCCGCCGTTTCTGCGCGGCAGTTGATCCCGGTGACGGCGTAGCTCTGCTCGCCCTCGTCCAGTGTCTTGGCCTTGTTGGCGGCGTAGATCAGCACCTGCTCCAGATCCGTCAGCCGGGTCTTTTCCGGGTTGCTGCAGTAGTCCACCACGCGGGAAACGCTGTCATGGATCGTCCAGATCTTCGTCACCGCCATCGGCATCGTCCTCCTCTCCGTGATAGGCCTGCAAAAGCAGATCCTCGATCTCCGTCAGCGCGTCGCTGAACGCCGCCATGGAGACCTCGTAGCGGATGCCGTCGTGCAGCCGCGTCAGCTTCCGGTAGGCCTGCATCAGCTCTTCCTTGGGCGCCTCTCTGACCACCGTGTCCGTCCCCAGGGTGCGGAGATATTCCGACATGTTCATGCCGCATTTCCGCGCCTTCCTGCGGATCAGATTCTTCTCGGTCTTAAAGACGCGCACATTGATTTCCTCCGTGCGATTGCGCATAGCATTCACCTCCTTTAAGCGGGGTTACAGGGGCGAGCCCCTTTCGTATCGGCGGATACGGGGGAATTGGGAGCCGGACGGCTATACAAATCCCATGCTCGTTACCCTTACGGATAAAAAGCCTGCGTATAGCCACGGGGATTTCAGCACTGCGATACTTCATCCTCGTTTACCTCCCTCTGTGACGCAGATGACGGCTGTGACGGTAAAAGGGGAAGCGGGGCGTTACCGTCATTCTCAGCCTGCCGTGACGCAAGCCCCTCGCTCCCGGAAGCACCGTCATGACCGTCAGCACCGTCATGCAGCTCCAGGATGATCAGCCGCGCCGCCGCCGTTTTGCGGTACTCGTAGCTAATCCCCATGGGGAGGAAAACCTCGCTGTAATACCGCGTCAGATACTTGCTGGCAATGTTGGGCTTCAGCTCGGTGTTGCCCACGGCGGCCAGCAGCTCGGTGGCGGTGCCCTGGAATTTACTGTGCTCAAAAAGGAACTCCACCACCTCGTACACGAAATCGGGGATCCGCTCCCGGCGCAGGTCGTCGGCATTGAGCTCCTCAGTGATCTCCCAGCGGACGCCGCACATCTGCATTTTCAGCTTCTTTTCCTCCACGTCGCGCCCGGTGATGCAGAGGGCGGCAGCGTCGCCGAAGCGCTCCTCCTTACGGAGGATCATCACCGTGTCCGCCACGCCCATGATGCCGGTGGAGCCGGTCATATCGTTGAAGATATTGCTGCTGTCCCGATCCTTGCGGGTGTGGTGCACCAGAAAGATGCAGATGCCGTGATTGTCGGCGATCTTCTTCAGGGAAGACAGATCCCGGTAGTCCTGGGCGTAGGCGTTGACCTTCCCGGAGACGTTGTCCCGGATCATCTGCAGCGTGTCGATGAAGATCAGCCCCGTGGAGGGGTAATCCTGCAGCACGGCCTCGATCTGGCTTTCCAGCTCAGAGCCCAGCTGACCGCAGGAGAAGCCGAAATGCAGGTTCTCCGGCGGCGCTTCGGTCAACTCCTGCATCCGCTGCTGGATGCGCCAATCCCGGTCCTCCAGCGCAAGGTAGACCACGTCGGTTTTCCGGGTGGGGATGCCCCATACCGGCTCGCCCTTGCTGATCTGCAGGCAGAGCCAGAGGACCATCCAGCTCTTGCCGATCTTGGAGTCGCCGGCCATGACCGCCAGCCCGTCGGCGAGGATGCCGTCAATCAGCATCCTCGGGTGCGCCAGCGGCTTGTAGTACAGCGTCTCCGCGTCGATCAGTTGAATCTTGTTCATGTGTTTCACCTTCTTTCTTTTTAGCTGGTAAGTCTGTTTTGATTGGGTTTCAGCGCCGTCCTCCCGATACGGTTTTTCTGTACCTGCTCCGGGTTCTCCGCAGCGTCGCTCCGCTCATGTCTTCGCAGAGTCATATCTCTTTTGGTGACGGCTATTCAGTTGTCAAGGTGCAATGTGGGGAAAGATCCCTTCACTAGCTAGTAAGTTCAGAGGGGTGCTTTGGAAGGTGCTTGCCGAAATTCTTTTTCCCGATGACGGCTATTCAGTTGTCGATTCGTTATCACCTCCTTGTCGGGTGAGGGAAATCGGATGCTCCTGAGGCACCCCTCCACTAGTTAAGCCATTTGAGCGGCCTTTTTTCAGGGTGCCGGAGAAAACTTTTTCTCTCTCAAGTGGTAGATCGCGGGAAAGCGGAAAAATTAAGCCATGGAGAAAATTTTTCTTGTGATCGCCATTTTTCGATATATCCCCTCACTAAGGGATGAGTGGAAAGGGTCGATTTTATGGGTGTCGCCGGAAAAATTTGTCCCTCAAGTGGTAGGTCACGAGAAAGGCGAAAAATTAAGCCTTGCAGTAGTTTTTTTGAGTCCCCTCACTAACTTAGGAATGGGAAGCACCGTTTTTACGGGTGCTACCGGAAAAAAACTTCCCTCAAGGGGTAGATCACGGGAAAGCGGAAAAATTAAGATCAGGCGAAAGTTTTTTTGATGGCTGCAATTTTCAAAATATCTCTTCACTAGTTAAGCGATGGGAGCCTGTCTTTATGGGGGTTATCGGCGAAAGATTTATCCGCTCTATTCGGCGGCGTACATCACCTCCTCACTAAGTAAGGAATGAGAGCGGGTATTTTTATGGGTGTCCCGGAAAATTTTCTTTTATGGCATCAATTTTGATGCCGCAGCCCGATTTGCTCTTTGAAGGTGGCATCAAAAATGATGCCGCTCGACTAAAACCTGCTTTCGCCTTAGCTTTTTGGCGCCAAAACGGAGCCAACTGCCGGTGCCTTCTCACATCTGGCGCCAAAACGGAGCCAATTTCTCGCAAAATCTCCTCCCACACCCCTACCGCAACCTTCGAGCCTCCAAAACGACATTTTTTTTGAGATTTCTTGAAAATATTTTCGGAGCGTCCTGTTTGCTCGTATCGGGAGCCTGTATTTGCTTGGCCTCTCCATTCCCTTACAGCAACATGGAGGGCTAAAAAACGACATTCTATTTCTCGCTTTTTAAAAACCTTTCCCTACTCCTGTACCGCAACATCCAAAGCAAAAAAGTAAACACGGCATCGAAAACTTTTCCTCTACTACTTAACAGCCACATGAGAGGCCTCGAAAACGACATCGAATTGCGTTTTTTCGAAAAGTCCCTCAACTCTCTTACCGCAACATCGGAGGCCGAAAAACGACATTGATTTTTGAAAATTCTCAGAAAAGTCACAAATAAGTGGAGTTTCACGGCTCAAAGCGCAAAAAGAGCGCCTGCCTCTTTTCAGAAGCAGACGCTCTTTTGGTATTATTCAGTTTTTACCTCATCAGCCGGATCAGCAGCTCGTTCACGTCCTCTGTAGGCTTGCCGCCGGCCAGCAGCTTGTTCCGAAAGGACAGTAGTGCGCCTGTCAGAAGCCGGCGTTCAGCGGTGCAGAGTACCAGAACCCGATCTCTATTCCTTCGCCCGAGCATGACCGCACCTCAGCAGTAGACCAGCTCAGAGAGGACGACCTCCTCGGCCCGCTGCCGGATATTGTTCATCCGACCAACCCATTCCATCTGATCGGCGGCCTTTAGCTGCTCTGTGACGCCTTCGGCCTTCTTCATTTGCTCCACGATCCGGTCGAACATGGCCTGTGCCGACTCGCCGATCTCCTTGAGATGCGGCTCAAGCGTTCCCGTCAGCAGCATTCCTGTGTAGATCCCGTCCATGTGTGTGCGCAGATACCGTCTCCGCGCCGCTGCAAATCTGTTTTCCATATCGTGTCTCCTTCATGTTTACGGTGGTGGTTTCTTTCTTCGCCTTCATACTACCGCAGCACGGCAGAAAGCACCAATGTGTAACAATCAGATTTACAGACTTGACGGCAGGGAACTCTCCCAAGGCGTAGGTTGATGCTTGCCAAATCGAAGGCTTTTCTCCATCTCATAGGACTGGCTTCTTCTTTTTGCACTAATACGACTTAAAACAGACATTTTAATAACTATCGAGCGGACAGATCCTCGGATTATCGGTGAATATTCAGTGTGTTTTCGGGCACAAAGGCAGCGATGCACACTTTTCAACAGAAAAACAAGTCTGAAAAACACACTTTTCATATTTTGGCGCTGATCCTACCCATCCAGAAGGCTCTCGAGCGGAGCGCCGTCGCCCGGAAAAGTGTCCATCATCGGTACGCCCATGAAAAACCACGCATCGGTTAGGTACGTGGTTCAAGCTGCCAGATCGAAAAAAGCCGGATATTATATACGAAAATCATCAATTTCAGTTGAAAATTGGCGAGTATTCCGCTATAATATCATTGCGATTTTATAAACTCTGACCAAGGAGGGTGAAACATGGCCGTTAGCTTTAAAAAGCTCTGGAAGCTGCTCATTGATAAAGATATGAAAAAGAGCGACCTTGAGCGTGAAGCCAAGATCACTCATTACGCATTAAGCAAGCTTTCTCAGGGGAAGGACGTCTCCACCGAGGTCTTAGGCAAGATCTGCGAGACGCTCAACTGCACGATAGACGATATCATGGAATTCGTGCCGGATCAGGAGGAAAAGCATGGAAACTAAAGATATTCTCAATTTGATTGCACTTATTGTCATTCCTATCGCTGCGGTCCTTATTGGTCGGTGGCTCCAAGACCGTTCTGAAAAGCGTAAAGATAAGAGGCTCTTCCCTAATAAGTGTGGGTAGGAAAGGGCAAAAAGCGTGAAAAAATAAAGCGCCACGGAACTCCACATGTTATACTTGAAATTGTCGAGAAATC